>NZ_JAPSHJ010000091.1 GCF_031179985.1 Arthrobacter sp. | reverse complement strand
CTCAGGAAGAAGGGCTTCGCCTTCGTCGGACCCACCACGATGTTCGCCCTTATGGAGGCCATCGGCATGGTGGACACCCATCTCGTGGACAGCCACCGCAGAGGTTCCTCCGGGATATGGCTCTGACCGTCCCTTTCTCAACACTGACCTGACTTTCCACAGATGTTGGAAAAGTTATCCACACTGTTGAAAACCGGCCGTTTGTCTTGGGCCAGCTCATCCCGGGCCCGCCACAGCTGGCGCCGATGAATCTGGGAAACGAGAAGCCAGTTATTAACACTTGTGGAAAACAGCTGTGGATAACCCTTGGGGGACAATGAGGCTAGCTTTTTGCCGGCCGCACCGGGTGCCGGCTCGTGATTGAGACGCGGTTGAACGCGTTCATGGTGATCACCAGCCAGCTCACGGCAGAGTATTGCTCAGCGCTCAGATGGTCCCGGGCGTACGCATCCTCCTGCTCACGGATGGGGGCGTCGGGAAGGCCGGTGATGCTCTCTGCAAGCGCCAAGGCGGCCCGCTCCGTACCGTCAAAAAGGTCGGTGTCCCGCCATGCGGGAAGTACTGCAAGCCGCTGACTCGATTCGCCTGCCTTGAGGGCGTCGGCTACGTGCATGTCCAGGCAATAGGCGCAGCCGTTGAGCTGGGATGTGCGGACGTTCAGCAGCTCGATAAGCGTGCGGGTAAGGCCCGCTTCAACCGCCGCCTCCCGGACCTTCAGGCCCAGACCATTAAGGGCCCGCCACGACGCCGGGTGGTACTTGTCCAGGTAGATGTGTTCTGTGGTGCTCACGGCGTACTCCTCAGTGGCTAGGCCCCCCACAGCTGCGGAGGGCGTAAGCAAAGCTGGCGACGAGTCTGAGACTACACGCGACGGCACGTCAAGTTATCCACATAGCAACAGGGCAGTACCCACACGTTATCCACAGCTGGGGAAAAGCTGTGGGAGCGAATGTGCGAAACAGCGGATTGCAGGGCCTGAGAGCATCATGGGAGGGGAGAACTACAGCCCTGTACGTTATTAACAGTGTGAATAACCCTGTTGAAACCCTGACACGCGTGCTGTCCCCATCTGGGGCCTGCTGCCAGCTTTCCAGCGGCTGTGCCTGACGGACGGCGGGTTCACCATGGGGAGAAGCTCAAGAGGGCGGGATTGCACGGGTGTAGTGGCTGGGCACGCCAGAAGTTGTCCACTTAACCACAGGAGCCTCTGTTCAAGTTATCCCCAGATGTGGACGCAGTCACCGGTGGAGGCCCCGGAACGGCTCCAGTGCGGGGATTTAGGCGGGTTTGCGACGGAACTACAGCTGTGTAAGTTACCAACAGTGTGGATAAGTCTTGTGGAAAACCCTGCCACTGCCTCTGGCGCGAATGGACACCTAAGCCTCTTGGCGCGACCGATCAGTTGAGGTGTCGAGGCGCGAACGAGCAGATAATGCCCTCAAATGTCAGCGTCGAGGGGCCCAAATGAATGCCCGTTCGCGCAGCCCACGAGGGGCCTAAGTGTCCGTTCGCGCAGCCCACGAGGAGCCCAAGTGTCCGTTCGCGCTTCTTTGGAGGCGCGTCGGTCCGTGCGGAGAGAAAAGGTCAGCCGGCGGTGATTCGGTACCAGGTGAGCGCCACCAGCAGGGCCAGGACAGCTGCAAGGCCGGCAAACTGCAGCAAGTGCTGTCGGGGCCCACGAGGCACATAGGCGATGGCGGCGGCGCACAGGGCTCCTGTGACCAGGCCACCGAGGTGGGCCTGCCAGGCGATTTGGGGGACCATGAAGCCGATAACGCCGTTGATGGCAATCAGGACCCACAGCTGCCTGGTTTCACCGCCCCTGTGGCGCTGCACCACAAGCATGGCTCCGAAGAGCCCGAAGATGGCGCCGGAAGCGCCCACAACTCCAACGGGACCGCCTTCAGGAAGGATGGGCGTCAGGAGCAGGTATCCCACGGATCCGCCGATGGCAGAGAGCAGGTAGACGGCAAGGAACCTGATACGGCCCAACAAAGGCTCCAGCGCCTGGCCGAAAATCCACAGCGTGTACATGTTGAGCACGATATGGAGAAGGAAGCTCTGGGAATGGAGAAAAGCCGACGTGATCATGCGCCAGGGCTGAAAAAGACCGTAGTCGGGAGTCGCAAACACCGAGGCGTAGGCGAGATTACGGAAGATGGAGTCGTTCGGAATCACCCACTGCAACACAAACAGCAGGGCACATACGGCGATGATCGCAAACGTCACCATGGGCTTGCCCGACGCGACGGCGCCGCCGTAGACGGTCCGGACTGCCGGCGTCGTACGTTTTGTTTCGTTGACGCAATCAACGCATTGGAATCCGACGGCGGCCGCCCGCTGGCATTCTGGGCATGCGGGACGCCCACAGCGCTGGCAGCTCACGTAGGAGGGCCGGTCCGGGTGCCGGGGGCACACGGGTACCTGTGCGGACGGCTCTGCCGACGGAATTCCGTAACTCATGGGTGAGGTTAGAGCTGCTCGACGTCGATGCTGTTGATGGTCACGTCTTCAACCGGACGGTCGCCCATTCCCGTGCGGACTCCCTCAATGGCGTCCACAACCTTGCGGGAGTCATCGTCAGCCACTTCACCGAAGATGGTGTGCTTACCCTGCAGCCAGTCCGTGGGGATGGTGGTGATGAAGAACTGCGAACCGTTGGTTCCCTTGCCCATCTGGATACCGGCGTTGGCCATGGCCAGCTTGTAGGGGGCGTTGAAGCTCAGTTCAGGGTGGATCTCGTCGTCGAAGCGGTAGCCGGGTCCGCCGGTGCCACGGCCGAGGGGATCGCCGGCCTGGATCATGAAGTCTTTGATGATGCGGTGGAAGATGGTGCCGTTGTACAGCGGCGTGCCGGTCTTGTCCTCGCCGGTCTCCGGATGCGTCCACTGCTGTTCGCCGGTGGCCAGTCCAATGAAGTTCTTAACGGTCTTCGGCGCGTGGTTGCCGAAGAGGTTCACGACGATGTCGCCGAGGCTTGTGTGGATGGTTGCTTTTGCAGTTGCTGTGGCAGTCATACGGTCATTCTTTCATGGAGGGTCAACGCCGAAGGAGGCGCCAAAGGCAGTTCCGCGCTGGGTGAAATCCGCCCGCAATCCGAGGGAACGATAGCAGCGCGGCTGGTCCTCCACGTAGGCTAGCGACAGAACCGTCACATTAATCGGGAGGTAGTTGTGAAGAAATCGGATCGTATTGCCCGCGAACTGGAGTTGTCGGTCAGTTCAGCTGTCGAGAATGCCAAAGACCGGGTTGAAGCGGCTGTGGATTGGGCCGTGCCCCGGCTGCAGCAGAGCATTGACACCGCTTCTCCCAAAATCCAGGAGGGGCTCAAGTCAGCGGCCCACAACCTGGCTGACGGAGTTGCCACGGTAACCCCCCGCATTCAGGACGGAATTGCACAACTGGCACCCAAGATCCAGGACGCCGTTGACGGCGCAACTCCGAAACTGCACGACGCGCTGGACAAGGCCAGTCCGGTGATTGCCTCGGCGCGTGACCGCGTCGTGGTGGAGTACCTGCCCAAGCTCTCTGACCAGATCGGAACCGCCTCCGATGTGGTCCACCGCACGCTCGAAGGCACCCCGGCACGCGTTGATGCAGTCGCGCAGAAGTTGGGCGACGTCGGAATCATCCACGCCCTCCAGGAGCAGGCCCAGGTTGCCGGCACGCAGCTGAAGTCTGCCGCTTCTGAGGCAGGCCGCGTCATCACCCGCCAGCCAATTGTCGTTGAGCCGGAGAAGCCCAAGAAGCGCGGCCTGCTGATCGTGGGAGTGATCGCAGCTGCCGTTGCCGCCGGCGTCGCGGCCTGGAAGGCCTCCAAGCCTGTTGAAGACCCATGGAAGACTCCGTCGCCCGTCACCCCGGCTCCGTCCACTCCGGCAGCTGAAACTCCAGCACCGGTGCCGGCCACCACGGTTACCGAAACCGTCACAGAGTCTGACACGGCCCCGGTTGCTTCCGCGTCAGACGAATCCCTCCAGGGCTCGTCCGACAAGGCCAAGCACGTCGCCGAGGATTCCGACGCCGGAACGGTCGCCGCCGATGCCAGGGACGCCGTCGAAGACCTCTCCACCAAGATAGGTGAGGACGCCGGAAAGCAGTCCGGGAAGTAAAAAGAGTAGCCGCACCTGGCCGGCACGCACATGGAGGGGTCCCGCAAGGGGCCCCTTCTCCTGTTCTGGCCTTTCCGCTCCAGCCCGTTGGTTGACCCCTTTTCCGGATCTGCTTCTTCGCCGACCCGGCCGTAAAGGCCGGGGAAGAAAATCGATCGATGCTAAATTTGAGGGAATGTCACCCGATAGATCCTCCCAGGATGCCTCCTTTGACGCTCCGCAGCAGCCGGGCGTATCAATAGTTATTCCGGCGTACAACGAGGAAAGCGTCATAAGACAGTGCCTGATCGCCGCGATCTATCAGTCCGTTCCGGCACACGAAATCATCGTCGTGGACAACATGTCCAAGGACCGCACGGCGGAGATTGTGCGCCAGATGCAGCAGGAGTATCCGGAGAGCCCGATCATCCTTCTGCGCCAGGACAAAGAGCAGGGGCTCATTCCCACGCGTAACTTCGGCCTCGACCACGCCACCGGAGACATTTTGGGCCGCATTGATGCCGACTCCGTTGTCGAGCCGGACTGGGTGGAGCAGGTTCAGAAGGCATTCGAGGACCCCTCCACCCAGGCTGCGACAGGACCGGTGGTCTATTACGACATGCCGATGCGCCGGTTCGGGCTCAAAGCGGATGACAAGATGCGCCAGCTGATGCTCAAGCTGGCCAAGCACCAATACCATTTCCTCTTCGGCTCGAACATGGCGCTTCGGCGTACAGCGTGGGAGACCATCCGCGGGGAGGCCTGCCGGGACGAGAAGGACGAGATGCATGAGGACATCGACCTCTCCCTGCACCTCGCCGACCATGACCTGAAAATCCAGTACTGGCCGCAGATGGTTTCAGGAATGTCCGCCCGCCGCCTTGAGGACTCGCCCCGGGACTACCGCTACTACGTGACCCGCTTCGACCGCACGTACAAGGCCCACAACGTCAAGAAAATGGCCCTCAAGGCCCCGATGGTGGTCTTCTTCTCCGTTTACTTCCCCGCGAAGCTGCTGCGGGCCATCCACACGGTGAACACCAGCCAGCCTGCCCGCCGCGGCGGGCAGTAGCGCTCCAGCAGTCGGCGCTGGATCAGACGGCGCTCAATCAGTCCGTTCCCAGCTCGGCCAGGGCCGGCCCCGTGGGCGGTTTACCTCTTCCCCCTTTGGCGCTGCGCTGTCCGGCAACGACGACGGCGAGTCCCACCAGGATCAGCGCAAGGCCAGCATACGTTCCCGCCGGCAGAGTCTCATTCAGGAAGACCGCGGCGAGGAGTGCTGCCCCGGGGATTTCCAGCAGGATGATCATGGAAACGAGCAGGGGGCTCATGGTGGCCAGCAGGTGATTGAACGCCGTGTGCCCCACCAGCTGTGCGCAGACAGTAATGGCAATGATGCCCAGCCACCCTGCCGCCTCGAAGCCGGAGAGTGCCTGGTTGGTGAACAGTGCCAACACCGCGACGAAGGCTGCGCACATACCGTAGCAGAGCGTCGTGTAGGTGCCTGTTGTCATGCTCTGCCGAGCCCTGCCCCCGGCCAGCGTGTAGATGCCTGCGAGGAGACCGCCGGCCATGGCAAGGAGGTCTCCCAGCAGCGCTTCCGAGGAAGTGCCCATGTCGAAGCCCGTGATGGCCACGACGCCGCCGAATGCAAGGCCGAGCCCAGCCAGCACCGGCCAGCCGTGCCGTACGCCGCGGAAGAGCTGGATTACGGCGATCCAGGCCGACTGCAGGCAGACCAGGGCGGTGGCAGCGGCCACCGACGTCAGCTGCAGGGACGTGATAAAGCAGGCGAAGTGGAGCGCGAGGGCCAAGGCCGCCACGAGCGACCAGCGGAATTCCGGTCCCGTCACCCTTCCGAAGTGGGACGGGTCCCGCAGCAGGGTAGGGGTGGCCATGACCGCCGAGCCAATCGCATTGCGCCAGAACGCTATGGCCAGGGCTGTCACCGTTGTGCCGCCCAGTGTCGCAGCGATGAGGGGGCCGGAGGATGCAACGCCCAGGACTCCCAAGGCGGCAATGAAGAACGTCACCGTTACAGCGTAGTGTGCCGATACCAACCCCGGCCGATCCGGCAGAAGGCACGTTAAATTGAAGAGTCCCGGCCATATCTGGCTGGGACTCTTCCTTATGGTGGAGGCACGGGGACTCGAACCCCGAACCCCCTGCTTGCAAAGCAGGTGCGCTACCAATTGCGCCATGCCCCCATAAGAAGCAACCCGTCAATCATACCCTAGTTCCGGAGGCTGTCTGA
>NZ_JAPSHJ010000090.1 GCF_031179985.1 Arthrobacter sp. | reverse complement strand
GCCGACGTTGAACGTCGGCCGCGGCTCTTTGCAGAACAGGTAGGGCTACTCGGACTTGAACCGAGGACCTTAGGATTATGAGTCCCGCGCTCTAACCAGCTGAGCTATAGCCCCATGTACCTGAAGTACCTCCCAGATTCCGGGCACCCGGGTGACCGGGCCCGTGATCTGCGGGGCAAAAACACTCTAGCAAACTGGCGGACGGGTTTAGACCAGGCGCTCCTAGACGACCTTGTCGTCATAGCTTGCGCCACGGTAGAGGTCTTCGAAGGTCTGCAGGGTGCCCTGGATGCTGTGCGGCTCCACCATCCAGCGGCTCGCTTCGCCCATCGCCTTGCGCTTCTCCGACGGCAGCCGCAGAATGCGCGTGAGTTTCTCCGCAAGGTCTGCGCTGTCATTCGGAGTGAAGAGGTAGCCGTTCTCGCCGTCGCGCACCAGGTGTGGCAGGGCCATTGCGTCGGCCAGCAAAACTGGAGTGGACGCGGACATCGCCTCAAGGGTCACCAGGGACTGCAGCTCGGCAGTCCCCGGCATGCAGAAGATGTCCGCCCTGATGTAGGCCTGGCGAAGATCCTCATCGCTGGCAAGGCCCAGGAACTTAACCCTGTCCTGCAGACCCAGCCGCTCCACCAGCGATTCCAGGGCAGGACGCACTTCGCCTCCGCCGACGATCTCCAGGTGGACGTTCAGGTCTGCGGGGACTGCAGCCACTGCCTTGATCAGCACGTCAACGTGCTTTTCCTCTGCCAGGCGTCCAGCAAAGAGGACGGTCGGGTTGGCGTGGGGCTCGATCACCTCGCCCGGCTTGATTTCATAGGCAGTGGAGTCTATGCCGTTGGAAAGCGGCAGGACCTTCCGCAGGAAGGCGTGCTGGTGCATGGCCCTGGCAGCCAGCGGCGTAGGCGTCGTCACGACGTCGGCCTTGCCCATCACCTTGCCCATGTCCTTCCAGGAGATTTTCCCGATGATGTCCTTGAACCATTGGGGAAAGGGCAGGAACGGATTGAGGTTCTCGGGCATGAAGTGGTTTGTGGCGATCACGCGGATGCCGCGCTTCACTGCTTCGTACAGCACGTGCTCGCCGATCATGTAGTGGCTCTGGATGTGGACGACATCCGGCTGCACCTTGTCGAAAAGGAGACTGATCTCCTTCTTGATCTCCCAGGGAAAGCAGATCCGGAAATACTCGTGCGTGAAGGCGCTGTGGGAGCGAAGGCGGTGGACCGTGGCTTCCTTGCGGAACTCCGTGAAGCTCTTGCCTTTGTCCTGGCGGCACGCCAGGACGTGGACGTTATGTCCGCGGCCCGTCATGCCTTTCGCCAGCCGGTAGCCGAACTGGGCTGCTCCGTTGACGTGGGGCGGGTAGGTGTCGGCCGCAATCAGGATAGTCAGTGGGCGCTGGGCATCGGGCATTGTCACGTGGAAAGCTCCTGGTGGTCACGGCGCGGTCAGCTGCGGCTGTCCACGCCGGCTGGCACTGGCACATATAGCGCTGGCACACGTTCGCGCCTGGCCCGCTGTCGAAAAGTCGGCTAGTGGGGTGCCCTGCCCGCGACCTTCCGAGCGTCCTTCTTCCGCTTGGTGACTTCGGGATGATGCCGGGAGAGGGCTATTACCCCCACGATAGCAAGCGATGCAGCCGTACCCATGGCAATAGCCATCACGGCGTGGACGTCAGGCCGCAACTCCCCGAGGATGGTGATGCCGATCGCGATGCCCACGATGGGGTCGATGACAGTCAGCCCCGCAATGACGAGGTCCGGTGGTCCGGTGGAGTAGGCACTCTGCACAAACCAGGAGCCCAGCCCTCCGGCCGCCGCGATCGCAACCAACGAATACCAGGGCACGTTCAGCAGGGCCTGCCCGTTTGGGTCGAGCAGGTGCTTGCCGATGATCCGGGTCAGCACCGCCACGAAGCCGAACAGAACGCCCGCGCCAAGAATATAGACAAAGGCGCTCATGCGGTGCTTGAACATTGCTGCCAAAGTGCCAAAGAGGGCCACAGCCAAAGCGAGCAGCAGCACGATGGTGAGTTCGTCGTCGGAATTTACGTGGTGGTTTTCCTGCGTGACGAAGACGGCAAGCAGGACGAACAGGGCGGAACCGGTCACGCAGGCAGAGATGGCGACCACCGTGGCCCGGTTGATACTCAGGCCCTGGTCCTTGGCGTTGACCACGGTGGTGATGACGAGCGCGATGGCCCCGATCGGCTGCACCACGGTCAGCGGCGCGGAGACCAAAGCGACGGCATTCAGGCCCATACCCATACAGAGCAACAGGAGCCCGAAAACCCAACGGGGGTTCCGCAGCAGGCGCAGAAAACCGTTGGAGCTGAGCGCCAGTCCGCCGGTATCGGCCTTCACGGCACTGCCTTGGCGCTGCGCACCGAAGGCAAGGCAAAACGCTCCCAGTACAGCTAGGAATACTGCCAGCCACACCATCAGCTGCCACCACCGTTGTCAGCCAGCATTCTGCCTTTGCGCCGGATGGCCCAGAAGTATTTGTAGGCGGCCACCCAGTGCCCCACCAGTCCGAGGCCGAGCACAATCCATGCCGCAATGAACCAGGCCCCGGCGGACGGGGTATCCAGCTTCGACAGCAACAGCAGCGGGGTGCCCAGCAGCAGCAGGCCCGTGCGCGTCTTCCCGATCAGGCTGACGGGAAGATCCGGGTGGCTGTGGAAGTAGAACAGCGACATGGAGAGCAGCACGGCATCCGGGATGACGAGCGCGGCGAGGTACCACCAGTGGACTACACCAGCAATCACCAGTGTCACGGCTACGGCGATCAGCGCCAGCCTGTCCGCGATGGGATCCAGGATCCGCCCGAGCTTGGAGGCCTGGTTGAAGCGTCGGGCGATGTAGCCGTCCACCCAGTCCGTGCTCCCCATGATCGCGAGCACCAGCACGGCAAAGCCGTACTCACGCTGGGCCAGCACAAGCCAGATGAACAGCGGCACGCCCATGAAGCGCAGAACCGTGAGCAGATTGGGGACAGTGAAGACCAGATCGCGGTCGACGCCCGGCTGGCCGGGACGGGAACCAGCGCCGATGAACCTCATCCGGTCCCCCTCTCTGTGGCCGGGGGCGTCTTCCTGACTGAGTTCAGGGCAACGCTCAGCTCTTGAACAGTTTTCGCAGCAGGGTAAGCATGACGGCAGTGGACGCGACGAATGCCACGAGGGGCTTCCACCGGGATTCCAGCTTTTCGGGCATGGAACGTACCACGCTGCCTGCGGAGGATCGCCCGGACACGGACAATCCCGTGGTGGATCCAAAGGTGGACGATGCCGTGGCGGAAGACCCGGACTCGGAGGACCTGACGGCTACGCGGGCAGCGAATCTTTCGCCCGCGCGCTCCCTGCTGTCCTTGAACTTGTCCTTGCCCTCATCCAGCCGGTGCCTGGCCACGCCGAGCAGGGCCTGGGCCTGGGCCTTGACATCGAGTTCTTCGCCGAGGTCATCGCGGACGGTGGTCAGGTGCTCGCGCCGCTGCTTCAGGCGGCGGTGGACCTCGGGCTCGGAAACGGCTGGAACTTCGACATGCTCTGCGGCCGCTTTGGCTTCCTTCTCGGCCTTGGCCTGGGCCTTGGCAGCAGCCTTGGCTTCCTTGGCCGCCTTCGCCTGGGGCGAATTGGGGTCCAGGACCGCAGCATCAAAGTCCGAGCCTTCTTTTGCGACACCAAGATCGTGCTTGAGGCCCCGGACGGTCTCCGCTGGGATCAGGGGCATGGCCTTCTTGAACTTCCGGAGGCCGACGAGCCCGCCGATCAGGGCAATCAGCAGGAAAACTGCACACACGAGGAGTGCTGCGAGCCAGGCCGGCATGATGGTGGCGAGCCCCATGATGGCCGCGACGATCAGCCCGGTCAGCAGGAAAGCCAGGAAGACAGCGGCGACTCCGAAGAAGGCTCCGGCCACGCCCAACTGCTTGCCCTTGCGCTTGACCTCGAACTTGGCCATGGCGATCTCGTCGTTGAGTTGGCGCGGCACCAGTTGGAAGATGAGCCTCGCCGTTTTCGGCAGCGTGGTGATACGCAACCCCTTGTTGGCCCGCCCGCTGTGACGCCCGCTCATAGGTCCCGCCTAACTGGTTCCATAGTCGATTTTTTTCTCGGCTTTGCGGGGACCGCATATGGCTCAGCATGCCCCCGCTGACAAAACTATCACTCAGGGTCAGCCGCAACTTCTGTACTAACTTTCCGGCGTGGCCTCCGGCCCCTGTAAAAGTATGATCTTTGCGCCCTAGGATGGTTGCCTGTGACCACCATTCATCCGGGTGATGCCCTGAGCCGACGCCAGAAATTCCTCTACATCCTTCTCCTTGGCGCCCTTACGGCTCTGGGACCGTTTACGGTGGACCTCTACCTACCGGCCTTCCCCGCCCTGGAGACGAGCTTGAATGTGTCAGAGGCTGCGGTCCAGCTCACCCTGACGGGCACCACGGTGGGCTTCGCCCTGGGGCAGCTGGTGGTGGGCCCCTTCAGCGACAAGTTCGGCCGGCGGACGCCCCTCATCCTGGCCACGGCAGTGCATATCGCTTCCTCGCTGGGGGCCTCGCTTTCGACAGACATCGGGACACTCGGCCTGTTCCGCGTCCTGATGGGAATCGGCGCCGCAGGCGGAGGGGTTGTGGCGATGGCCATGGTCCGCGATCTTTTCAGCGGCTACGCCATGGTGCGAATGTTCTCCCGCATGGCGCTGGTCAACGGACTGGCTCCGATCCTGGCCCCCGTGATCGGATCGCAGCTGCTCCTGGTGATGGAGTGGCCGGGCATCTTCGTGTTCCTCGCCTGCTACGGCGCGACCGTGATCACCGCAGCGATATTCCTGGTGCGGGAAACGCTGCCGCGCGAGCTCCGGGGGAAGTCCGGCCTGACTGCCCGCCAGAGGTACCGGGCGCTTTTCTCTGACCGGATTTTCGTCGGACTGCTGCTGGTGGGCGGCATGAACTTCGGAGGGCTGTTCACCTACCTCTCCGCTTCCCCCTTCCTGTTCCAGGACATCTTCGGTTTCACCCCGCAGGAGTACGGCCTGCTGTTCGGCGTCAATTCCCTGGGTATCGTGGCCGGCGTCCAGACCAGCTCGCGGCTGATTAAGCTCGTGCCGCCGCAGTGGATCCTGGCCGCTTCCACCGCGTGGATGTTCCTGATGGCCCTCCTGATCGTGCTCTTTGACCAGTTGGGGTTCGGGCTCTGGGGCGTCCTGGTCCCGCTGTGGTTCTACATCCTCGGCACGGGCTTCACGTTCCCGTGCGTGCAGGTCCTGGCGCTGGCCAAGCATGGCGCCCAGGCCGGCACTGCAGCCTCCCTGCTGGGCGCCTCCACCTTCCTGATGGCCGGCATCATCTCACCCGTGGTGGGCTGGGTTGGCGGCAGTTCAGCTACGCCTATGGGCGCTGTCCAGGCCTGCTGCATCTTCCTCGCAGCAACGGCGCTGTGGGTGATAGTCCGCCCAAGGACCGTGCCATCCATTCACTAGTGGCAACCCCCTCACCAGTAGCAGCGTAGGCTGGCCCGATGACGCGCAAGCCGCACCGCAACGGACGCGGACTCTTCCTTGGCGCCGTCCTTGGCGCCATCGCAGGTTTCTTTTTCGGCCGGGCAATGGGCAATGCAGCCCTCGGGGTCATCCTCGGAGCCGTGGCCGGTTCCGCGCTGCTCTACAGGGTCAACCCGGGGCCTTGGAATCGGGACTGAACGCAACCGGAACCGAGGCGGCCACTCTATTCCAGGCAGCCCGCCGAGCGATAAAGTTGGTATGTGCCCCACTGGCAGGATCCTCCTCCACCTCCGGCCACGTGGCAGCGGTGCGACACCGGCATTCTGCCGTTGTGGTGGGACCGGCTGTGCACACAGACCAGTGCGCAGTCGGCAGCTCTCTATGCGGCGGGACTTTTCACTGAAGACCGGCGGCGTCCAATAGCGCAGTGGTACAACCCGGCGGCCAACGCCGCCCTTCTGGTGGCCCCGGAGACCTCTCCGGAATGGCCTGTACAGCGCTTCGGAATCTTCTATGCTCCGCCTGACGGGGGCTTCACCCGTGTTCATTCATCACCGCATGAGTGGCACCCGCGCCAGCCCCGTACGTCGCCCACCGAGGGCGAAGCTTTCGCTGCAGCCGTGGCCGAGGCCGAGCGTTTCCTCGAAGTGGAAATGAACTTCGTCTGAGCCGGCAGCGCATCGCGGAGAGCAGCACCCGTACATAACCAGTGCCATACAAAAAGGTCCCGCAGCCGGCGTTTGCCGGCTGCGGGACCTGTGCGCTCCTCCTGCTGGACTTGAACCAGCAACCCTTCGATTAACAGTCGAATGCTCTGCCAATTGAGCTAAGGAGGAATGAAGCAGGTA
>NZ_JAPSHJ010000089.1 GCF_031179985.1 Arthrobacter sp. | reverse complement strand
CCACATCTGCTCGAAAATACGCTCCTGCTCCGCCCGGAAAATAGCCGGATCCGTATACAAATGACCCCCCAGGGTCGGGATCAGACTCGGCGTGCTTACCTCAACAGACAATGTGTACTCCTCACAACGGCACTGACTAAGTGCGTAAAAACTGGTGCATTAAAGATTGGTTTAGCAGGGCATGATGGGCTAGGTCGCAGCCAGAACCAAAGTGGGCTTGGCCGCCGGCTCCACTGTTGAAGGCGCCAGGCTTCGGCGCCACTTGGTGAAAAGGCGGGGCTGGTTCATGCCCAGGACCGCCACGGCGTCATCGCCGCGGTAGTACACGGCAACGAAGCTGTGCTCCTGGGGATCACCTGTCTCTATTTCGACCCGATCGTAACCGGCGGAGTGCCCGGCGAACTGAATCTTAACGCCGTGCTGATCGGACCAGAAGTAAGGAGGCTTCAGCGGCTGTTCCGGGGCGTTGCTGTCCAAGAGGGCCTGAACAGCCAGAGCCGCGCGCTCCAGGGCGCCGGTCCAGTGCTCTACCCGGCGGTGAATTCCAGCCGCAGGGTCGAACCACGCGGCACAGTCACCCACCGCTACGATCCCGGGAACATTGGTTCGGCCCATGGCATCACAAACGACGCCCGGATTCAGCTCAAGCCCGGAATCGGACAGCCACTCGGTATTTGGCTCGGCGCCGATGCCTACAACGACGACATCCGTTTCCAAGTGACGTCCATCCGCCAGCGTGAGCCCGGAAACGGCGTCTTCGCCCGTATGGAACTCTTGGATGACGGCACCGCAGATCAGATTGACGCCTTTGGCCAGGTGCAGCCTGGCGACGACGTCGCCCATGTCCCGACCGAGCTGTGCTGTAAACGGAACTGGTGCGTTATTGATCATGGTCACCTCCATGCCGCGGGAGGCAGCGGCGGAGGCGACTTCAGCACCGATGAAACCGGCGCCGATGACAGTCATTCGGGCCCCCGGCACCAGCCTTGACGCCAATCCCTGTGCATCGGCGATGGTCCGAAGGTAAAAAACGTTGTCAAGCCCCTCCAAGGCCGGAAGCTTCCGGGCTCGCGCGCCTGTGGCTACCACGATGCCGTCGGCGCTGACCGAGCTTCCGTCGCGCAGCCGGACTGTCCGTGAAGCTGCGTCCAAACCGACCGCCCCACCCCCTAGAAGCCACTCCGCCTGCAACCCGTCGTCGTCTGTCTCCAGCAGGAGGTCTTCCGACGTTACGGTGCCGAGCAGAAAGTCCTTGGACAGCGGCGGCCTGTCATAGGGACGGTGATGCTCATCGCCAATGATGACCAGCCGTCCAGTGAAGCCTTGGGCGCGGGCGGCCCTGGCGGCAGAAAGCCCGGCCAGGGAGGCTCCGACGATCGCAAGAGTCTGCATAATTCCCCACTTCTAATTGCCTTATACGCAACATGAATCGCTATATGCAACAGAGTGAGGCATGCCACAGTGGGCTGTCAACCCGCGCGGTCGCAGAGGAAATTGGGCCGTAACGGCGGAAGTGAGCCTTGACATTCCACTGTGACGAAGCGCACTCTGTTGCATAAGGCGAACTCTGTTGATCCTTCTGGAACAGAAGGGATCATGGCCCGAGATTCCCACCCCGGATAAAACAAGTTCTCATCGCCGTTTGAAAGATGAGGTTCACCATGCACAAGGCCTGCCCGCTCAGCGAACTCGCTCCGGGGGATGCGCTACGGCTAAATACTGCCCCACCCATCGCCGTATTCCATACAGAAGAAGGCGAGCTTTTCGCCATTGACGACACGTGCACGCATCAGGATGCCTCTTTGGCCGATGGTTACGTTGAGGACTGTTGGGTGGAGTGCCCGCTGCACGCCTCCAGGTTCAACCTCCGCACCGGTGCAGTTGACGCGCCGCCGGCCAAACTGCCAGTCCGCCACCATGAGGTCAAGATTGTTGACGGCGACATTATGGTTATCGAATCCGACGAGGCGCCCAACCTTCCTCCCGGTTTGACAGCCGAAGGCCATATCTAGGCCACCCAATGACTCGCCGAGCAAAGGATCCGCTCATGGCTATAAACACAACACCGGAGCAACTGCCCGGCGACGAAAATCGGGCAGACAACACAAACACGGCCCCCAGCACCAAAGAGACCAGCGAAGCGTTGACCGTGACTACTGTGGAAGACCCGGAAGAGGCGACCCTCAACCCGGGATCCACAGCACTCAACCTGCCGGATACGGAAGAAACCGAACAGATCCTCCAGGAGCTGAGGGAGGCCGAGGCTGAGCAGGCGGCCAGACTCGGTAGGCGCCGCTCTCTCCCCCTAGATAAAACAACCTTCGGCATTACCGGTGTCCTGGCCCTCGCCTTCGTCATTTGGGGTTTTGCCGGTAGGGACAGCCTGGCAACAACGTCTCAAAACGCCCTCGACTGGGTCATGCAGTACACCGGCTGGCTGTTCATGGGACTGGCCTCGCTCTTCGTCGTTTTCGTCCTGTGGCTTGCCCTGGGCAAGTTCGGCACCATTCCACTGGGGAAGGACGGCGAAAAGCCCGAGTTCCGCACCGTGTCCTGGGTGGCCATGATGTTTGCGGCCGGCATGGGCATCGGGCTCATGTTCTACGGTGTGGCGGAGCCTCTTTACCACTACGTCTCGCCCCCGCCCGGAACCGTGGACGGACGCACCCCCGAAGCCATCCAGACCGCCATGGCCACCTCGATCTTCCACTGGACCCTGCATCCCTGGGCGATGTACGCCGTGGTGGGCATCGCCATGGCCTACGGCACCTACCGGCTGGGCCGCAGACAGTTGATCTCCGCCGCCTTCACCTCACTGTTCGGCGTCAAAATAGTTGAAGGGCCGGTGGGGAAGTTCATCAACATCCTGGCCATCTTCGCCACGCTCTTCGGCACCGCCGCATCCCTGGGCTTGGGCACCCTCCAAATCGGCAGCGGCATGACCTCCAACGGCTGGGTAGGAGAAATCGGCACGCCATTCCTCGTGGTGATCGTCGCCATCCTGACTTCCTGCTTCGTGGCCTCCGCTGTGTCGGGCATCAGCCGCGGCATCCAGTGGCTCTCCAACATCAACATGGTGCTGGCCCTCATCCTGGCCCTCATCGTCTTCGTCGCCGGCCCCACCCTCTTCATCCTGAACCTGCTCCCCGCCGCCGTCGGCAATTATGCCCGGGACCTAACGGAAATGTCGTCACGAACCGAGGCAGTCGGCGATGAGGCTCTGCGCGGCTGGATGTCCGGCTGGACCATCTTCTACTGGGCCTGGTGGATCTCCTGGACGCCGTTCGTGGGACTTTTCATTGCACGGATCAGCCGCGGCCGCACCATCCGGCAGTTCGTCACCGGCGTACTGCTCGTGCCGAGTGTTGTCAGTGTCATCTGGTTCTGCATCTTTGGAGGTGCCGCCTTCCACGTGCAGCAGGAAGCCGACAAGGCCAACACTCCCGGTCTGGTCACCATGGTCGACGGGACCCCGTCCGTCAACTTTGACGGCGCCCTCTTCGACATGGTCAAGAACCTGGGCATGCCCGTCTGGGCCGCCGCCGCAGTCATCGTCCTGGCGATGGTCCTGGTCGCCATCTTCTTCGTCACAGGCGCAGATGCGGCCTCCATTGTGATGGGGTCACTCAGCTCCAACGGCTCCGAGGAACCCCGCCGCGGAGTGATCATCTTCTGGGGCACGTTGACCGGAGCTGTCGCCGCCGTCATGCTCCTGGCCGGCGGCAATGAACCCTCGGAAGCCTTGTCCGGCTTGCAACGGATCACCATCGTCGCCGCCCTGCCGTTCGTGCTGGTCATGCTCCTGCTCTGCTTCGCTATAACCCGCGACCTCCGCCGCGACCCGCTTTCCCTCCGGCGCAGGCTCGCCACAACAGTCATGGAACGGGCCATCCGTACCGGCGTCGACCAGCACGGCGGCGTTCAGTTCGACCTCGTGACCACCAACGAAGGTGATGGACGACGCTCCGACGGCTCTCCACACCCTGGCGGAGACAAGCACGTCTAAGCCAGCAACTGTCCGCGCCGTGGCCACTTTCTTCACGCCCGCGGCACGGCAGTAGTCGATCACTAACCGCCCAACCCGAAAGACTCTTCACTGAGGTGAAGAAACAGGTACAGAAAATTATGACTATTCAGCTGGGAATTCCCCGGCTTCCCGGCAGTAGCGGGGGCCTGCCCGTGCCTCCCACCCGTCCATCCGGAGTTCCCGCCGGCCTGCTGGATCGGTTCGGGCGCCAGGCAACGGATCTCCGCCTGTCCCTCACCGACAAATGCAACCTGCGGTGCACATACTGCATGCCCGCACAGGGCCTGGAATGGCTGTCCAAACAAGCACTCATGACAGCAGACGAGATCGTGCGGGTAGTCGGTATCAGTGTCACCAAACTGGCCATCCGGGAACTCCGGCTTACAGGCGGCGAGCCCCTGGTCCGCCCCGACCTGGTGGATATCGTCCGCGCCCTCCGGAGGCAGCACCCCGACCTGCCTATATCCATGACAACGAACGGCGTCGGGCTGGACAAGAAAGCCCAGGCACTGAAGGACGCCGGGCTTACGCGCATCAATGTTTCACTCGATTCCCTGCACGAAGAGACGTTCGAGTTACTCACCCGGCGCCCATTCCTTAACAAGGTGCTGGCCGGAGTTGAAGCGGCAAGGACAGCAGGGTTGGGTCCGGTCAAAATCAATGCCGTTTTGATGCGGGGCATTAACGACGCCGAAGCGTCGGGGCTTCTCGCCTGGGCCCTCAAACACGGCTACGAGCTTCGTTTTATTGAACAGATGCCGCTGGATGCGGATCACGGCTGGACGCGGCGTGACATGATCACTGCCGCCGAAATTCGTGAGCTGCTCTCCGAGGATTTCATTCTCACGCCGGACCGTAGGGAGCGGGCAGGAGCGCCGGCCGAGCGGTTCCAGGTCAGGAAGCGAAACGCCGCTGCAGGCGAATCCTCCGGAGCTGTCCTGGGTACCGCGGGAATCATCGCTTCCGTCACCGAGCCGTTCTGCGGTGACTGCAGACGGACGCGCATCACCGCGGAAGGCAAGCTCATGAGCTGCCTGTTCTCCCGCGAGGAATTCGACATTCTGGGCCCGCTGCGTTCAGGGGCAGACGATGAAGAACTGACAAGACTCTGGCAGGACGCCATGTGGATCAAGCCGCGGGCACACGGGATGGATCACTCCGGCCTGGATTCCGCAGACTTCATACAGCCGGACCGCAGCATGAGCACTATCGGAGGCTGAAAACCTTGTTAGTACGATACTTTGCCGCTGCATGTTCCGCCGCCGGCGTAGAAGAGGAACATCATGAGCTGACAGACGGCGTGACACTCAGTGAACTACTGACGGCCGTGCTTGCAGTTGACCGTCCGGAGCCTCCGGCGGGAACGCCCCCGCTGGCAGGGATCATCGCCCGGAGCAGTTTTCTCCGCAACGAAGTTGCTGTACGGGACGTTGCCGTGTGCCTTGGGAGGGACGATATCATCGACGTGCTGCCGCCCTTCGCTGGCGGATGAGCCTGAGCACTGACGGCTTTCCCGGGGATTCCGTCTTACGACGTCGGATCGGCACCTCGGCCGCCTGCCCTGCTCTCGCACAGCGAGAATGCAATGTCCGCGGCCCTGGTAGTCGCTGCACTGGGCGTCACCGATGAACCCGCGTTTCCTTTGCCGGCTTCCTGACCCGCCGCGTACCCCACCATGAAAGCCGTCACCGGCGCAGACGCGTGAATCACCGAATCAGCGGATCTCCTGGCCAGTTCAAGGAGTAGCTCCTGGTCCACCCTCAAGTCCGGGATCTGAAGCGCCTTTGCCAGCTGCTCGCTCCATTGGGCCAGTATTTCCGCTTCATTGTTGACAGCCATGACGTCTCCTAGCTCGGGTCCTTTTCCGTTTTGTGCTGGTGGCTTGAGACTACAAGGCTTCCCCGAGCAAGTCATGGAAAAGTTCACATTCTCTACGTGGCTTTTCCAGCGACGGAAAGGTGGCTACTCGTTGACACTCTTGCAGCAACACAACTACCATCGGTCATATATCAGTTAGATACCAGAGTCATATCAGGTTGTCTTCCTTGTGGAGATGCTCCATGTGAGGCCTGCCCCGCACAACTAGCCCCACGGCCCGAAAGCTGATGCCCGAGGGGCGCCCGGCAACCGTCCCTGGTTGCAAAAACAGACAGCCTGCTTGGGTAAAAGCCCGGAAGGCATGGCCACTCTGGCAGTCAGAGTGAAAGGAACGCGAAGTTATGGTTCATAAAGTCAAGGCAGTGGTTGCCATGGAGAAGGATGCTCCGGTGTCGGTGGAGACGATTCTGGTGCCGGATCCGGGCCCGGGTGAGGCTTTGGTGGATATCC
>NZ_JAPSHJ010000053.1 GCF_031179985.1 Arthrobacter sp. | reverse complement strand
TCATTGTCGACGTCGAGACCAAGCAGGCCATCGCCCCGCGCGATGCGGTTGCTTCGGCAGGCACCACCCTGGTGGAGCTGTTCGGTCTGGCCCGCGAGCTGAACACCGCAGCTGAAGGTATCGAGATCGGCCCGTCGCCGACGGATGCTGCCCTGGCAGCAGACATGGCACTGCCGATCGAGGATCTGGACCTCACCGTCCGTTCCTACAACTGCCTCAAGCGTGAGGGCATCCACACCGTGGGTGAACTCGTTGCCCGCTCCGAGGCTGACCTGATGGACATCCGTAACTTCGGTGCCAAGTCCATCGATGAGGTCAAGGCAAAGCTGGTTGAACTGGGACTGTCCCTCAAGGACTCGCCTCCCGGTTTCGACCTGGCAGCCCGCGCCGCAGCCATCGAAGAGGACGACGCCGCGTTCAGCGACGACGAGCTCTAACAAGCAGATCTTGGCCAGCGGGCCGGCGCACCACGTTGTGCTCGGCCCACTGGCTTTCATATGAGGAGAAACAATTATGCCTACCCCCACTAAGGGTCCGCGCCTCGGAGGCGGCCCGGCTCACGAGCGTCTTATGCTCGCGAACCTGGCAGCAGCACTGTTCGAGCACAAGCGGATCACCACCACGGTGACCAAGGCCAAGCGCCTGAAGCCGTACGCCGAGCGCCTGGTGACTTTCGCCAAGCGCGGTGACCTCGCTTCCCGCCGTCGTGTACTCGGCCTGATCAGCAACAAGGGCGTCGTCCACGAGCTGTTCACCGACATCGCCAAGGCTGTGGAGAACCGCGACGGCGGCTACACCCGCATCACCAAGATCGGTAACCGCAAGGGCGACAACGCTCCCATGGCTGTCATCGAGCTCGTTCTTGAGCCGGTTTCCGCAAAGCAGGCCGTCGTAGCCGAGGCTACCAACGCAGCCAAGCGCGACGCCGACAAGAAGGAAGCAGCCGCTGCTCCGGTTGCTGAAGAAGCTGCTGAGACTGAGGTTGTTGAGACCGAAGCTGCTGAGACCGAAGAGGCTCCGGCCGCTGAGGCCGAGGCTGCTGAAACCGAAGAGGCTGCTGCCTCTGAGGAAGCTGCTGAAGAGCCTGCTGCTGAGGAAAAGGACGCGAAGTAATTCGCTAAAACCTTGGCTTAGACTTATGTCTATGAACGACCAAAAACCCGCTGCCCCCGTCTTGGGGGACGGCGGGTTTTTGCGTATCCGGCTCGATTTGGCCTACGACGGCGGGCCGTTCAGCGGCTGGGCAGTGCAGCCCGGACTGCCGACTGTCCAGGGCGTCCTGGAGGAAGCCCTGGCGCTGCTGATCCGGCGGCCCGTTCGGGTGACAGTTGCCGGACGCACCGACGCCGGAGTGCACGCGCGCGGTCAGGTGGTGCACCTTGACCTCACCCAGGCCGAGTGGCTGGGGCTGAACCGCGGCGCTGAACTGGATCCCGCCGTCGCCCTTCTCCGGCGCCTGCGCGGTGCCCTCAGCAGGGGCCTGGGCGATCTCACCGGGGCCATTGAAGTGCACCGAGTGGCGTTGGCCGCCGAAGGTTTTGATGCCCGTTTTTCTGCCCTCTGGAGGCGGTACAGCTACCGCATTGCCGATGGTCCGGCGCTGTGGGATCCGCTGGGCAGGTCCTCCACCTTGTGGCACAAGGCGCCGTTGGATGTGACGCTGATGAACGAGGGTGCCTCCAAACTTTTGGGCCTGCAGAACTTCCTCTCTTACTGCAAACCCCGGGAAGGCTCCACGACTATCCGGGAGCTCCAGCGGTTTGAATTCGCACGAGGGACGGACGGCGTCATCGTGGCAACAGTCCAGGCTGACGCGTTCTGCCACAACATGGTGCGTGCCCTGATCGGATCTGCGCTCTATGTGGGCGAAGGCGCTGAGTCCCCGGGGTGGCTGCATGAGCGGCTCCTGCTGCAGAAGCGTGATGCAAGGTCGGTCCTGGCGGCCCCTCATCCGCTCGTTTTGGAGGAAGTTGCCTATCCCTCGGATAGCGAACTGTTGGCGCGTGCCGAACTTACCCGGGCGCTGCGGACGTAGGGATCGGCAAAAAGAACCTAGGTGCACCGCAGCTTCGGAGGAGTCAAGCCAGTAATCAGCACGTTCGTCTCCGGAGTGTACGTAACCACTTTGGAAGCTGCCGGGGACGTCCACAAGCCGATTTTTGAGAGTCCCCTGAAGGTTACGTTGGTCGTCTGGTTGAACGTAAAAGACGCGTGGTCAGCATCCACGGTGTAGCTGACTGAGCCACCAGTTGGCCAGGACCCCGAGTTCCAGGTTCTGGAAGGCGTTGCAGACGTAAGCTCGTACTGGGTGGCAGGTCCTTCCGGGCGAGTGAGCGTCAGCGTCACGTCATAGTTGCCGGAATTCGTACAGCTTAGTGTCGGGGCCTGCAGAGACGTCGCTGTAAAGCCGGCTGAGGCCGAGGCAGTGTCCATGAAGGCAGCTTGAGCGGGGGTGCTGGTCTGAAGCGCACCCGCCGCCACCAATGGGAGACTGGCCACCAAGATTGCTGTCACACGCTTAGCGTGGCGGCCCGCTTTGCCAGGCCTAGGCCTTGCAGCCTCGGGTGTGACCGGTTCTGCATCGGGACCGTCGTCGGGATCCTGGGGCCGCTTTTCGGCACGCTTCGTCCGGGCCGAGCCGAAGGCCAGATACAGGAGGAAAGAGGTGAAGAGACCGCCTGCAAACATCGCTGCAGGGCTGCTGAGCCAGGCTACACCGTAGCCCACAAGCGGCACGGAAAACGCCACCCGGTCTGCGGTCCGAAGAACGTAAGGTTCGGGATCGGAGACGGCGTTGGCATCGCCCTTTAGCGTTACAGTTGCTGACCCATTAACTAGCTCCGACGTCACAACCCGGTGCGTGATACGGACTCCTGCAGAGTTCTCGACACTGATGATGTCGCCGGTTCTGATCTCCTGTGCCTGCACCGGAAGGCTAATCCCCAGGGCGCCGGTTGCAACGGAAGGTGACATGGATCCCGAGCGGAAAACCAGTGGCTTGGCGCCAAGCAGCATCCCCGCAAGTGCAACCAGCAGGCACAGTGTTCCTAGAATTGCACCTACGGTAAGCAGGTTGTTCTGGAGCCGAGACACACTACGCATTTGCGTTAGCTCCCCATGCTTCCGGTAAAGGCGAAGGTGGCTGTGGAGGTGGTCCCTTGAAGAGTGTTTTCGGCGGTGGAAGGTAACTTCACTACCAGGCAGAGGCTTTCGACGCTGGTTGCGGGAAGCGTTCGTGCCGAGGAAATGAGCGTCCCGGCGAGGGGCAGGTCCGCGGTTCCCAGCAAGGTACCGCTGCAGGTCCCGGTCGATGCAACGTTAGTGGCCATCCCACCCACATAAACGCTGACTTTCAACGCGGCTCCCAGAGTGCCAGTACCTGTTCCAGTCAACGTGTATGAAAGCGGAACGGTGCCCGAGTTGGACACTGAGACCATCCCCGCTTTGCTCGCCCCAGGGTACATAGCTGCCATGTCGAGGCTGGTGAGCGCCACAGAGTCTGTGAATGGGCCCTCCGGCAACGCTCCTAGCTTGAGATCGAGCGTGCCTGCGCTGAAGCTGGCGGTAGCGGTGGACTCATCCGTCCACGCCGCGAGGGTTCCCACGGCGCCCAGGCCCAGGACCATCCCCAAGGACAGGAGAGCCTTGAGCCGGACGCTGCCGTTTCCAAAGTTCATGACGTTTCTGCCGTTTCGGAAAAAGCTGAGACCTTCTTCCGCACGGACCTCCGTGCGTCCATCATGGCACCAATCCCCATGAATACCGCATAGCCGAGCAGGAAGACCACCGCGGATCCGACGGCCCAGATGCGCTGTTCGCCTGTCAGCAGGGAGTTCACGTAGCCTGCGAACGGAATGCCGTACCAGACGACGCCGCGGATCTGGGCGGCCTTGACCGGATTCTCGTCCGGATGAGGGTTAGCGTCGCCCTGCGTGGTGAAGAGCGTTTCTCCGCCCAGCGTCTGGGACACGGAAATAATCCGGTGGGTGACCACATCCGGCTCACCCGAACGGAGCTGGTAAGTGATGGCGTCGCCGACCTTCAGCTCTTCGGCTTCGACGGGCTTGGAGACCACCAAAGTTCCCGGTGGCATGGTGGGACGCATGGAGCCCGTCAGCACCGTGTACGGTGTCGCTCCGGTGGCCCGTGGAAGGCCCATCATTGCCACGATCAGGGCCACAATTGCCAGCAGGAGCATCCATGACGCCGTCTGCAGGACCCACCACAGGGGACCGGTTGACGGGGGTGCTGTAGGCTTCTTGCTCATAATTTCTGCTCACCCCTGAAAGTGAACGTTGCCGCCGTCGAACCGGATGCGGCGGCAATGGGGGCATTGGCGTCGAGTCCGACCTCAATGCAAAGCGTTTCAATGGACGACGGCGCCAGTTCCCTTCCTGCGAAAGCTGCAGTTGCGTCCATTGGTGCCTGGAAGGGAAGACCTGTGTCCTGGGTCTGGGGTCCGTCACAGGCAGCGTCGTCCGTAACGGTTAGGCGAAGCGAGGCGGCAAGCGCCTCATCGGCGGGACCGGCAGCTGCGGTGGTAACGGCAGTGAGACCGTAGACCATGTCCGTGCTTCCGCCGTTGCTGATGCTGAGCGGTGCCCGGACAGATTGTCCCGGGACGAGGTTGCTGGCTGTCAAAGCAGTGAAGACGTATGCTTCCTGGCCGCCAACCTGCAGCACCAGGCTGCCCGAGGAAATGGAGTCGGCGTCGACTGCGGACTGATCGTGCCAGAGGGCTCCGGTGGTGCCGGTCGAGATCAGCAAGACGAGCACCACCATTCCGGCAAAAATCAGCCACAGTACGTTCTTCATCATGTTCTCCGGCAACAGCAGGAGCTGCTAGGCCTGCTCGAGCTTCAAGGCGAGGGCTGTGAGGTCGATGTCCGCGTTCTGGCCTACGGTTCCGGTAACGTTTTCGAACACCACGGTGACTGTGACATTGACACTGTAGGTGCCCGCTGAAGCGAAGGTAATCGCTCCCGTAGTTCCGTTGACGGCGAGCCCCGGGACTGTTGCAGCGTTGGAGGCCACGGTGACGTTGAGGTATGGCGCTGCTGTTTCGGCTGATGTCTCGAAGGCAGTTTTGAGGATTTTGAACTCGCCGTCCAGGTTGTCGCCTTCGGCCGTGATGGTTACGGGCGTGGTGTAGGTGATGGTGTCACCGGGAACGATGTCGAAGTCGGCGATATTGGTGATTGTTCCGGTTGTTCCGGCAGTTGCGTCGTACCAGGTGCCGGCGCCCACGGCCATCGTCAGTACGCCTGTTGAAATTGAGGCCGGGTCAACAGAGTCAGTGTCCTCCCAGAGTGCGAAGGTACCTGCTCCCCCCAGGAGCAGGACGCCTGCTGCGCCGGCCGCTATTGCGCCTTTTGTTGCTTTATTCATTTTGTGTCCCCCCTGAGACCTTTTTGCTGCTGAGACCTTACTGCCAGGACCTGAGCGTCCCGTTGCAATAATTGTTGCGATCTCGACTCAAGGAGCCATTGAGTTCTTCCCAGCATTGACGCAGGAATGCTCAAGAGTCAGTCAAATTAGCCGGACTAGGGCTGTGGCGGGGGACCGTCCGCCGGGAGGGCGACGGTGAAGATGCTGCCGGCGCCGGGTTTGCTGGTGCAGGAGATTTCGCCACCATGACGTTCGACGATGGCTTTAGTGATGGACAGGCCCAGCCCAACGCCTGGGATGAGGGCCTCCTTGGCGGCAGCGCTCCGATAAAACCTGGTGAAGATCCGTGAAGTTTCGGCCTCCGTCATGCCCATGCCGGCATCCTGGACCTGGAGCCTCACCCAACCCTTTTCCGAGCGTGCGGAGACCTTAACATGGCCTCCGTCGGGGGAGTACTTGATGGCGTTGGAAACCAGGTTGTCCAGTGCTTGGCCGATCCGAAGGGGATCAACATGCACCCACATCGGGGCAGGTACGTCAGTGTCCAGCTCCACCTTTGAACGTTCGGCGTGGAGATGAGCAGATCCGATGCTGGATTCCACCAGGCCCGCCAGATCGGTTTTACGCGGGTAGATACTGGCCGCTGCTGACGCGGAAACCAGTAGATCGGAGACGAGGGCCAGCAATCGCTCGGCATTTCTCTGTGCGACTTCGAGGCGTTCAGCTGCCAGCGGCGACAGTGCCTCTTCGTCCTCCAACACCAGGTCCAGGTTGCCAATAACAGCGTTCAATGGGGTCCGGAACTCGTGCGAGACGTTCGCAACGAATTCATCTTTTGCCGAGATGGCCTCCACCAGACCTGTCACGTCGTTGAACACGACGACGGCGCCGTCGAAACCGCCGTCGTCGTTTCGAATGGTCCTGGCCGCGGTGGATACGGCGCGCTGGTGCGGGCCCTCGCCAAACCACACAAGGTGATCGGCGAAAATCTCACCACGGACTGCCCGCTTGACGGGATGCCGGTCGGGAGGAAGGGGGGTTTTACGGTCCTGGCTTAGGAGCAGAGGCTGGGTGTGGTCCCCGTCGTTCTGGCGTTGTTCGTCACTGTTGTGGGTAGGGTCAGTTGGGCGGGCCGCCGACTCAAAGTGATTCTGCTGTTCGTTGACGAGCAGGACTTTGCCATCGGCATCGACAGCGATAATTCCCACATCGACTGTATCCAAAATTGTGTGTAGTAGGCGCTCACGTTCCTTGCTGTCTGCAAGAAGACTTCGCATTTCCGCCTCTTGGTATTCGAGACGGCGTTGCTGAAGCCTCATATTTACGCTGGCAAAACGAATGGCCAGGGAAACGGCAAGCAACATGAAGGGCAACAGTACGGCTGTGGCTATGTCGGCGGGTGTGACGTTGGGAATTTTCGCCAACAGACTTGGCAGTCCAATGGCAACGGGACCGAAAAAGCTCAGGACTATGCTTGTTTTGGCGGCCATGCCGGAGGCGGAGAGCCAAATGACAGGAAATATCGCGAGAACTCCGAGACCCTGCAAATTCGGCGCAGCACCGTTACGGCTAAGCCCGATGGCAATGAGGTCCAGGATGGGTATGACCAGCTGGGCATGCGCACCCAGCCGCTCCCAAGGAATCAACAGGCAACCCGCGAACAACAGGGCATGTAATACGAGCGATGCAATGAACAGTTCGCTTGTAAGGACAGCTGGCCATGCGGCTGGCGCGGCAATAACCAGAGCGATAATGATGACCGTCAGTGGCAGCTGGCACAAAGCCACCTGAGCCCGTGGTCCGAGTCTCCGGAAGTACCGGTCAACCGTGCGCGCTATTAAGCGGTCACTCGATTCTTTATTTTGCATTTGGTGCCATGATAAATGACGCGAGGTCATTCGGGATGAAAAAAGTGGTGCTAAGTGACATTGAGCCTTGTAGCGTAGATAGTGTTGCAGTGAATGCCGCATTGGCGCTGGGCAGATGAGGGAATTCACCGGACATGGGGTAACAAATGAATGATCTTGGGGTGGCCGTCGTGATCGAAGACGACGCCGACATGCGTAACCTTTTGGAGGCGGTTTTGGGGCAAGCCGGCTTTGAAGTTCATTCGGCTGCGGACGGACGTCAGGGGGTTGAAATTGTTCGGGAACATCAAGCCAATGTTGTGACGCTTGATGTGGGGCTACCGGACATTGACGGCTTCGAGGTGCTGCGGAGAATCCGCAATTTCAGTGACGCCTATGTGGTGATGCTGACGGGCCGAACCGAGGAGCCTGATGTGTTGATGGCTCTCCATGCCGGTGCGGACGACTACATTGCCAAACCCTTCCGGCCTCGAGAGCTACGGGCGCGTGTCGCAGCCATGATGCGCCGGCCCAGGTACCACAGCGAAGGGGTGCACCCGCAGTCGGCTCCGGCAGCACCGACAGTTTCGGCCGCCCACCAGGACACAGCCGTCCTGCGGCACAACGGTTTGGACCTGAACCGCAAGACCCGTTCAGTAGTGCTCCACGGTGAAGCATTGGGGCTTACCCGCAGCGAGTTCGACCTTCTGCACGAACTGCTCCGCGGTGGGGGCGCTGTGTGTACGAAGGCTGATTTGGTACGCGTGGTCCGAGGGGAATACTACGAAGAGAATACCTATATCAGCGAATCAGACGAGCGGGCAGTGGAAGTTCATATCGGCAACCTCCGTCGGAAACTCCGTGAGGATCCGCAGTCCCCGCGCTGGCTCCAGACGGTTCGTGGAGTAGGTTACCGGCTGGCTCCGTCCAAACCGGACGAGCCCCACTGACGCCTTACCCGGCGTGGACCTTACTCTGCGGCCTCTAGGTAAATGAACCGGAGTTCGCGGATGGTTTGCCCTCCGTGCTCGGCAATGTCTGCCAGTAGGGCATTACCTGTGGTGTAGTCTTCGCGGCGGATGAGCTTTTCCAGGCTTTCGGCCAGCCATGCCAGGCGCTGTGCACCCACCATGGACGAGGAGATCTTAAGGCTGATGACGGCGTCCATTGCTGTCGGCCAATCCTGAACAGCTACTGCCGCGGCGAGGCGGCGGAACCGCTGTTCCCACATGTCCTTGTAGTCGCTGACGAACCGCTGTGCCACGGCCCTGCCGTCAAGTTGGTCTTCCAGGTCCTTCAACACTGCAGGGTCCACCAGCACCAGATCCTGGACTCCGAAGTCTGCTGCCAAGCCGGCGTGCCCTAGGGGTGCTGCCGGCAAGAAGCGGCTGACACCACCGTCACTGGACATAGGGCTTGGAATCGACATGGGTTAAGGCTACTTCCTGATTTGGCGGAACTGGCCGCCCTCGGCAGATCCTGCGGAAACATTGTGGCTTCCTTGAGAGCCTAAAAAGGAGCCTGCATGAATGCCTGAACGCGGGCTTCCTTGAGTGCCTAAACGTGGGCTGGCTGAGGACGTCATTGGCCGCTGAACGTGACGACGGCATTGATAACCGCGGGCCCCAGGATGGCGATGAACAGCACGGGGAAGATGAAGAACAGCAGTGGAAACAGGATCATCACCGGAAGCTTCATTGCCTTCTCCTCAGCCCGCTGCCGCCGCTTGACCCTCATGACCTTGGCCTGGACCCTCAGTACCCGGCTGATGGCAATGCCATACGTGTCGGCCTGGACAATCGCCTGGACAAAACTGCGCAGCTCAGGCAGGTTTGTCCGTTCGGCAAGCGCGAGATACGACTCGCGCCGGCTCCGGCCGACCTGCATGTCCTGCAGCGTACGGACCAGTTCTTCGGCCAATGGGCCCTTGCCGTTTTCACCGGCCCGCGCCATCGCGCCTTCGAAACCTAGTCCAGCTTCAACTGCGATGAGCATCTGATCGAGAGTGTTAGCCAGTTCCAATTGCATGGCCTTCTGGCGTTCCATGCCTTTGCTGTACAGGAGGAGATCCGGGATGAAGTATCCAAAGAACACCACGACCAGGCCCACGGCCTTGATCATGGGTGCTGGGCTGCTGGTGCTGATGAGGAACCCCAAAATGGCTCCAATGAGTCCTAGGACCGGTTTAGCTGCCAGGATGCGTCCCAGGGGCCAGGCGACTGGCCTTCCTGCGAGTGAAAGCAGCCTGTCGAGTTTTCGAGCGTAGGCAGGCGGAGTCAGGCGGTAACCAACGCTTATAAGGAAACCGCTGCTGTTCTTTTCCTCCGCTTCGAGTTCCTGCCTACCTCGAGTGAGGATGTCTATTGTGGCAGCACGGGCTTTGCGGTCCACAGACAAGACGGACCACGTCAGATAACCGATTGGTGTGGCGACCAGGAGGAGCGAGGTGAATATCAGAGGATTCATGGTCGTCTCAGAACTTCAGATCGATGATTTTGCGCATCCACAAGCTGCCGATAGTCATGAGGACGACAGAGAGCCCGATCATGCCCCAGCCCAAGGGATGGGAAAACATCGAATTCATGTATCCGGGATTTATCCCCATGAGCATGATAACGATTCCTATTGGCATGGCGATCAGAATGTATGCAGAGAATTTCCCCTCGGCGGCGAGCGCTTTGATGTGGCCCTTGATCTCAGAGCGTTCACGGATGGTTTCATTCACCTGATCGAGAACCTCCGCTAAATTGCCTCCGACCTCGCGATTGATCTGGATGGCCTGGGCGATCCAAACGAAGTCCTCGTTCTTCATCCTCTCGGAGGTGTCCGTCAACGAAGCCAGCAGATCCCGCCCCAGACTGGTTTCTGTAATGACGCGGCGCATTTCTTCCGACGTGGGGCTCTGCGATTCGTTGGCGGCGGCATCCACGGCGCGCAAGATACTGTGCCCGGCGCGAAGACCACCGGCCAGCAATTGAAGGGTGTCACCGAGCTGTTGATCGAACTTGCTGCGTCTTTTGCCCGCAAGGAAGTTAAGGACCAAGTGGCCCACAAATGGGGCAAGGATAAAAAGGAGGATCGCCAGGGCCGGTCCAAGGACAATAAGCCCGGCTAAGGCACCAACAATACCGCCCACCAGGACCAGGACTATGAATTCGGCCTGGGTCATCCGGAGTCCCGCATGCTCCAACTTCTCGCGGCTGAAGAGTCGTAGACTCCCGCCCTCAAGGGCCTTGTCGAAGGCGCTCACCGTAGATCCTGCGAGGCGGGTCAATTGTGAGGGTGGATTGGCTTCATAGGGTCGGCGTCTATCGAGGGGTACCTCTGGAGCGGGCCTCATAATAAGAGCAACACCCAGCAGAACTGCAGCAGCAAGGAAAAGTGCTGCACCGACTGTCAGCATTGTCATGGCCGGCCCAGGTTCTGTGCTCCCGGAACGACAGGAGTGGCGAAGACTCCGGGGGAGACATGGATTCCAAGGTCTTCAAAGCGATCGATGAACCGGGGACGGATGCCGGTCGCTACAGGGCTACCCAGGAAACGGCCGTGCTGATCGACGCCTGCTGAATAGTCGAAAACGAACGCATCCTGAAGCGTGACGATGTCGCCCTCCATGCCTTGGACCTCGGTGACATGGGTAATTCGGCGCGTTCCATCTCGCAACCGGGAGATCTGGACGATCAGGTTCACGGCAGAGGCGATTTGCTCGCGGATGGCACGCAGCGGTAGATCCATGCCAGCCATCAGAACGAGCGTTTCCAGACGGGCAACTGCATCCCTGGGGGAGTTCGAGTGGACAGTCGAGAGGGATCCATCGTGGCCGGTGTTCATGGCCTGCAGCATGTCGAGGGATTCTCCGCCGCGGACCTCGCCCACGACAATACGGTCTGGCCTCATACGCAGCGAGTTCCGGAGGAGCTCGCGGATGGTGACTTCACCCTTGCCCTCTGTGTTGGGGGGCCGGCTTTCGAGGCGGACCACGTGTTCCTGTTGGATCTGGAGCTCCACGGCATCCTCAATCGTGACGATCCTTTCGTTCGCGGGCAAAAAGGAGGAAAGCACATTCAGCAGCGTGGTTTTCCCCGTTCCTGTTCCACCGGAAACGATGATGTTGAGTTTGGCTTTGACGCAGGCGTTCAAGAGCTCCGCCATCTCAGGCGTGAGGGTCCCGAAGTCGATGAGGTTACGAACCGTCAGGGGCACCTTGCTGAATTTTCGGATGGTGAGCGAAGAGCCGCCAACGGCAAGGGGCGGGATCACGGCGTTGACACGTGAGCCATCTTCAAGACGGGCATCAACCAACGGTGAGGATTCATCGATGCGGCGCCCCACCTTCGAAACGATCCGTTCAATTACTTTCCGCAGATGTGCCTCAGAGCTGAAGCGGGAATCAGTCAGCGTCAACTGCCCCTTCCGCTCAACGTAGATCTGGTCCATGCGGTTCACCATGATCTCGGTGACAGCCGGATCATCAAGCAGACGTTGGAGTGGCCCATAGCCCAGCACATCGTCCGCCACGTCACGTACAAGCCGCGATCGCTCCTCGGCTGAAAGGGGAACCTGTTCAGTGTCAATAATCCGCGTCAGTTCTTCGCGGGCACTGGTTCTGAGCTCGTGCTCGGTGACAGCAGAATCATTAAACCGGGATCCCATGCGCTCAAACAAAGCGGTGGCGGCCCGTTCCTTGAGAGCGGCAAACACGTCAACGGGTTGCTGCGTCTTGGGCTTTGCTACATCGAGCTGGTCCATGAAGCCGCTGCTGGAAGGTTCACCCGCTGACGCAGGATGGAAAGTAGGACTGGTGGCCGAAGCCGCCTTAGAGGCCGTCCTGTTCCCAGCCGCACGCCTGAATTCACTTGGCTTAGGCTGACTCGGCGCTGCTGCGAATTTATTGTGAGCCGCAGGCGCGGCCATTGCAAGGGTTGCCTGCTGCGGCTGGCCCTTTGCTTGTGCCGCCTGGATACGCTCCGAAAGCTTCATTTAAACAACCACCCTTCGATGCAGTTTTCGCTGGGCTTGAGCCCGCCACGTTGGATTGAACCTATCCACCAGCTGGCGTAGCCCTTTGGTGGCTGGATCTTTCACAGGCTCCTGAAGTACAGGAATGCCCCGGTTCGTCGAAAACGCCACAGCTCTTGAACGAGGGATGCTGATGTCCACAGGGGCGCCGATTGTTGACTCCACATCCTGCACAGTCAGGCCAGCTTTGGCGTCCGCCATGTTGAGGACCACGTGACGCGTCTCGGGAAGGATGTCGAGTTGACGAAGCACATCCAGCCCAGATCGCAGTCCACGCACACTCGGAATGTCCATGCCGCTGACCCAAACCACGTCACTGCACTGTTCCATGGCTGCCAAGCCGATCTCCGGGAGGCCTGGGGCGGTGTCCACCACTACGTACTGGAATTCCTCGGCCAGTTGTTGAAGCAGGCGGCTGACCTGTTCCGGAGCGATTTCATCAGCCTCCACAGGAGTCTGGGGGGCGCATAGTGCATAGATGCTCCCAGGATGAACAGTCAGAAAAGCCTTAAGGACTAGTGAATCCTGGGCTGCTGCTGGCGAGACGGCGTCCGTTACGGTGTGCTCAGGATTGAGATAAAGTCCGGAGGCTACATCACCAAATTGCAGGTCGAGGTCAACGATGACCACGCTCATTGGCGCGATCCGACCGAGGCCAATTGCGATGTTGGTTGCGATGGTGGTCTTGCCCACGCCGCCCTTGGGCGAGAACACGCCGATCACCAAACCCTTGGGAATATCCAGGGAGCCTGACTGCTTCGGTTCGTGTGCCCGATGACGGCTGACAAATGACTGGCATGCCCTCTCCAAGAGCACTCGGATCTGCGCCGGGTCCGAGGAAGGACTGAGGATGTCCCTGATACCTGCGCGCATCGCTTGGAGCATGAACGAGGGATCAGGTTCATTGACCAGGATTACGCTCAGTTCGGGAAATCCCACGGCCAGTACGGTTGACAAACGGAGAGCGTCATCAACAGGAACTTCCGGCCCCAAGATGAGGACTTGGGGGAATTCCTGGTCCAGCTGCGCAAACAGCTCGTGCGGGTCATTGGGCAGGTCGCTGGTAAAGAATGTCTGAACGCCGCCTTGGAGTCCGCCCGCCACAGCCTGACGTAGACGGCTGTCGAATGCGATGTCGGGGGTCACCAGCACGAAGCGGCTCACTTGTAGACCTCCGGACGCTGCATGATCTCCGCCCCGCTGACCTGCGCATCGAGCGGCTCCCTGGTGAGCCAGATGGTGGCAAACTCTGCCGCGAAGATGATCTTGGCGGCGTCCACGTCGTTCACCGCCACCGTGAGCATCAGGGAACCGGATGGAAGGGTTGAGTCTCGAGGATCTGTTGTTGGTTCAGTGCTAGGAGCGGGTTCCGGTTGCGCTGCGACTGCAGCTTCCGGAGCTCGCTGTACTGCGGTTACCAGGGCTTTATGGATGGCCAGCTGAGTGGTTTCCTTATCCGCGTTCGCTTCCAGCCCGCCCTCCTTCATGGAGATGAACACACCCACGTGATCGCCCGGAGTCAGCCGTCCGCCGACGACGCGTTGGGGTTCCAGCTGGAAGGACACCTCTTGGAGCCCGGCAGGAACTTTAACGGAGCCGGACACCTTGAGTTCTTCCGGCGCGACGAGGCGTTCGGATACCAGCTGTTCACCCGGAACGAGGTCCACCGCCGCCACTTTTCCGGTCGCGCCGTCGAGAGTTTTAAGGGAGCTCTCGGTAACGGAGGTACCAGGGAGCTCCTCGAGGGCCACGGATGCCTTGATTGCTTCTACGGGGGTGCCTGCGGGGACTGCCTGCTTTACCACCAGCACGCCAACCGGCTCCAGGTTTTGTATTGCTCGCTGATCAGCTCCCTGGGCGTACGTGAACATGAGGACGGCGCCGATGATGGCCAGCAGTACTGCTGCGACTCCTGCCAACAAGCGTGACTTCACTGAATGCTCCTGAAGGATTCTAGTTTTAGGTTTTTCATGGGGCTTGGATCAACCGGTGACTTCGACGACGGTGACGCCGTCTGGGTCTATCGCCCCCAAGGTGTAGCCGTCTGCCAGGGAAACATATTCGACGAACGTACCGATGATGCCGCGGCATGGTTCCCGGCATTCAAGGCCAGAGGTGTTGTCGGTTGATCGGTTGCGGAATGTGTAAGGGAGCCCGGGAGTGCCGAACTTCCACCCGACCACGCTGAAAGCTGCGAACGTCTTGAGTCCGTAGACGGCGTTAGACCCGGTACCGTTGACAGCATTGAATATGGGTAGCAACAGTATGACGTTCTTGCCAGCGTTCATGTCTGCCGCCCAGGAGTTCAGGGTGGCCTCGCAATTCGGCGGCGGATTGTTGCCGGTATCTCCGCCTGCAGTGCTGGCTGCTATGTCGATTATGGCTCCACAGATGCCGGTACCTTGCTTAAGGCCGCCGAAGCCGCCTTGAACTGCCGCGCCGGATGGCCCGTAAAGGCAATCCGGATTGGCATTGTTCCCGTGGAGCTGGAGTAGTTGCATCACACCGGCTTGACCTCGGACCTGGCAGATGGAAACAGTAATCGGGAACGGGGTAGGACCTTTCACCGGGCTGCCCCAATGGACGCTGGATGTAGCGTTGACCTCTGCACTGGAAATACCGAGGGCGTTGGCAAAGAACAGCGACACCTTGTTTGGTTCTTCGCCCTGTTCCTGTGCGCTGGCCGTCACCTTGACGGTGCGGTTCGGAAGGTCGAGGGCCAGAGACCGGACGTTGCTTCGTCCATCCAGAGCATTGCCGTTGACCATGGTGGCCGCAATGGCGGAGGTCGTGGCGCAATTCGGATCGGCCTGGTTCCTGGCGCATCTCTGTGCCACCGCCAGGGCAGCGGCGTCAGCGCCATTTTGTAGCTGTGCCTTTTCGGCATACAGCATTCCGACGTCCACTGCGATTGCACCGAATCCCAGGAGCACCACCATGAGGAGGGCCACGATAACGCTGATGCCGCCGCGTTCTTTGCCTTGGCGTAACTTCAGCCGCCGCATTGCATAAGTCCTCTGCCTGTCATGGCGAATGGTCCCGCAATACCGGTCAGTGTGCCGAGGTTGTAACTGACCGTCACCGTCATTTGCGCGTTAGCGGGGCATGTTGCAGCACTGAAAGTGATTTGTGAGTCCACAAGGCCTGGAGTTAGCCCGACGGCAGCATTCCTTGCCGCTGTCCTCGCCGCGGCCTGGCTGTTCGAAATTGCCATGACCCGAACGCCCTCTCGGGCCGCATTGGTCAGGGTGACCTGCGCGTTATAGGCGCGGCCGAACTCCATGATGCCCAACAGGATCATGACAAGGACAGGTGCCAGGATGGCGAACTCAACAGCCACGGCGCCGCGTTCGGAAGCCCTGGACATGAAGTACCTTTCGGGAACATTGGGTTGTGTCTACATGAACAGTGGCGGCGGCATGGGCCGCCGCCACTGTTCTAATTCACGGGCAGAGCCCGGCGAGGCGGAGTGGCTGGCGGATGAGTTACGGCGCGCAGCTTCCGCCGGCGGGAGCGGTAGCGGTTGCGGCGGTTGCAGTCCAGGTGCCGCCGCTGACCTGGCACTGTACCTGCTCGAACATCAGGTTCAGTGTGCCGCCAAGGAGGGCAACGGCGACGATGATGACGACTGCAATGAGGCCAACCATGATGCCGTATTCGACGGCGGTGGCGCCTTTTTCTTCGCGCTGAAGGCGGAAAGGCAGATTGCTGTAGAGAGAAAGCATTTAAGACTCCTGAGCGAGTTGAGGGGGAGGGAGCTGGTCCTGCACCGGCTCTGAAAAAAAACATAGCAACGCTTGACGGGGTGTTGACGGGAACTTGCAACATCCTGTGCTAAGGCTTCTCAATCGGCCCTTTTTCCTGCACAAATCCTGCGCAACCTGCGTTTTCGCTGGGTAACTCAAGAAGGGCTTTTGTCTCAAATGGTCCTGTATGTGCGCTGACCAAGTACTGTCGAGCGCACGCAAGAGGACCCCCCGCGGTCTGGGTTCCGCGGGAGGTCCGGTCTTTTTGGGAGCGCCTCAGCATCGAAGTCGTGGGTTGTCCTGCTACGGAGTTCCCCACATGAGGTTGAAGTACGCCGTCAAGTCGTCATACCAGCCAAGGAGCTCAATGCCGAACAGAGCGGCCCCTGACATGGTGACTACCACGATGAAGGACATGAGAATCCCATATTCGGTGGCGGCGGCGCCCTGCTCGTCTGCCAGCCATTGAACCCATCTCTGCCTGCGACGCCCCATCAGGTCAGGACACCTTAGAAAACATTTCTATGATGCTTAGCACGGTTGGACCAAGCACCACGATGAAGAGGGAGGGAAGGATGAAGAAGATGAGAGGAAAGAGCATTTTCACGGGCATCTTCATTGCATGCTCTTCAGCCCGCTGCTTCCGCTTGATACGCATGTCCTGAGCCTGGGCCTTGAGAACGCCGGCGATGGCAACGCCGTAAGCATCCGCTTGGACCACGGCCCGGATGAAGCTGCGGACATCCGGGACGTCAACTCTTTCGGCCATAGCGAGATAGGCATCTTTTCGCGAGCGGCCGACCTGGATGTCTTGGAGAGTCCGGATCAGTTCGTCAGCTAAGGGACCCCTCCCGTTGGATCCTGCCCGTCCCATTGCCATTTCAAACCCGAGGCCGGCTTGGACGGAGATCAGCATCTGGTCCAGGGCGTTGGGTAACTCTAGCCTGATGGCCTCGCGGCGCTTTTGGGCATTACTCCGAATCAGTATGTCGGGGACGAAATAGCAGAGCGCCGACGCAGCTATCAGAATAAGGAAGTTTTGGGCAGACGGTGAACTGAAGAAAACGAGCAAGCCGAGACCGGCTCCCAAAAGTGCCAGCAGAGGTTTGATCATGATAACCCGGGCCAACGGCCATTCCTTTGGGCGGCCTGCTCCTGCCAACTGCTTGTCCAGCCAGCCGGCATAACCCTTGGGCGTGAGCCGCTGGCTCAGCTCAGTCATTCTTTCGTTGACATTAAGGCCCTTGCTCTTAGCCTTGACTTGCTTTCCGAGATTGGCCTGGATGTTGCGGAGGCCAGCACGATCCCCTGTGAAGACGAGGAAAGTCATTATTGTCACCGGAGCCACGATGGCCAAAATTCCGGCGTAGGCGATTGCTTGCATGGAATTCACCTGCTTTCTAGAATTTCGGCTTGATGAGTCGCTTGAGCCACAAACCGCCAATAGAGAGCATGACGATGGCGGCTGCAATCATGATGTAGCCAGGAAGAGTGCTAAAGAATGTGCGCGCGTACATCGGATTCGTGAGAGTCAGCCCGAGGAACATAACTACAGGCAGAGCCATCAAGACCATCGCGGACATGCGTCCCTCCGCGCTCAAGGCTCGAATCTGGCCACGAACCTGATTGCGGTCCCGCACCGTATCTCCGAGGTGGTCGAGGACCTCCGCGAGGTCGCCGCCCACTTCTCTGTGGATTTCGATTCCTTGGGCTATGGCCGAAAAGTCGTCACTCTGGGTTCGTCGTGCGACTTCCGCCAGCGATTCTCCTAAGTCTCGGCCAATCCTGGTCTCATTAACAATTCGGCTCAACTCTTCGGACATTGGCGGCTGACTTTCTTGCGCAGCGGCATCGACCGCTCTCAGCAGACTGTGCCCGGCACGCAAACCACCCGCAAGCATCTGGAGCGTATCCGGAACGTGCTCGTCGAACTGCCGCCTGCGTCGCGCCGCCAGCATGTTGAGTACTAGGTGAAAGCCGAAAGGTGACGCCAACGAAAGCAATATCGCTGGCACCGGTCCGCCCAAGAAGAATCCGAAAACTCCCGCCAGGAGGGTGGCAACCCCAGCTATCAAAAGATAGTCGCCAGGATCCTTTTTCAAGCCGCAATCGTCCAGGCGATCCCTGCTGATGAAGCCGTTACCACGTTGATTCACACCTCTGTTCAACGCACCAACGGCCTGGTCTGTGAGCCGGGTTAGTCCCGACGTGTGCATCACTGCGTCAGGGCGGCGGCGGGACAGCGGAACCCCGGACCGGGACTTTAGAACCACCCAACCGAGCAAAAAGAGGGCGAGGTAGACCAGGAACAGCCCCACAACCAAGACAGCGGGGGAGACCGTTTCCGCCGACATGGCTACCTCCCCCTGGTCATCGAGGTGCCCGCCGCTGGAGCGCCAAAAACAGCCGGGGAGATCTGGATACCCAATTCGGCAAAACGATCCGTGAAGCGCGGACGAACGCCGGTAGGCACCGGCTTGCCCAGAAACCGGCCGTTTGCGTCAATGCCGGCGGAGTAATCAAACACGAAGGCGTCCTGGAGAGTGACGACGTCGCCTTCCATGCCTTGAACCTCAGTGATGTGCGTGACGCGGCGAGTCCCGTCACGCAGCCTGGAGATGTGTACGATCAGGTTGACCGCGGACGCCACCTGCTCGCGGACAGCCCGCAGCGGAATGTCCATGCCTGCCATCAGCACCAACGTCTCCAACCTAGAAATCGCGTCCCGGGGCGTATTGGCGTGAACGGTTGAGATAGACCCGTCGTGACCGGTGTTCATCGCCTGAAGCATGTCAAGGCATTCACCGCCTCGGACCTCCCCTACCACTATTCGGTCAGGCCGCATACGCAGCGAGTTCCTTACCAGGTCTCTTATGGAAACTTCGCCTTTGCCCTCAATGTTCTGCGGACGGCTCTCCAGACGAACCACGTGGTCCTGCTGGAGTTGAAGTTCTACCGCGTCCTCAATAGTGACAATCCTGTCGTCTGCGGGAATGAAGGAGGACAGGACATTTAGGAGCGTTGTCTTTCCGGTGCCTGTGCCTCCGGACACGATGATGTTCATTCGGGCGAGGACACAGGCCTGAAGGAGTTCGGCCATTTCGGGTGAGAGGCTGCCCAGCGCAATCAGGTTATGCACTGTGAGCGGATCCCTACCGAATTTACGGATCGTAAGCGCAGGGCCATTGACGGCGAGTGGAGGGATGATCGCATTGACACGCGACCCGTCCGAAAGTCGGGCGTCAACCAGAGGTGACGATTCATCGATACGGCGGCCAACCTTGGATACGATGCGCTCGATGACCCTTCGCAGGGCTTCATCTGAACTGAACTTTGTATCAGTAAGAAACAGGCGCCCTTGCCGTTCCACGTAGACCCGATCGAATCGGTTGACCATGACCTCGGTAATGGAAGGATCGTCTAAGAAGCGTTGGATTGGGCCATGCCCCAAAACGTCATCGATGATTTCCCGGGTAAGCCGTTGCCTTTCAGCGCTGGTGAGAGGAACTTGTTCTTCGTCAACAACGATTTTCAGCTCATCGCGCACGTACTGATGGAGTTCAGCCTCTTCCAAAGAAGAATCGGTGATCCGAGAACCAAGGCGTTCGTAGAGTGCCTGGCTTGCTCTTTCCTTGAGCGCATGGAGTGCCTCACTGGCCACTGCCGCCGTTTGTGGCATTTCCAACACCACTGCGCTTGCGGCTGCTTCAGCCGTCTTAGCCTCATGAATCTTACCGAGAGTGGTTGGTGCAAGTGGTGCTTGGAAGGCATCCGCGTAGGGACTTTGCTGCTTGGGCTCCTGGTTGGGCTTGGGTTCGCCCCGGAGCTGCTGGAACCGATCTGTGAGGCTCACTGGACTACCGCCCTTCTATGCAGCTGCTTATGGGTTCTGGCTTCCCAATCTGGTTTGAAACGGTCTACGAGTTTTCGCAAGCCCTTGGTGGCGGGGTCACGACTGCTGTCCTGTAAGAGTGGAACGCCTTTGTTGGTTGAATACGGCAGCGACTTAGACCGGGGAAGGACCACGTCTACAGGTGCATTGATGGTTGCCTCGACATCCTGGAGCGTAAGTCCTCCCCGGCGGTCTGCCATATTGAGGACAACGTGTCGCCGTGCCGGCATGAGGTTCAATTCGTTGAGAATTTGAAATCCGGTGCGGAGCCCTCGGATGCTGGGAATGTCCATCCCGCAGATCCACACTGCGTCCGTGGCGTGCTCCAGCGTTGCCAGGACGTGTTCTCCCAGACCGGGTGCCGTGTCCACGATGATGTACTGGAACTCCTGCCGGAGCTGGGCCAGGAGCCGCGAGACGTGTTCTCCCGTGATCTTGTCCATTTCGACCGGATTTCGAGGAGCGCAGAGCGCATAGATGCCAGCAGGATGGACCGTGAGGTACGTCTTGAGGACCATGGAATCCTCGCTTGCTGCTCCCACTACCGCGTCGGTGATGGTGTGCTCGGGCTCAAGCATGAGGCCGCTTGCGACGTCACCGAACTGAAGATCCAGGTCCACTATGACAACGCCCATTGGTGCAGCTTTACCCAGGCCAATAGCGAGGTTCGTGGCCACTGTGGTCTTGCCGACGCCGCCTTTCGGCGACATCACGGCGATGACGCGGCCACCTTCTCCATGGTCTGCATGTTCGGAGGTCCCGGGGGCCAGGCCGCGACGCCTGCCGGCAGCAGCAAGACTGGCCCTTTCCAGCATGATCCGGATAACATCCGGATCAGCATCGGGATCCAGCAGATCCCGGACACCGGCGCGCATGGCCTTAATTACCACGTCGGATGATTCGGGTACCACCAGTACAACACTGATCTCGGGATACTGAAGATCCATGATCGATGCCAGTCTGAGAGACTCATCCGCAGGCAGCCCCGGCCCCAGTATCAGCACTTCGGGAGGTTCTCCTACGAGCTGCCGGAGGAAATCCTGTGGACCTTCGGGCAGGTAGTCCGCCTGGAAGGTTTGGAGGGAACCGTGCATTCCTGAGGTCGCCAGACGGGCACGGTGCTCGAAATCATTGTTCGGTGTGATTAGTACGAAGCGGCTCATCGGAACAGCCTTGTCTTATCTACAACGCCTGTGGTGCTCTCCACTGCATTGCCGGGCTCCTTTGACAGGTACACTTTGCCGAACTCTGTGGCAAAGACGATCCGTTCAGCATCGGCAGAGTTACGGGCCAAAGTGATCAGATACGTGTCGTCACTGGCGGTTTCCTTCTTAGCTGATGCTGTTTCGCCCGTGGCGTTCTCGCTACCAGGGCTGGACTGTGATTTAGCAGCGCTGCCGTTGCTGTACTGCGCTGCGGTAACAAGAACTTTGTGGAAGGTTAACTGCGTTCCTTCGGAGGTGGAAACTGTTTCACCGGTGGCAGCGTTTGTAGTTGCATCCTGAAGGGATATGAATACACCGACAGTGTCGCCGGCTTTGACGCTTCCACCGACAACGCGCTCGATGGGCAGCTTCAGAGTAATCTCTTGCAATCCTTCAGGAACCTGAACTCTTGCCGGTCCAACGAGCGAATTTGCGTCCACCATACGCGTTGACAGCAACTGCTCACCTGGCTGAAGTGCGACTGCGGTGACTTTGCTACCGAGTTGGCTTAGGTCGGTCACCGTATCTGAAGCCAAAGCCAATTTAGGTATTTCCTTCTTGACCACAGAACTTGTCAGTTTGTCCACTGTGGTTCCAGCCGCAATGGGCTCTTCCACGATGTAAACCAACTCGCTTTCAGTGTTGGCGAGGGCGCGTTTATCCGCGTTCTGTACGTATGAGACCAATAACACTGTTCCGATTATTGCCACAAGTAATGCGGCGATGCCTCCCAGTAGGCGTGTTTTCACTTTTTTCCCCTTAGAAAATGATTAGAGCATTTTGCTAATTGATGAGTCGGATGGTTACGGTTCCCAGATCTACACCGACTCCAGGAGTTCCACCGCTTGAATCGATTGATTCGAATTTAATAAACTGGCCAATGATGCCCAAGCATGGGTCGATGCAGGAGTTGGCGTCGTCTTCCACGTCCTCAACGGTGTTGTGGAAGGTCCTCGGCTCTTTAGTTCCCCCACCGAACTTCCATCCCTGAATCTCGAAGGTGGCATAGCCTCGGATGTGGAACCAGCCAGTTTTCCCAGTGCCGCCTGAGTTATCGAAGACCGGGAACGTCCCCATGACGGAGCCACCACCATTGATGGTGTCTATCCAAGATTGAAGGATCGCATCGCATGCATCGGTCTTGGGATAGTTGCCGCCGGGGTCGGAGGCGGCATTGTCGTCGATGTCGGTTTCCGCATGGCAAGCGCTGTCTGTCTGGAGTAGCCAACCGAACCCACCGGGTATGGTGTGGCCCGCGGTGGAGGTGCAAGGGCCATCCCCAGGTTTGTATTTAATCAGCTGGACTTCCCCTGTTTCCACTGCACTGGATAGGTCGTACTGGCAATCAGAAATCGCCAAAGGAAATGCCGATCCTCCCGAGGGAAATGTGAGCGCTGCGGTTGCGTGAGCCCCAACAGTTACCGGCGGCGCGTCCAATGCACTTGAGAACATCTGCCGAAGGAAGCCGTTTCCACCATCCTGCGTCGTCGTTCGAACGGTTACCTGGTTCGCCACAGACATGTCCACCTCCAAGAGGTTGGAACTGGAGTCTTTGGCGTTGCCGTCTAGCAAAGGCTGGGCGACTTCTTCGGCCTCGTCCTGTGTGCACCCCGTCTCGTGGCAGGCTTGGGCTATGGCGATAGCTGCTGCATCTGCCCCGTTCTGCAACTGAGCACGCTCCGAGTAGATTTGTCCTACGTCCACGGCCATGGCCCCGGCACCGATAAGGACAAACATCATGACTGCCACAGTGACGCCGGCTGCGCCACGTTCGCTGTCGGTGGTGGTTTTAGGTCTTCTCAGCCGCCACATCGCATGGCTCCTACTCCTGTTAGGGTGACCGCGCTGCCGAATAGGCCGGTCAAAGTGTTAGCCGTGTACGACACACTCACAGTCACCGTTTCGTCTTCAGAACATGTTTCAGGGGTGAAGTCGTAAACGAACGTGTCGGTGTCTAAGCCTGGAGCACCATTGGCCGCAGCTTCCTCCGCCTCATCCTGACTATTGGTAATTGCCATCGTTCGTGCAGCTTCGCGAGCGGCCTGCGTGACCGAGATCTGCAGGTTGTAAGCGTGTGAAAACTCGACAATGCCGGCAACGAGTGCCAGAAGAATAGGCGCAACGAGGGCAAACTCAACGGCAATTGCGCCGCGGGCACGCTCGTTCTTACGGGAAATGCTGCGTTTCAATGGATCCCCCCATGGATGGATGCAGCTGAATATTCGAGTTAATGAACCAAAAATGCGTTATGCCGCGTCCGCGTTCAGCGGACGCGGCACAACGTATTTGTTTTGCTGGCTATGCGGCTGGAGCGGCGGGCTCTACGGCCCACGTTCCGATCTCATCTCCGAGATCACTAAACCAAGTGCTAAGCGCTTCGCCGAAGACGATGGCGCCGGCCATAATGGCAAATGCCACGAACGCGATCAACAGTGAATATTCAGTTGCCGTGGCGCCCTTTTCTGAAGAGAGACGATCCTTGACGCCGGCGACAAAAGCCATCATTGAGACCATAAGAGAAGTCATTTTAATTTCCTTTTCAAGAGATGAATTTACATTGAATTGGTGTACGGATATCCAACTGCCCCCATTTACCCAGAACGTCTGGAGTTCCGTTGGGACAACAATTGCATGGGCCAAACAAGGCGAACAATGA
>NZ_JAPSHJ010000088.1 GCF_031179985.1 Arthrobacter sp. | reverse complement strand
CCACCTACACCAAGGAACGAAAAAGTGACAAGATATCTCAATTTCCTCTTCCGGGGGGTGGAGATCCTGATGGCCGTACTGCTGGCCGTCATGGTTCTCCTGATGTTCCTCAATATAATCCTGCGTTTCGTGTTCTCTACCGGATTCGTATGGTCGGAAGAGATAACACGCTTGTCCTTTATCTACCTCGTCTACCTGGGCACCGTCGCTGCTTTCCGTGATAACCGGCACCTCGGCGTGGACACCTTGCTTGAACATGTTCCACCGATGGTCCAAAAGGTTCTCTATGCGGTAGTCCAGCTCATCATCATCTGGGTGATGTGGCTGCTCGTTCAGGGAAGCTGGGATCTTGCCGTGCAGGCCCGAAACGACGTGTGGGTTGCCACCCAATACCCGCGATCGCTCATCTCAGGAGTGGGCGTCGTCACCGGCGCCGCGGTTCTGCTCATCGCGCTGGGGAACCTGTACCGGTTGCTGGTGCTGAAGAGCCCTGTCGCTGACTTGCTCGCAATCAAAGACGATGACGAAACCAGTGCTCCCGGCACAAGAACCTCGATTGACTAGGAGTATCTGACATGAAGGTTCTTGCACCCTTATTCGGGTATCTCATTGGTTCCATCGCAATCGGTGTCCCGATTGCATTCGCGCTGCTTTTCGCCTCTGTCGCCACCGGCATGCATATGGGCGGAAGCTCAGGCAACCCGCAAATCATGGCTGCGCAACTACTGCGCGGCACTGACTCGGTCGCCATGATGGCCCTGCCGTTCTTCATTCTCACCGGTGAGTTGATGAACCGTGGCGGCCTCACTCACCGCATCATCGCCCTTGCCAGCGCCACCGTCGGGCGTGTGCGTGGTGGTCTGGGTTACGTCGCTATCCTCTCCGCCCTGTTGTTCGGCAGTCTGGTGGGTTCGGCTGTGGCCAGCACGGCAGCACTGGGTGCAATCCTCATCCCGATGATGGTCAAAGACGGTTATAACCGTGAACGCTCCGCCGCGCTCATCGCCTCTTCGAACCTCGTCTCACCGATCATGCCGCCATCGGTGCCGCTGATCATTTACGGTGCTGCCGCAGGGGTTTCCATCAAGTCCCTGTTCCTGGCCGGTGTCGCTCCCGCGCTTTACCTGACGATCGTGATGTTCATCGTCTGGTACTTCATTGCACGCTCAAAAGAGAACATCCGATCGGAGATCCCGCGTGTAGGGGCCCGGGGACTGGCCAAGCTGGCTTACCAGGCAATTTGGGCGCTGCTGCTCCCGGTGATCATCCTGTTCGGCCTGCGCAGCGGAGTGTTCACGGCTACAGAGGCCGGCGTGGTGTCCGTCGTCTACGCGCTCATCATCGGCGTGTTTGTCTACCGCGAAATCAATGTCAAGGAAGCTTTCGCGGCGTTGAGGTCCGCGGCTAAAGTGTCCGCGGTGGTCATGTTCCTTGCTGCTGCAGCCCAGGTTGCGGCTTACTACATGGCGATTTCCGGCGTACCGGCAGTGCTCACACGTTCCCTGGGCGGGCTCGTCGACAACCCGACACTCCTGATGATCGTGCTGCTGATGTTCATTATTCTTCTGGGACTGGTACTCGACGTGGTGCCCACCATTCTGATCGTCACCCCAATCGTCCTGCCACTGCTCAACGCCGCAGGAATTGACCTGATCTATTTCGGCATCGTCTTTACCCTGGCTAACGTCATCGGCCTGAACACACCCCCTGTTGGGCCATCCTTGAATGTGGCTGCTGCTGTAGGGAACGTCAAGGTCGGCGCGATTATCCGGCCCACGCTGCCCTACCTCCTGGCACAAACGGCACTCGTGATCGTCATGGCCCTGATCCCCGAGCTGATCCTGACGCCACTCGGATGGCTCGATCCCAAATAGGCCCTTGCCGGCTCTGACCGGGCCGGAAGCTGGCACAGCAGCAACGGTTCCAGCTCCGGCCCCAGTTGATCCATCAGCTGACGGCACCTTTAGTTCCACTTCTCAACAACACTCAATATCCGAAGGACAACCAGTGAAGATCACCGACGCACGGGTAGTGGTTTCGTCACCCGGACGAAATTACGTCACGCTCATCATCGAAACCGAGGACGGCACCACAGGTATCGGTGACGCTACGCTGAACGGCCGTGAGCTGGCCGTGGCCTCCTACCTGTCCGAGCACCTCTGCCCGCTGCTGATCGGTCGGGATGCCCGTCGCATCGAAGACACCTGGCAGTACTTCTACAAGGGCGCCTACTGGCGCCGCGGACCGGTGACCATGACGGCGATCGCCGCAATCGACGTCGCGCTGTGGGACATCAAGGGCAAGGCTGCCGGCATGCCGGTCTACGAGCTCCTCGGTGGGGCCGCGCGGGAGGGCGTCATGGTTTACGGCCATGCCAGCGGATCCACTCTTGAGGACCTCAGCGCTGACTTCCAGCACCACCTGGATCTCGGCTACAAGGCCATCCGCGCCCAGGCGGCAGTTCCCGGTCTGGAAAAGACCTACGGCATCGCTCCTGTGGACGGCAAGCTCTACGAGCCCGCCAGCGGCAACGTCCCCCAGGAGGACACCTGGGAGACGTCGGCATACCTGGACTTCGCACCGAAAATGATGGCCCACATCCGTGAAGAGTTCGGCTACGGTACCCACGTCCTGCACGACGTTCATCACCGCCTCTCGCCGATTGAAGCAGGCAGGCTGGGCGCCTCCTTGGAGGAGTACAGGCCCTTCTGGATCGAAGATCCCACGCCGGCCGAGGACCAGTCAGCGTTCCGCCTGATCCGCCAGCACACCACCACACCCATCGCCGTGGGTGAGGTCTTCAACTCCATTTGGGACTGCCAGCAGCTGATCACCGAGCGGCTCATCGACTACATCCGCACCTCCGTGTCGCACGCCGGCGGCATCACCCACCTGCGCCGGATCTTCTCCCTCGCCGATTTGTACGGCGTGCGCTCCGGATCCCACGGCGCGGGCGATCTCTCCCCCGCCTCCTTCGCCGCTGCCCTGCACGTGGACATGAGCATCCCCAACTTCGGTATCCAGGAATACATGGGCCACAGGGAGCCGGCCAACGAGGTGTTCAGCACGTCCTACACCTTCAAGGACGGGTACATGCATCCCGGAGACGCACCGGGAATCGGCGTGGAGTTCAACGAGGAAGCGGCCGCCCGCTTCCCCTTCGACCCGAAATACCTCCCCATCAACCGGCGGCTCGACGGATCGGTGCATGACTGGTGAACACTACAGCACAACGCCACTCCACACCGGAACCGTTCGACGTCGTCGTCATGGGGGAAATCCTGGTCGAGGTAGCCACCGACGTGGCCTTCGCCCATGGCGTGCCCGCCCAGCTCGGCATCTCCGGTGACGCCCTCAACGTCGCCGCTGCAGCTGCTGCGGCCGGCGCCCGCGTAGGGCTCCTGTCCGTCCTGACCGATGATGACCTGGGCAAGGCCATCGGTGACCGGATCGTTGAACTCGGCATCTCACCGGACCTCCTGAAGTTCCGGGCCGGCCAGCAGGGCGTCTACCTGGTTCACAGCGACCCTGACGGCCAGCGGGAGTTCTCCTACGCCCGCAGCGGCAGCGTGGGATCCGGGCTGGGCCCCGACGACGTGGACCCGGCGGTTATCTCAGCTGCCGGCGCAGTAATTGCCGGCGGCATTGCCTGCGCCATCTCGGAATCTTCCCGGGCTGCAGTTCTCAAGGCCGCCGCGGTCGCCAGACGCTTTGTGTTTGACCCGAACTTCCGCCCCCGGCTGACCTCAGCTGAGGATGCGACGTCGGTGCTCCTGCAGCTGGCGCCGCGAACCTTCCTGGTCACCCCGTCGTTCCCCGGCGAAACGTCGGCACTCCTGGACAGCTCCACGGCGGCCGGGGCCGCCGCCAGGCTGCGTGACCTCGGCGCAGCCAATGTCGCCGTGACCTGTGGAGCGGAGGGAGTCCACCTCGAAGGCGAAGACCTCGACACTACGTGGATCGACTCCATACCTGCACCCGCGGTCGTGGACCAGACCGGGGCAGGCGACGCCTTCGTCGGCACGCTGACCGCACGTATCGTCCTGGGCGACACCCTCCCCGTGGCGGCCCGGTACGGCGCGGCAGCAGCTTCGCTGGTCGTAGGCGGCAAGGGCGGGACGGGATTTATCCCCACCTTCGAACAGACCCGCGCCCACGCTGCCGGACCGGCTGAAGGAGCATTACCATCACACGCCTAAGCGCAGCCGCCCTTGCCGCCACCAACGACGACGGCCACCGTCCGCTGCTGGCCCCCGGCACCCTCCGTCCCGGTATTGTTCACCTCGGCCTGGGCGCCTTCGCCCGCGCGCACACCGCGGTGTTCACCGAAGACGCCATGCTCGCGGACGGCTCGTCCGACTGGGGGATCGTTGGGGTGACACAGCGTTCTGACACAGTGGCGCGCCAACTGGCGCCTCAGGACGGACTCTTCACCGTGGCTGAGCGGGGCAGCGGAGCCGCGCCACTCCGAGTGGTCTCCAGCATTGTGGAGGCAATCTCCGGCAAAGACCACCCCGAAACCGTGGTGGATCGGATTGCCGCCGCCACGACGCATGTGGTGACGCTGACCATCACCGAAAAGGGCTACAGGATCGATCCGCACACGGGATCGCTCAACACCGGTGATCCGCAGGTGCGGGGAGACCTCGCCGGCCACCCGCCGCAGACCGCCATCGGGCAGCTCACCCGGGGCATCCAAGCGAGGAGCCGCACGGGGGCAGGGTTCCTTACTGTGGTCTCTTGCGACAACCTTCCCGGCAACGGGGAGCTGACCGAGAACCTGGTCCGGGCTTTCGCCGCCGCCCTTCCCGGGGAGGAAGCAGAGCCCCTGCTGGCCTGGCTGGACGGTAACGTGACATTTCCGAGCACCATGGTGGACCGCATGGTCCCGGCCACCACCGGCGCAGACCTTGACGCGATCGAACGTGAACTCGGCCTGCGGGATGAAGCTGCCGTGGTGGCAGAGCCCTTCATGCAATGGGTCATTGAGGACAACTTTGCCGGGGACCGTCCGGCCTGGGAGAAGGCCGGTGCGCTGTTCAGCAACGACGTCGCCGCATGGGAGGCAGCCAAGCTGCGCCTGCTCAACGCCAGTCACTCCCTGCTGGCCTACCTCGGCCTTGCCACGGGCATGGAAACCATTAGCGACACCGTCGAGGAGTCCTCCTTCCGCACGGCATGCCAGCTGATGTTGACCGAGAACGCTCTTCCGACCATCAGCCTGCCTGACGGCTTGGACGGCGCAATCTACTGCGATCGGATTCTGGAGCGGTTCGCGAACCCTGCCCTGGGCCACACCACCGCCAAGGTGGGCAGTGACGGATCCCAGAAGATCGGTTTACGGCTGCTGAGCACAGTCCGCGCGAACCTCGACGCCGGCCGGGAACCGCGGTGGGCAGCGCTCGCCGTTGCCGGCTGGATGCATCACGTAGCCACCGCTCCCGCTCAGGAACTGAACGATCCCCTCGTGGCGGAACTCCTGGCTGTCCTGCCAGCAGAGCGCTCCGCCGTAACGGTTGTTCCCGCGCTGCTTTCCATGAGAAGCATCTTTGACGAAGAACTCGCGGCCAACGCGACCTTCACCCGGCTGCTCACCCACTGGTACCGCATCATCGAAACCCACGGCCTTAACGGGCTGAGAAAAGAGATCAACAATGGCTAGTGCCACCAGCGTCCTTCACGTATCGCCCGTTATCCCGGTAGTGACCATCGAAGAACCCCAACACGCCGTTCCCCTTGCAAGGGCACTGGCCGACGGTGGCGTCCGGATCATCGAGCTCACGCTCCGCACTCAAAGCGCGCTGGAGTCGCTGAAGCGCATAGCCAACGAAGTGCCGGACATCCTGCTGGGGGCCGGCACCATTCTCACGCCTGGCCAGGCAGACGCAGCGGTTGCCGCCGGGGCGCAGTTCCTGGTCAGCCCCGGCGTGACCCCATTCCTGCTGGATCATATGTTGGACCTCGATGTCCCCGTTCTGCCCGGCGTGGCGACAGTGGGCGAGGTCATGGCCGTGCTGGAACGTGGGCTGGACACCATGAAGTTCTTCCCCGCCGGACCGGCTGGCGGCCCGGACTACCTCGCCGCCATTGGAGCGCCCATCCCCCAGGTGCAGTTCTGCCCCACAGGAGGTATCAGCCTGGAAACCGCACCGGAATACCTGAAACTGCCGAATGTAACCTGCGTGGGAGGCAGCTGGCTCACCCCCCGCAGCGCGATCGAAAACCAGGACTGGCAGCAAATTACCGCTCTCGCACAAGGAACCGCCTCCCTCAAAGCGGAGTGACAAGATTATCGGTGAACTATTCCGGACGGTGCAGGTTAGTCGTTCCTAGAACTGCTCCGTGAGGTTAGCCGGCCCCCGCCGGTCCTGGCAAACGCAACCTTCCCGTAACCCGGCCTTCGCCAGAGTCCCAATACTGCATCAATTGCAGCAAC
>NZ_JAPSHJ010000052.1:13871-23913 GCF_031179985.1 Arthrobacter sp. | reverse complement strand
CGTTGCGGTGTTCGTCGAGAAACGCCTCGAACTGGGCGCGCGCTGGCTGGTTGATGACGTCGTCGGCGGCGGCGACGGGGAGGGAAGACATGCGTGAAGTATGCCAATGCTCCGGGCCGGGAGCAATCTCCTGCAATTCCAGCCCGGAACCTGGCCTTGCCCCCGTGGGCGGGAGGGTGATCCGCGACCCGCCCAGGGAGTTGTGCTTCTCATTGCAGGGGTGGCGGCGCAGACTGTTGTCGTCGGCTTCTCTGGCTGCCTGTTGATGGAACAGGCACTTACTACCTTCTGCCCAGGCGACGCCGGTAGCACCTGTCAGATACGAGCGAACAAAGGATGGGGAAATGGGCACATCAGATCCAGACGATATCCGGATCCACAGCGAGGCTCCGGTTGAAGGAGACGACTCCCGGGATTTTCCCGAGATCCGCTCCCACTCCCAGGATCCGGCTGAGGGCTCAGATTTTGCTGCTGAGGGCACCAGTGCCTCCGCTGCCCGGCCACAACAGCCTCCGGCGCCCGGCCAGCCTCTGGCCGAAAAGCTACTTTGAGGTCACTCAGCAATGGGAACCGATTGCCTCATTGCTGGCCGGCGAGTTCCGGGTCCCTGACCTTGGGTACCTGGACGCCCAACTCGGCGAGTGGGCAGCCGAAGTGAAGAAGCTGCACATCGGCGGAGAAGGGCGGCCCGGCCTCGGCTCTAATCGCCGTCGTCGGTAATCCTGAGAGGTTGCGGCGGCGCCAAATAGGGTAGAGGAGGCCTTTTTGGCCTTGACTGGAGCGGTTCGGTGGAGTTGTTTTAAGGGCTATTCCGAGCATATTGACATGCAGATTTCGGGGGAATACTGTCTGCCTTAACGGGGCCTTTCCGCCCCGCTCCCAAAGAATTTCGGCGCTGAGTCTAGACTCTTCTGCTAGGCGAGGGCGCCAGCGAGGAGTCACAAATGTCTTGGGAAATGACCGGAAAATATGTTGCCAACTGCAACTGCCAGTTGATCTGTCCCTGCCCGGTCGATGGCCCGCCCACGGATTCGAATGGCGAGTGCCGCGGCGTAGCTGTATTCCAGATCGCGAGCGGGAATCTCGATGATACCGACCTGTCGGGAGTTTCCTTCGCCTTCGCCAATTGGTTCCCGTCAAACCTCAGCGCAGGCAACTGGAAGGTGGGGATCGTCGTCGACGACGGCGCCTCGGATGCCCAGGCCGGCGCTCTGGAAACCATTCTCCATGGTGATGCCGGTGGCCCGTTCGCGGATTTCGCCGCGTTGTACGGGGAATGGCTGGGTGCGGAGCGTGCGAGCGTCAGGTTCTCCGACGGCGACAGCCCGTCGGGTTCGGTGGCCGGGCACGCGGACTTCACGTTTGAGCCGCTGCTGGGGCCGGACGGCGGTTTCACCACCGAGAAGAACGCGATGTTCGGTTTCGCCGAGGAATTCCGGATCGGAAAAGGGCGGGGGCACTCGAAGCTCTTTGGCCTCGACTTCGACGCTGTCTACGGTGAGACCGCGGACTTCACCTACGGAAGCGAGATGGCCGAGAACGCCCCCCGGGGCCGGGCCTGAACGCGCCTGGCTGATGCTGCGCAGGAAGCTGTCCACGAGAGGCGGCGCGCACCCACTTGGGCGCGCCGCCTCTCCTTCGTCTGCCACCGCGTCCCGGGTCGATCCGCGGGAGTTTGGCCTGATCGCGGTCCTGCTCATACTGGCCGCGGCGAGCTGGGTCTTCACTTCCGTGCAAATGAGCGGGATGGACATGGGCACCTGGACGGATCCGGGACCGCTGGGACTGTTCGTCATCACGTGGGTTGTGATGCTGTCGGCCATGATGTTCCCCTCCGTGGCGCCAATGGTGGTGGCCTATTCACGAATTCACAGCCACCGCCGTAAGACGGGCCGCTACGCGCCGCCCGGGTCCACCCCCGTGTTCGTGGCTGGCTACCTGATTACATGGACGGTCTTCGGTGTGGTGGCCTATCTGCTGTACGCATCCGTGGTTTCGTTGGTTCCCTGGATCTTCGCCCCCGATCAGGGCGGGCGGTACCTGGCCGCCGGAGTGATCCTGCTTGCGGCCGCCTATCAGTTCACTCCCGCCAAAAATGTCGCCCTGATGAAATGCAGGAGTCCCATGGACTTCATCCTGCACCGGATGCGGAACGGGTATGGTGGCGCGCTGCGCATGGGAGTGGAGCACGGCGCATGGTGCGTTGCGTGCTGCTGGGCGCTCATGGTGGCGTTGTTTGCCCTGGGCGTTATGAGCACCGGTTGGATGGCACTGGTGGGGGCCTTTATCGCTGGCGAGAAGATGCTGCCCTGGAAACGGTTCGCCAACCGCGCAATTGCGGTTGCGCTGGGTGTCATAGCGCTCGCTGTTGTTTTCTGGCCCGCGCCGATGAGTGGCGGGATGGTGATGTAGCAGCCGGACCTGAGCAGGCCGAAGTGATCCGGGACGTTGCCCGCCGTCGTCTGTAATCGCCGACGCCGCTAATTCAGCGGCAGTGACAGCCCGGCCGCAAGATTCCCGCAGGATTGCCTTAATTTCATAGTGCAGGTGGCCGCGTCAGGATACGTTCATGGCGGGGGATGATCGACAACCTGCAGGTGCATGTGCTGACGCTCCCGGGGTCCTTGTTGTCACAGTTCGCTGGTCGCTGCGAACTACTCACCGAAGGGAAGTGCTCCCGTGGCTGGCTGTTGTTACTGGTGTCTTAGAGGCTGGCCGGATGATTAGGGACGCTGAGGCTTTGTGGCTGGACATCGTCGAGGACGTCCGCTGGTATCCCTCACCGCACAACTCCCAGCCGATGAAGCTCCGGCCCATCAGCGAGACAACGGCACAGATTTACTATGACCTGGACCTCGGGCTGCCTGCCGAACCTTTTGGTATTCCGTTCGCCCACGTTTGCGCGGGTGTTTTCCTGGAGTCGTTGTCCGTGGTCGCTGCAGCTCGCGGCTACCACGCCATCGAGGCACTTAATCACTCGGAAATGGATTTCGATGCGGTAGACCGTTTGCATCTTATTGGCACGGTGCGACTGGAACCGGCCAGCCCGGGGACCCGGTCCGCGGCTGAACGTCGGCTGGCTGTATTCCGATCCAGGCAGACGTCCCGGCGGCCCTATGACAACAGGGTCGTGGGCGAGGAAATTCTGAGGGAAGCTTCCGCCATCGCCGCCGGGCAAGGGTATGATTTCCGCTCGACGGCCAATGCCCGCACGGTCTCTTCGCTGGTGCAGATCAATCAGAAGACGCTCTTTTCCGACCTGCGGAATGACGCCGTCTACGCCGAGATCATGCAGTGGTTGCGGTTCTCAAAGGATGAAGCGGCCGCAAAGGCGGACGGGCTCAGCGCCGAAACCATGATCATGCCGGGACCCATCCTTCGCTTCGCGATGCGGAACCGCAGGCTGTGGTCCTTCCCGATCATCGGCGGCCTCATCAGGGCCATGTATCTGCGCACAATGCGCGGTGTAAGACAGCTCGGATGGCTCGAAGGCCCCTTCGCCGAACCTGCCCACTATCTCGAAGCCGGGCGCACCTTCATGCGGGTCTGGCTCTTCTTCACTGAAAGAGGCGTCTACCTGCATCCCTTCGGGACAGTCATCACCAACCCGGAATCGCACGCCGATTTTGTTGCAGAGGCCCGAATCCACGAATCCGGCAACAGGATGGCGTGGATGCTCTTCAGATTCGGCTACAGCTTCACGCCTCCAACTGCACACCGCCGCCCCGCCACCTCGATGCTGCTCGGTCTTTTGCCCGAGGGACACATCCCCACAGGAGCCAGCCATGAGTAAAACGCTCATTTTCGCCTTCGTCTTTCTGATGGACAGGTTCGTGGGGCTTTTCACGCCACGGGTCACCACACACCGGATACTGCTGATGCCCGGCATTGAGCCTTTCCGGTGGGCCGCAGGACGCTGGAGGGCCTGGCGGACTTTCGAAATGGCCGCCAAACGGGTGCCGGCCTACAAAGCCTTCCTCCTCGAACGAGGTGTGCCGGGAAGGCTTTCCCTCAAGGGCAACACCCTTGCCGAGGCTTTCGCCGCACTGCCGGAGATGGACAAAGACAGCTACATCAAACGCTGGCCCATTCCTGCCCGCAGCGTCAACGGCGTTCTTCCCCGCCACGGTGTGGTGGTCGATGAATCTTCCGGGAGCTCAGGCGTTCCCACCAGCTGGGTGCGTGGCCTCGACGAACGCCTTGCCACCCGGCAGCTGCTCCAGGTCGGCTTCTCGCGCACGGCGGAGACTCTCACGAAGCAGCCGTTCGTGCTCAACTGCTTCTCGCTCGGGGCGTGGGCTACCGGAATGAACGTCAGTACTTCCCTCACGGACGTCACCATGATCAAATCCATCGGCCCGGACCGTAACAAGGTCATCGCCACGATGCTCGAGTTCGGGACGGATTACACGTACATCATCCTCAGTTATCCGCCGTTCCTGAAGGCTTTGTTCGAGGACGACCGGATCAACTGGGAGGCCTATGACATCGTGGCGGCGTTCGGCGGCGAGGGGATCAGCGAGAACATGAGGGCGCACATCACCAAGTACGCCCACAGTGCCTTCGGTTCCTACGGGGCCTCCGACCTTGAGATCAACCTGGCCATCGAGACGGACTACACCGTGGCGCTCCGGCAGGCCATTGCTGCCAACCCTGATTTGTCGGCCCGCCTCACCAGGCAGGCGGAGTACGGGGTGCTGCCGATGATCTTCCAGTTCAACCCGTATGACTACCTCATGGAAACAAACGAGGATGGAGAGCTGGTGGTGACGATTGTGCGGAAAGAGAACGTCAATCCGCGGATCCGCTACAACATCCATGACCGCGGGCACGTAATGCGCGTGCGCGAACTCAATGCCGTGCTCAAGGAGTTCGGACTCGGACACGTCATTCGGCAGCAGTTCCTCGATCTACCGTTGCTCTTCCACTACGGCAGGAGCGACCTGTCCGTCGACTTCAACGGAGCCGTCGTAGCACCGGATGCCCTGCGCGACGTCCTCAGCGGCGACCAGGCCCTTCTTTCAGCGGTAGAGAACCACCGTTTGGTCAGTTTCGAGGACGATCACGGCGACCGGCAACTTCACATCGCGCTGCAGCTGACAGCGAAAGCCAGCAAAGATGGCACCCTGGACGAGGCTGCCTGCAGGACCTACATCGTGGAGCAATTGAGGCGCATGAACGGCGATTTCAACAACGCAATCCTCACATCACCAGACACGAGTCTGCCGACGGTTGCGTTCTATCCGCTGCACACTGGCCCGTTCCGCTCCGACGGAGCGAAGCTCAAGAACGAGTACGTTTGGCAACTCGGTCCCTCGGCTCCCCAGGACTGGAACCTGGACCTCACTTACCAGGTGAAGAAGGACGCGGCATAGGGAGTACGACGGCGGGGCCTGGCTTAGTCCCGGTCTCGGTTACCTCCCGGTTGAGACGCCGCTGAGAAGGTCGAAGTACTCCAGTGCCTTCGGCCCCATGTGGCGTACGCCCGCAAGAGCCTCCCGAAGGACGTCCCTGGCCGCGGGGTCGGAGAGCCTGGCCCTCAGTTCCTCGACAGTTTCGATGCCTTGGTCCTCCAGCACCGCGGTCAAATCTTCTATCTGTCCCAAGCGGCCGGGCGACGGCCACATGATGATTTGCGAGAGGGACCCCGTAGAAAGACGGTTCCGAAACCCGCTGGTCGTGTTTGCATCAGGCCAGGAGGCTACAAGGGCTTCAACCCGCGGCTTGACGGTTGCCTCGTAGTTTTGCCGCCGTTGCAGGGAGGCATCGACAATAATTGCTCCAATCGAATCCCAGCCCCGGCTGATTTCGGTCGGGGTGTCATGGGTGTCCGTGAGGTGGGGCAGTCTGGCGCTGTCGTCGTCGATAGTCATTAGTAAATCCTTGCACGCAACACAGAGCAGGGGCCCCTTGGGACCGTGATCCGCTTCCGACGAGGCGAAGGCAGTCAGTCTTTCGGCAACTGCAGTGCCTCCCAGATCCGCGCCGCGACGGCGTCTGGATGTCCCATGCCGTCAACATGGAGCAGGACCCCGCGATCGGCATAGCAGCCGAAGAGCTCGGCGGCTTCGTCGGCATAAACCTGCAGGCGGCGGTCGATCACCTCGGGAGTATCGTCAGCGCGGCCTTGTTCCCTGGCGCGCTGCAGAAGCCGGGCGATGATGTCACGTCTGTGTGCGTCAAGTACGACGATGGCGGTGAGGTGCACGGATGATGCTGAGAGCACTAGATCCAGTGACTGCACTTGGGCGGCTGTGCGTGGGTAGCCGTCCAGGATAAAACCGTCTTGTGCGTCGAGTTCCGCGAGCCGGTGGGAAACCAACTCATCCGCGATCTCGTCCGGAAGATAGTGGCCGGAGCCCATCAAATCCCGAATCTGGAGGCCCAGCGCTGTTTCGTTGCGTACCTGCTCACGGAACAGGTCTCCGGTGGAGATCCATGGGACCTGGAGGTGGCTTGCCAGCCGCACCGCCTGGGTGCCTTTGCCCACTCCGGGAGGACCCATCATCAGAATTCGCGTCATCAGAGCTCCTCTGGTCGGCCACGCAGGAGACTTGCAGGTGACTCCTGCTGGCTGGCGCCGTAGTCCTCATTGTCCCACCATGTCGGGAAACTCCAACAGGCAAAAGGGAACCCCGCAACAAGGCGGGGGTTCCCTCTAAGGCGTGTCAGCCTGCATCATCATGGGTTAGAGAGTGTGCGGGTATTGATAGAAAAGTTCCAGGTCTCCGTCGTCTAGTCCGAACACCATTCCTGCGGACGAGCATCCGCGGCGTGAGAGTAGACGCTGCATGACTTGGTTTGAAAGATTGGTCGAGGGCTAACTTCTGCCGCTGGAGTACGACGGCGGCGCCCGCCTAAGCCCCCCAGTCCAGTCAGGTGTACAGGAGTGATCCGGGGGTCGTGAGGACTTCGCCCGTTTCCAGCCAGGTCTTCAGGCCGGAGAGGATCATCGGCCAACCGCCGAAGAGCTCCTCGTTGGCTCCTTCGCGCAGCTGATCGTGGGTGACAATGAGGTGGCAGGAGTCGCCCACAGGTTCAATCTCCCAGGTGATGCGGGAGGTGCCTTCGGCTTTGACGGCCTCGCCCCAAAGTGCGCGCATGGTCTGAACGAGTCTGCGGGGAGGATCCACCTCGAGGTTCTCTCCTTCGCCGAGGAGCTGACCGCCGTCGGGCGCCATTTCGAAGCGCCCGCCGGGCGTCCAGTCCGAGTTGATTTTCATCCCGAACTGGTACTTGCTGCGGATGCCGCTGTCTGTGATGGCTTCCCAGAGCCGTTCCGGAGTGGTCTTGATGTAGATTTCGAAGATCTTTTCCATGGGACTTTCCAATCTGGTTTTGAGGTCGCTGAGGGCAGCGGCCCATGGTTCTGCGTATTTGCTGACCCAGCGGTCGTGGACCAGGCGGATGGGCACAGGATTCAGGAAGTGCAGTTTTTCGCGACCTCGACGGCGGGTCACCACCAGGCCTGCCTCTTCCAACTGTTTGAGGTGCTTCATCACACCGTAACGGGTCATGTCGAAGTGGGCCTCAAGCGCATGGAGCGTCTGCCCGTCCTCCCTGAACAGCTCATCGAGCAGGTCCCGGCGGGTGGGGTCGGCCAAGGCTTTAAACACTTCGTCCACCCCTCCAGAATAGGTGACTAATTGGTCACCTGTCGAGGCCTTCTACGGAACGCGACACGAGCCAACAGCGTCGCGCGCCGTTGTGGTTCGTGGAGCGCTGTCCATCTTGATACTGACGGAAACCCGCTGGCCTACGGCGTCGTTCTGAACAACGGATCAACTACGCCGATCTTTGACGTTGTCCTGGATGCTCAGGATCTGCTCGGAAAGCTCAGGACACTCAAACTTCCGCTGCAGGAAGCTGCCCAAGGGCTGTGAAAAAGCGTAAAGATGGGGAGGCCGCCCTCCCGAATTGCTACGGCATGATCGTGTACAGATCGATCACCGTCTCGTCGGGCGGGGATGTGAATCCGCCCTCGATACCCTGCTGCATCCGGGGAAGCAGGACGCCGTCACGGAATTTCTCCCAGCTCTCCTTCGACTCATGGACACCTATGATCGTCCAACCACCGGCAGAAGAGCCTCCGGCATGGAAGATCTGACCTTCGGGCAGGCGCCCCTCGCCTGGGTGAGTGACGGCAATTGACGCCTCGTACTGTTCCTTGGTGCCTCCTGGGAAGAAGTGCACAACACCATAGGGCGTGGCTTCCATCTCTGCTCCTTAGTTGGTCTGGATGCGCTGGACATGCCAACCATCGACCCCGTCACTCGGGATGTCAAGAAGTTTGCGTACACTCGGTCCAAGGCTGCCGCCACCCCTGGATCTGGCCGACCCAGCTATGAACGTGCCCGCATCTTCAGGAGCAGCCATACAGTCCTCGACGATCCTTCCACCCTCACTTCTGTGGATGGCTACGGCCGGTTCCCGCAATGCGGCACTGCTCCTTCATCCGCGAAGCCGCTTCTTATTGGCCTTTTTTTCGTACAATAAGTCAATGGCGAAGAGGAATTATCTTATCGATGGTAGTTCGGGCACGGGCAAAAGTTCGGTATCTGGCGAACTCCGAAAACGCGGATATAAAACCATTGATGGCGATAATGAGCTGGCTTATCGCGGCGACCCTGAAACGGGAAGGCCAACAGATGCTCCTGGATTTCAGTATCATATATGGGACGTTGATAAAGTCAGAGAGATAGTTGCCAATAAAGAAGATGAGGTGGCATTTTTCTGTGGCGGTTCAAGGAACTTTCAAAAATTCATAGACGCATTCGACAACGTATATGTATTGGATGTGGATGCTGAAACGCTCAGGGAGAGATTGGACCGCCGTACAGTGGATGATTGGGATGTGAATGATAGTGTCAATACCACTGAATTTGTACTGCGTTTGCATGCCACTAAAGAGGCCTTACCCGAAGGCATAACTATTAATACTGCGCGCCCCATCAACGAAGTTGTTGACGCTATTCTTGAAGGTATTGAAGTTCAGTTCTAGCGTCGCTCACGACCGTACAACGGCCGCGGAACTGAGCCCGGTAACAACATAAGGAGCAGCCAGAGCGTTCGGGGTACCGGCCAGATAACCGCCAGCAGGAGCACAGGCACCAGGGTGAGTCCGACGTCGGGGAACTGGCGGACGATGACGGCCAGGCTGGTGTCGAACTTCGTGGGCGCGTAGATAAAGCACAGCCATAGCGCGAAGCCGTCGAGGACCAAAGCGGCAGCACCCAACGCCAGAGGCGGCCACCGCCGTCGGGCCCGGGAACCCCGACGGAGCAGAACCCTGAACGAAAACCACAGGCTCAGAAGCTCCAGGAGCAGCAGTCCCAGCGAGACTGCCCAGCTGTAGCGCTGCAGCCAGTCCTCGGGCACCACCGTCGGCGCCGGATCCTGCCCGTGAAGGATGCGCAGAACGTTGGTGTCGATGGCCTTGAGCCGGGACGGGGCCGACGTGTCGTTCCCGTTGATCATCAGGACAACGCCGAGGTCGGAGGCGGGAACCAGAGCCTGGTAGGTGTGCGAATTGCCCCATTCCCCTTGATGCTCCACCAGCAAGGGCAACGTGGCAGGATCGGGCTGTAACGCGGGATCGACGGATTCCACCAGCGGACGGGTAAACCAGCCCATGGCGTACTCCTTGGACTCGTCAATCCGTACCCGCGGCTCGAGGATGGCCTCCACACTTGCCGGTTGGAGGATGCGGCGGTCCCGGTAATTACCCTCGTCCAGCAGCGCTATCAGTTCGTGGCTCTTGTCCTCGGCGGAGGCAAACATGGTGGTCGAGGGCATTCCGGTGGTGCCCGCCGGCACTTGGGTCCGCAGCCAAAATGACCCGAACCACAGCGAATGCCCGGCAGCCACGTTGTCCTCGCGGGCAGCAGCCTTGCTTGTATGGCCATGCTCCATCTGCAGAGGCTCGAAGACGTGCTGCTCCACGTACTGCCCGAACGGCTGGCCGGAGACCGTTTCCACCAACAAACCCAGAATGTTGAAGTTGGCATTGGCGTACCCGAATGCTTCACCAGGGACTCCCGCG
>NZ_JAPSHJ010000052.1:1461-13771 GCF_031179985.1 Arthrobacter sp. | reverse complement strand
ATGACGGACGGTGATCTCTGAACTGCGGCTGTCCTTCAGCGTGAACCAGGGCAGGTAGGTCTGCACCGGTTCGTCCAGCTGGAGGCGGCCGGCTTCGACCTGCTGCATCACGGCGATGGTTGTGAGGGACTTGGTGGTGGAAGCCAGCAGCACCGGAGTCTGCGCTGTCATCGGCCGTCCGGAGTCAGCGTTGCCAAACGCCGCCGAGTGCACCTGGACACCGTGTTGGACGACCACGACCGCGACTCCCGGAATACCGATACTGTCGATCTGCTCCTGCAGGAAACGGTCCAACACTTCGTAGCCCTGCTCATTAGCGGCAGGTCCAGGGGACGTCGACGACGTTCCGGCGGCGACGGCTGCCCCGCTGGCGCCGCCCACGAGAACTACAGACACGAGGCACAACAGAAGATGCCGCGATGACCAGGAAACAGTTCGCATGCCTCTACCCGCACTTCTGCCGATCGTCTCCTCACGGTAAAGCGCCGCCCGCGGGAAAACAATGAAACGGGGACTACGGCGCTGCTATCCTCGCGCTGCCCGCCGAAATTTTGATCAGCAAGGTCAGATGCACCTCAGGGCTGTGGTCTTGCCAGCACGTTGGCTGATGGCTCGTCTTTGGGACGAGCCATCAGCAATTTCTGCTCCGGAGTTCGTGCCGGTGCAGTTTGGTAGAGGACTTAGCGCAGGACGCCGCACGCAGCCGGGTCGGTCGCCTCTGCCGGCAGGTTCGGATCAAGCTCGCTTGCCCCTTCAGGGTCACTGAAGTTGTACGTGCCGTCTCCGTCGTGGTCCAGTCCATGGATCACCAGAACGCCCTCGCCGGCGCGGATGGAGTCGGCGATCTGCTTGGCCGTGCCTGTCCCTCCGGGGCCGGGGTATCCCGTGCCTGCAACATCGGTGAACTCGATGTTGTCGCGGCTGTAGTCATAGCTGCCGTCTGTGGAGACGGGGAACCGGCTGACGTCAAGGAAGCTGGCTGGAGTGGTGTCCCCGCTGGTGTTAAGGGAGACGACGACGGGACCGTACGCGGGGATGCCCTCCACGGTGTTTATGCGTCCATCCTCGTTGCTATCCAGCGCGAGCGTGGGGCACTCATTCATGGCCTGCTCCCCGTAGTGGATGTGCTGCGCATGCGGGGCATCAGGACTGAGGCCGTGGGCATGCACCTCGATGTGCTTGATTTTTTGGTTGCTCACCACAGCCGTTGCAGTGCCGGACGCACCGGAGCCGTTCAGCTCTTTCAGATCGGCGGTGAGGGTAACGGTCTTTTCCGACGCTTTCGTATTCTGGGCAAGGACCGGCCCCGCTCCCAGCGATGCGGCCGCGACCAGTGCGGCGGCGGAAGCCCCGAAGGCCACCTTCATATTTCGATTCACAATTGACTCCTTCGTCAGGGGCCAACGAGGCTTTCCCGCTGGATACATGTGATTCGTTGCACATGGCGAGCGGGATGGGTGTGGGCCTTCCCGCACCTTCGGGGGAGCTCACGACGGCCTCAGAGGATGGGCTGGCCGATGAGATTTTCGGTGAGCTCGATCAGCCGCTGACGGGCAGTGTTGTCGTAGGCCTGGGCGTTTGCACGGGCAGGCTCGGTGATGTTGAAGTACGCGCCGGTTGTGTCCGAGAGGCTCGGATCGCCGACAAGTTGTGCGGTGGCGTCCACCCCTGTTTCCAGGCTGTCGATGCTGTGACCCACTGATTCCAGCACCATCTTGGTTGGCATGTACGTCCCGGGGTGGAGGCTGTTGATCGTCACCTCATGGGCGGGGACCCGCTCGGCGAGGACGAACCCGAGGGTGATGAGCGCGAGCTTGCTTTGGCGGTAGGCCCGGGTCCCGTCGTACCCATGGGTGAGCATCACGTCGTCGAAATCGATGGGCTGCTGGCCCGCTGACGCGACGTTCACAACCCGCGATCCCGGCCGTTGCCGCATGGCCGGGAGGAGCCGGGCCATCAGAAGTGCGGGGGCGAGGCAGTTCACGGCGAACCGCAGCTCGTTGCCGTCCACTGTGGTGGCCCGGGTGGTGGTGTCAGGCTGCCCGACGCCGACGCCCGCGTTATTGACCAGGACGTCGATGCCGATTCCGTCGGCCGTTAGTTCATCGGCCATGGCGCGTACTTGGTCGAGATTGGCCAGGTCGGCCAGCGCAGTGGATACCTCGACGCCGTGACGGCCGACGTCGTCGGCGGTTTGTTTGAGGGCGTCGGGCCGCCGGCCGTGCAGGACGAGTGCTGCGCCATCCTCGGCCAGCCGGTGGGCAAGCGCGTAGCCCAAGCCGTCGGTCGCTCCCGTGATCAGCACGGTCCGGCCGGTCAGTCTCGCCATTGTTTGCTCCCGCGGTGATGAGTGGTCAGTTTGGCTGACCGTTTCACGGTAGGGCGTGGTGAAGGGGAATACAACGGGACAAGGGAGTACGACGACGGCGCTCGCCGCCCCAGGCGCGTCCCCTGAGATTCTGACTTCAGAGGTGCAAGGGACTGTTCCGCAGTAGGCCCGTGCCGTTAGTGTGATCACGGGCGGTGTCGCTGAAGGATCGCCCGGTTGGGTGATCAGGTGCCGGTAAACGGAGCTGATCCTAGCGATTCGATTCTCGGGAGGAAGCATGACCAGTCCAGAGCAGGATCCGAGCCAGGAAGGCCCCGCGGACGGTGGCGCGGCCGGTGTCCCCGGTATGCACGACGGCGGAGCTGATGGAGGTGCCGATAGCGGAGCTGACGGCGGTGCTGACGGCGGTGCCGACGGCGGTGCTGACAGCGGAGCCGGTGGAGGTGCTGACAGCGGTGCCGACGGCGGTGCCGATAGTGGAGCTGATGGCGGTGCCGATGGAGGAGCTGATGGCGGAGCCGATGGGGGAGCCGCTGAACGGGGCATCTGAATTTTGAGCACCGCCCGCACTGACTTCCAGGACCCCGCTGCCGTGGAAGGCGCCGGGGTCCTGGAGACACGTCTGATCAGCATTGGCCGTGAGAGGTTCGCCGGCGACGTCTGGGGTCGTACGGCCCTCCTCACGCGCGGCGTCAGCGACTACTCGGATCTGTTCTCTGCCGACGCCGTCGACGAACTGATCTCGCGCCGGGGATTGCGCACACCTTTTCTCCGCGTCGCGAAGGGAGGCACTACATTTCCGGACTCATCATTCACCTCTCCTGCGGGCGTCGGCGCTACGATCTCGGACCAGCTCGATGACACCGCCCTTTGGCGCAAATTCGCGGACGGTGCCACACTCGTGCTCCAGGCCCTGCACCGAACATGGGAGCCGGTCTCGGACTTCAGCAGCAGGCTGAGCACCGAGCTTGGACATCCGGTGCAGGCGAATGCCTACATCACGCCGCCTCAGAACCGCGGGTTTGACGATCACTATGACGTCCACGACGTCTTTGTTCTGCAGATCGAGGGCACCAAACGCTGGATCATCCACGAGCCCGTCCACCCGGACCCCCTGCGTGATCAACCCTGGACCGATCGCCGCTCCGCCGTAGCCGAGGCCGCGAAGGGCGAGGCCTGCATCGACACGGTGCTCGAGCCGGGGGATGTCCTCTACCTGCCGCGTGGCTGGTTGCATGCCGCCCAGGCGCAGGGCGAGGTCTCCATCCACCTCACGCTCGGAATCCACAGCTGGACCCGCTACGGATTAGCTGAACAGCTTGCGCAGGCCGCGCTCGCAGCGCTGGGGGAAGATCCCGAGATGCGCCGTACGTTGCCATTGGGCGTCGACGGACCGGGTCCGGAGATCGACGTCGTCCGCGAGCGCCTCGCCGCCGCCCTGAGAGAAGCTGATTCCACTGAGCTGTTCCACCGCACCCGGCGAGGGCAGGGTCGCCCGGCACCGCTGGGACCGTTGGCACAGCTCGCGGCCCTCGAGAGCCTCAGCCCCGAGTCTGTGGTCCGGCTTCGCGATGCACTGGAAGCTGGGCTGGAGGGCTCGCGCCTGACCACGCGCGTGGGCTGGCTCGACTTCCCGGAGACGGATCTGCCATCGGTGATGCGCCTCCTCGACGGGGAGGTTCACACCGCAGGTGATCTCGGCGTCGAACTCGTTGAAAGACTTTTGCGCGCGGGGGTCCTCGTTTCCCCTTGAACAGTGATTCGACCAGCGACTTGAACAGTGACTCCGCCGCAGTGGCGGCCACGGAGCGCTTCTTCTGCTCTGAGAGTGCCCGGTTGCGCGGCGACCCGATTGCCGGCACGGCGTCGCACGGCGTTGTCTGGGTTCTCATCGAGTACCGGGGAGGGTGGCCGCTCAACGGGTTCGACGGGCTTGATTTCGAGCCCGAGACCAAAGCGCTCGTGCTGGCTGCCGCGAAGGCGGCGCGGGCGCGGATTCTGTTGGTGAGGCGGCCCGGCCCCCGCCGCCGGGAGGGTCGGAGCCATTGGGCCGTCCTGCGACATGAGAACTCGGGCGCCTATCGTCAGCAATGGGGAACCTGGAGCCAGGATGAGGATCTCGCCGAGATAGCCACAGCTCTCAGCATTCCCGGTGAGCTCGGCCATCCGCCCGTCATCCTGGTCTGCACTCACAGCCAACGTGACCAATGCTGCGCTGTGTGGGGACGGCCTGTCGGACGTGCACTGAGTGAGCGCTGGCCGGAGCTGGTGTGGGAATGCTCGCACGTAGGCGGTGACAGATTCGCAGGCAATGTCGTTGTCGCGCCTGACGGCGTCTATTACGGCCGTCTGGATGCCGAGTCATCCGTTGCCACGATCGAACAGCACCTGGCCGGCCGTATCCACGCACAGTATTTGCGCGGCTACACGGATCTCTTCCCGGCGCAGCAGGCCGCAGTCGCGGCCATGCTCAGGCGTTTCGGCCCGGCCGGCCGGAATGACTATGTGGTCGTGGGGACCTTCCGCGACGGTGACCGCTGGCGGATCAACATCACCGGACGCCCGCCTCATCCGGCGAGTGCCGACGTCGAACTGCAGGCCCACCGCGCCCAGCCGCACCAGCTGACCTGCCGCGGAACCGCCATGAGCTCGGCCCTGGTCTACGAGGTCACTTCTATCTCGGCAGGCTGAAGGACTGGTCGATCCTCGTCGCAAGTGGACTACCGGTAATTTGCGAATATCTCGACATCAGGATCGGCCGGTACTGTTTTTAGACGGTGACATTTCCTTCGTCGTCCACTTTCCAGGTGGGATTGAAGGCCACCTCCCAGCGGAAGCCATCTGGATCGGCGAAGTAGCCGGCGCATCCGCCCCAAGGCTGGGTCTTGGCTGGCGCCACGATGGTAGCCCCGGCGAGTTCGGCCTCGGACAACACCCGGTCTACGTCCTCCGCATTTTCCACGTTGTGGCTGAACATGAAGCAGGGAACCCCTCCGGGAGCATCCACGCCCGCCTCGGCCTGCATCTGCCCGGCATCCCACAGGGACAGCATCAAGCCGTGGTTAACCTGAATAAACACCACTTCGCCGGGAACCTCCTTGTGGATGGGCCAGCCAAGGCCGTCAGCGTAGAATCTGCGCGAAGCGTCCACATTGCGTACGCCGAGGGTGATGAAATCGAGTCGGGGATGAATCATGCGACCACCCTAAAGCATCGCTCCCAAAATGGGGAGATCCTTATCCCCCGCGCATATCGTTGGTTCTGCAGCCGTAGCGGCCGTCTGTCTAGCGGCTGCCGCCGGGTTCGCCGACCGGCCGTGGCCTCTTCCAGAGAGACTCACGCGGGCCCGGCGGATAGGCAGCCGTCTTGCCACCGAAGGTGACGAGCAGGGCGGCGATGACCGGAAGCGCTGCGGCAGCCGGCACCAGCAGCGGGCCAGCGATGAGAAGGGCCGCGGAGCCATAGAGGGCGCCGATGGTGATGCCCAGCTGGATGGTGAGGACAGTGAGGCCGTTGGCGGCGTCTTTGTTTTCCCGGCCGGCCCGGAGGATTGCGGACTGGTTGTAGATGCCGATGGCTCCGAGGCCTGCGCCCCAGACCGTCATGAGCACCAGGGCAAAGGGAAGGCTGCCACCCACAAACGGCAACAGGAGCATCGAGACGGCGACTGCCGCCGTCGTGATCAGAAGCGAACGGCGTGGATGGGAATCGACGGTGAGGCCCGCGATCCAGATACCGAGCAGGCCTGAGACGCCCAGGACTGTGAGGCCCAGGCTGATGGCGTAGTCGGGCAGGCCGGCATCGCGGGTGTACGGGGCGATGTAGGTGAAGAGCGCGAAGTGCGCCAGGATCATCAGCGGCCACGCGATTGCTATGGGCTTCACTCCTGGCTGGGCGATGGCCTTGCGCAGCGAGGGGCGGGCCTCGCCGGCGGCGCGGCGGGAGGAGGGCAGCAGCCAGAAGGCCAGGGCGGCGAGCAGCAGACTGAAGCCGGCGAGGAACAGGAATGACGCGCGCCAGCCGAGGAAGCCGCCCAGTGCGGTGCCGATCGGTGCCCCGATGGCCAGGCCCAGGCTGTTGCCGCTGAAAACGATGGCCAGCGCCTTGCCTACCTTGTGGGCCGGGACCACCCGGGTGACATAGGGGGCCATGGTGGTCCAGAGCAGTCCGTGAGCCAGACCGCCCACCAGCCGGGCTCCCATCGCTGCGGTGAAGTCGGGGGCGAGGCCCACCAGGGCGTTGCTGAGCGCGAACGTCAGGACGAGCGCCACGAGCAGGGGCCGCTTCGGTACTCTGCCGAGCAGCCGCGCGGCGGGCACCACCGTGACCACGATGACGGCGGCGTAGGCGGCGGCAAGGTAGCCGGCGACCGGCTCGGACACGTTCAGGCCGGCGCTGATCTGGGGGAGCAGGCCGGAGGGGAGAAGTTCAGTGGTGATGGCGGTGAAGGCGATGGTGGCCAGGACCATCATGGCTGCCAACGGGAAACGCTGGGGCGCCGGCGCGGAAATCGCGGAGGACATGGGGGGAGGGGTTCCATTCAAGGGGGAGAGGAGGGAACCGGGGCTGCTGGCCGAACAATTCCTCCCTCAATTTTACCCGACGTTTACGCCTTCTCCCGGTCCAGAGGCAGTGACTATCGACACTCGTTTAGGCTGGACTCGACCGCAACCGGGACTGGAAGGATGGGCACATGACTGATGACCGGGCACTTGCCACACCATTTGACCGCGTGGTCCTGATCTTCAATCCGGCCAAAGCCGGAATGGCCACGCGGATTGATGACTTGCAGCGTGACCTCGCCAGCGATCTGCCGGATCTGCAGATTGACCTGCTGCCCACGGAGTATGCGGGGCACGCGCGCGATCTTGCGCGGTCCGTGGCCGCGGGAGGCGCCCCGCTCATAGTCTCGGTCAGCGGCGACGGCGGGTACAACGAGGTGGTCAACGGGGTGATGGACGTTCCCGTCAGCAGGGCGGTGTGCACTGTGCTTCCTGCCGGCAACGCCAATGATCATCACAGGAGCATGACCGCGAGACCGTTGACGGAGGCCATCCGCGAAGGCCGAACCTATCGCATTGATTTGCTGCGTATAACGTTCGGCGGGGCCCATCGGGGGCAGGTCCTGTACGCCCACTCCTATGTAGGGTTCGGGCTCACCCCGTTGATGGCGATCGGAATCGAAAAGGGTGGAAAAGGGAAAATCCTCGAACTCCTCTCCGTCGCCCGGACCCTCGGTCATTTGAAGCCGTTTGAGCTCGTCAGAGCCGACGGCGCCACCGCCCGGTTCGACAGTCTGATCCTGGCCAACATCTCACAGATGGCGAAGTACGGGACCGTCAGCGAGTCCAACCACCCCGACGACGGTCAGTTCGAGGTGGTGACGTTGCCGCACTCCGGGCGCTGGAAGATGGCGCTGATGACCCTTCGGGCTGTCACTCTGGGACTGGGGCATCAACCCAGCGTCAGCAGCTATGCCTTCACGACGCGGGACGCTGTTCCTTGCCAGATTGACGGCGAAGTCGTACACGTTCCCGCAGGCACCCATGTTCTGGTGGAAAGCGCCAATGGCGCCCTGGCCACTATCTGAGAGCTTCCCGCAGGGGTGCGTTCCTGGTGCCCGGACCGGAACCTAAGGCTGCACGCGTAGGGTGGGACTCGGACGAAAGGAGCACTTCATGAAGAAAATCCTCATGGTACTGACCAGCGTTTCCGAGATCGGCGATACCGGAGAGAAGACCGGCTACAACGTGGCCGAGGCTGCCCATCCTTGGAAGGTGTTCAAGGATTCCGGGCACTTCGTCGACTTTGCCTCTATCCAGGGCGGCCAGCCCCCGCGCGACGAAGTGGACTCAGGGGATCCGATCCAGGTCGCCTTCACGGAGGATGAGACTACGCGCGCCGGGCTCTACAACACGGCCCGCGTCGACGTCGTTGACCCGGAGCAGTACGACGCCGTCTACCTCGTGGGAGGCCACGGCACTATGTGGGACTTCCCGGACAGCGAAGGCCTGCAAAATCTGGTGGCCAGCGTGTACAACGCCGGCGGTGTGGTGGGCGCGGTCTGCCACGGACCGGCCGGGCTGGTGAACGTTGAATTGGCCAACGGGCTTCGCCTCGTGGAGGGCAGGAAGGTGGCCGCCTTCACCAACGATGAAGAGGTTGCCGCAGGGAAGGACAAGGTCATCCCGTTCTTCTTGGCAGACCGGCTTGTGGAACAGGGCGCCACCCACGTCTCCGCTGATGTCTTCGAGGAGAAGGTGGTGGTTGACGAGCGCCTGGTGACCGGCCAGAACCCCGCCTCAGCCGCTGGCGTGGCCAAAGAGATGGAGAAGCTTTTGGCCGAGGTCATTCACCAGGAAAAAGCCGAGGAGCAACACGAGGCGGAAGCCCTGCGTGCCGGGAAGGACGCCGAGAAGAACGCCAAGAAGAAGGCTGCCGCAGAAGCCGAGCACTAACACCTGCAACTAACTGAAACGGACGGCCACCCCGCCATGATGGGGTGGCCGTCCGTTGTCGCCGGGTGTCATTGTTTCCCGCGTGAATTTCCCGCGGCCGTACGAGCTAAGCGTCGGGATCGGCGTTATGTTTCGTCGGCCGGTAGCCGGCAAGTTCGGCGCGGATGTCGCCCTCCTCGTGCCCGCCCTTCCTTTTGCCGAACGGCAGCGCTTTCAACAGCGGATGCACGATTGCCATGATGACGAGGCCCCAGGCGAGTCCGATGACGGCCGAGCACAAGGTGTTGACGAGCCAGGCCAGGAAGGCGCCCACCACCGGGATCCCGGCGAAGGGGTGCTCAAGGACATGGACTATGTCATACGGGCCGTGCCAGCCAAGGTCGTAGGCCCCCTGCAGCATGATGTGGCCACCAACCCAAAGCATGGCGATGGTCCCGACGAAGGTTATCGCGGTCAGCACGGCGGGCATCCCCTTGACCAGCAGTTCGCCGGCGCGCTTGGAACCCGCGGAATCTTTAGCGGCCAGGTGCATCCCGATGTCGTCCATCTTGACGATGAGCGCAACGGCACCGTACACGGCCACCGTGATCACGATGGCAACAACCACCAGGATGACAGCCCTGGACCAGATGGAATCACCCGCCACCTCGTTCATCGAGATGACCATGATCTCGCAGGACAGGATGAAGTCGGTGGTAATGGCGCCCTTGATGACCTTGGCCTCGGCCTCCGGGCCGCGTTCGACAGCCGGCGCATCTTCCTCCGCGGTGTGGTGGCCGCGGAGCTTGTGCCAGACCTTCTCGGCACCCTCGTAGCAAAGGTACGTGCCGCCCAGCATGAGGATGAACGGGATGGCCCAGGGCACGAAGGCGCTGACGAGCAGCAGGGCCGGCAGGATGATCAGCAGTTTGTTCCGGAGCGAACCCCAGAAGATCCGCTTGATCATCGGCAGTTCGCGGGAGGGGTCCGCCCCGGACACGTACTGCGGGGTCACGGCTGCGTCATCGATTACGACGCCGGCGGCCTTGGCTCCCGCCTTGGCCGCTCCGGCAGCTACGTCGTCCACCGAGGCGGCCGCTATGCGGGCCAGGGCTGCGATGTCGTCCAGCAGGGCGACGAGACCGCCGCTCATAGGTCGTCCCCGTACTGCTCGAGGGCGGACGGCTGAGTGTGGTTGCCTCTGTGGAGGCGTGTAATCGGCATATTTGGAGTATATCGACGGCGGGCAGCCATAGAAGCTTTCAAACGGGCGGCCAGTTCCCGGCGCCGGGTCCGTCGAACAGCGCGCTGGTGCTGCTCTGAGGTACCACGACGTGGACGGCGTTGCGCTCGATGGTGAAGTCGGCGGGCGTGGAGGTTGCGATTTCGCCGTCGAGGTTCACCGGCAAGGGCTGTTCGGTAACCAGCCGGACACGTCGGCTGGTCAGGTGGTGCACCCGGTCGTGTTTGATGAAGCTTCCGTCCTTGAGCAGCCGGGCGATACTTACGTGCTCACGGAGCGGCCCCGCCAGGATGGCGTAGATATCGAGGGTGTGATCGTCGATCCCGGCCGTGGGGGAGACCGTGTTGCCGCCGCCGTAGTGCCGGCCGTTGCCGACGGCCACCTGAAGCAGGTTTTCGAACTCCAGCGGCTCGTGGTCCCCGTCAGGGAACTCGAGACGGGACGGGAACGCCTTGTGCCGGGCATAAGCGCTCAGGGTGGCAATGGCGTAGGCCAACGGCCCGATGTACTGCTTCAGACGGGGGCTGAGGGCTTCGGTAACAGCCACGGAGAGGCCTACGGACGCGACGTTGAGGAATGGCTCGCCGTTGGCCCGGCCGAGGTCGATGTCCACCACCTTCCCGTCTGCGATGGTGGCGCACGCCTCGGCAAGATTATTCGGTATCTCCAGGGTGCGGGCGAAGTCGTTGGCGGTGCCCAGTGGAAGAACGCCGAGCATGACGTCGGTTCCGGCAATGCGACCGGCGGCGGAGGTCACAGTCCCGTCGCCGCCACCCACAACGATCAGGTCGTGCCCGTTCGCAACCACTCGATCCAGCGTCCCGTCCAGCTCTGCCCCGGACAGCACATGGTGCACGGCGGAGACCGGCACGCCTGCCTTTCTCATCGTGTCCACCGCAAGCTCGTGGGCCGCCCCTCGTCGTGATCCGGCGTTGATCACAACGGCGGCAGAGCGGGCGTCCTGGGCAGCCTTCATGTGGGCCATGTTAGGCCGTTGACCTGTGAGTTCTGTATGAGGACGGGGCGGGAGCTGAAATATGCGGTGCCCGGACGGGACCTGCCACCTGTATCCTGACAATGCAGGTTGAATGGCTACAGCGGCCATCAACCAACTCGGTTCACGGCCGGATGACGGTCCGGAATCCGGGCCCGTCGCCTTCCACGTCGTGGATCACCGCCCCTTGGAATGGACCTTTTTATCACTGCCGACACGCCAGCTCCCTTGGGAATCCCGACGTCTGTCCCCAAGCCCTCACGTGGAACTGCGGTGGATGAGACCGCCGTCGTGACCTGGGCCGAGGCTGGTGTCAGCATGACCGCGCGATGGAGTTCGGCGAACGGCAGGCCCGCGCCGACGCGCGTCGAAGTGGTCTCCGACTCCCTCACGGCCGATGATGCGTACCGGATGGCGTCACAGGGGATCGCGATGCTCTGGCACGGTGACTTCCACAACGCACGGCAGATTCTCAACGCCCTGGACCGGCGGATAGGCGCCGGAAGGACATCAGGAACTCCGGCCGAAAAGTTCTACCGGCACCGCCAGTCCGCCTCGCACCGTGCACGCATTCTCGGCCTGCTGCTGGTTCCCCTTGAACCGGGCCCCGTGGTGCCGCTGCGCCGCGCACCGGACATCCGGGAGGCCGCCGCTGCAGCGTACGGTGACATCGGCGAATCCTCCGTGGTGTCCTTGCAGGAGCTTGTGGGCGCCATCGGCGCCTACGAATGGCGGCGGAATGGCGTCTACGTCGACGCTTTGCAGGACCGCATCTTCCCGCACTACGGCACCTTCTTTCCCACACGGAATGAGTATGTGGATCTTGTGGCCGCCGCCCCGCTGCCCACTGACACGCTGGCGTTCGACGTCGGGACCGGCACCGGTGTGCTCGCTGCCGTCCTGGCGCGCCGTGGCGTCCACCGCGTGGTGGCGACGGACAATGAACCGCGTGCTATCGCCTGCGCCTCTGAGAATTTCCGGAACCTCGGCGTCCAGGACCGTGCTGAGGCCGTCCTGACCGACATGTTCCCGCCCGGGCGGGCACCGCTCATCGTGTGCAACCCGCCCTGGATTCCGGCCACACCGCATTCCAGCCTGGACAACGCCGTCTACGACCCCGGGAGCAGGATGCTGTTCCGCTTCCTGAAGGAACTCCCCGACCATCTTGAGCCGGGCGGTGAGGGCTGGCTTGTCCTCTCCGACCTCGCCGAACACCTTGGACTGCGGACGCGTGACGATCTGCTGGCCGCCATCACGGCGGCCGGGCTGAAGGTGGTGGAACGGCTGGACACCAGGCCAACGCATCC
>NZ_JAPSHJ010000052.1:0-1361 GCF_031179985.1 Arthrobacter sp. | reverse complement strand
GCCTTGGTGACAAGGCCAGGCAGGAAGCGCCGGATGACAAGTCCCAGCAGCACAGGGAACAGCACAATCTGCACGATGGACCACGCCATCGAACCGGCGTCCACCGGCATGTACTCACCGGCCAGCCACAGCGCCAGTACGGGGGTCAGCAGGGGAGCGAGCAGGGTTGAGACGGTGGTCATCGCCACGGAAAGGGCGACGTCGCCCTTGGCCAGGTACGACACCACGTTCGATGCCGTCCCGCCCGGGCAGCAGCCCACCAGGATGACGCCCGCGGCCAGTGCCGGCGGCAGTTGCAGCGCCGCGGCGATCAGCCAGCCCAGGAACGGCATGATGGCATACTGCGCCACGACGCCGATCACCACTGGGATGGGGCGTTTGGCAATAATGGCAAAGTCAGGGGCCGTGAGCGTCAGCCCCATGCCGAACATGATGATACCCAGGAGCGGGTTGATCCAGGCGGCCAGCCCGGTGAACGCTGTTGGCGCGGCAAGCGCGACGGCTCCTCCCGCCAGGATAAGGATGGGAAAAAGAGTGACGGCGACGCGGGCGCTGCGTTCCTCCGCGGCTGAAGCCGTCGGGGAAGATTCGGATAAGGAAGACATACCTAAGGGGTTATCACATTCGATGTTGTATTTCAGAATCGGTGCGCGGTGATGACACCGGGGCATGACCCTGTAGCCGGAGCGTCCTTCCGCTCTCAGTAGCGCTGATGTCCGTAAACCTGCAGGCTTAACATCGGACAACAGAGGAATTTACTAGAGCAGTCCGAGATCTCTATGAGAATAAGGAGGAACTGGGAATGTCTGCCACACCAGGCACCAGGAGCATCAGCCAACCACCGAGGGGCCTTCCACCTGCCCCCGAAGAACGGGCGAACCACCTCGCCAGATGGGTATTCTGGCCCGCAGCCGCCATCATCATTGTCTTCGTCCTCTTCGCCGCGATCTTCCCGGCCGCAGCAACAGAGCTCTTCGGCGCGATCCAGGGCAACGTCATCAGATGGTTCGGCTGGTACTACGTCGCAGCGATTGCCCTCTTCGTAGCATTCGCGCTCTGGATCGGCCTCGGCCATTACGGCAACATCAAACTCGGCAAAGACGAGGATGAACCCGAGTTCTCCGTCATGTCCTGGTTCGCCCTCCTGTTCGCCGCCGGCATGGGGATTGGCCTGGTCTTCTTCGGTGTGGCCGAGCCCCTGAACCACTTCGCCTCTCCCCGTCCGGGTGTGGAGGGTTCGCCTTTGGAGCTCGCCCAGCAGGCGATGACGCAAACGTACCTCCACTGGGGCCTGCACGCGTGGGCCATCTACGTTGTGGTGGGGGTATCTATTGCCTACGCCGTGCATCGCAAGAAGCACC
>NZ_JAPSHJ010000017.1 GCF_031179985.1 Arthrobacter sp. | reverse complement strand
AAATTTGAAACCAGCCAAAAAAACCAGACCATCCACGGGGTGGACAACCTGGCCAATTCAACCAATCAATAAAACAATTGGTATCAACAAACTTGGCACACTATTGAGTTCTCAAACAACAGACACATTCGAATACTTACTAAACAATGTTTATCCGAATTACTTCGAATTTCTTTTGTTCGCATTTCTTCGCTGCGATGTTTCCAGCTTATTTCATTCATATTCACTTTGCAAATCCGGATATTCTCCGTAAATTCACTTGGTTTCCAATGAATCCGCCCAGCGAAATTGGAAACAATTCTCATTTTGTGCGCCTTGCGCATGAAGAATTGCTTCTCATTTGTAGGGGGTCTGTCACCACTCAGCGGCGGCGACTCAGAAGACATTACACGCTCCTCCCCGGCCGTGCAAATCGGCGGAAAGGAGCGTGCTCTGTTCAGATTATGCGTAGTGCTTTGACCAGGTGGTGCCGTGTGCTCAGTGAGCCGCGACTTCCACTGTGGCCAGGTTTTTCTTGCCTCGTCGCAGCAACAAGTAGCGGCCGTGGAGCAACTGCTCATGTGCAATCACTGCTTCAGGATCGGAGATTTTGGCGTTGTTCACGTAAGCGCCCCCCTCCCCTACTGTGCGCCGCGCCGCTGACTTGCTCTCGGAGAGCCCGGAGGCTACCAGGAGCTCAATGATGCCCAGGCCGCCGTCGTCGATCTTCACGGAGGGAAGTTCTGACGTTGCCGCTGCGAGGGTCTTCTCATCCAGCGCGCTGAGATCGCCGTTGCCGAACAGTGCAGCCGAGGCTGCGATGACCTTTTCGGTTGCCTCCACGCCATGAACCAGTGACGTGACCTCATAGGCCAGCTTCCGTTGCCCTTCGCGTGCGAAGGGACGTTCCGCCACCGAGAGCTCGAGTGCCTCGATCTCGGCCCTGCTCAGGAAGGTGAAGACCTTCAATCGTGCTGCAACGTCAGCGTCAGCAGTGTTCAGCCAGAACTGATAGAAGGCGTACGGGCTGCACATGTCCGGATCCAGCCAGATGGCGTTGCCTTCGCTCTTGCCGAACTTGGTGCCGTCCGAGTTAGTGATCAAGGGTGTTCCCAGGGCGTGCACATGCTTCCCCTCAACCTTGCGGATGAGCTCCGTGCCGCTCGTCAGATTGCCCCACTGGTCCGAACCGCCCGTCTGAAGTACGCAGCCGTAGTCCCGGAAGAGCTGCAGGTAGTCCATGCCCTGCAGTATCTGGTAGCTGAACTCGGTGTAGCTGATTCCCTCTTCGGAATCGAGCCGCGAAGCCACCGCATCCTTTCGGAGCATGGTGCCTACGCGGTAGTGCTTGCCGATTTCGCGCAGGAAGTCGATAGCGCTCAAAGGGGCAGTCCAGTCCAGGTTATTGACCATACGGGCCGCGTTAGCGCCCTCGAAGCTCAGGAACCGGCGCACCTGGGCCTGAAGGTATCCGACCCACTCCGTCACCGTGTCCTTGGTGTTCAGCGTGCGTTCAGCCGTCGGCCGAGGATCGCCGATAAGGCCGGTGGAGCCGCCCACAAGCCCAAGAGGATTGTGGCCGGCAAGCTGCAGCCTGCGCATGAGCAACAACTGCACCAGGTTGCCCAGATGGAGGCTCGGCGCAGTGGGATCGAATCCGCAGTAATAGGTGATCGCGTCGCCGGCGAGGAGCTTTTCCAGTTCCACTTCGTCGGTGGACACATGGACAAGTCCGCGCCATTTCAGCTCCTGCCAGATGTTGGCGAAGCTGGGATCGTTCTGCTGGGATTCAAGATCAGTTAGTTGTGACACGTGATCTAAGTTAGCAGGATTGACGGGTCAGCAGCGCCGAGGGTTCAGCCTTCGATGCCGGCCGGTATCCCTGCTGACGCGATGAGTCTCAGCCGCTGGGTGGGCCGGGTCATCGCTACATAGAGATCGCCTACGCGGCCGTGCTCATGGTTGAGCATGGCCGAAGGTTCCAGAACCACGACGCCGTCGAACTCCAGGCCCTTTGCCTCGCGCGGGCTGATGACCACAAGGTCCTGTTCGTAGCTTCCCGCGCCGGTTCCCACCCTGCGGCCATAGGCGGCACGCAGGGCGGCTGTGGCTTCGGGGAGCAACGGGCCGTCGGCAATCACTGCCAGCAGTCCGCCGTCGAGCGCTTCCAGTTCCTCGGGGAGTACGTCCACAAGACGACTGACAATGGCGCCCTGCCCCACCTCGTCAATGATCGGTGACCAGCGGCCCTCGCGGACAGCCTTCGGCGCTGACACCACCAGGCCAGCGGCATTTGCCATCCGCGCAGCGGCCTCGGCGATCTGGGACGGCGTCCGGTAGTTCACTGTCAGCTCTTCGAGCTGCCAGCGGTCGCCGAAGAGAGGTTCCAGTGCTCCCTGCCAGGATTTCGCGCCGGCAACTGAACTGGTCTGGGCGATATCACCGACGATGGTGAAGGACTTGAGCGGGCACCGCCGAACCAGCAGGCGCCACTGCATGGGCGACAGCTCCTGTGCCTCGTCCACCACAATGTGGCCAAACGCCCACGTTCGATCACTGGTGGCACGCTCGGCTGCGGTAAGCCGGGCTTCGCGCTCCTGGTTCTGGTCGACCAGTTCCTCGGCGCTCATGAGGACGTCCACGCCGGCAGTCTCCATGTTGACGAGCGTCTGGCGGGCGTTGGCGAGATCGCGGGCACGGTCGTGTTCCTGCTGGGCCAGCCCACGGCCGGCAGCAGCGTCCAGTTCGCCCAGCAATTCCGCAGCCTCGTCCAGCAGCGGCACATCCGATTCTGTCCAGGGAGAATCCGCGGGCCGTAAGAGGAGGGCACGCTGCTCTGGGGTGAAGCCTGGGGTGCACGCTTCCAGGATTGCCGGTTTGCTAAGCAGTTCGCCCACCAGCTTTTCCGGAGTCATGGGCATCCAGCACAGGTTCAGGGCGATCCTGACGTCCCTTGCCGAACGGACATCCTCCGCAAGGTAGGAGCGGTCGGCATTGTTGCCGATACTGCCGGCTTCGACCAGCTCGGTCATTTGCTCCGTCAGCTCCCTGAGCAGGATCTTCACGAAAGTAACCCTGGCCTCGTTGTGAGGCTTGCCGGTTCCACGGGCCTTGTCCCTCGCGCGGCGGACCTGACGGGGAGTGAGCACGAGTTTGCGGCCGTCCACCTCGAGAATCCGGTTCTCCGCTGGGATCCGTTGACGGTTGGCCACTGCATTGGCCACCACTTCAGCCATCTGGAGGCTGCCCTTGAGGGCGGCGACGTCGCCTTCCGGCTCACCGATGGCATTAATGCCCGGCATCAGCCTGCCGAGGCTCGCCATTACGACGCCGGTCTCACCCAAGGATGGGAGGACGCGTTCAATGTACTTCATAAAGGACGACGACGGGCCGACCAGCAGGACGCCTGCAGTCTTCAGGCGGTCGCGGTGTGTGTACAGCAAATAGGCGGCGCGGTGCAGTGCCACAGCCGTCTTGCCGGTGCCCGGACCCCCTTGGACAACCAAGGCTCCGGAAATGGCGGAGCGGATGATCCTGTCCTGCTCGGACTGGATGGTGCCCACAATGTCGGACATGCGTCCGGTGCGTTTTGAATCGAGGGCGGCCAGGAGCGCGCCCTCCCCTTGCAAGGAAGCGTTGTCCGCCAGCATGTCTGCGTCCAGGACATCATCTTCGATGGCCCGTACTTCCCGTCCCTGAAGGATGAGATGGCGGCGACGGCGTACGCCTTGCCGGTCAAAGGCGGTGGCCTGGTAAAAGTGGCCCGCCTCAGGTGCCCGCCAGTCGACCATGAGCCGCTGGAGATCCTCAGTGGTGAGGCCGATGCGTCCGATGTACTGGGCTTCACCCGAGTCAAGGTCCAGCCGGCCGAACACGAGGCGGTCGTCGACGGCGTCGAGCTGCGCCAGGCGGTCCTCGTACAGCGCGGCAAAGGCATCACGCTCGGAGACGTTCTGCATGGTTCCTACGGCGCCGGCACGGCGCACTTGCGCCAGCTGGGCGCGCTTTTCCTCGCGCAGTTCATCCAAACGGGCATACAACCCCGCTACATAGTCCCGTTCATGGGCTAAATCAGCGTCGAGCATTGAGACGTTCCCCTATCGCAAAAGACAGACCTAACATTCTACAACCAATCCGTTGCCCGCGTGTGAGATGACGCGCTTGCTACAGGCGCAGTAGCGAACGGACCCGGTGACCGGTCAGGGCTGACCGTCCCCGGAGCTCGCCCAGCTCCATCACCACTCCGACCCCGGCCACGTGGATGCCGCATCGTTCAAAGAGCCGGGTGGCTGCACCGAGCGTGCCCCCGGTTGCCAGGACGTCGTCGAGAATCAGCACACGGCTGCCGGCCGGCAAGTCCGAGGTGTGCAGCTCCAATGTTGCCGTGCCGTATTCCAGGGCATAGTCCTCGGCAAAGACAGCCCGGGGAAGCTTTCCGGCCTTCCTGACGGTAACCACTCCTGTATCCGTTGCGTAGGCGGCTGCGGCAGCCAGCAGAAACCCCCGGGCTTCAACTCCCGCGACGGCGTCGAACTGTCCCCTGAACGGCTCCACCAAAGATTCGACGACGGACCTGAACGCTGTGGGATTGGCAAAAACGGGGGTCAGGTCCTTGAAGGAGATGCCGGGTTCCGGGTAGTCCGGCACTGTTATGCAGAGGCTCGTGATGAGCTCGTCCACAGGGACGGGGCGCCGGGTGGTAACTGGCTCGCTTGGATTCACGCATCCACCCTACTGGGTGCTGGCCGACTTCCCGGTGATGGCCTTGCTCTTGGCGGCCTTGTAGCGCGAGACCGTGGGGTCACCAGTCATCCAGAACCGCCAGGGATATTCATGCGTTCCACCGGCGCCGGCAACACCAACCCGCGGCCCGGCACTGATGGCCGACGCAGGGGTAGCAGGCAGTTCCAGCGCGAAGGGCGCCTTGAGGGCGTCCCTGCCGCTGTCCGCCGTCGTCAATCCCAGCGCAGTGGCCAGGCGGGCCGGACCGCTGGCCAAATCAACGGCCGTTTTGGAAGCGGGCCTCCGGGCCAGGGCAAGATCCTGACCGGCAACCACCTCTCCGGCGCGCAACAGCAACGCGGATGCCACGCCCTCAGGCCCGCAGACAATATTGGCGCAGTAGTGCATTCCGTAGGTGAAGTAGACGTAGAGATGCCCGGCCGGGCCGAACATTGGCGCGTTCCGGGGCGTCAGACCCCGGAAAGTATGCGACCCGGGATCAGGATGCAGGGAATCGTGAGGGCCAAGATAGGCCTCAACCTCTGTAATCCGGACAGAGACCGTCCCCGCTGGACTCTTGTGGGTGAGGACCGCCCCCAACAGCAAAGGTGCAACATACCGAGGATCGGCGGAAAGCACCTCGCGCACCGGAGTCGGCTGCGGAGCACCGGTGGGCTGGCTCGCATTCATGGTCAAAACCTTAACAAAGATGGGACGGATGGCACCCCACGGCCATGTCCGAATTCCGCTAGCCCGACTGTCCCGGAGCTGACAGGATAAAGACATGGACTTCTGGCAGCGGTACAGGGCAATAGACGCCCGCGATCCCCGTTTCGACGGGCAATTCTTCACCGCTGTCCGAACGACGGGGATTTACTGCCGACCGTCCTGCCCCGCAAGAACCCCCAAGGCCGAAAACGTGACCTTCTACGAAACATCGGCGGCTGCCCATGAAGCCGGTTACCGGGCCTGCAAGCGCTGCCTTCCGGAGGCCGTACCAGGAACCCCGGCGTGGAACATGCGTTCGGACGTAGCGGGACGGGCGATGCGCCTCATTAATGACGGCGTCATCAATCGCGACGGAGTGGAAGGCCTGGCTTCGCGCCTGGGCTACTCCTCCCGCCAGCTCAACAGGATCCTCACCACAGAACTCGGTGCCGGTCCCCTGTCGCTGGCACGAGCGGGCAGGGCACAGACAGCAAGGACGCTGCTGGTGTCGACGTCGATGAAGTTCGCCGATATTGCATTTGCCGCGGGCTTCAACAGCGTACGCCAGTTCAACGACACCGTGGTGGAGGTCTTCGACATGACCCCGACAGCTCTCCGCGGCACAGCCAGGCAGCAGAAGGCTCCGGTAGCCACCACTACGGCGCTGACGCTCCAACTCCCCTACCGGGAACCGTTCAACCCCGGCATCTTCACCTTCCTGGCCGTCCGCGCGATCCCAGGCATAGAGACGGGCACGCAGAGTTCGTACGCCCGAACGCTTCGCTTGCAGCACGGTGATGCCCGCTTCAAGGTGGAGTACGACGACGGCGCCCCCGGCCGGCCGTTGATTCTCACCATTGGTGCCGTGGATCTCCGCGATCTTCCTGTCCTGTTGAGCAGGGTGCGCCGGCTCCTGGACCTCGACGCCGACCCCGGGGCAGTGGACTCAGCACTGGCGGCAGAACCCCGCCTCGCACAATCCGTTGCCGAAGCCCCCGGCATGCGTCTGCCCGGCGCAGTGGACCCCCAGGAACTGCTGATTCGGGCGATGGTGGGCCAGCAGATCACAGTGGCTTCAGCCAGGACCGCCCTCACCCAACTGGCCTTAAGCGGCAGCGAGACCTCCGTGCCCGGCGACGGCCTTGATCGCCTGTTTCCAACGCCGGCCCAACTGTCAGAATCATCGCCCCTGTTACTCAAGGGCCCTCAGCGGCGGATCGACTCGCTGGTGTCGGTGGCAGCCGCCATGGCAGCAGGTGATCTGTCATTTGGCTACGGAGACAACTTCGCCAGCCTTGCGGACAAGCTCTTGCCCTTGGCCGGAGTCGGTCCATGGACCGTGGGATACGTGGCCATGCGCGTGATCGGTGCTCCGGATGTTTTCCTGGCCAATGATGCTGCCGTTCGCAACGGAATCCGTTCCCTTTCGGCTAACCGGCCGGTGACCAACCAGTACGCCGGTACCCCGGACTTCAGGGAAGTCAGCCCGTGGCGGTCCTACGCCACCATGCACCTGTGGCGGGCCGCATCGTCCACCTCTCCGCTATCACGCACAGGCGCCACCGCAACGAAAGTGAAATCATGAAAGCCGAGCTTCTGACCCTGCCCACCCCCGACGGTCCCTTCACCATCATTGCCCGGGATGGCGAAGTCCTCGCGTCCGGCTGGACTGCTGAGCCCGACGACCTGACCGGCCAGGTCCACCCCTTGCTGCGTCCCTCCGAAGTCGTGGCCGTCCTGGAGATGGGTTCCGTTTCTGAGGCCGTGGAGGCTTACTATGCAGGAAATCCTGATCCGGCCATGCAGGTTCCGGTGCTGCAGAAATCCGGTCCTTTCCGCAGCCACGCTTGGGACATGCTTCGCACCGTTAGCCCGGGTAAGCCGGTTACCTACGCCCAGTACGCCATGCTCGCCGGGAATCCGCTGGCTGTCCGTGCCGCGGCAAGCGCATGTGCGTTCAACGCTGCAGCCCTGTTTGTGCCCTGCCACAGGGTGATCAGGACGGACGGAACGTTGGGCGGCTTCCGGTGGGGCCTTGCTGTCAAGGAAAGTCTGCTGGCGCGCGAAACAAGGTGAGGTTGCTGCGGGGGCCGGCGCCTGGCTGCGGGCTCCTGGCTTTACTGCAGCTCTAGGGCCGGACTGCGGGAACGCCTGCCGGCCATGGCAGAAGCTCCGGGAGGTCAACACCGTCAGCGGCGGCCGAAGCACGGAGGCTGCCGAGCGAAGGAGTTCTGCCGGCAAGCCATGCGGCAATGTCCGTCAGCATGCCGCTTATCACCGTTGTTTCCCCTCCGGAACCAAGGGTGATGGGAGGCAAACCTGGCGGCTGGAATACAAACCGCTGATTTTCGGGAACCCGTGCAGCGAGGAAATCGAACAGGTGCCCGCAAAACGTCCTGCTCCAGGTCTCCGGACCATGGCCCATACCGAGGTCAGCGGCGTGGATGGTGAGTTCACGCCAGAGGGCCAGGCCGCCGTCGTACACCACACCGCCGCGGTACGAGATGGGAGCCTGCCATCCTGCTTCCCCTGAGTCCTCGGGCCTGGCTAGACCATCGAAGGCGCCCAGGACCCGTTCCAAGGCGGCCTTGAGGGCCGTCCGGTGCTCCGACAAGGATCGACTCGCCGCCATATCGATGGCTTGGTTCCGGCCCTCAAAGCCGCCGTCATACAGTTCCACAGTCTCGCCCCGGGCTGCGAACTCCAGCTGGCGGGCCATGGCGTTCGCTATGCCGCTGATGTGCGCCAGCACGTGTCCACGGCTCCATCCCGGCAGTTCGGAGGGTGCGGGAACGTCCTCCTCGCTCAGCTTGGCGGCAAGGCGGTCCACGACATCGGCCGCTTTATGGAGCTCTACCAGGAAATCGTCAGTTGTGATCGTGGTCATTGCGCCATCCTAAACGCGGGATGGCACTTCACGGCCGCTATCCCGAAGAATACTGCCGTGAAGTGCCATCTCGGGCGGATTGGGCCTGGTCAGCCGGCGTACGCCCGGACCATGGAGACTTCCACTTCGAGGGCTTTCAACTGGCGTTCGACGGCGGCCGGCGCGGTCCCGCCCTGCGAGTTCCGGCTGTTGAGCGAACCTTCCGTGCTGAGGACGGTCCGCACCGCGGGAGTGAGGTGCTCCGAAATGGCGGCGTACTCCTCGTCCGTCAGATCCCACAGTTCGACGCCGCGGCTCTCGGCCTGCTTGACGGCGGCGCCGGAAAGCTCATGTGCTTCCCGGAACGGAACGCCTTGGCGTACCAGCCATTCGGCAATGTCAGTAGCGAGCGCAAACCCCTGCGGAGCCAGCGATTCCATCCGTTCCGTGTTGAATTTCAAAGTGGCAATCATGCCGGACACCGCCGGAAGCAGCAGCTCGAGGGTGTCGGCGGCGTCAAAGACCGGCTCCTTGTCCTCCTGCAGGTCCCGGTTGTAGGCGAGCGGCAAGCCCTTGAGCGTGGCCAGCAGTCCGGTCAGGTTGCCGATCAGGCGCCCCGCCTTGCCCCGGGCCAGCTCGGCAACGTCCGGGTTCTTCTTCTGCGGCATGATCGAGGACCCTGTGGAGTAGGAGTCATGCAGCGTGACGAAGGAGAACTCCTTGGTGGCCCACAGGATCACTTCCTCCGAGACCCGTGAAAGGTCCACTCCGATCATGGCCGTAACCCAGGCGAACTCGGCGAAGACGTCGCGGGAGGCGGTGCCGTCGATCGAGTTGTGGGTTGCCGAGAAGAAGCCAAGGTCAGCGGCGACGGCCTCCGGATCCAGTCCCAGTGAAGAACCCGCCAAGGCACCCGAGCCGTAGGGCGAAACACCTGCCCGCTTGTCCCAGTCCTGGAGACGCTGCACATCGCGCAACAAAGCCCACGCATGGGCCAGAAGGTGATGGCTGAGCAGGACCGGCTGGGCGTGCTGGAGGTGAGTGCGTCCGGGCATGGCCACGCCCTGGTGCGCCTTCGCCTGTCCGACGAGGGCGTCGATGGTGGCCAGCACTCCGCGGGCGATGATGCGCGCGTGGTCCCGTAGGAACATACGGCCCAACGTGGCCACTTGGTCGTTACGTGAACGTCCTGCCCTGAGCTTCCCGCCCAATTGCGTTCCGGCACGCTCAATCAGCCCGCGTTCCAGTGAGCCGTGAACGTCCTCATCTGATTCAGCGGGCAGGTAGGCCCCTGAGGCTACGTCCTCGTCCAGCTGTGCCAACGCAGCCAGCATGCCCTTGAGCTCGGCCTCGTCCAACAGCCCGGCCTTGTGGAGCACGCGGGCGTGCGCCACCGAGCCGGCAATGTCATAGCGGGCCAGCCGCCAGTCAAAGTGCGTGGATTTGCTCAGGGCGGCCAGGGCATCCGCGGGGCCGCCGGCAAAACGGCCGCCCCACAGTGCACCTTCATTGGTCCCCGAGCGCTCCACCGCTGATTTGGTGGTTTCGACAGGGTCAACCACAGCGTTCTACTTTCCCGCGACGCGGATGTCGCGGCCGGAGGCAACCTTTGCAGACATGCCCCAGAGCTCGATGAAGCCCCGCGCCATGGACTGGTCGAAGGTGTCGCCGGTGTCGTAGGTGGCGAGGTCGAAGTCGTACAGCGAGGTCTCGGAGCGGCGCCCGTTGACGATCGCCTGGCCGCCGTGGAGGACCATGCGGATGTCGCCGGAGACGTACTTCTGGGTGTCCTCGATGAAGGCGTCCAGAGAGCGCTTGAGCGGGGAGAACCACTGGCCGTCGTAGACCAGTTCGGCCCAGCGCTGGCCGACGGTGGCCTTGAAGCGTGCCTGCTCGCGTTCGATGGTGATGTCCTCGAGGTGCTTGTGGGCAGTAATCAGGGCCATGGCTCCCGGCGCCTCGTATATTTCGCGGGACTTGATGCCCACCAGGCGGTCCTCGACGACGTCGATGCGGCCCACGCCCTGCGCACCTGCGCGGCGGTTCAGTTCCTTGATGGCCTGCAACGGGGTGACCTTGACGCCGTCGATTGCCACCGGTACTCCGGCGTCGAACGAAATGGTGACCTCATCCGGGGCCGGCGGGAACTCGGGGGTGGCGGTGTAGTCGTAGATGTCCTTGGTGGGGGCATTCCAGATGTCTTCGAGGTAGCCGGTTTCGACGGCGCGTCCCCAGACGTTCTGGTCGATCGAGTACGGGTTCTTCTTGGTGGTCTCGATCGGCAGACCCTTTTCCTCGGCGAAGGCAATGGCCTTGTCGCGGGTCAGGGCGAGGTCGCGGACAGGCGCGATGCACTTCAGGTCCGGCCCGAGGGTCTGGATGCCCACTTCAAAGCGGACCTGGTCGTTGCCCTTGCCGGTGCAGCCGTGCGCGACGGTGGTGGCGCCGAATTCACGGGCGGCCTTGACGAGGTGCTTGACGATGACCGGACGCGAGATGGCAGAAACCAACGGGTAGTGGCCCTGGTAGAGGGCGTTCGCCTTCAGGGTGGGGACGCAGTACTCGTTGGCGAACTCGTCGCTCGCGTCGGCAACGTAGGCTTCGACAGCCCCACAGCCCAGCGCGCGCTGGCGGATGGTCTCCAGGGACTCGCCGCCCTGTCCGACGTCGACTGCCACGGCGATGACCTCGGCACCGGTGGCTTCACCGATCCAGCCGATGGCTACGGAAGTATCAAGGCCACCGGAGTAGGCCAGCACAATACGCTCAGTCACGGAAATGCTCCTCAGTTGTGTTTGTTGTTGTTGTTTGTTGGTTAGCCGCCAAGTGGTCGCACGGCTGGTCTGCTTACAGCTTAGGGGTCCGCCCGCTAAACCTTATTGGCCTGCTTCATCAGCCAATCTAAGGAACCGGGCAGCAAGTTCGGCTCCGCCTTGAGGATCACGCGTCACCAGCATGACGGTGTCGTCGCCGGCGATGGTTCCGAGGATGGAAGGCATCACCGAATGGTCGATGGCCAATGCCAGGAAGTTGGCTGCCCCCGGTGGCGTCCTGAGCACCACGATATTGGCTGAGGCCTCGGCTGTGACCAGGAGTTCCCCGCACAACCGCGCCAGACGGCTGTCCAGGATTTCCTGGGTGACGCCGCTCTTGGCCGCCCGCTCGCCGCCCTCGCCGGGCACTGCATACACCAGAGCGCCTTCCTTGCCCCGGACCCTCACGGCTCCGAGTTCAACCAGGTCACGGGACAACGTCGCCTGGGTGACCTGGACGCCGTCGTCCGCCAGCAGCGCCGCCAGTTCTGCCTGGGAACGGACCGACTCCCCCGTCAGGATGGCGATGATGCGGGCCTGCCGGGCCGTCTTTGTAGCGGGGCTGGCGCCAGGTGAAACGGAGGGAACGGACACTAATTTCCGTCCCTGTTCACCGGCGGGAGACCTTCCACGACGGCCAGTCCCGACTGGTGCATCAGCCATGCCATCAGCGCCTTCTGGGCGTGCAGCCGGTTTTCCGCCTCATCCCAAACGATCGACTGGGGACCGTCGATGACTCCTGCGGAGATTTCGTAACCTCTGTAGGCCGGCAGGCAGTGAAGAACGACGGCGTCAGGTGCCGCGTGCTGCATCGCTGCCTCATCGACGGAGTACTCCCGGAACAGCTGCAGCCTGGCTTCCTTTTCGGCTTCCTGTCCCATGGACACCCAGGTGTCCGTGGCGACAACATCGGACCCGGCCAGCGCTTCGGCTGCATCGGTGGTGATCAGGACCGACCCGCCGGTCTCACCGGCACGTTTCTCGGCGGCTGCCACAATGTCCGCTGACGGCAGGTACCCTTCCGGCCCGGCGATGCGGACGTGCATTCCGGCGGTCACTCCGGCCAGGAGGTAGGAGTTGGCCATGTTGTTGGCGGCGTCACCGAGGTAGCTCATGGTGAGACCCTTGAGCCCGCCTTTGTGTTCCTTCACCGCCAGGAGGTCGGCGAGGAGCTGGCAGGGGTGGTAGTCGTCGCACAGGGCGTTGATGACGGGAACGCTGGAGTTTTCCGCCATGGCAACCAGGCCGGAGTGCGCTCCCGTTCGCCACACGATGGTGGAGACCATGCGTTCGAGGACCTTGGCGGTGTCTTCCACCGATTCCTTATGGCCGATCTGTGCTTCCCCCGGATTGATGATCAGCGCATTGCCGCCCATATCCGCCACACCAGCCGCGAAGGAGACGCGTGTCCGGGTGGACGTCTTGTCGAAAATCACGGCAACGGTCTTGCGTCCGCTTCCTTCACCTGCGAACGGCTGGGCACTGTAGGGCGCGGCCTTCAGCCGGATGGCCAGATCAAGCACTTCAGCCTGCTCGGCCGCGGTGAGGTCGGTGTCCTTGAGGAAATGGCGCGTGGTGGTCACTGGGCGTCCTTTGCGATGGTGAGGAGCACGGGCAGGGCCTTGATAAAGCGGTCGGCCTGTTCGACGGTGAGAATGAGCGGCGGAGCCAGGCGGATGGTCCGCGGACCGGGGCTGTTGACAATGAACCCGTTCTCCAGCCCGGCTGTGACCAACGCAGGAGCAACGTCGGCGTCGAGGTCGAAGCCGATCAGGAGCCCTTCGCCCCGCACTTCGGTAACGCCTTCCACGCCGGCGAGGGCCAGCCGCAGATGCTCACCTACCTCCCGGACATTTTCGAGGACGTGCTGGTGCTCGAGTGTGTGAAGCGTCGCCAGAGCGGCCGCCGTCGCCACGGGGTTTCCCCCGAAGGTGGTTCCGTGCTGGCCGGCCGTGAGGAGCGACGACGCCAGCTCGCCGAAGGTGATCAGTGCACCAACCGGAAACCCGCCGCCCAGCCCCTTTGCCAGGGTTATGGCGTCAGGAACGATGCCTGCGTCCTCGCTGGCGAGCCATTTTCCGGTCCTGCCGATACCGGTCTGGACTTCGTCGAGGATGAGGAGGGCGCCAGCCTTGCTGGTTGCTTCCCGGGCAGCCTGCAAGTAGCCGGCAGGCAGCGGCCTGACACCGGCTTCGCCCTGGATGGGCTCCAGGAAGACAGCGGCCACTGACTCGTCAATGGCGTTGAGAAGCGCATCCACGTCGCCAAACGGTACGTGGACCACTCCGGCCGGCAACGGCTCAAATGGCGTACGGTACGCTTCCTTTGCAGTGAGAGCCAGGGCGCCCATGGTCCGCCCGTGGAATGCGCCCTCAAGCGCGATGATCTTGGTCCGCGGCTTTCCTTCGGTGCCGGTGTTGCGGCGGGCCAGCTTGAAGGCGGCCTCGTTCGCTTCAGTGCCGGAGTTCGCGAAGAACACCTTCGAACCCGTGGGGGCATTGGTGACGGCCAGCAGCTTCTCAGCCAGCGCGATTTGCGTGGGACTGGTGAAGAAGTTGGAGACGTGGCCAAGCGTGGCGAGCTGGCTTGAGATCACCGAAGTGACGAAGGGGTGTGCATGGCCCAGGGCATTGACTGCGATGCCGCCCAGCAGGTCAAGGTACTCCTTCCCATCCGCATCCCAGACAAGGCAACCCGCTCCACGGACCAGGACCCGCTGGGGAGTTCCGAAGACGCCGATAAGGGAGGACGAATAGCGTGCCAGCCATTCCGCGCCGCTGCTGTGGGCTGCCACGAGCTCCCGGATCGGAGAGGATTCCACCCCTGTTTGTCCCGGTGCCGCCTGTCCTGGCGCAGTGTGTTCCGTGGCGTTCTCAAGTTTGTTCATGCGTTTATGTCCTCGTCCGAAACAACCTGGGTGCCAATGCCGGCGGTAGTGAAGGTTTCCAGCAGCATGGAATGGGGAAGCCGTCCGTCCACGATGTGCGCCTGTCCCACGCCGCCGTCGACAGCCTTCAGGCACGCCCCCATCTTGGGAATCATGCCCGACTCCAGCGACGGCAGGAGCTTGCGGAGTTCGGAAGCGGTCAGTGAAGAAATCAGTGAGCTCCGGTCGGGCCAGTTGGCGTAGAGGCCTTCAACGTCGGTCAGGATCACCAGCTTCGATGCGTCCAGCGCCTCGGCCAGGGCGGCGGCGGCTGTGTCAGCGTTGACGTTGAGGACCTGGCCGGTGGTCTGGAACCCGGTACCGTCGTCAGCGATTTCAGGAGCAACAGTGGAGATCACGGGAATGCGGCCTGCTGCCAGGATGTCCAGGATGCCTTCCGGATTCACACCCACGACTTCGCCCACGAGGCCCAGGTCCACTTCTTCCCCGTCCACCACCGTTCCGGTGCGAACCGCGCGCAACAATCCGCCGTCTTCCCCGGACATGCCAACGGCGTAAGGCCCATGGGAGTTGATGAGGCCAACAAGTTCGCGGCCGACCTGGCCCGTCAGCACCATCCGGACCACGTCCATGGCTTCGGGGGTGGTGACGCGCAGGCCGCCCTTGAATTCCGACTCGATGCCGAGCCGGCTAAGCATCGCATTGATCTGCGGGCCACCCCCGTGCACCACTACAGGGTGGATGCCCACATGGTGGAGGAACACAATGTCCTCGGCAAAAGCCCGGCGAAGGTCCTCGTTGACCATGGCGTTTCCACCGTATTTGATCACCATGGTGGTGCCGGCAAAACGCTGGATCCAGGGCAGCGCCTCGATGAGCGTCTCGGCCTTGCTCTGGGCCGCGCTGGTAGCCGTGGGTTCACGGGTCTGGGTGTTCATTGCTGCTGTTTCTCCCTAGCTGGAGTAGGCGCTGTTCTCGTGAACGTAGTCATGGGTGAGGTCATTGGTCCAGATGGTGGCTTCGGCACCGCCTGCCTGGAGGTCAATCTCCACCAGGACTTCGCGAGGGTCAAGGTCCACAAGCCCGCGGTCCTCCCCGATGCTGCCCTTCTGGCAGATCTGCACACCGTTCATGGAAACGTTGAGCTCATCCGGGTCAAATGCAGCATCCGTGGTCCCGACGGCGGACAGCACTCGGCCCCAGTTGGGATCCTTGCCGAAGATCGCTGCCTTGAAAAGATTGGAACGGGCGACGGCGCGGCTCACGATTTCAGCGTCCCGCTCGCTCTCGGCGTTGAACGTCCTGATGGCGATATCGTGGCTGGCGCCTTCAGCATCGCCGATCAGCTTCCGTGCCAGTTCGGCACAGACCTTCGTCAATCCTTCACCGAAGTATTCGGCGCTGGGTACCGCGCCGGACGCACCGGAAGCCAGCAGCACCACCGTGTCGTTGGTGGACATGCAGCCGTCGGAATCTGCCCGGTCAAACGTGACCCTGGTGGCGTCCCGGAGGACGACGTCGAGCATTTCCGCCGGGACGTCGGCATCAGTGGTGAGGACCACCAGCATGGTGGCGAGCCCGGGTGCCAGCATGCCGGCCCCCTTGGCAATGCCTCCGATGGCGAATTCATTGCCCTCGGCATCCTGGCCGATGAACACCGCCTGTTTGGAAACGGAGTCCGTGGTCATGATGGCGGTTGCTGCGTCCGAGCCGCCCTCGCCGCTCAAGGCCGACACAGCGGCGTCGATACCGGGCACGAGTTTGTCCATCGGCAAGTGCTCGCCAATGAGGCCGGTAGAGCAGACAATAACGTCGGTGGCCGACAGGGACAGCGCCTCAGCTGTCTTCTCCGCCGTCGTGTGTGTGTTCTGGAATCCCTGGGGACCCGTGCAGGCGTTTGCGCCACCGGAGTTGAGGATCACGGCGTCGACCCGCCCGTCCTTTATCACTTCCCGCGACCAGTGAACGGGCGCAGCGGCCACACGGTTGCTCGTAAATACTGCCGCTGCCGCCTTCGACGGCCCGTCGTTGACCACCAGGGCGAGATCCGGCTTACCGGACGCCTTCAGGCCGGCTGTGACTCCGGCGGCGCGGAACCCTTTGGGTACGGTAACGGTCACGGTGCGACTCCCTGCAGGTTGAGGCCGGCGGTCTCTGGCAGGCCAAGGGCAATGTTCATGGACTGTACTGCTCCGCCGGCTGTCCCCTTGGTGAGGTTGTCCAGGGCGCAGGTGATAATGACGCGGCCGGCGTGGTCGTCGAACGCAAGCTGCATGGCCGCGTGGTTGGATCCCACAACAGACTTGGTGGAGGGCCATTGGCCCTGAGGGAGCAGGTGGACAAAAGGCTCGTCGTCGTACGCGTCCGCCCAGGCACTGCGGAGGTCCTCAGCTGTCACACCGGCACGGACTTTCGCCGTGGCCGTAGTCAGGATGCCGCGGCTCATTGGAGCCAGAGTGGGAGTGAAGGAAACAGTCACAGCTTCGCCGGCTGCTTTGGACAGGCCCTGCTCAATCTCAGGCGTATGCCGGTGCCCTCCACCCACCCCGTACGGGGTCATGGAGCCCATGACCTCCGAACCGATGAGGTTTACTTTCGCTGCCTTTCCGGCGCCCGATGTCCCGGACGCCGCGACAATTACGACGTCGTCAGGCTGCAGCAGGTTGTTCGAAAAGCCAGGAGCGAGTGCCAGGAGAGCGGACGTCGGGTAGCAACCCGGGACGGCAATGCGCTTTGCACCTTTAAGGGCCTCGCGCTGACCCGGGAGTTCCGGCAAGCCGTATGGCCAGCTGCCTGCATGGGTGGACGCATAGAACTTCTCCCACGCGGCCGAGTCTTCCAGGCGGTGGTCCGCGCCGGCGTCGATCACCACCGTACCCTCCGGCAGTCTTGCTGCAATCTCGGCAGAAGCGCCGTGCGGAAGGGCCAGGAAAACGACGTCGTGGCCCGCGAGGTTCTCGACAGTGGTGTCTTCCAGTATCCGGCTGGCAAGGCCATGGAGATGGGGCTGCAATTCGCCTAGTCTGGAACCGGCGTTGCTGTGCGCTGTGATTGCCCCGATGGTCACGTCCGGGTGAGCGGCAAGCAAACGCAGGACTTCGCCACCGGCGTAGCCACTGGCACCTGAGACGGCAACAGAAATAGTCATACTACCACCCTACAGCAAAAGTATGCATATGTCTCGATATTTATGCACGGTCTTTTGCCCGCTCAGTTCGATAACCGAAAGCAGCAAAACGACGATTGATGCTGAGCGGACAGCGTATGCTGAGTGGAGGGTGATCCAGACCGTGCAGGCCGAGTGTCGGATGCAGCGTTGCCCGTAATAATGGCAAGGCAGACATCTATGACCCCAACCATCACCTCGGAGCGCCCTAAATCACGTGTTGTGAAGGCAAACCCGGTTGTTCAAAGCTATTCCGAACTCTTGAAGAGCGTCAAAGCCGCAGGCCTGCTTGAGCGCCGTGTCGGTTTTTACGTCACACTCTTCTCCAGCCTCGTCCTCCTGATGACCGCAACGTGGTTCGGTTTCGCCCTGATCGGTGACAGTTGGTTCCAGCTCCTGATCGCCGCAGCCCTGGGCGTCATTTGCACCCAGCTAAGCTTCCTGGCGCATGAGGCCGGCCACCGGCAGATCTTCGCTTCACGCCGTGCCAATGACTGGTCGGCACGGCTTCTCGCCACCTCTGTCGCCGGAATGAGTTACTCCTGGTGGGAGCAGAAGCACGGTGCCCATCACAATCACCCCAACGTAATTTCCAAGGATCCGGACATCATGGACAGCCCCATAGCATTCCATGTCGAGGAATCGGCCTCCCGACAGGGAAGGCTGTCCTCCATGCTGACCCGCAGGCAGGGCTGGTTCTTCTTTCCGCTTCTCTTGCTCGTAGGCCTGGGCCTTCAGATCGATTCGGTCAAGTTCGTCTTCCGCCGCGCCAAGGTGACGCACCGCTGGGTTGAGCTGCCCATCCTCGTCGTCCGGCTGAGCATTCTGCCCGTCCTCGCCTTTTCATTCCTCCCGATTGGAATGTCGTTTGCGTTCCTCGCCGTTCAACTGGTCGTTTTCGGTTTCTACATGGGCGCATCATTTGCTCCGAACCACAAAGGCATGCCCGTCCTGCCCACGAACAGCCGGGTGGACTTCCTCAGCCGCCAGGTTCTGACGTCCCGCAACATTTCCGGTGGCCGCTTCATGGACATCCTCATGGGCGGCCTCAACCGCCAGGTGGAGCACCACCTCTTCCCGGACATGGCCCGACCCCAATTGCACCGCGCAAGCGCGATCGTTCGTCAGTACTGCGACAAGCACGATATCCCATTCACCGAAACCACTCTGCTTCAGTCGTATGGGATTATCGTGCGCTACCTCAATGACGTGGGATTGGCAGCCGGGCGCCACTTTGAGTGCCCCATGGCTACTGTTACCCGCCGGTACTGATTCCCGCTTCGCCGGCTCCTTATTAACCCGGGCCTGCCTCACCTGCGCGCCTGCCCCACCTACGGTCGCGTTCGCTGTGGCCGTCATGGGTACCTAGGATGGGATTCACGACCCGGGCACAGGAAGTCCCTGTTCGGAGAAGGAGTTCCCATGACGCATGCCATCCTCGCCCAGCAGCCGGGCGGACCTGAAGTCCTGAAATACGCGGAGGTTGACCGCCCGCAACCGGGCCCTGGCCAGGTGCTGGTCAAGGTTGCAGCAGCAGGCGTCAACTTCATCGACACCTACCACCGCAGCGGCACGTACAACGTCCCTTTTCCGTTCACTCCGGGCTCCGAAGCGTCGGGTACCGTGGAGGAACTTGGCGAAGGAGTGAGCGATCTTGCCGTGGGTGACCGCGTCGCCACGGCAGAAGGCTCCCGCTGCTATGCCGGCTATGCCGTGCTTGATGCGGGCAAGGCCCTGCCTGTGCCGGACAACGTCGATGACCTCACCGCAGCCGCCCTGCCGCTGCAGGGCATGACCGCCCACTACCTGATCAATTCCTCTTTCAGGGTTGAGCCGGGCCACACCATTTTGGCGCATGCCGGAGCCGGCGGCGTCGGCCTGCTCCTGATTCAGCTGCTCAAGGAGAGAGGCGCCCGCGTCATCACCACCGTCTCTTCGGATGCTAAAGAAGAACTGGCACGGGAAGCAGGCGCCGACGAAGTTCTGCGGTACGTCGGCTTTCCCCACCGCGTCCGCGAACTGACCGGAGGCAGAGGGGTGGACGCGGTCTACGACGGCGTCGGCCACAACACCTTTGATGGTTCACTCTCGTGCCTGCGCACCCGGGGTACCCTGGTGCTTTTCGGGGCAGCCTCCGGCCCGGTTCCGCCCTTTGACCCGCAACGCCTCAATGCAGCCGGCTCGCTTACGCTGACACGCCCCTCACTGGCTCATTTCCTCGGTAACCCTCAGGAACGCCGATGGCGCTCCGGGGAAATCTTCGCTGCTGCCGCCAACGGAAACCTCAAGGTCCGGATCGGCGCCACCTATCCGCTAAAGGATGCCCATCAGGCCCACAGCGACCTCGAAGGCCGGCGCACCACCGGGAAGGTACTGCTGGTTCCCTAGCATCCACCCTTATGGGCGTGTAGCTGTGCTGAACGCAGAAGATCCCCCGCAAGATATTTGCGGGGGATCTTCTGCGTTCAGTGTTACGGCCGAGACGAATCAGCGCTGAACGGCACCAAACCGGCTGGCCGCCAAGGCAACAGCGCTCCCACGGGCAGCCGACGCTTCTTCTGCCGTCAGGGTGCGGTCAGCGGCGCGGAAGCGGAGACTGAACGCCAGAGACTTCCTGCCGTCCTCAATGCCTTTGCCGGCATAAACATCGAACAGCGCGACATCCTCAAGCAGTTCCCCGGCACCCTCACGCAGCGCGGTCAGGACGTCATCTGCAGGCACGTCTTGCGGCACAACGAGGGCAACGTCCTGGGTAGCTACAGGGAACGTTGAAATATGCCGGGCCACGATCACGTCAGCCGCGGCCTCAAACAGGACGTCGGCATTAATTTCCACGGCTACCGAGCGTTCCGGCATGTCATGGGCCGCTAGCAGCTTCGGATGAAGCTCGCCGGCGTAACCCACTACTTCTCCGGAGCGCAGTGACAGCCGGGCTGCCCGGCCCGGATGGAAGGCCTGGTGCCTCCCCTGGCTGACAACCAGTTCCACTCCGAGGACGTCACCGGCGAGGCGTGCTATGTCCAACGCATCTGCCCAGTCCCAGGGACGGGGCGTGTGACTGGCCGCCGCCGGTGAATCGTGCCCCGTCAACACCGCGGCGATGTGCAGCGGCTGGTCCGGAACGCCGTCGTACAGCGCATCCAGCACCTCATCAGCAGGTTTGACGCCAAGCGGCGGTATGGAAGCTGTCCCCACCTGGCCGGCCGGAAGGAACACCAGCCCGGCTTCAAAAACAGCGAGGTCGCGGAAACCCCGTGAATGGTTGCGTTTGGCTACCTCGATCAGTCCGGGAAGGATGGACGTCCGCAGGAAGCCCTGTTCCTCGCTGATGGGGTTGGCCAGTTTGACCGCGGAACGGGGGGCCCCCTCCTCAGCGATGCCAAATGTGTCGTTGGCTGCCTTGGAAACAAACGGGTAGGCCAGCACTTCAGTGAGCCCGGCATCAGCGAAGGCCTGGATGAGCCTCCGGCGCTGCTGCTGCACACGGGTCAGGCCGCGGCCTGGCGGGGCTACCGGAAGTGTTGCAGGAATCTGGTCGTATCCGACCAGACGGGCAATCTCCTCTGACAGGTCTTCCTTGGTTTCCAGATCATTGCGCCAGCTCGGCGCAGTGACCCGCCATCCGCCGTCGTACTTCTCAACCGCTGCACCGAGGTCCTCCAGCGAGGTGACGATCTGCTCTTCCGTGAAGTCGATGCCGATCCGCTCGCCGGCGAAAGCCGCCGGCAGGGCAATGGACACGGCGTCCGGTGCGGTTCCGACGTCGGTCCCCGCCTCGTCAGCGGTGCCCCCGGCAAGCTCTACGAGCAGGTCTACGGCGCGCTGGGCGGCGATGTTCGCCACCTGCCAGTCGACGCCGCGCTCAAAACGCTTCGACGCCTCAGACGGCAGCTTGTGGCGACGGCGTGAGCGGGCGATCGAGACTTCCTCGAAGTGCGCGGCCTCTATCAGCACGGTGGACGTGGCCTCGGAGACTTCGGTGGATGCGCCGCCCATGACGCCCGCGACACCGATGGGGCCCGTATCGTCCGTGATTAGCAGATCCTCGGGATCAAGCGCGCGTTCCTTGCCGTCGAGAGTGGTGAGCGTCTCCCCCGCCACAGCACGCCGGACCACGATCTCGCCCGACAGCTTGTCCTGGTCATAAAAGTGCAGGGGCTGGCCGAGCTCAAACATGACGTAATTTGAGATGTCCACGGGAAGAGAAATGGAACGCACACCCGCCAGACGGAGGCGTGCGGACATCCATGGCGGCGTCGGCCGGGAAGCATCAACACCACGCACAGTGCGGGCGACGAAACGGTCACAACCTGGCTTGCCGTAGATGGGGGCGTCGTCGTTGAGCTTGACGCCGTAACCACCGGCGAGCACCGCGGGTGCCTGCACCTTGGCAGCCGGGTCCGTGAAAGCAGTTCCCGTAGCATGAGCGTATTCGCGGGCAACACCGCGGATGGAGAAGGCGTAGCCGCGATCCGGGGTGACGTTGATCTCGGCAGCTTCGTCATAGAGCCCCAAGAGCTCCATGGCGTCCGTACCGATCTCAGGGTCAAGGCCTATACGGGACAGAACGAGGATGCCGTCATGGTCCTCGCCGATCCCGAGTTCGCGCACGGAGGCGATCATCCCGGCCGAGAGGTGGCCATAGGTCTTGCGCGCGGAGATCCGAAAGTCGCCGGGCAGCACAGCGCCGGGCAGGGTGACCACCACCTTGTCCCCTTCAACGAAGTTGTGGGCACCGCAGATGATGCCCTGGACTCCTGAGGGATCAATGCCGTCACCGGTGAGGGTCTGTTCCCGTCCCTCGGGGACAACGCGGACCTGGCACCAGTTGATGGTCTTGCCGTTGGACTGCGGTTCCTTTACGAGGCTGAGCACCTGGCCCACCACGATGGGACCTTGAAGGGTGTCTGTAGGCCGGTGGACTGCTTCTTCTTCAAAACCGACCTTGACCAGCTCGGCCATAACGTCCTCGGCCGTGGCTCCGGCCGGTACCTGCGCGAATTCACGCAGCCAGGAAAGTGGGATACGCACTGTTAGATCTCCATCCCGAAGTGCTCGCTGAAACGTACATCGCCTTCGATCATGTCGCGCATGTCGCCAACCTCGTTGCGGAACATGAGGGTCCGCTCGATGCCCATGCCGAAGGCAAAACCTGAATAGACGTCCGGATCGATGCCTGCTGCCCTGAGGACGTTGGGGTTGACCATGCCGCAGCCGCCCCACTCGATCCAGCGCGGACCGCCTTTGGCACCCGGGTGCCAGATGTCCAGCTCAGCGGACGGCTCGGTGAACGGGAAGTAGTTGGGGCGGAGCCGGATCTGGGCTTCGTCACCGAACATCTGCCGGGCAAAGTGTTCAAGGGTACCGCGAAGGTCCGCCATGCTGAGGTGCTTGTCGATGGCGAGGCCTTCGAACTGGTGGAAAACAGGGGTGTGGGTGGCGTCCAGTTCATCAGTGCGGAACACCTTGCCGGGGCACAGCACGTAGATGGGAAGATCGCGTTCCAACATGGAGCGGACCTGCACGGGTGAAGTGTGCGTACGCATCAGGAGGTGGGCTTCGGGGGGCTCCACGAAGAATGTGTCCTGCATTTCCCGGGCAGGGTGGTCCGGCTTGAAATTAAGGGCGTCGAAGTTGAACCATTCGGATTCGACTTCAGGGCCTTCGGCGATTTCCCAGCCCATCCCCACAAAAATATCCGCGACGCGGTCCTGCAGGGTGGATAAAGGATGGCGGGCGCCGGCACGGCGACGGCGCGGTGCAGCCGTGACGTCAACTGTTTCCTCAACAAGGATCCGGGCGTCGTTCTCTGCCTCAAGCTCCGCTGTGCGGGCTGCGAGTGCCTGGTTGACCCGTCCGCGGGAGGACCCCAAAAGCTTCCCGGCCACGGCCTTCTGGTCCTTCGGCAGTGAACCGATTTCACGGTTGGCAAGGCTGAGAGGCGCCTTCTCCCCCGTGTGGGCCAGGCGAACGGCCTTAAGCTCCTCGAGGGTGGCCGCGGCGGCGATGGCGGCAATGGCGTTTTCAACGGCGGCTGTGATGGCAGCTTCATCCAGAGGGTTCGGGATGGCAGCGTCCGGCAAAGTTTCAGTCATCTACTGTTCTTAGCTACGAGTCGGATGGCGTCAGTGCCTGATTGCGCCGTGGCCTGTCCGGTCCGGCAATAGTCTCTGCACTGACAAGTTGTTCGACGGCTCCCCTGAAGGTCCCGGCAAAACAACAACGGGCAGGGCGTACCGGATTTAGTCCGGGACGCGCTCCTTCCCAGTCTAGTAGAGAGCAGCGGTTGGCCTGAACCTGATTGTTCCATTTCCTGCGTTCGCTACCATGGCCACATGACGCCAGCACAGCGGCTCCGGCAGGTTGCCAACCTGCTCAATGGATCTACCGTCCTGGGTCTGCTGCTGGCACGCTTCGCGGGATGCAATGTCTGTAAGGGACCACATGGACTGGTCATCGCCACCAGCTACCGGCCCCGGTTGCCCGTTGCCGGGGCGTTCGCCGTCGGCAATGTGGTGCTCTTCCGGAGTGATGCCGGGCAGGTGTGGGGAAACCCGGTCCTGCTTGAGCACGAGGAGCGGCACTGCACGCAGTATGCGTGGTGCCTCGGATTGCCGTTTCTTCCCTTGTACTTCCTCGCTGCGGGCTGGTCATTCCTTCGCACCGGCAGCGCCGGCAGCGCCAACATCTTTGAGCGGATGGCCGGCCTTGAGGCCGGCGGGTACGTGGAGTCACATGGGTACCGCCTGGCCGGCAACCGAAGCCTGACCAAGAACCGGCACCGGATCAACCACATTGGCACGCCCCGTCGAACCGGGGCTGCCAGGAAGCAGCCCGGCCAAGAAGAGAAATGAGGCAAAACCATGAAGAGCCTTCCCCGGACCATTTCGGTCACCGGCACCGGCACGGCTGAAGCTGCACCGGACCTGCTGATCCTGTCGATCGGCGTTGACTGCCATCGCCAGGATGTTGCTGCTGCTTATGGTGAAGCAGGAAGATTGTCCGGGCAGATTTCAGCTTCGCTCCGCAAATTTGGCGTCAGTGCAGCGGACATCAGCACCACAGGCCTGAACGTCAGGGCTGACCTGGCCTGGCAAGAGGGCCATGGGCAGACCGTGACGGGATACATCGCGAGCAGCATTCTCCAAGTACGCCTTCGCGACTTTGCGCGTTCGGCTGAAGCTATCGCTGCAGCCGTTGAGGCCGGGGGAAACGATGTGCGGCTCAACGGCCTGGAACGCGGCTTCACCGATCCTGCAGGCGTCCAGGCACGGGCACGGGAAGCCGCCTGGACGGACGCCCTTGCGGCAGGGCAACAATACGCAGCGCTCTCGGGCACTGCGCTTGGCAGGGTGGTTTCACTCACGCAGCAGCCGTCGTCGTCCATTCCCATTCCCGTCGCGAAAATGGAAAGGGCACTGGCCGCAGACTCGCTGACAGTGGAAGCCGGGGAAACCAGCATCAACGCACAGGTCCATGTGGTGTGGGAGCTCCGCTCCCCTGACTGAGGATCCCTTCCGCACCTTGACTTTTATTAGAACATAGATTCGAATAGACGTATGAGATGGGACGCACAGGCAATCACCCCGGTTGCTGAAGACGGCAACAAGGATGAGGCTGCCGCAGCCGCGCCGTCCGACGCTTTGTTGCCTCTCGCCGGGCTTGTCCGATCCGTCACCACGCCTGAATTTGCGGGAATTACCTTTCACGAGGTGGCTGCCAAATCGGTCCTCAATAAGGTCCCTGCCGGATCCCGGATGCCCTTCGAATGGACCATCAACCCCTACCGTGGCTGCAGTCACGCCTGCGTCTACTGCTTTGCCCGCAAGTCCCACACCTATTTGGACTTCGACGCCGGCCTTGACTTTGACAGTCAGGTGGTAGTGAAGATCAATGCAGTCGAGGTCCTCAAAAGGGAATTAGCCAAGCCCTCGTGGGGGCACCACCAAGTGGCGCTGGGCACCAATACGGACCCTTACCAGCGGGCCGAAGGGCGTTATCAGCTCATGCCGGGCATTATCGGCGCGTTGGCGGACTCGGGTACTCCCCTATCCATTCTTACCAAGGGCACGCTCCTTGCCAGGGACATACCGCTGCTCAAACATGCCGCAACCCAGGTACCTGTGGGCATAGGCATCTCCCTGGCAATGACGGACGAAAAATTGTCAGAGGCTATCGAGCCGGGGACGCCCGGACCCCGGGCCCGCTTGAAACTGGTCATGCGCCTGCGGGAAGCGGGGTTGCCCTGCGGAGTGATGGCAATGCCCATTCTGCCGTGGCTTTCCGATAGCGACGAGGCACTGGACCACCTCTTCAGTTCGCTCGCACAAGCCGGCGCAACCGGGGTTACCGCCGGGGCGCTTTACCTGAAACCGGGAACAAGGGAATGGTTCATGAAGTGGATCGCCGCTCACCACCCGGAACTCGCAGGTAGATACGGCCGCTTGTATGCCTCAGGTTCGTATGCGTCCAAGGAATACCGGATGTGGCTCGCGGGCCGGGTCAAATACTTCAAAAAGCTGCACGGTTTCACTGACGCTTCAGGTTTCAGCCATAGGGACATGGAGGCCGGAGCCACTCAAAACGCTGGGGCTCAGTCGGCTGGCACGCTTGATGCCAGGGATGAAGAAGCCCAGTATCCGGCGGGCCTTATTCCCGGACCGGAAGAGGAAACAGCCGTTCGCACCCGGCCAAGCCAGGCCCCCGCGCAGCCTATGTTGTTCTGACTCCACTCCTTGCCTGGTGCGTTACTGTTTCCAGCAGCCTGCGCACGATTGGAAGATCGGCCGGAATCCACGGAAGATCAAGCGCCTGGGCGTCGGAACCAAGTTCCACCCAGCGCAATTCGTCGTGGTCCTCCAGAGGGGCCGGGACGCCCTCAGCGATTTCGGCGAACCACACACGCATTGAGGCGTTGGGGTTCAGCGGCCACCCGTCCTCCAGCCCTGAATGAAGCTCTGCACCCAGGCGAACCCCTATGCCTAGTTCTTCCCTCAACTCACGATGCAGCGCGTTCTCTGCTGACTCGCCAGGTTCCACTTTGCCGCCGGGGAACTCCCACATACCGGCGAATTTCGGTGGCGACGTACGGCGGGCGCTAAGCAGGCGCGTCGGTTCTTCAAGCGAATCCAGGACGGCCCCGCCCACCACTTTGATCAGTCCAGTCACCGCATCAGTCTATGGGGGACAATGGAGAAGCAACTGCTCTCCTTTTCGGGGAATACGCCTCGCAGGGTCGAGGTTATACACAAGCAGCTAAAATCTGATTTATTGGTGCCATTGCCGCGCCTTCCATCGTTGTCTCGTGAAAAGCAGGCTTATGTCCGTCGCCGCCACCGTCCCCGCCCTCAAGCCCAGGCTCAGCAGCAGGCAGCTTGCTTGGGCAATCTTCTCGCTCGCCGTGGGTGGTGTTGGCATTGGAGTGACGGAATTCACCATGATGGGCCTGCTGAAGGAAGTGGAGCTCGGGCTTAACATCAGCACTCCTGAGGCAGGTCACCTGATCTCGGCTTATGCGCTGGGCGTGGTCATTGGAGCTCCGCTGCTGGCCGCGGTGGGCGCAAAGCTCCCGCGGAAGTACCTGGCGATGGGACTGATGCTGTTCTTCACCCTGGCAAATCTCACCTCATATATTGCCCCGGACTACGGCACCATGCTTGTCTCGCGATTCGCTGCCGGGCTCCCGCATGGCGCATTCTTCGGAGTCGCAGCCGTCATCGCTGCTTCCCTGGTGGCGCCTACAAAGCGCGGATGGGCAATCTCCATGGTGATGTCCGGCCTGGCCATATCCAACGTGGTGGGCGTTCCGTTCGCAACGTGGCTGGGTCAGACCTTTGGCTGGCGCCTCCTGTTTGTCCTGGTCGGCGTGATCGGCTTCGCCACCCTCGCCTGCCTATGGAAGTACGTGCCGTTTGAAAAAGCTCATGCCGATGCAAGCATCCGCAGGGAGCTCGGCGCGTTGAAGCGTCTCCAAGTGTGGCTTGCCATCCTGATCGGCATCGTCGGCTTCGGCGGCTTCTTTGCCACCTACACCTACATTGCCCACACCATGACGTCGGTGGCAGGGATTCCAGCCTCGCTACTGCCAGTGGTGGTTGCCCTCTACGGCCTGGGGATGGTGGCAGGAAACATCATCGGAGGCAGGGTTGCAGACAAATCGGTGATGGGCACCATCTATTGGGTGCTACCGGGGATTGCCGTGGCGTTGGTCGTCTATGCCATTGCCGCCCACTGGCCGTGGTCCGCGTTGATTATGGTGTTCGTTGTCGGCGCCGCGGGCTCCCTGCTCATCCCCGCGCTTCAAACCCGGCTGCTCGATGCATCACCGGACGCACCCTCGCTTGCATCATCCCTGAACCACGCTGCCCTTAACGTTGCCAACGCCCTCGGGGCATTCCTTGGTGGCCTGGTCATCGCCTGGGGCTGGGGTTACGTGGCTCCGGCCTTGGTGGGCGCGGTCCTGGCCGTCCTCGGTTTGGGCGTAGCCCTGCTGAGTGGCCTCCTCGAACGAAAAAAGCCTCTGGCCCCTTAGCTGCCCCTCAAGGCAGCCATCGGTCTCTTCGAAGAATTTCCGGGACTGCGCTTTCGGAGGCTCAGACAGCCCCACGACGCACAAGTAAGCCTACTGACAAGGTAAAGGCGGTGTGTTAGCTTGAAGCCATAATCGGGAGCTGTACAGGAATCCCGACGAATATGTAGGAGGAGAAATGGGCTTTCTCGGCTGGATCATTCTCGGACTCATTGTTGGAGCAATCGTCAAGGCAGTAATGCCTGGGCGCGTCGGCGGGGGCTGGGTAACCAGTCTTGTGCTCGGCGTGGTCGGCGCGATTGTTGGCGGCTGGATCGGCGACCTTCTGTTCGGCGGTGGCAGGATGGAATTCTGGAACCTTGGTTCCTGGATCCTCGCTATTGTCGGCGGCCTCGTCGTAGCCGGCATTTACGGCGCAATTACCGGCCGCAACAAGACCACTACATAACTAACGAATTGACAGCCGCTGACGGCTGAACGTCAGGGCGGAATAAGAGGCGGGGTTCACCACCAGGTGGGCCCCGCCGCTGCTTGAGCGGCTATCCCCGCTGTTCGACTGCCGTGCTGCTGTTTAGGCGACTATCCCCGCTGTTGCGACCGGGCACTCGCGTAGAGGCAGACAGTAGCGGCAGTGCCAAGATTCAGGCTCTCCGCTGCCCCGTACACCGGCACGGCCACCCGATGATCAGCCAAGGCAAGTTCTTCTTCTGACAGGCCTTGGGCTTCGTTTCCGAAGAGCCAGGCTGTGGGCCGTTCCAGGTGGTAGCCAGAAGGGCCCTCACCCAGGCCAAGACGCCGGGCTGCGTTTTCGTCCTGCAGTTTGTCAAGGTTGAGCTGTCCGTAGCCGTCCGCCGCCAGAATTCCGATCCCGCGATCCCGGCATTGCTCCGCGAAGTCCTGGACGTCGACGCCGAGCACGACCGGCAGGTGGAAGAGGGAACCGGCAGTCGACCGAACCGCCTTGGGGTTGTAGACGTCCACGCTGGACTGGGTGAGCACCACGGCGTCGGCGCCGGCTGCATCAGCCGCCCGAAGGACTGTTCCCGCATTTCCGGGATCTCTGACCTGGCACAGAACAGCGATCAATCGTGGTGAGGCTTCCAGAACAGATTCAAGGCTCACATCAATAAAACTGCAGACGGCGATGATGCCCTGCGGATTGACTGTATCTGCCATGGCTGCAAGGACTTCGTCACTGGCGAGCCTGGCGTTGGTGCCCTCGGCCAGCTCATCAAACTCGGGATAACGGTCCAGGCATGCCTCGCTGGCGAAAACCTCCTGCACCACCCCCGGCTCACCGGCTGCAATTCGTTTTGCATGGAGGACAAGGGCTTCCCGGACGGCCTGCGGCCCTTCAACAAGGAACTGTTCCCGCTTTAAACGGGCCGGGCGCCCTGCAAGCTTTGCCACATCCCTCACCCGATCAGCTCGGGGATTGGAGAGTGGAAAGACTTGCGGGCGCCCGGTTTCGTTCATACAAGAACTTTAGTTGCTGTTGCCAGCAGTTCCTGAATTACTCAGCGGCTGCAGCAACCGGCTTCTTGGCGGCCTTGGCCTTTGCGGCCTTAGGTGCCGTCTCTGCCTTGACGGCAGGAGCTGAAGTGTCAGCAGGCAGGGAGTCCTTGGCGATCTTCACCAGAGCGGCGAACGCGTTGGCGTCGGACACTGCGAGTTCGGCCAGCATACGGCGATCAACCTCGACCTCAGCGGCCTTGAGGCCCTGGATCAGACGGTTGTAGGTAAGACCGTTGGCGCGCGATGCAGCGTTGATGCGCTGGATCCAGAGGCGACGGAAATCGCCTTTCTTCTTCTTGCGGTCGCCGTAGCTGTACACAAACGAGTGCAGCAGCTGCTCTTTTGCCTTGCGGTACAGGCGTGAGCGCTGTCCACGGTAACCTTTGGCGCGTTCGAGGATAACCCGGCGCTTCTTGTGGGCGTTTACCGCCCGCTTCACACGTGCCACGTGCGTACTCCTTTAGAATTCTGATCCCAAGCGTCTACTGCCGGAAACCCGGCCGGCCTGAGAAGGCTTTTTGGTAGTTGGCTGCTGCCAGGGGGCATCAGCCAGAGAACTTGGAAATTAGATGCCGAGCATCTTGCGGATGACCTTGGCGTCGCCCTTGAAGACGATCTTGTCGCCGGCAAGGCGACGGGTCAGGCGCGAGGACTTGTGCTCGAGGTAGTGACGGCGGTTGGCCTGCTGGCGGCGCAGCTTGCCGCTGCCGGTCAGCTTGAAGCGCTTTTTAGCACCGCTGTGGGTCTTCATCTTCGGCATGGGAACCGATCTCCTTACGTATCCGCAGACAATGTCTGCAGTTCTTTCGAGCAGCCGCCTGTGGAGCGGCATGCTGGTTGCTTACTGCGGAAGCAATGCCTCTGCAGCTTTGAACTAGTTGGTCTTCTTCCCCGCAGGCTTGGGAGCCTTGGGGGCTGCAGGCCGTGCAGCAGGCTTCGGTGCCGCTGGCCGGGCCACCGGCTTCGGCGGCGACGGTACTGCTGCCGGCTTGGGAGCCGCAGCAGCCTCAGAGGCAGGCGCCTGGGCTTCCGCAGCCTTGGCAACGGGAGCCTTGGCCGGTGATGCCTTAGGTGCAGCCGGAGCCTCGCGCTTCGGGGCAGGTGCCTTGGGAGCAGCCTGACGGGGAGCCTCGGCGGCTTCTTCCTTCACCGTTTCGGCAACCGGAGCTTTTTCAGCTACCGGAGCCTTTTCAGCTACCGGAGCCTTGACAGCCGGAGCTTCAGCGACGGGAGCGTCCTGAGCAGGCGCCTCTTCCACGGGAGCCTCCTTTACGGGAGCCTCGTTCCCTGCGTCGGGAGCGGATGCCTGCTGTTCCTGGACTGCATCTTCACCATCGATTTCGACTGCCTCCGGCTGAACGCCCTCGGTGGTTTCATCGGTTGAAGACAGGAAACCTTCAGGCAGAAGATCGCCCAAGGTCTGCGTCAGGGAATCCTGGTTTTCGCCGCTGGTGTCTACGCGGCCGGAAGCCTTGGCTTCGTTCTGCGCCTTGGCCTCTGCACGCTGAGTCGCACGGCGTGCTTCTGCCTTTGCTTCGGCCTTGTTCTTCAGCGGACCAACAACCATGACCATGTTGCGGCCGTCGATGCGCGGGCTGGACTCAACCACACCCACCTCGGCAACATCATCCGCAAAGCGCTGAAGCAAGCGGATACCCATCTCCGGGCGCTGCTGCTCACGGCCGCGGAACTGGATCATGGCCTTGACCTTGTCCCCGGCACCGAGGAAACGAAGCGCATGGCCCCGCTTGGTCTCGTAGTCGTGGGTGTCGATCTTCAGACGGAAACGGATTTCCTTCAGAACAGTGTTGGTCTGGTTCTTCCGGGCTTCGCGTGCCTTGACGGCAGCCTCGTACTTGTACTTGCCGAAGTCCATCAGCTTGCACACCGGAGGCTTAGCCTGCGGCGCAACTTCAACGAGATCCAGATCGGATTCGGCAGCCAAACGCAGCGCGTCCTCAATACGGACGATCCCTACTTGTTCGCCTGCAGGGCCGACCAGCCGCACCTCGGGGACGCGGATACGCTCATTGATTCTTGGCTCGCTAATGTTAAAGCTCCTGTGGTTGTGATGAGTACTCCACCGGCAAACAGAGAAGGCCCCCAATTGCCGGAGCAATCGAAGGCCTCGAGGATCGGATGTGCCCGCCTCAGGGTGAGGTGGCACGCGCTTCGAACAGGCTATCGCCTGATTGAAGCGCCCGACCGCTACCCGGCAACCTTGCTGCCACTGGGAAAGTTCCTCGTGGAAAACGGCTGACGCGGGTGGGAGAGATCTCCGCTTGCAAACTAGATGCCAATTCTACAGAAAGATACCCGTTCTCCGCACGTTGGCGGGAATGAGCATCCATCGCAAAATAACGACATCCAGTCGGTCTGTGACAAGCTTACCAGTATGAGCACTCCAGACAGTAATTCACACGTGTATGAGCCCGCGAATGAGCAGGGCAATGTGGCCCAGCAGATCCGGGACATCTCCGAGGTGCCGGCAATCGAGGTGATCACCACTGCTGCAGTTCATCTGATGAGCGCTTCAGCCGTGAAGCTGGGCCTTGCCGCCGAGGACAATGCAGCAGAACTGAAGGACCTCGACGAAGCCCGCAAGCTTATTACCGCCCTGGCAGGCCTTGTCACGGCAGCGGCGCCGGAAATCGGATCCCAGCATGCGGGTCCGTTGCGCGATGGGCTGCGCTCACTTCAGCTGGCATTCCGGGAGGAATCCACCATCCCGGACGCTCCTGGCAAAGGCCCCGGAGAAAAGTACACCGGGCCGGTCAACTAGCCATTACTGTTTGCCCCTGACACACAGCATTTACTGCTGACTGACCACGACGGCGGCCCTCCACCTTTTAAGGTTCGGGTCGCCGTCGTCGTCGTTTGGTCACTTAACCGGGGTTTGGTTACGACGCCGCCTGGCTCCGGCGGCGCTGCTGGAGCACAAGCCCCAACAGGCAGATGGCTACGCCAGCCACACCGACGGAGACAAAACCTGCAGAGGGTCCGATCCCGTCGATGAAAAGCCCGGCCAGCGGGGCGCCGAGAGCGACGCCGGCGGTGAGGGCGGAGCCGTACCAACCCATTGCTTCGCCCCGGCGTGCCTCGTCTACGAGGTCAGCTACTTTTTCCGAAGCAGATGACAAGACGGGAGCGCAAAGGAGACCCGGCAGGAGTGACAGGAGCCCGAGCGTCAGCGTATCCTGCGCGAAGCCCATGGGAATGGTCAGGGCAGCCATTCCCAGCAGCAGCACCAAGGGGGAAACCGGGCGGTGCATGGCTCCATAGATCAAACCACCGGCCACCGAGGCGGCGCACCAGAAGAAGAAGACAAGCCCGATCTCGGCCTGGTGACCGCCTCTCTCAAGCATCGCGACGATCCCGACGTCGGTACCGCTCAGGACCATACCGGCGCCGGCCGCGACCGAAAAGACCGCGGCCACTGAAGCGGTAAACCAGGTGAAGTTCCGCGCTACGGCGCCCCGAAGGCGTGATGGAGCCCGCTCACCGGAGTCCGCCGGCTTCAACCCGGCCGCTGCCTCCTGAACGTGGGCGGGGGCTGCAGCCACGACAGCCAGTTCAGCTGCCTGCTGCTGCTCGGCCGCGCAGTCCTCGTCGGCCGCTTCGCTTCGGGTGGGCGGGTTGAACCACATCAGGAAAAGTCCCGCGGCCGACGTCGTTATGCCCACCACCGTGAGCCCCAGAACGGAGAATCCGCTGGTGGCCACAATCGCTGCAGCGGCCGGTCCGATCATAAAAACCATCTCGGTGGAGATCGCGTCGAGGGCGAACGCAGTACGGCGCTGCTCGCCCGTGGCCATGACGCCGAGCGACTGACGTACCACGCTGAAGATCGGAAGGGTGAACAGTCCGCCCACAAAGACCAGAGGCAGCAGCCACTCATAACTGACGTGAGGCACGATCGACCAGATCAGGGCCTCCGAAATCACCGAAGGTATCAATGCTTTCCGCAAGCCGACAGTGTCAACGCGGCGGCCGCGCCATGGCGCACCGACGGCGATGCCAATGGTCATGACGGCGGCGGCCGCCCCGGCTGCTGCGTAGCCCTGGCCCAGAGACAGGACTATATGCAGGGTAAGAAGTACCCCCGCGGCTGAGTGTGGAATGCGGGCGATCATTCCGACGACCAACAGTCGCCGGACGGGCCGGACAGCAAGCAGCTCCCTGTACAGAGCGAAATTCACGGGTTACATCCTTAATCTTGCCAGCGGCAGGAGGATCCATCCCCTGACCGAAAGCTACTCTACTGCGCGCCGCAGCTTGACCTCGATGGAGTCAACCCGTTCGGCCAGCAATTCATTCCGGGCCCAGGCGCCATTCAAGGCTGTCACCACTTCCTGGACTCCGGCGGCGTCCAGCCCGTCCACCAAATACAGGACGACGCGCAGCTCCGGACCTGCACCACCGCCTTTGAGCTGCAGGCCTCTGGATGTCAGGGCGCCTACTCCCCCGCCTCGGTGGAGCTCGATACGCCGAATCTGGGGAACATCGGAGGCAGTTGCTGCCACAGCTTCCGCTACATCGGTGTCTGCATAGGACGGTGACCAGGGGAGCTGTTGAGCCAACGCCCAGACCGCAGGCCGCCGGACAACTATGGTGACCTCCGAGCCTGGGTCCATCACCATCAGTTCGGCGCCTTCAGCGGCTGCGGATAAGGCAGCCCTGGCAGCGTAGACCGCAACAGGCCTGGCCTCCTGATGCCAAGCGTGGAGGGACTCGGCAGAGGAGAATACCGGCAATGCTGTGCGTCCGTCAGGAGCCTTCAGCGTCACAAGTGCCATGTCTGCCTGTTTGTCGGCCTGGAGCCCGGCAGCGTCGTGCCCCTCTTCACCCAGCTGAGCGACTATCGGGACAAAAACCCTGGCATGGGCCAAGGCCTTCACGATGTCTTCTTCATCACCGATACCCGACACCATGGCGGAAACGGCGGCGAGGTATCCGGCGTCGGCTGTGCCGTCGTCGTCCTCAAAATTGTGGATCCGGGCATCCTCACCGGCGAGGCTGCGCCCTGTCCACGGCTGACCCGCCGAATCGGCGGCGCCCCCGGCACCGGCCAGGGCTGCAGCGATATGGCCTGGCAAGGGCCGGGAGCCGGGTGTGCCTTCCACTGTCAGCGGCGGCCGGCGACGTCGAGCGCCTGGGGCAGGGTGAAGGCGCCGGCATAGAGGGCCTTGCCCACGATGGCTCCTTCGACGCCCAAGGGAACAAGTGAACGCAACACCCTGAGGTCTTCCAGGGTCGAGATTCCTCCCGAAGCGACTACAGGCTTGCGGGTCTTCTCCACCATCTGGCGCAGCAGCTCCACATTTGGACCCTGCAGCGTGCCGTCCTTGGTGACGTCAGTGACAACGTAGCGGGCGCAACCGGCCGCCTCAAGCCGCTCCAGTACCTCCCACAGGTCGCCGCCTTCCTTCGTCCAGCCGCGGCCCGCAAGGGTGGTGCCCCGGACGTCAAGGCCGACGGCGATCCGGTCACCGAAGCGGTCAATGGCACGCTGCGTCCACTCCGGGTTTTCGAGGGCGGCGGTCCCGAGATTGACCCGGGCGACACCCAGATCCAGGGCCCTCTCCAGTGATTCGTCGTCCCGCAATCCACCCGAAAGTTCCACTTTGATGTCGAGCTGGCCAACGACTTCCCGCAGCAGCTCTGAGTTCGAGCCGCGCCCGAAGGCAGCATCGAGGTCAACAAGGTGAACCCACTCGGCACCCTGCTGTTGCCAGTTCAGCGCAGCCTCGAGCGGAGTCCCGTAGCTGGTCTCGCTTCCTGCTTCGCCCTGGACCAGTCGTACGGCCTGGCCGTTCACTACGTCAACGGCCGGGAGCAGTTCAAGTACCGGCAGCGGGGTTTCGTCGTTCATCATGGTCCTCAAGGGTGGTGGAGCGGAGTAGGAAATGTAGCCGGCTGGGATGTCAGGCGGCAGGCAGCGTCAGCATGTAGGCGGCCAGGAGCGCCATTCCAGCAAGGGTATAGAACACCACCTGGATCCAGCGTGGTGCTTTCTGTTGCCGGAAGGACAACGCCCCGCCGACCAGCAACCCGGCGAGGCCCATCAGCACTATGGACCACACTATGCGTCTGCTGCAGGTTGAACTGAAGAGGGGTTGGCGGGAGCGGCTTCTGCGGAAGCAGGAGCCTCGGCACGCCGCCCATGACGCAGGCCGTTGACCCAGTTACGCAATAGACGGGCACCTGCATCACCGGACTTCTCGGGGTGGAACTGCGTGGCAGCCAGAGGGCCGTTTTCAACCGCGGCGATGAAAGGTGCCCCGTGCTCTGACCAGGTGACCAGTGGCGGAGCCATCCGCGGCTGGATCACATCGAAGTCCCAGGTCTGGACGCCGTAGGAGTGAACGAAGTAGAAGCGTTCATTCTCGACACCTTCAAAGAGGTGCGAACCCTCGGGAACCTTCACTGTGTTCCAGCCCATGTGCGGCACGACGTCGGCCGGGAGTAACTCGACTTTCCCAGGCCATTCACCCATTCCTTCGGCCTCTGTGCCGTGCTCAACGCCGGCTTCGAACAGCACCTGAAGTCCGACGCAGATGGCCAGGACAGGCCTGCCGCCAGCCACACGCCGGCCGATCATCCGGATACCGTCTACGGCTTTCAGCTCGTTCATAACGGTCTCGAAAGCGCCGACGCCGGGCACCACCAGGCCATCGGCGTTGAGGACGTCCTGCGGCTTGGCGCTCAGGATCACTTCAGCTCCGGCACGTTCCAGCGCCCGGACAGCAGAGCGGACATTGCCCGAGCCGTAGTCCAGGACAGTGACGGTGGGCTTACCCTCCGGCGAAGAGGGCTTGACGGCGGCATCCGGATCAAGGATCGCGCCGTCCTGGATGAGCTTTCCGGTCACAATGCCCCCTTGGTTGATGGGATTCCGTCCACGCGTGGGTCGGTTTCCACGGCCGCGCGCAGTGCACGGGCGAACGCCTTGAACTGTGCTTCCACAATGTGGTGGGGGTCCCTGCCGGCCAAGACATTCATGTGAAGGCATATTCCCGCGTGCAGGGTGATGGCTTCGAAAACATGGCGGGTGAGTGAGCCTGTGAAGTGGCCGCCAATGAGGTGGTATTCCTGGCCGGCAGGTTCGCCGCCGTGGACCAGATAAGGCCTGCCGGAGACGTCCACAACTGCGTGCGCCAGTGCTTCATCAAGGGGAACGGTGGCTTCTCCGAAACGCCGGATGCCTGCCTTGTTACCCAAGGCCACTTTCAGGACTTCTCCAAAGGTAATCGCGACGTCTTCCACTGTGTGGTGGACATCGATGTGGGTGTCACCGGTGGCCTTGACCGTGATGTCGATCAGGGAGTGCTTGCAGAGCGCCGTGAGCATGTGATCGTAAAAGGGAACCGAAGTATCGATATCCGATGTTCCGGTTCCATCCAGATTGATCTCTACCAGCACAGACGATTCACTGGTCGCGCGCTCCATGCGCGCAGTCCGTGCCGCGGCAGCAATGGATCCGGTGTTGCTCATGGTGATGTGTCCTTAGGAAGAAGGGCCTGAAAGCCTGAAGCTTCTGGGTCTTGGTTAAAGTTTAGGCCGGTACTGCGGTTTGCCTTGTCAGAATGCGCTCCAGTGCCTCAAGGAATGCTGTGGTCTCGGCCTCTGTTCCTGCCGTAACCCGCAAATGTCCGGGAATGCCGACGTCGCGAATCAGGACTCCGCAATCAAGAAGTGCCTGCCAGACTGCATGCGGATTCTCCAGTCCCCCGAAGAAAACAAAGTTGGAATCAGAAGCGGCAGGTGTCAGGCCCATTCGAGTAAGCTCCGAGACAATCCTGTCGCGTTGGGCTTTGATGTCCTCGACGTCAGCCATCAACGCTTCCCTGTGCTGAAGTGCAGCAAGGGCCGTTGCCTGGGTGACGGCTGACAGGTGGTATGGCAAGCGGACAAGGCGCAAGGCATCAGTGACTTCCGGCGCTGCCGCCATGTAGCCGAGCCGGGCTCCGGCCAGGGCGAATGCTTTGCTCATGGTCCGCGTTACGATCAGGCGTTCCCGTCCGGGGAGGAGCGTGAGTGCACTGGGAGTACCGTCGTGTGCAAACTCGTGGTAGGCCTCGTCCACGATGACAATGGTGCGGCTTTCCTCACCCGCTTCGTAGACAGCCTTCACTACGTCCAGGCCGAGGCCGGTGCCGGTGGGGTTGTTGGGTGAGCTCAGGAAAACTACGTTCGGTTCAAGCTCCCGGACCTGTTCGGCGGCGTATTCTGCGCTTAGCCCGTAATCGGCAGCGCGCAGGCCGGAAACGTATTCGGTGTCAGTACCGCTGGCAAGCAAGGGGTACATGGAGTACGTGGGGGGAAAGCCCAGAGCTGTCCTGCCAGGTCCGCCAAAAGCCTGCAGTGTCTGCTGCAGGACTTCGTTGGATCCATTGGCTGCCCAGATATTTTCGGCCTCGAGCCCATGCCCCAGATACTCCGCCAGGGCTGACCGGAGCTCACTGAACTCCCGATCGGGGTACCGGTTCAGTCCGGCGGCTGCAGCGGTTACGGCCTCGGAGATGGCCTTCAGAACATCCTCTGGCACGCCGTGAGTGTTCTCATTCACGTTCAGCAGGATGGGCACATCCAATTGCGGCGCACCGTAAGGCGTCAGGCCCCGGAGATTGTCGCGGAGTGGCAGTCGGTTCAAGCGCGCTAGCTGGTCAGTCACCAGAACAGTTTAAGTGCCTGATGCCGGGCCCGGAAAACTGTGACGCCTCCAGGCAAAGCCGGGCTTCGAGGACTGGGCTCACGCGGAGGGGACAAAGAGCTGCTGCCCCGGACTGACCGCACCTCCATCGAGGTTATTCAACTGCACGATGTCAGCCACGACATCCCGCGGATCGCGCTTAGGTGCAACAGTGCCGGCGATGGCCCACAAGGATTGGCCCTGCTGCACGGTGACGGTCACGGTGGGAGTCAGGGAGAGCTCGGCGGCGGTGTCAGCTGCCTTGGCCGGAGACGTAAGGAAACCCGAGAGTGACATCAGCAAGGCAGTCAGCAGCATAAGGGGCAAGACCACCAGGACAATCCATCCGCGCCGGGTAAGCCGCAGCGGTGCCTGCACCCGGCCATGGGCTTGGCCAGGGGTGTCGGCACCGTAAGCGCTCGCTTCTTCACAGGCACTGGCCCTTCGATCGGCAGAGGTCATTTCGGGCATATACACAGCGGGCCCCTGTGGGGCGAGGGAACTGTGCAGCGTCGTCGCCGATTGAGACTCTCCGGAGACCGATTGCGGAAAGAACTCGTGGAACGCGGATGTAGCTGACATGACCGTCCTCCTGGACCATACTGTGCTGCCCGTCGTGTTCATTGATGGCAAGGTATTCATTGCCAGCGGCCTCCGGCTTCGAACGTCTGAACGAATCCGGCCACCGGAGCAAGCAAATGAGAAAACTGACTAGAACACATATTCGAACCTTACTGACTAAGTTTTAGCATCTATGATCGAACATTGTCGAGACTCACTAGAACAAATGTTTGAAAAACTCCCGTGGCTGGCCTACGTTTGATCAAAGAAACATAGATCAGGACAACCACATCTGCAGTTGATCAGCAGGGTCTGACATTCAGGCAGAACATCCCCGGCGGCTGGCGCTCAGAAGCTGGGAGAAATGGAAAGGCGTTGGCGAAAATGGCAGCACAAGCCGCGGGCAGCAAGGCCACCGCAGGGGCCTCGCAGAATGCCCGGACGCCCAAGGGCCTCACTCTTCGCCAAAAGAGAATCCTGGAGACCATTCAGCGGTCCGTCAATGACAACGGCTATCCCCCATCCATGCGCGAAATCGGGGACACAGTCGGCCTTGCGAGCCTGTCCAGCGTGACCCACCAGCTGTCCCAGCTGGAGAAACTCGGATACCTGCGCCGCGATCCGAAGCGTCCGCGCGCCATGGAAGTGTTGATGCCGCTGACACTGGAGGAAGGCACAACGGAGCCTTCACGGCCGGAAAAGCCCACCCGGCTCAGGAGTGTAGGCCGTCAACCGGTGACGGAACTCGCAGGCGCAACAGACACCGCCATGGTCCCACTGGTCGGGCGTATCGCCGCAGGCGGTCCCATTCTCGCCGAGCAGCTGGTGGAAGAGTTTATGCCGCTCCCCCGCCAGCTGGTTGGCCACGGAGAGCTGTTCATGCTGAAGGTTGCGGGAGACTCCATGATTGATGCCGCAATTTGCGACGGTGACTGGGTGGTTGTGCGCCGTCAGAGCGTCGCTGTCAACGGCGATATCGTGGCCGCGCTATTGGACGATGAAGCGACAGTCAAGACGTTCCGCCAACGGGACGGCCACACATGGCTGCTGCCACAGAACACGCAGTATGAGCCCATCCTGGGCGATCATGCCACCATTATGGGCAAAGTAGTCTCAGTCCTGCGCTCCATATAGAACCCGCCCTCCAGCTCAGCCCCGCGCTCCGGTACTGGGCACCCGGGTTTCGTCAGCCAGCCGTTTAAGTGCAGCCACGGCAATCGCAGAGTCCGTGGTGGGCCAGAAGGGCGGCAGGGCAGCGCGCAGAAAATTGCCGTATCGCTCAGTTGATAGCCGCGAGTCCAGCACGGCGACCACGCCTTTGTCGCCTGTGGAACGAATAAGGCGGCCAGCCCCCTGGGCAAGCCGGATGGCGGCGTGCGTGGCAGAAACAGACATAAAGCCGTTGCCGCCTGCCTTTGCTACCGCCCGGGACCGTGCTGTCATAAGGGGATCATCGGGACGGGGGAAGGGAATCCTGTCGATCACTACGAGGCGGCACGAGCCCCCAGGAACGTCCACACCTTGCCAAAGGGACATGGTGCCGAACAGGCAGGTGTCGGGCTCATCCGCAAACTGCCGGACCAGCGCCGTCATCGTTGAATCACCTTGGCAGAGAATGTTCACGTCGAGTCGGGGACGCAGGGCTTCGGCAGCGTCCTCCGCTGCCCGGCGAGAGGAAAACAGGCACAGCGCGCCGCCCCCGGAGGCAAGAATCAGCTTTTCGAGCTCGTCGAGAGCTTCAGGTGACGTGCCTCGACCCGGTTTTGGCAGATGACCCGCCACGTAGAGAATCCCTTGTTTCGGATAGTCGAAAGGAGAGCCGACGTCGATGCCGGTCCAGCTCGGCGCACCCGGGCCCACGAGACCAAGGCCGCCCGCCGCAGGTTCGAAGGCGGAGCCGATCGCGAGCGTAGCGGAAGTCAGCACGACGGTGTGTCCCTCGAACAGGCCCTCCCGGAGCCGGCCGCCCACGCTTAGGGGTGCGACATTGATCAGCGCCGGCGAGGCGTCATCCGGTGTGGAGTAACCCTGTTGCGGATCAAAGGTACTGTTTCGGGAAATCCACACCACTTCGCCGTTTTCCCGCGCTGCGATAAGTCGTTCACACAGTTCCAGAATCACCAGGAGGCGGGAGCGCGCCAACTGCCGCCCGCCGTCGGCCGTGGTGGAACTGTCCCCCTTGGAATCAGAGAGTGCAGCGCGGCATGCGTCGCGGAGTTGGTCCACACAGTCGAGTTGTTCGTCGCTGAGCCCGCTGGGGAGGAGACCGCTGGGGATCCCGGCAACCGCAACTTCGAGGTTGGCAGCCGCGGAGTTGAGGGCGTCAACGGTGATGCCCGTATGCTTGCGCGCTCCTGATGCCGCCGCATGGACCATGGCAACGGAGAGTTGCCCGGAGACTGCACCCGTGACCCGGTCCTGCAGTTCATGGGCCTCGTCCACCACCACAACGTCGTACTCAGGAAGCACCGCCAGGCCCTCGAAAGCGCTGACGGCGAGCATGGCGTGGTTGGTGACAACAACGTCGGCCTCGGCTGCGTTTTGACGGGCCAGTTCGCTGAAGCACTCGGCGGCCATGGGGCATTTCTGTGCCCCCAGGCACTCCATTGACGTGACGGATACCTGCCGCCACGCCCTGTCGGTCACGCCTGGCATCAGCTCGTCGCGGTCGCCGGTGATGGTCTTTTCTGCCCAGTCACGCAGCCGGACCACTTCTTTGCCCAGTTGGGACGAAGGACCACCCATGGCTGCCGCAAAATGCGGCACGCTGGTGTCCTCCCCCAAAGAGAACAACTGTCCCTCTGCCGGCTCCTCGGACGGGAAACCGCCCTCGAGCTTGTGCCTGCAGACGTAGTTGGCTCGGCCCTTGACGAGCGCCACCTTCACGGGCCGGTCCAGCGCCGGAGTTATCGTTTCCAGCAGCCTGGGCAAGTCCCTTCCCACAATCTGAGTCTGCAGGGCCAATGTGGCCGTCGAGACGAGAGTGGGTTTGTCGCTGACAAGCGAGTGGGCGATGAGAGGAATCAGGTAGGCGAGGGACTTACCGGTCCCTGTTCCTGCCTGGACCAGCAGGTGGTCGCCGCTGTCTATTGCGCGCGCCACCTGCCGGGCCATTTCGTGCTGACCGGTGCGGCTCTCGCCGCCCATTCCGGAGACAGCCCGGTCGAGCAGTTCAACCACCAACCGCTCGCTGGCCGATGCATTCGCCTCCGGATCCGCTTCAGTCATTGCTGACGAAGGATTCCAGCTCAGCGGCAAGACCTTCCCGAACCATCACAACGGCTCGTGTGCCATGCTCATCGTGATCGAGGGTAAGGATTTCAGCATCGGTTTCGTGGAGCTTACTGATCAAATCACCCCGGTTGTACGGGATATGCAATTCCAGCTTGACACTTGGCCTGGGGATGGAGTCACTGATGGCTTTGAGCAGATCGCTGATGCCTTGGCCCGTCCTGGCGGAAACCACAACGTGCCGGCGTTCGCGCTGCTTCAGCCGCTCCACCACGAAGGGATCAGCAGCGTCCACCTTGTTCAGCACGATGATCTCGGGCACCTTGCGCGCATCCACTTCGCTGAACACCGCACGGACGGCGGCAATCTGGCCTTCCGGATCCGGATGTGAGGCGTCCACAACGTGGAGGATGAGGTCGGAATCGGCCACTTCCTCCAGCGTAGAGCGGAACGCTTCCACCAATTGCGTGGGCAATGAGCGGACAAAACCCACGGTGTCGGCCAGGGTATAGCCCAATCCGTCGGCAGTTTCAGCCTTGCGGACCGTTGGATCCAAGGTGGCAAAAAGCGCGTTCTCCACGAGGACTCCGGCGTCGGTCAGCCTGTTGAGCAGCGAGGACTTGCCGGCGTTGGTGTATCCGGCGATAGCAACAGACGGAACCGCATTACGACGGCGGTTGGCCCGTTTCGTCTCCCTCGCAGGCTTCATGGCCGCGATTTCCCGCCGCAGTTTCGCCATCCGTGTCCGGATCCGGCGCCTATCCAGTTCGATCTTGGTTTCACCAGGACCACGTGAACCCATTCCGGCCGCTGCCCCACCCACCTGGCCACCGGCCTGGCGGGACATGGACTCACCCCAACCACGCAGTCGCGGCAACAGGTATTCGAGCTGGGCCAGTTCCACCTGGGCTTTGCCTTCGCGGCTCTTAGCATGCTGGGCAAAAATATCGAGGATGAGAGCGGTACGGTCAATGACTTTGACCTTGACGATATCTTCAAGGCCGCGCCGCTGTGATGGAGCCAATTCGGCGTCGACCACAACGGTGTCCGCCCCCGTCGACATAACAATGTCCTTCAGTTCAAGGGCTTTGCCTGAGCCAAGGAAAGTTCCGGGATCAGGCTTGGCTCGGCGCTGAACGAGGCCATCGAGCACTTCGGAGCCGGCGGTTTCTGCCAGTGCCGCCAGTTCCCGGAGGGAGTTCTCGGCGTCGGCCAGGGTTCCCTCCGACCACAACCCCGCCAGGACCACCCGTTCGAGCCGGAGTTGCCGGTACTCGACTTCGGTAACGTCCTCCAGCTCTGTGGAAAGGCCTGCAGTACGGCGCAGTGCGCGACGTTCCTCAAGATCCTGCTGATCACCGTCGTAGCTGGTGTGCTCGTCGTCGAGCCCTGAAATGGCCTGGGCCCTGCCGAAAACAGCCTTGCTGTCCTCGTCCGCCTTCCGGACGTTCCTGGCAGGTACATCCTTGGCGAGAATCCGGTCAATTACAGCCTGAATCTCCTCGGGGGACATATCCTCGGCGGCTGAATCTGGTCCGGTGTTGTGCTGACTGGTCATGGTCTCCTTAAGAGGTTCTACATCTTCAGAATAGTGCCCTTTGCCGGGCTGTGGTGCTGAATTCGCGGTGGGCTGACGGCTGCTGGTCAATTGTTCCTCCAGGTGGCCACGGCAGCGGCGCCGTGGCAGGTATGGTTCGGGACGTTTGTGTGTCTGCGGTTCCCAGGAAAGGGAACGGCTGGCCGGAGTGATTTCCAGTCCGGATATGTCAGATGCTTGGGTTGATCATGATGGACTCCATGGGGATCGGGCGCCCAGTTGATCTGCCAGTTGGATCTTTCGCCACTGTTTCATAGACGTAGGCTCCGGACCCGGCACGGTAGCTGGGTGGTGTGAGTCCGGGAGAGTTCATCTGAAGGTTCATTGACTTTGAAAGCACTGGTGCTGAGCGCGCTAAGCGGAAGGACTTACCTGCATCGCTGCGGGACACTAAGCGGGGCGTGAGGCGGGCTATGATGCCAACGCGCCTGCGCCGGGCTGCGCCGCTACTCAAAGATCAAGAACATGGATTAAAGAATACCAGACGGGCCAAACCCCCGGTTTCCCATCCAGCTGCGGGGCAACTAATCTGGCCAGTTATGGAGTCTGCACATTATTTCAGCGCCCAGCCGGCGGGGCCCTTCACCCGCAAGCCGCTGACGGTCGAACTTGCCGGTGAAACGCGGAAGCTCCAGACGTCGTCGGGGATCTTCAGCCCCGAGGGCATCGACAAGGGAACGGCCGTTCTACTTGCCGAGGTACCAGCCCCCTCTCCCCAAGGGAACCTGCTGGATATCGGGTGTGGCTGGGGTCCAATCGCCCTGACCATGGCTTTGCGGGCCCCCCATGCAACCGTCTACGCCGTAGATGTCAACGAGCGGTGCGTGACCCTGACGAACGAGAACGCCGCCGCACTCGGGCTGGAGAATCTCCGGGCCAGCTTGCCGGACGGGGTAGATCCCGGGCTCCACTTCGATACCATCTGGTCAAATCCGCCGATCCGGATCGGTAAGGACGAGCTCCATTCGCTGTTACTGCGCTGGCTGCCCCGGCTCGCCCCTGGTGGTTCCGCCTGGCTGGTGGTCCAGAAAAACCTCGGTTCCGATTCGCTGCAGCGCTGGCTTGCCGCAGAGCTTGATTCATCCTTCACGGTTACCCGCGAGAGTACCTCGAAGTCCTTCCGGATCCTGAAGGTCAGGAAAGCGTCCCACTAGCAACGATGACGGCGGGACCACTAAGCTCGACGTGCTCGCGCCCGTCAGGCCCGGGGAAAAACTTCACGCCGACGATGCCGCCCGGTACTGTGACATTCCACGCATTCGGAGCGCCCTCGCCGGCCCAGTGCCGGATCGCGACAGCTGCTGCGCACGCGCCCGTGCCGCACGACTGTGTTTCGCCGGCACCCCGCTCGTGAACCCTCATGGTGATGGTCCCCACACCGTCGTGAACGAGTGGTTCGGACGGAACTACGAACTCGACGTTGGTGCCGTTGGGCGGGGTGGGATCTACGTGAGGGGCGGTAAACAGCTGGGTCGCCTCGAGCTCGGAAAGCTCTGCAAGGGCAACCACAGTGTGCGGATTTCCCATGCTGACGGAGAGAGCAGGCCGGGCCACCTCCAGTCCGCTTGCGCTTACGAGGGAGTCCATTGCCCGGGCCGCAGCGTCCTCAGGAAAGATGAATTCCCACGGCCCCATGTCCACCGCATATCCCGAACCGCTGCGGACGATCACTTTCACGCCTCCGCGGGTGCCCACCGTCAATGAGGCTCCTTCGTCCAGACGGACAAGTCCCTGGGCGATGAGGAAGTGCACGAAAACACGCACTCCGTTTCCGCACATCTCGGACAACGAGCCATCACCGTTGCGGTAGTCCATGAACCATTCGGCATCCGGATGCTGGGCCAGCAGGTCCCGGCCTTCAGGAAGGAAACGTGACGGAACAGCGCGGATCAGGCCGTCCCCGCCTATTCCACGGTGTCGATCACACAGTTCGGCTACCTGTTCAGGCCCAACAGGCCACACGCCGGCCGGATCAGCTATCAGGACGAAGTCGTTTCCCGTGCCGTGCCCCTTCGAGAACGCTAAGCCGCTCAGGCCTCGGTGAGCGTGAGCGGGGGTCTCTTCGAGGGTTTCATTCATGGTCCAAGGTTACCGTCTTGGTCGTGTTCGCCGTAAAGCCGTCCTCCGGACCCCCTTCCCCGGAAATCAGGCTCCACATCCCCTGAAGGGGCCTCACGCACAGAGAGCGGCCGCCTTCTCCAGCAGCGCAGGGTCCTGCCAGTCCAGCCAAGCGATCCGGGGATCCGCCCGGAACCACGTCAGCTGCCGGCGTGCGAATTGCCTGGTGGCCAGAATGGTCTCTTCCGCCGCTTCCGAAATGTCGCTGACACCGTCGAGTACCTTCAGGAATTGGGCGTACCCGAGGGCGCGGGATGCGGTTTTCCCTTGCCTCAATCCGCGTGATTCGAGCCGGCTTACCTCCTCCAGCAGGCCGCTCTCCACCATGCGGTGGACGCGCTGGGCGAGGCGGGCGCGGAGCGTCTCCCGATCCACTTCAAGCCCGATTTGCACAGCGGGCTGGACGTACTCGCGCTTTGGCATGTAGGAGCTGAAAGGGCGACCGGTCAACTCATAAACTTCCAAGGCGCGGATGACCCGGCGGGTGTCTCCAAGGCGTGCGGCCGATACCGGGTCAAGACGTTCAAGGCGGAAGCGCAGGCCGGCCTCGCCCTGTGATGCGGCCTCGTTCTCAAGGCGTCGGCGGATGCCGGGATCCGTACCGGGAAACTCAAGGACATCCAAGGCAGCCCGCAGGTAGAGTCCGGAGCCGCCCGCGAGGATTGCTCTCTTTCCGCGGCGATGAATCGCATTGATCACCGATCTGGCTTGCTGCTGGAAGTCCGAAACACTGGCTTCCTCGGTGACGTCGAGGGTATCCAGCAAATGGTGGGGCACTCCCCTGCGTTCTTCCACGCTGATCTTGGCTGTACCAATGTCCATGCCCCGGTAGAACTGCATGGAATCGGCATTGATGACCTCACCATCAAGTTCCAGGGCCAGCCCGACGGCCAGATCAGACTTGCCGGATCCGGTGGGCCCTACGACAGCGATCACCGGTGGTGGCCCGCCGGCGGGTATGTGCGCTGTGCCGGTATACGGGGCTGACATTCCTAGCGTCCGCGGACGGGAAGTGAGGGCATTCCCAGGGAGACTCCGGCCTTACCTGATTTCCCTGAAGGGGCGGGCAGCCCACAGGAGTCGGCCTGGGACCTGTCCCAGGCATCGCCAGCGCGGGAGCGGCGCAGGCTGTAATCCTCGGGTGACGAAGGGTCAGCGACCAGATGGAAGGAAGCGGCCTCAGTAATGGTGACCGTGACGAGATCACCGGGCCGGGGAGCTTCTGCGCCTTCGGGAACGCTGAAGTGTACGAGCCGCTGGTCTTGGGAACGCCCGGAGAGCCGGTGGGTCTCCCCTGCCTTTCGTCCGGACTGGGCCGTCACCATCACCTCGACACGCTTGCCAAGCTGCCGCGCGTTCTCTTCTGCCGCGATCCTGTCCTGCAAGGCGGTGAGCCGTTCGAAGCGCTCCTGGACAACTGCCTTGGGCAGCTGATCGGGCAGGTCAGCGGCAGGTGTTCCGGGCCGCTTGGAGTACTGGAAGGTAAATGCTGTTGCAAAGCGAGACTTCTCCACGACATCCAGGGTCGCCTGGAAGTCCTCCTCAGTTTCACCGGGGAATCCGACGATGATGTCGGTAGAGATCGCTGCATGGGGAATCTTTTCGCGGACCTTGTCCAGGATTCCGAGGAATTTCGTGGACCGGTAGGACCTCTTCATGTCCTTGAGTACTTTGTCTGACCCTGACTGCAACGGCATGTGAAGCTGCGGCATGACATTGGGCGTCTCGGCCATGGCATCGATCACGTCGTCGGTGAAGGCAGCAGGGTGAGGGCTCGTGAATCGAACCCGCTCAAGGCCTTCGATGCTCCCGCAAGCCCGCAGCAGTTTCGAGAACGCCTGCCGGTCCCCGAATTCGACGCCGTAAGAGTTGACGTTCTGTCCAAGGAGGGTCACTTCGATGGCGCCGTCATCAACAAGGGCCTGGATTTCTGCCAGCACATCGCCCGGGCGGCGGTCCTTCTCCTTGCCACGAAGCGCGGGCACAATGCAGAACGTGCAGGTGTTGTTGCAGCCAACCGAGATGGACACCCACCCCGAATACACTGAGTCACGCTTGGTGGGCAAGGTGGACGGAAACACGTCGAGGGATTCCAGGATCTCAAGCTGGGCCTCGTTATTATGCCGTGCCCGTTCCAGCAGCGCCGGCAGGGCACCCACGTTGTGTGTGCCAAAGACGGCGTCCACCCACGGCGCTTTTCGGAGGATCGTCTCACGGTCCTTTTGGGCCAGACATCCACCAACAGCTATCTGCATACCGGGATTGGCTTCCTTGACCGACGCCAGCATGCCCAGGTTTCCGTAGAGCTTATTGTCAGCGTTCTCCCGCACCGCACAGGTATTGAACACGACGACATCAGCCTGTTCCGCCCCAGCCGGAATGTACCCTGCAGACTCAAGCATCCCTGCCATACGTTCTGAATCGTGAACGTTCATCTGGCACCCGAACGTGCGGACCTCGTAAGTACGAGGACCTGGCGCTTCCGGGACAGGGGAAGCGGCTGAAATGGAATGGGTGCCGGCTGCCGGCGAAGGAATGGTCAAACTCACCCATTAAGGGTAACGGTTGAAACGGTTGCCTGCTCGTGGCGGTCCGTTATGGCCATTCTCCATGGCCTGGAATCCGGAATCGGGGAATCAGTCCTGAACTCAGCCAAGGCCGGGATCGCCAGACGAATCCAGGACCTCGCCGACAATCCTGAAGGCTGCGGACGGGTTGTAGCCCTTGCGTGCAAGCATGGACGCGAGCCGCCGTGTGACCTTGTCCCGTTCGCTTCGGTCCTGGATCTGGGCGGAACCACGCAGCTTCCGCATCACAAGTTCCCGCGCCTTGGATTCCTCGGCCTCATCCGTGATCTGCTCAAGCGCCTGGGATGCCGTCTCGGAATCGATGCCCTTCTCCGCAAGCTCCCTTTTCAGGGCGCCACGGGCCAGTTTTCGCGACTGGGAGCGGCTTCGTACCCAGGCATCAGCAAATTCAGCGTCGTCAACCAGACGCACCTCTTCGAAGCGGTCAAGGACCGCTTCAGCAACGTCCTCGGGTATGTTCCGCTCTGCGAGCTTCCTGGCCAACTGGTGGCGGCTCTTGGGCGAATTGGTCAGCTGCCGCAAAACTATGGCGCGGGCGACTGACGCTGGATCCGGCTCCGCATCCAGCGCAGCCGGATCCATGGGGCGTTTAGAAGCCGTCAACGGCCTTGAGCTTCGGTGCGGCTTCAGTCTCTGCTGCCGGCTTCACTCCGACGCCGAGCTTCTCCTTGATGAGCCTTTCCAGCTCGGCGGCAAGCTCGGGATTGTCGCGCAGGAAGCGGCGCGAGTTTTCCATACCCTGGCCGAGCTGATCGCCATCATATGTAAACCAGGAACCCGACTTCTTGATGATTCCGTGCTCGACACCCATATCGATGATGCCGCCCTCACGGGAGATTCCCTGACCGTAGATGATGTCGAACTCGGCGATTTTGAAGGGGGGCGCCATTTTGTTCTTGACGATTTTGGCCTTGGTTCGGTTTCCGACCGAATCCGCGCCTTCCTTCAGCGTCTGGATCCTGCGGACGTCGATACGGATGGAGGCATAGAACTTCAGCGCCTTACCACCTGTGGTGGTTTCCGGTGATCCGAAGAAGACACCGATCTTTTCACGCAGCTGGTTAATGAAGATCGCCGTGGTCTTGGTTTGGCTCAGGCGTCCGGTGATCTTCCGGAGTGCCTGACTCATGAGCCGTGCCTGGAGGCCCACGTGGCTGTCGCCCATATCGCCCTCGATTTCGGCTCGCGGAACCAAGGCTGCCACGGAGTCAATGACAATGACATCCAGGGAACCGGAGCCGATCAGCATGTCCATGATTTCGAGCGCCTGCTCTCCGGTATCCGGCTGGGATACCAGGAGGGCATCGGTGTCGACGCCCAGTTTCGCGGCGTACTCAGGGTCGAGGGCGTGCTCGGCGTCGATAAAAGCGGCTATGCCGCCCTGGCGCTGGGCATTGGCCACAGCGTGCAATGCAACTGTGGTTTTACCGGATGATTCCGGTCCATAAATTTCCACCACCCGGCCGCGGGGCAGCCCGCCAATTCCCAAGGCGACATCCAGCGCGATAGAACCGGTGGGGATAACCTCAATCGGCGCCCGGACCTCGTCTCCGAGGCGCATGACAGAGCCTTTGCCGAACTGCTTGTCAATCTGCGCGAGCGCTGCTTCAAGCGCCTTTTCACGATCCGGGGCTGCCGCCATGGTTCACACCTCTAATGCTTTCTCGCTTTGGAGTGGCCTTAGCGGCCGATTCTTTGTCATCAACGACGCTAATTGCACCCACCGACATTATGGCCGGGACACATCGCTTATGTGGATAACCTCTGAAAAAAGCATAGTCCTACCCGAACAGATATTCGAACAAGTGCCCGGCGTGTCAGCCGGTTCTAATCGCGACGGGGGCTGATGTCCCTTCCTAGGCGCCGCTCCGGGGGAACATCCTGCAACTCGCAGATGGCAAGCCACACGGAGCGGGGGCTGACGCCGGCAGCCAGGGCCTGGTCCGCCGTTCGTCCGCCAACAGCAGCCAGCACCAACGAACTGCTCAGGACGCGTGAGTAACCGGCGCCAAATTCATCGTCCATAAGCCGCCAAAATTCACTAATCCGCACCAATAGAGTCTCTCACGGACCCTGACTCTAGAATTGTTGCCATGAGCAACCCAGTTGACAGCCCAGGCCCGCCCGAAGATCTTACGGGCGCCGACGGCGTCGACGCCGCCCTGGAGTCCGTGGAACAGCAACTGAGTCTTTTCTGGCGGAGGGCACGCTCGGTCTCCCAGCAACTGTCCCGGCAGGTCCACCCCGATATGGAGCCTGCGGCGTACGGCCTCTTGACCATCATCAGGAGGGAAGGACCAATGCGCCTGACCGATCTGGCGTCCTGCGTCGGCGTTGGAAAACCGTCTGTGAGCCGGCAGATTGCCTTTCTCGAGAGCATCGGCCTTATCTTCAAGGAAGCCGATCCTGTGGACGGCCGCGCACAGTCCATTCGGCTCACGCCCCGTGGCGAGGAGAAGATGCATCAGGTCCAGGACGCCCGCAATCAGGTGTTCCGGGAACGGTTAGGGGAATGGCCGGTCTCGGAGCTAGAGACCCTGGCCCGCTACATCGCGAAGTTGAACAGTACCTACGAGCGGGATGGCTTCCCCAAGGACGAATCGAAGAGAGACCAGGCACAGTAACGGGGCCGGCCCAGGAACTAGCGTGAAAACGAAGGGCCTGACGCAACCGCGGCAGGCCCTTCGTTCAGTCAAACAGTCGATATGAAGTCATGAGGTCGAAACCAGTCCGGCGACCTCAAGATCCGGGGTCACAGCTTACGCCGGAACGGATCAGCGGGCGCCTGACAGAAGGCCCGTGGTGAGTTCGTCGTTAAGGTCCGTGTTCAGCTCGCGGTCGAGGTCACGGCCATAGCGCTGGGAGAACTCCTGCGGGACGGTGTCCGGCACTGCCACGCCCTCGGCAATGGCCACGCGGTCACTGACCTCGCGGAGCATGCCGGACAAGGGAACATCCAGGGCCGAGCAGATCGATGAAAGCAACTCCGAAGAGGCTTCCTTCTGGCCGCGCTCCACTTCGCTCAAGTAGCCAAGCGAAACGCGGGCACTGTGTGAGACTTCGCGGAGGGTACGGCCTTGGCGCTGGCGGACATCGCGAAGGACATCACCAATTTCGTGACGAAGAACAACCATCTTGCGCTCCTTCTGTTCACTCTTAGCCTGATCGGCGAGGCCCACATCCTTCCAGCGGACAACGCCGTTAACGGATACGGGCTGCTTTACCATCTGTATCGCCTTGCTCCCTCATACTTCAGGTTCTCCACTCGGGGGAACCAGTGTGGTCTTTTTATCCTAGGCGCCTCCGCGATCCGGAAGCGACACAATGTAACAACTATTGGGTTTCGATTTTTGTTCCCGGCAACTTTACGCCCGGTAGCTTTACGAAGGAAGCGCCTTCAACAACTGTTCCAGTGCCGCCGCACATGCCTGTCCGCGAATCTCGGCCCTGTTCCCTTCGAAGTCATACGATGACGCAAAGGATCCTGACGCTGTAGCAATGCCAATGTACACCCGGCCAACCGCTTTGCCGTCATGCGGATCAGGGCCTGCGACGCCTGTACTTGACACTCCGATATCGGCACCGCAGAGAGTGCGGGTACCTGCCGCCATGGCTTCGGCAACCCTGCCATCCACCGAACCAACTTCGGCCAGGAGTTCTGCCGATACGCCAAGGACACCGCTCTTGACCTCGTTCTGGTAGGCGACAATGCCCCCTTGCAGCATGGCTGAGGCGCCGGGAGTGTCGGCTAATACTGCTGCGATCATGCCGGCTGTGAGTGATTCACCTGTCGCGACCGTGAGGCCGTGTTCCCTGGCCTTTGCTACCGCGGCTTCCGCACTTCTGTGAAGGTTGCTCATGACGCGCTCCCGTCCGGCTGCCGCTTGGAAGGCAGACCCTGTGCCCGCAGTTTAAGCGCTTCCACCACATACTGCACCCCAGTCCAGACCGTGATAACAACGGCAACGAGCATGACTCCCAGAGCGAGGAATCCCAGCCATGGTGCCAGGGACGCCAGCGGAATCACGTACAGGAAGATGGCCAGGGTCTGCACCACGGTTTTCAGCTTCCCGCCTCGAGAGGCTGGAATCACACCGTAGCGGATGACGAAGAAACGCAGGGCAGTAATGCCCCACTCGCGGACAAGAATCAGGATAGTGATCCACCACGGCAGTTCGTTCAGGATTGACAGCATCACCAGTGCCGAACCGATGAGCAACTTGTCGGCGATGGGATCGGCAATCTTTCCGAAGTCGGTCACGAGGCCGCGGCTGCGGGCGATGTCGCCGTCGAGCTTGTCGGTATAGATCGCGACGGCGAACGCCACTACCGCTGCCCATCGCCAGAAACCGTGGCTGCTGTTATCAGCCGCGAGGAACCACACGAAGAATGGCACCAACGCAATCCGGAGCATGGTCAGGATGTTCGGCAGATTCCAGATTCCCGAGGAGGAACCGGTGCTGTGGGCCTCGGTGCTAGTCACCCTCCTAGGCTACCGTCCGGTGAGCGACCAGGCGTCCTCGGAGCCGTCTTCGTCATCCGGGGTGCCATCGGCGCCGTCGTAATACTCAACGTTCTGGGTGCGGTTCTCCATGTCTGAAGCGACCAGGTCCTCGGCATAGCCGCCCTGGGCGATGTTGGCATTGGCGTTGTCACTCAGGGCCGCGGTGTGTGAGTCCGGCGTGGCCGGGGTTTCCTGCCCCTTCATTGCTGCCAGCACAGGAGCGAGGTCATCGGGCTTGACCAGAACATCACGCGCCTTCGATCCCTCCGACGGGCCCACTACACCCCGGGACTCGAGCAGGTCCATCAGGCGGCCCGCCTTCGCGAACCCGACGCGGAGCTTGCGCTGGAGCATCGACGTCGAACCGAATTGGGTCGTCACCACAAGCTCGGTAGCCTGCAGCAGCACCTCAAGGTCATCGCCAATGTCGTCGTCAATCTGCTTTTTGGGGGCCTCCGCGGCGACGTCGTCCCGGTAAGTTGCCTGGAGTTGACTCTTGACGTGCTCAACAACTTTGTGGATTTCCGATTCCGTCACCCACGCGCCCTGTACACGCATGGCCTTGGAGGCTCCCATCGGCAGGAAGAGCGCGTCGCCCTGCCCAATGAGTTTTTCGGCACCAGGCTGGTCAAGGACAACGCGGGAGTCGGTCACTGACGAAGTGGCAAAGGCCATCCTTGATGGCACGTTGGCTTTGATCAGGCCGGTAACAACGTCCACGGACGGTCGCTGGGTGGCGAGCACCAGGTGGATTCCGGCGGCACGGGCAAGCTGGGTGATGCGGACGATGGAATCTTCAACATCGCGGGGAGCTACCATCATGAGGTCGGCGAGCTCGTCCACGATTACCAGGAGGTACGGGTACGGGCGGATGACCCGCTTTGAGTCGACCGGAGGGTGGACCTTCCCGGCACGGACTGCTTTGTTGAAGTCGTCGATGTGCTTGAAGCCGTAGTTGGCGAGGTCGTCGTACCGCGCGTCCATCTCACGCACCACCCACTGCAGGGCTTCCGCCGCCTTCTTGGGGTTGGTGATGATGGGCGTAATCAGGTGGGGTACGCCCTCGTAGGCGGTCAGCTCCACGCGCTTGGGGTCCACCATGACCATCCGCACCTCGTCCGGGGTGGCCCGCATCAGGATCGACGTGATCATGGAGTTCACGAAGGAAGACTTACCGGCGCCGGTAGCACCGGCAACGAGCAGGTGCGGCATCTTCGCAAGGTTCGCGACGACGTAGCCGCCTTCGACGTCCTTGCCGACGCCCATCACCATGGGGTGGTCGGTACGGCGGGCGTTCTGGCTGCGGAGCACGTCGCCCAGGGACACCGTCTCACGGTCAGTGTTGGGGATCTCGATACCGATGGCTGATTTGCCGGGAATCGGGCTGAGAATACGCACATCCGAGCTCGCCACAGCGTAGGAGATGTTCTTCGACAAAGCGGTGACGCGCTCCACCTTGGTCCCGGGAGACAGTTCGATCTCATAGCGCGTCACGGTGGGGCCGCGGCTGAAGCCGGTGACCTGCGCCTCCACATTGAACTGGTTCAGCGTTTCGGTCAGCGAGGCCACGATGGCGTCGTTGGCCTCAGTGCGCTCTTTCGGGATGGATCCGGGGGTCAGGACATCCGACGACGGCAGAGTGTAGGTGACATCCCCTGCAAGCGAGAGCTGCTCCGTGCGCTGCGGGATGGGAGTGGGCGGAGGCGCGGGGGCCACCGGATTCGCCGGTACGGGGCTCGCCGAAACACCTGATGGCTTCGAAGAGGCCGTGTTCAGGGATCCCGCGGCCACCATGCCGGGTGTCACGAGGGGAATGGCCTCGGTGGCGTTCTCCCCGGCCACATCAGCAGCCCGGGAGCCAAGGCCCTGGGCCGCCTTGATCTTTTCGATGGCAATTTCAGCCTGGGTGGGCCGACGCACACCAGGCGCAGCGGAGGCCGACCGTTTGTCACCCTTGGAACCGGGCTCGTCGTCGTCGATGACCGGGGTCTCGAAGGCTTCATCCCCGACATAGCCTTCCAGACCGGCGTCGGCGTCCTGGTCTTTGCCGAAGAGCCGCATGCGCTTTTTCTTCTTCGGCGATCCGGCCGCTGAATCGCCGTACAGGTAGCTGCGGTCATGACCGTCCGCTTGGTCCCCTGGCTCCTGGAGATCGATGCCCATGAGGTGTTCGTAGGCGCTCTTGAGCCTGCGCGGAATAGCTCCGAAGGGAGTTGCCGTGACGATCAGCAACGAAGTGAATGCCAGCAGCCCATAGACCACCAGGGGAACGGCGACGTGAATGGCGGCCAGGGGCGAGGCAGCCAGGAATCCCAGCATTCCGCCCGCTTGCCTCAGGCCTTCGAAGCCATCCGCCACGGTTGGTTGGCCGCCGATGATATGCGCGAGGGCCGACCCGGCGAAGGTCATGATCAGGAAGCCGATGCCGATCCGGTTGTTGCCGCGGCTGTCAGCCGGCTGGCGGAAGAGGCGGACGGCGCAGACCATCAGCATCAGCGGCAGCAGCAGTGACATCCAGCCAAAGGTCCCGTTGACCACGGCGTAGACGGCATCGGGGAACCAGCCCTGCATTCCCCACCATGCGAACGTTGCAATGAAGACAGCGAGAGCGAGGTTGAAGAGGGCTGCTCCGTCCCTGCGGTCCTCTGGTGCCAGGTCGCTGACGTCATGTCCTATCCGCCGCACCCCGCCCCCAACGAGATGGCCGATCCCCAGCCACGCACCGGAGAGCATCCGCACGGGCCACGGCTGGTGGGGAACGACAGCAGGCATCTGCCGGGTCCGGGCGGCTGTGGTGGACCGGCTGGTTTTGGGCGCGGAGGAGCCTGTGCCCCGGCCGGAGGCGGTGCCTGACTTGTTGCGGGGGTTTCCTCTAGGCGTGGAGGAAGTACGTGTCGCCATAGCTGCCACGCTACCTGAGCCAGGCCGGAATTCCGCGGATTTCCGGGCCGGACTGATCCATGTTGCCCGTCGGCCTGGCTTGCCAGGATCCGACGGACCCGCCTACAATCGGGCCATGCGCTTCTCGATCTGCTCCTCTTGGTGGCCCGCCCCTTAGGCGGACAGACGCGCGCACCATTACGCTCACGACCGCCTCGCCAGGCGGTCGTTTTTTTGCGGCACCGGTCGGTGAGGTGGACTCAATTTCAGGGACTGCCAATGACCTCGCTCCTCTCCCGCATCGTCGAAACCTCGGGCGATGCTTCAATTCCCTTCGCCGTTATCCGGCGGCACGAGTCTGACCTCGTCGACGTCCTCACCGGCGGGATCGTCGACGTGGACAAGCTGGCCGACATCCCGCTGGACGGGAGCCGGAGCGGGCGTGACGTACTTGTTCTTGTGCCTTTTCGTCAGGTCCGGGAGCGTGGATTCGCTGCGACCGACGACGGCGCCCCGCTCCGCTGTCTCCTGGTGGAAGAGCGTGAAACCGTCTCCTTGCACGAAGCGCTGGCGGCTCTTCCCGAGGCTGAGGTACCCATCGAGTCGTTGGGGTTCGATACCACCGACGAGGACTACGCGGAGATAGTGCGACGGGTGGTCAGGGACGAAATCGGGAGGGGAGAAGGCGCCAACTTCGTCATCCGCCGATCGTTCCGCGGCACCACCCCTGTCTCGCCGGCAACAGCGGTGCTCGCCTGGATGCGCACGCTGCTCCTCTCTGAGCAGGGCGCCTACTGGACCTTCGCCGTCCACTCCCCCGGCCATTCCCTGGTAGGAGCAACCCCAGAGCGCCACGTCTCCGTCAGGGACGGGTTGGTGACGATGAATCCGATCTCGGGAACTTTCCGGCACCCGGCAGGAGGCCCGACGGCAGGAGGCGTCCTGAAGTTCCTGTCCGACGTCAAGGAGAGCGATGAACTCTTTATGGTGGTCGACGAGGAAATGAAGATGATGAGCAGCGTATGCCCGGCGGGTGGACGCATCCTCGGCCCGTATCTTAAGCAAATGTCCAGGCTCAGCCACACAGAGTATTTGCTCGAGGGGCGTACCGATTCGGACCTTCGGGATATTCTCCGGGCCACAATGTTTGCCCCGACCGTCACCGGATCCCCCATGGAGAACGCCTGCGCCGTTATCGAACGCCATGAACGTGGCGGACGCGGATACTACTCAGGGGTCCTGGCGTTGTTCGAGTCGCGGACTGATGAGAGTGGTGCCGTTTCGTATGAACTCGATGCACCGATCCTGATCCGCACTGCCCACCTCGACGGCGATGGACTTGTCACTGTCTCGGCTGGGGCCACTCTTGTTCGGTTGTCCACGCCGGAAGGCGAGGTGGCCGAAACGCACGCAAAGGCATCCGGTATCCTCGCCGCCCTGGGACTTATCCCGCCGGTTCCCCTGCCGCCGGCGACTGACCTGAACGCCCAGCCCGGAGTTGCAGAAGCGCTCGCCGAACGGAATCACCAGCTGGCCTCCTTCTGGATCCGCTCCCAGGAATGGGAACAACATCCTCCCTTCGCCGGCAGCACGGCCCTGGTCATCGACTGCGAGGACCAGTTCACCGAAATGCTTGCCCACCAACTGCGTCACTTGGGGTTGCGGACTTCTGTGGCCCGCTGGGATTCAGTGGCAGATGTTTCCGGTCCGGATCTGGTGGTATTCGGCCCTGGCCCGGGAGACCCCCGCGAGGTCAACAATGTTCGGCTTGAGACGGTCCGCTCTCACCTGCTTTCCAGGCTGGATCTGGGCAGGCCGTTGCTCGCCGTCTGCCTCAGCCACCAGATCCTGTCGATGCTTGCCGGGCTTCCTGTCGAGGCGTTGCCGGTACCACGTCAGGGCGTGCGGCTACAGACAGATGTGTTCGGGACGCGGGCTGCCCTCGGCTTCTACAACACCTTCACCTCCATTGCAGAAAGAGGCCAACTTGTCACGCCCAGGCTCAATCTCGACATTTCCGCCGAGGACGGTGTCGTCATGGCATTAAGAGGAGCCGGAGTCGCATCCGTCCAGGGACATCTGGAGTCGGTTCTTTCCTCCGACGGCCTTGCGATACTTGAGCGCCTCGTGGCTTCCGCCTTTGCGAGGGACAAAGCCCCGGTATAGGACAAGCGCCAAAAAAACGAAAAGGCCCGGTTCGCAGAACCGGGCCTTTTCATAGCTGATGCAGCTGAGACGGTGCTCTAAGGCTATGCCTCCAGAACCACCGGGATGATCATGGGACGACGGCGGAGCTTGCGGTTGACCCACGTTCCAACCACGCGGCGGACAACCTGCTGGAGCTGATGGGTTGTGTGATCAGTGTGGTTGAGCACTGCTTCTTCCAGCGCTGCATTGATCCTCGGAATGATGTCATCGAACACAGAATCGTCCTCGGCAACGCCGCGGGCATGGATTTCAGGCCCGGAGACTACCTTGCCCGTTGCACGGTTGATGACAGTGATGATGGAGATGAATCCTTCGTCGCCCAGGACGCGGCGGTCTTTCAAGTCGGCGTCCGTAATTTCACCGACGCTCGATCCGTCGACGTAGACGAATCCGACCTCGACCTGGCCTACGACGTCGGCACGGTGGTCTTTGAGGTCGATTACAGTGCCGTTGTCAGCGAGCAGAATGCTCTCCGCCGGCACTCCGGATTCCTCGGCGATCTTGCCGTTGGCGATCAGGTGCCGCGTTTCGCCGTGCACCGGCATTGCGTTCAGCGGCTCAAGAATGTTGTAGCAATAGAGGAGTTCGCCTGCGGCTGCGTGGCCGGAAACGTGGACCTTGGCGTTGCCCTTGTGGATGACGTCGGCACCGAGCTTAAGCAGCCCGTTGATGATGCGGTACACGGCGTTCTCATTGCCGGGGATAAGGCTTGACGCCAAAATAACGGTGTCGCCCTCGCCCACGATCACACGGTGGTCTCCGTTGGCCATCCGCGACAGGGCAGCCATCGGCTCGCCCTGTGAGCCGGTGGACATAAGGACCACGCGGTTGTCAGGAAGGTTGTCGATGTTCTTGATATCTACGACGACGCCGTCCGGCACGTCCAGGTAGCCAAGTTTCGCGGCAATCGCCATGTTGCGGACCATGGAGCGGCCAACAAAGGCGACGTTACGGTTGTGTTTGACCGCGGCGTCGAGGACCTGCTGCACCCGGTGGATGTGAGATGAGAACGAAGCAACAATGATGCGTTTCGTGGCCTGGCCGAAGAGGCGGTCCAGGGTGGGTCCGATTTCCTTTTCAGCGGTGGTGAACCCGGGAACGTCGGCGTTGGTCGAGTCCGACATGAACAGATCCACGCCCTCCTCGCCAAGCTTGGCAAAGTGACGGAGGTCCGTGATCCGTCCGTCCAGGGGCAACTGATCCATTTTGAAATCGCCAGTGTGCAGGACGGTGCCGCCGGCCGTGCGGATGAAGACAGCCAAAGCATCGGGGATGGAGTGGTTCACGGCCACAAATTCGCATTCGAAGGGGCCGAACTTCTCCACTTGCCCTTCGGTGACAGTGAGGGTGTAGGGCTTTATGCGGTGTTCCTGCAGCTTCGCTTCGATGAGGGCAAGGGTCAGTTGCGATCCGATCAGGGGGATATCGCTGCGGAGACGGAGCAGGTAGGGAACAGCACCGATGTGGTCTTCGTGGCCATGTGTGAGGACGACAGCCACGACGTCGTCCATCCGGTCCTCGATGTAGGAGAAATCGGGCAGGATCAGGTCCACGCCCGGCTGGGTTTCCTCAGGGAAGAGGACACCGCAGTCGACAATGAGGAGCTTGCCGTCAATTTCGAAGACCGCCATGTTGCGGCCGATCTCCCCCAAACCTCCCAGCGGAACAATGCGAAGGGTTCCTTGCGGAAGTTTCGGAGGCGTGACAAGGCCGGGTAGGGCTACTTGAGTCATAATGCACTTCTTTCCAGGCGAAAGAGTCCTGATCTTAGTCCCTTAGGAAAAGACCAGCCCTCCTTGCGCCAAATCCTCGCGGATGGTTTCGATCTCGGCTTCGTCCGGCTCCACGAGGGGCAAACGGACAATCGAGTTGGGCAGGACTCCCTGCCATTTAAGAATTTGTTTGGCCGCGACGGCCCCTTGGACGCGGGTCATGGTTGCGCGCACCACGGGCTCAAGCTCCAGGTGGATCTTGCGTGCCGTTCCCAGGTCGTTCGCATTGACGGCGTCAATCAGTTCGCGGAAGCGGCGGGTGGCCACGTGCGTTGTGACGCCCACCAGGCCCACTGCGCCCATCGCCATCCAGGGAAGGGTCAGTCCGTCGTCGCCGGAGTAAAAGAGGAGGTCAGTTTCAGCCATAACCCGTGTGGCAGCAGCGAAATCGGCTTTGGCGTCCTTGACCGCGACAATATTCGGGTGCTGGGCAAGCCGGATCATTGTTTCGGGGTGGATCGGGATGGAAGAGCGGCCCGGGATGTCGTAGACCATGACAGGGACATCCGTTGATGAGGCGATCTTCTCGAAGTGTGCGCGGACGCCGCCCTGGCTGGGCTTGTTGTAGTACGGCGTGACGATCAGGAGGCCGTCAACCCCGAGGGCTGCAGCCTGCTGGGAAAGATGCACCGAATGGGCTGTGTCGTTGGTCCCGGTGCCTGCGATGATGGCGGCGCGGCCTCCGACTGCATCCTTGACCGCGCGGAACATGCCGAGGTTCTCCTCGTCAGTGAGCGTGGAGGTTTCCCCGGTGGTTCCGGTTACCACCAGGCCGTCGCAGCCGTCGTCGACCAGCTTGTTGGCGAGCTCAGCGGCCTGCTTATAGTCGACCTCACCGTCGGAAGTAAAAGGGGTGACCATAGCGGTCAGGAGGGTCCCGAAGCGGTGCGAGCGAATGTCAGAGTCAGCCATAGGAAAAACGTTACCTTGTCTGCGGCGTGTTAGAACAACGGCATCGGAGTGATGAACGTCAATCGGACTGCGCTGCGAGCGGTCTTGGGTCACTTTGCAAGCGGACGGGAGGAGGTTCTGTTGCCGGCAGAAGGCTCCTAGACTGAGGCCATGATGCCGGAAGTCCGCTCTCTACGCCTTGGCACGGAGGTGTCGTTGGCGTGCCTGGTCGAAGACCGTCAGCGGGACGACCCCGGCGCCGGGAACCTGGCTGACACCCCTCTTCTTCTTGTTCATGCCTGGACGGAGTCCAGGGGCAGCTTTGATCGCTTGCGTCCACTGCTGAGAGGGCGGAGCGTGGTTGTCCCTGACCTTCGCGGGCACGGAGATTCAGACAAGACGGCTTCCGGCTATTCCCTGGCCGAGGTCGCCGACGATCTTGCTGCGCTTCTGGATGCTTTGGCCATACCCAAGGCCGTGATAATCGGCTCCTCCAGCGGAGGGTACGCCGGCCAGCAGCTGGCAATCTCGCATCCGGAGAAGGTCGCAGCCCTTGTGTTGATTGGGTCGCCGTTGAGCCTCAGCGGAGGGCCCGGCTTTGCCGATGAGGTGGACCAGCTGACAGAACCTGTAGCTGAAAACTGGGTCCGCGAGTCCCTCTCCTGGTTCCCGCTGTTTCAGCCGGTACCCAAGGATTACCTCGAGGACCGCGTCAGCGATGGCTGCAAATTGCCCGCCCAGGTCTGGAAGAGCAGCCTCGCTGGACTCGGTAACGCCGTTCCACCCACGGAGGCTGGAGAGATTCTTGCCCCGACCCTGATTCTCTGGGGCGGCAGAGACGATCTGCTGTCCCGACAGGACGAGGAGACTTTGGCGCAGCGGCTTCCGCAATCCCGGCTTGTGGTCTACGAAGAAGCGGGGCACATGCTCCTCTGGGAGTTTCCAGAGCGGATTGCCTCTGATGTGAATGGGTTCCTTGCAGGTCTCCCTGTGTGACACCCCTGCTGAGGCCGGCTATCCGGCGCGGTAACGTTCGATCGCGCCGTGCCGCAAAGTGGTGGTGAGCACTTCGGAGCCGACGCCGGCGGCCTGTTTCATAACAAGGCCGTCGGGCCCCCAGAACCCGCTCAGCCCACATGAAGTTCCCAGGGCCGTGCTGCCTCCGAGATTGGCGACCAGCGTGAACATTCTGTTGTCCATGGCGCGGGCGCCCAGATGCAGACCTAGCCGGTGACTTTCGACGTCGGTGTAGAGGGCAGAGACAGCATAAATATCGGCTCCCGCTTGGGCCGCTGAATCGGCGTGGGCAGGGTGCGCGGCGTCGTAGCAGATGGCCAGCGCCACCGTCCAGCCATCAACCTCGATTAACTTGACCCCGTCGCCAGGCGTGAAGAGCTCCAGTTCCTGCCCGTGGAGCCGGGATTTGAAGGCGCGATCAATTGTTCCTTCAGGATGAATGCCAAGTGCGGCAAGCCGACGCGTACCGTCTTCCTCCGCCAACGGGGCGCCAATAACTGCTGTAATTCCCGTCCGACGACAGATCTCCCTGATGGGATCCAGGCGCCTGTCATCACCGGTGATCCACTGCTGCGGCTCCTGGAGCAGCGCCAGTGAGTATCCGGTAATCGAAAGCTCGGGAAAAACGACAAACCTGGAACCGTGAGAAGCGGCGTCTTCAATGAGCGCCACATGCTCTGGAACGTTGGCCGCCACACCCCCGTAAAGGGCTCGATATTGGACGACAGAGACAGTCAGAGGGGAAGTCACAGCGTCATTCTAGGTGGAACTCCCCCGGCGTCGTCCACTGTTGCCGGCACCGGCGTTCCCGCCCTCGTGAAGCGGCACTCCATCGCGCGGATCAGACCCGTCGCAGTATCGCTGCACAGCCTCCTCCTTTAGCGACTCAGCCCACGCCGCGAGCCGTTGGGCTGCCCGGACATAATGGAAAAGCTCCATGGGGGTCAGCGCCTCCAGATCTGTCTCAGCCAGCCTCCGGGCGAGCTCAGCACCCACTGGCTGAGCCGCCAACTCCGTGCCTTCCCGGTTCCACTGCACGTCCTCTGAAGGCTCACCGGCTACCAGCCGCCGGAACAGGAAGCCAACGACACCGGGACTCATCGCTTTGAGGACCCCTGAGGGACCGGCCTCACGTCCAGAAAAACTGCGCTCGGGAAAGCTGCGTTCAGGAAAGACCGGCTCCATGGGACTGCTCATGCCGTTCATGTTATTCGAACATATATTCGAAAACAAGTGGCTCTTCCTGGCCAAGCCCTGAACATCAACCGGACCTGCAGGGACGCGATGTGAGACGATCGGCTCATGACCTCCCGTGGCACCGCTGCAGCCGGCCGGACCATCAAGCGCGGTCAATCAACTGGCAGGCTGTCAGGTATAGACGCAGCCCGGGGCCTGGCGCTGCTCGGCATGATGGCCACCCATTTACTGCCTACCTTCGAGCGGACCGCGGCCCTGACCCCGACATGGGTGGGCCTGACCTTTTCGGGCCGGGCGGCTGCCCTGTTTGCGGTGCTGGCAGGAATCGGGCTTGCCCTGTCCACAGGGAAAGAGCGCCCGCTGGCCGGGGACCAGCTGTGGGCCGCGAGGCGCGGGGTCGCACTAAGGGTGTTGGTGATCGCCGTCGTCGGCCTTTTCCTTGGGGGGCTGGAAGTCAACGTCGCAGTGATCCTGGTCCACTACGCATTGTTGTTCCTGTGCGTGCTGCCATTCCTGGGGATGAGCCTGAAGCGCCTTTGCATTATGGCAGGGACTTGGATCCTGGTTTCTCCCCTGGTCGCATTTATGGTGAGGCCCTGGCTCCTTTCAGCCTCCCCGTCCCTGAAGCTGGGACACAATCCGAAATGGGAGGACCTGGGGACGCCGGCCCAATTGCTGGGTGACCTGTTGTTCACGGGGTATTACCCGGTCTTTCAGTGGCTCAGCTACCTGCTCGTCGGGCTGGTCATCGGACGTCTTGCCCTCATCAAAGCGGCGGTTCCCGTTCTGCTGGTTGCGATTGGAACCGGGGTTGCCGTTCTGGCCAAGTGGTTCGGCGTGGTGATGATGAATGACTGGGGCGGCAGGGAAGCATTGCAGGAATTGATCAGGGACCCGTCCTATCCCCTGGACAGTGTGCTGCAGGTCAATTTGTCCGGCGTGCAGCAGACCGGTTCGTGGTGGTGGCTGGCATCGAGTGCTCCACACTCGGCCACCACCTTGGACCTGCTTCATACCTCGGCAGTGGCGGCAGCAGTTGTTGGTGCATTCCTCTTGCTGGGAAGGCTCGGTGAATGGCTTGCCCTGGACCTTCTCCTCCCCTTGAGGGGCGCGGGGGCCATGACCCTGAGCCTTTACACGGCACACGTGTGGGTGATCGCCGCGATGTACCGGCAACCTCTGCCAAAAGGGTGGACCGAGGACGGCATGTACTTCGCCCATGCGGCCGCTGCAGTGTTACTTGGCACCCTTTTCGCCATCCTCAAATGGCGCGGCCCACTTGAATGGGTGGCGCATGCGGCAAACCAAGCAGGCCGTTACCAGCCGCCACGGGTCCGCTGACCCGTCGGCTGTGGGATCTCAGGTCTCCACCCGCCCGGGAACGCCCCGATAACCGAGCGTATCGGCAGGTCAGCCGGCCATCCCTCGAAACAGCTTCACGGCATCCCTCATGGACGCCCGGGCGCGTTTACGGTCGCCCGCCGCGTCATAGGCGCAACTCAGGCGGAACCAGGAACGCCAGTCCCCAGGGGCGGCCTCAGCTTCCTCGCGGTACTTCTCGAATTCAAGGTCAGCCGCTTCCCTGATGATCCGGCCGGCAGGTGTGCGGGGAAGGTTGTCCACCGGCAGCCCGCCTTCGGCTTCGAGGACCTTGGCCATCTGCTCCGTACGGGCACCAAACATCAGCTCACGGATCAAGGCCCAGGCACCGATAACGGGGAGCACCAGATAGCCGGCACCGATTGCCTTGGCAACCAGGTTGGGATCACCGAGAAGCAAGACAGAGCGCTGGAAGGCGACCACGAGATAAAAGACGAGCAGGAGCGTAACAGCACCCACCCAGATCTTTGTGCGGTTTTTTCTTAGACTTAGGAGGACGTTGGCCATCGCCGCTTAAAGCCCCAGATCCAAGTAGCCGTCCAGCCCCACTGTCAGGCCAGGCTTGCCACCGACGCCTCGGATGCCGAGCAGCACTCCGGGCATAAATGATGCCCGGTCGAACGAATCATGGCGTAAGGTCAGCTGCTCCCCCGGGCCACCCAGCAGCACCTCCTGGTGAGCCACCAGACCGCGCAGCCTTACGCTGTGGACCCGTACCCCGTCCACGTCACAGCCGCGGGCCCCCGGGAGCTCCGACGTCGTCGCGTCGGGACTTGCAGAGACACCGGCGGCGCTGCGCTCAGCGGCGATCAACTGGGCGGTGCGGACTGCAGTGCCGGACGGCGCATCCACCTTGTCCGGGTGATGGAGTTCAATAATCTCCACTGACTCGAAGTACTTGGCGGCCTTGGCTGCGAAAGCGGAAGCAAGGACCGAACCGAGCGCGAAGTTTGGTGCGATAAGGACCCCGACACCAGGGTGGGCAGCCAGGAGGGAGCGAAGGGCGTCCAGGCGTTCACCGTTCCAGCCGGTGGTGCCGACCACGGCATGCATCCCGTGTTCGACGGCGAACCGCACGTTTGCCTCAGTGCTCTCCGGCACAGTCAGGTCCACTACAACAGCGGCACCCGAGTCAACGAGCGAGTCCAGGGAATCCTTGCGTCCCAACGCCGCTACGAGCTTCAGGTCGGAGGCGGCTTCGATCGCTTTGACGGCTTCGGCGCCCATGCGCCCGTTCGCGCCCAGGACGGCGACTGCGAGTTGTTCGGTCATGGCGTTAACCCTACCGCCGGGGATCAGGCGCCTGCGCCCACCCATTCAACAGTCCCGTCACTGAAAAACTGTTCCTTCCAGATGGGAACCTGTTCCTTGATCCTGTCCACCAATTCCGAGCACACGGCGAACGCCTGGCCTCTATGGGCCGCTGAAACGGCGCAAACAAGCGCCGGGTCGCCGATTTCGAGCGTGCCTACCCGGTGTGCTGCCCAGATCCGCACGGCGGGCCCCTCCGCGTCCGCGGAATACTCTGCAACGAGCTGCGCGACGACGTCGGTCATTACCTGGTGGGCGGTAGGGTGGGCGCTGTAGCTGAGCCGCTCAACGGCCTTGCCGCCGTCGTGGTTCCGTACTACTCCGCTGAAGCTGACCACTGCGCCGGCTGTATCCGATTCAACAGCTGTGATGGCCTGATCCACCGAGATGGGTTGCTCACTCAAGACGGCATGTACCACTTCGAATCCGGATTCAATGCCCATTGCTTCCCTCCAATTGATCACAGAGGTGCCCGATGACCGGATCAAGCACCGTCAGTCCGTCCATAACGCCTTTCGGCGATCCCGGCAGGTTCACGATGAACGTTGATCCTGCCGCCCCGGCATAGCCGCGGCTCAACATGGCCATGGGCGTTTTCGCGCGGCCAGCCTGCCGCATGCCCTCCATGATTCCCGGGATCTCACGATCCAGCAGGGGAAGGGTCATCTCGGGGGTGAGATCGTCTGCGTTGAGTCCTGTGCCACCGCTGGTAATGACGACGGCGGGCCGCTGGGTCAGCAGGGCACGGATGGCCGCTCCCACGGGTTCCCCGTCCGGAACCACCATTGCAGGGAACGGCTCAAAGCCGTGCTCTGTCAGCCAATCAATGATGACCGGCCCCGTTTCATCCTGGTACATGCCCGCCGCGGCTCTCGTAGAGGCGATGACGACGCCGGCCTTCCGTCCGGTGACGTCTCCGTGACGGTGTGGTTCGGTAGTGTTCACAGTGCCCAGTCCCCGCTCTTGCCGCCGCTTTTGGCGAGCACTTTGATGTCTGTCAGGACAGCGTGCTTGTCCACCGCTTTGATCATGTCGTAGACGCTGAGGGCGGCTACCGACGCCGCCGTAAGGGCTTCCATTTCGACGCCGGTGACCCCTCGGGTGCGGACCGTCGAGAACACAATGACTGAGTCCTCCGCCAATTCGAAGTCCACGGTCACTTTGGAGATGGGCAAGGGGTGGCACAGCGGAATGAGCTCGGGTGTCTTTTTTGCCGCCATAATCCCTGCCACCCGGGCAACTGCCAGGGCGTCGCCTTTTGGCAGGCCTCCGGCCCCAAGGAGGGTCAGCACTTCGGCCGTGCTGCGGACGGTGGCCGTGGCTGTTGCCTCGCGGGTTGTTTCGGCCTTGGCTGAAACGTCCACCATCTGGGCGGTTCCGTCGCTGCGCAGATGGGTCAGGGCGGTGGCGTTGTCTTGATCGTTCACAGGATCCATACTTCCACTTCTGCGCCCTCAGCGAGCGCCGCGGTCCCTTCAGGGATATGCACCAGGGCATTGGAATGGGCCAGGGCGTGGACGAGGTGGGACGACGGGCCGCCCTCGAGCCTGACCGTGCCGTCAGCCAGGAACGTGCCCCGGCGGACCTGGTGCTTCCCTTCAGGGGAGGTGAGTGGATCCGCCAGGCGGGCTTTGACCAGCGGTCGCGTGGCCGGTGCTCCGAGCAACGAGGTCAGCGCGGGCCTGAGGAACATCTCAAAGGAGACCAGGCAACTGACAGGGTTCCCGGGGAACCCCAGGAAGGGGACGCCGTCGAAGGTTCCTATCCCCTGCGGTCCCCCGGGTTGCATCGCGACGTGGAGAAACTCAACGTCGCGATCCTCCATGGCCTGGCGGACTACTTCGTACGCGCCCTTGCTGACGCCTCCGGTAGAAACAATGAGGTCCATCCCGTGGGAATGTTTGCGCAGCAGTGCTTGCAGTTCCCGTGGGTCGTCGGTGGCGATCCCGGTCCGGGTCACCTGAAGGCCGGCTTGCCTCATGGAGGCCGCCAGGAGGGTGCCGTTGGCGTCATAGATTTTCCCGGGATCAAGCGGAAGCCCAGGTTCCACTACCTCGTCCCCCGTGGTGATCAGCAGCACCGTCACCGGCGAATGCACCTCCACCTCCGCCATCCCCAGTCCGGCGAGGAGCCCCAGCTGTCCCGGCCCCAGATGCGTTCCCGCAGAGAGCGCCAACTGGCCTGCAGCGACATCGCTGCCAGCGATGCGGACGAAGGTTCCTGCCACTGTGGCGGGCAAGCGGACCAGAGCGTCAGCACCAGGGACGGGAAAGGAATCGGGAACTGCCCGCTCAATGGGCACGACGGCGTCGGCCCCCGCGGGCATCATGGCCCCGGTCATGATGGGGACGGCGGTTCCGGGCTCAAGGATGGATGCGCCGGCACCTGCCGGAACAGGAGCTGCCACGCGCAGTTCAGCGCCGCCCGGAGGAAGGTCAGCAGTGCGGATGGCAAAGCCATCCATCTGGGAATTTGCGAATGGCGGCAGGTCGAGCGGCGCGTGCACGTCGCTGGCGAGCGCCCGGCCCAACGCTTCCAGGAGGGGAAGGCGTTCTGTCCGGCCGGATGACGCGAGCGGTTTCAGCAGATCCTTGACTGCTGATCTGTGCGCCTCTACGGATCTGTGTTCCTCCACAGACCTGTGCTCCTCCACGCTGCTGTGCCGGTGCGGGGTGGAGTCCATTGTCCTGCCTTCGGTGAGAGCTGCTACGACGTCACGACCACTCTAACCGTGTGATAGCCGGTAGCGCCGTCGGGGGCGACGGGCCGGCGTTCTTCTACCTGCACATCACCGTCAAGATCTGTTGCACGAACCTGGACCTCGTACTGCCCAGGCGTGAACTCCAGGGGCAATTGCCATTGGTACCAGGTATCCCGGGAAATCCCCGGGGCCAGCTGCGCTTCCTGCCACTCCCCCCGGTTCACCCGGAGCTCCACCTTGCTTATCCCGGTGTGCTGGGCCCACGCGACGCCAGCGAAGGTGGTGGCGCCCGCCTTCACCACCCTGTCCGTGGCAGGCACATCGATCCGGGACGACATCTTGATGGGACCCCGTTCGCTCCAGCCCCGTGGAGTCCAGTAGCCGACGTCGTCCGCGAACCTGGTTACCTTCAGTTCCGTGAGCCATTTCGTGGCCGAAACGTAGCCGTAGAGCCCCGGGACGATCATTCGGACCGGGAACCCGTGCTCCAGTGGCAGAGCCTCCCCGTTCATGCCCACCGCCAGAATGGAATCCCTGGTGTCCGTCAGTGCCTCCAGTGGAGTCCCCGCCGTCCAGCCATCGGCGCTCCGCGACAGCACCATATCGGCGCCGCTCTTGACGCCGGCCATCAGCAGCAGCTCACGCACGGGCCACCCAAGCCACAAGGCGTTGCCGATGAGATCCCCACCCACCTCATTGGAAACGCACGAGATAGTCACATGTCGTTCTATCAGCGGCTTTGCCAGAAGTTCAGCAAAATCCAGCTGAACCTCCCGCTCCACCATGCCCGTGACTTTAAGGGTCCAGGCGTCAGCATCCAGTGCAGGCACCCTCAAGGCAGTGTCTATCCGGTAAAAGTCGGCATTGGGCGTCACAAGCGGTCCGACTCCGTCCACGGCCATCTCGGCGCCGGTAGGAATAGGCGGAGCTGCGGAGCGCGGCCGCGGAAGGATCAGCTTCCTCCGCACGTCATTCACCCCGACGACGGCCCCGCTCAGGATCGCTCCGAGCGCGCCCCCGCCAGCCGCTAAGGCTCCTCCCCATGCAAGACCCTGCAGAAACCGGCGCCTGGCAGGCTGTCGGGAAATCCGTTCCGCCGCCTCCCAATCCCGTAGTTGCTGAATGAGCCGGCGCAGCAGCACGATACCCAGAACGGCCGCGACCAGGGGCCCGGCAAGCGCTTGTTCACTGAATTGAGCACGGCTCAGCACTGCGAGGAATCCCACCACGCCGAAAATGCCGATCAGCCATACGCCTGCGAAACGCCGCCGCCGCTCCACGGCTCCGGCCACCGCAGCAAGCGCAGCAATGATCACCATCATGCCGGTCAGCAGTGCAAGCTTGTCCCCGGTTCCGAACACCGCTATCGCCCAGTCCTTGACTGCCGGAGGAACGGCATCAATAATTGCGCCACCCACGGCTGTCATGGGGGTCAGGGAGGGACTAAGGAAACCGGCTACCAGCTCGCCACCCGCCACACCGGCTCCAATGGCCACGATGCCCGCTGCAGCCGCCCATCGCTCAGGCCTTTCCATGGGAGCCTCCTTGATTTCCGTCGCCTGGCAGTTCCACCGGCTTGGAGCCCTCCGCCGGTATCCGAAGGGAAAATCTGCACCCCTCGCCCACGTTATGCACTGTTACCGTGCCACCATGTGAACGCACAATCCCTGCCACCATGCTCAGCCCGACCCCCGCCCCGCTGTATGGCGTGCGTGCATTCTCGTCGGTGTCCATGACCGTACCGGCGTTCTGCCCGGCACGAGTCCGGGCAAGGTCCTTCTGCCACCCGGTCTCAAAAACGTGCTTCAGGTCCTCTTCGGCTATCCCGCCGCAGCTGTCCCTGACAGAGACCATTGCATCCTCACCCTCACGGCCAACCTCAACGTGCACCAGTGAGCCCCTGGGGCTGTAAAGAATCGCATTGAGGACGACGTTGCGGATGGCCCGACCCATTGATGGACCGTCCGCGAGGGCAAGGCACTCCCGTTCCCCTCCGCCGTCGAGTCTTATATTCCTTTGGGCAGCTAACGGGGCGAGGTCGGCGATAGCGTCACTGGCAAGGTCATACAGGTCCAGTGGTTCGGAGGTCAGCTGCAGGGTACCGGCCTGGATCTTGGAGAGTTCCAGGAGGTCATTGACCATTCCTGCCATCTGGTCCGTCTGCGAGATGATGTGGCGATGGTAGCTGTCCGCATCCTCGGCCATTCCGTCCTCCAGCGCTTCGGCCATGGCTCGCATGCTTGCCAACGGAGTGCGAAGGTCGTGGGAAATCCACGAGACCAGCTCGCGGCGCGATTTTTCCACGGCCGCCTCGCGCTGGCGCGATTCCTCGAGCCTTTTGCTGCTCAGCTGCAGTTCCTCGGCGAGCGCTGCCAGTTCGGAACTCATCACGGGAATGGCCGTGCCGGCCTTCTTGCCGCGGCCAAGATCGCGGGCGGCGTCGGCCAGGGCGCGTGCGTTCCGTGATACCCGTGCCCCCAGCATCAAGGACATGGCTACGGCGACGACGGCGGCAATGGCCAGGATGTACCACATGACTTCGAGGTCGCGGGCGGAAATGAACATAGCGTTGAAGGCGCTCACCATACCCGCCGTCAGCACCGCAACGGTCGCAAGCACGGCCACGGAAATCTGAATGGCGAGGGAGGTGCGGCGCAGGGACCTGAGGACCAGCATGGAGCCGCCACCGATCACCACCGCCCATAGCAAGGCCCAGGCGACAATGCCGATCAGCTCAGCGGCCTGCATCTGCAACACCCTCGTGGCCGGTTAGCCGGGATTCACTGTCGGCTGAGGGATCCAGCCTGTAGCCGACCCCCCACACCGTCTTGAGGAGCGTTGGCCGGGCAGGATCGCGTTCAATCTTTTCCCGGAGCCGCCGCACATGGACCGTGACGGTGGAGAGATCGCCGAAGTCCCATCCCCACACGGCACGGATAAGGTTCTCCCGGCTGAAGGCCTGGTTCGGCCGGCGCAGGAAGAAGGCCAATAAGTCGAACTCCCTGACAGTGAGCGTGAGCGGCCGGCCGTTGTGCGTCACGGTACGGGCAGCCGGATTGAGATCAAACCCTCCAATCTCAACCGGAGGTTCCGGGCTGAAGGCCTGGATACTGCGCCGAAGGACGGATTTGACCCTCAGCACCAGCTCGCGGGGTGAAAAAGGCTTGGTCATGTAGTCGTCCGCCCCGGCTTCGAGGCCCAGAATACGGTCATCTTCGGTCCCCAGTGCGGTGAGCATAATGACAGGCACTTCCATGCTTTGCCTGAGCCGGCGGCATACCTCCACGCCGTCCAGGCCAGGCAACATACGATCCAGGATCACCAGGTCCGGATTCCGCTCGGACGCCAACCGCAAGGCGGTAAAGCCGTCCCCCGCGACGTCCACCTGGAATCCGGACTGCAGCAGGTAATTCCGGACGACATCCGCGAGGATCTGTTCGTCTTCGACAAGGAGGATACGCCGATTGCCTGTTTCGGCCGGGTTCCCGCTTTCGTGGGCCGGCACCGGGAGCTTGGTCACGTCTTCAGCATAGGTTCGCGTTCACCGCCGGGCATCCGTTTCAGCATCTGAAGGGCCAAACGTTGGGATTCCGTAAGATCCATGGAAGTCACATGCGTGATGGATGCCCCGATGGTGGCGTAGCCTGATTTCATGAGTGTTCAGCTAGGCATGCCGCAGCCGCGCGAAAGTGGCTCCGGTCCGGGTGACCGGGCGCCTCTCCCCAGCGCCCGTCCGGCCGGTCTCGCACCCGGTCTGGTGGACCGCTACGGCCGCCGAGCCACGGACATGCGGTTGTCGCTGACAGATAAATGCAATCTGCGGTGCACCTACTGCATGCCCGCAGAAGGCCTCGAATGGCTGGCAAAGCAGGCTGTGATGACTGCGGAGGAGATCGTCCGCATTGTCCGGGTCGGCGTCGACCATCTCGGAGTCCGTGAACTTCGCCTCACCGGCGGGGAGCCCCTCGTCCGGGCCGACCTGATCGATATCATTTCCGCCCTTCGCAAGGCGCATCCGGAACTTCCCATTTCCATGACCACCAACGGGGTGGGGCTCGACAAGAAGGCCGCTGCTCTGAAGTCAGCGGGGCTTTCCCGCATCAACGTCTCCCTCGATTCGCTCCACGAAGAGACTTTCGCCCAGCTGACCCGCCGCCCGTTCCTGGACCGGGTGCTCGCCGGGGTCGATGCCGCATGGGCCGCCGGGCTGGGGCCTGTGAAGCTCAATGCCGTTCTCATGCGCGGGATCAACGACGAAGAATCGCCGTCGTTGCTCGCTTGGGCACTTGAGCGCGGCTACGAGCTGCGTTTCATCGAGCAGATGCCTCTCGACGCCGACCACGGGTGGACCCGCCGGAACATGATCACGGCTGCGGAAATCCGCGAACTGCTTTCGGTGGACTACGTCCTGGGTCCGGACCCGCGTGCCCGGGACGGCGCTCCTGCCGAACGCTTTGAAGTACGACGCCGGGACACTGGTTCCGGTGATGCCACCGGTCCCGTGCTCGGCACTGTTGGCATCATCGCATCTGTCACTGAGCCGTTTTGTTCAGACTGCCGCCGGACGCGCATCACCGCAGAGGGCAAGATCATGAGCTGCCTGTTCTCCCGGGAGGAGTTCGACCTCTTGGGACACCTGCGGGCAGGAGCCACTGACCAACAGCTCGCCGAACGGTGGCAGGACGCGATGTGGCTCAAGCCCAAGGCCCACGGCATGGAACATGTAGGACTTGACGCCCCGGACTTCGTCCAGCCGGACCGCAGCATGAGCGCCATCGGAGGCTGAACCCTTGAACGTCCGTTACTTCGCTGCCGCGCGCGCCGCGGCAGGTGTAGAGGAGGAGCGCTTCGAACTGCCCGCGGGATCTTCGGTGAAGGACCTCCTCGCAGCTGTGCTCGAGGTGGAACGTCCTGAACCTCCTGCCGGGACCCCGCCGCTGGCGCGCCTCCTGTCACGGAGCAGTTTCCTGTTGAATGAGGTAGCTGTCCGGGACCGGTCAGTTGTGGTGGGACCGGACGACGTCGTCGATGTGCTTCCGCCCTTCGCCGGCGGCTAGGCTCCCCCTCATTCAGCTTCCGCAGGCTGTGGCGCTCCCGAACGCCTTTCCTTTAACTTTGAAAGAGGCAGGACCGGCCTGCCAATGAGTGGCGGAAAGTCCACTAAGACCTCCGGCCACGGCTGAGGAGGAATCATGCGGAAACTATTTGCTGTGATCGTCCTGGCAACGGCCCTGGTGATTGGGTATTCAACACCAGCGACAGCCATCACCGGCGATTTTGTCGAAGACTTTGAACACCCCTTTGTTGGGCTGGTTGTCTTCTATGACGAGACTGGAGAGGTCAGCCATGGGTGTTCGGGTTCCCTCCTATCCCCCACGGTGTTCCTGACCGCTGGCCATTGCACTGCAGGAGCAGCTGCCGCCCGCGTCTACTTCCAGCAGGATGCGGCGGCCCGCTTCGACCCTGCCACCCTGGTTGACCCGTTCACTGGTTTTCCGGAGACGTGCGCTGCGGGAACGCTCGGAGTACTGTGTGCCACTTCCGCCGAGCTGTACAATTTCGGGTTCGATGGCGTTACCTTCCCCAACACTCGCGATGCCGGCCTTGTCATCCTGGACCAGCCCATCCTTCTCGACGAATACGGCTCGCTACGGCCTCATTGAGATCAACCCGGTAGACGTGACATCTCTTGGTCAGCGTCTCATGGGCGAAAGCAGGTTGATCAACCTCAATAATGCGCTGACCAGCGGATTCAACCTGCAAACCAATGGCAACGGCAAGGGTCGGGGCGGAGCGTGCTCAGGCGATTCCGGCGGTCCCGTTTTCCTCGGTGACGTCACTTCCAACACGATCGTGGCAGTCACGTCGTTCGGCTTGAACCCATGGTGCCGGGGTATCGACTTCTCTTTCCGCACGGACACGGTGGCCGTCATCGAATGGATCCGGTCTGTCCTGACTGAGGATCAATTCGCCCAGATCAGCTTCGTGGAGGTTTAGCTGCAGCCGGCGTCAAAGGCTACGGCGGGGTGAACGAGTCAGGCGCGCCGGCAGACTGACGTCATGAAGGGGCGGAAATGGTGGTCATCCCGAAGCCTGAGATCGGCAGTGTGCGTCAACACGCCGTCGTCCACTCGGAACCGGTGCCTGGCCGTTCCATCCTCACTGCGACGCTCAACCGTCAGTGTTCCTTCATGCCAGGAGCCGCGGGCGGGAGTCCCGGGCGGCCCTCCCATGCTGTCCACGTAGTACCACAGGGTTTCGTGGTGGTCAGGGTCCACTGTGAAGACTCCGTGGCCCTCGAAGTGGGTGCCGTCTGCCTCGACGTGGCGGTAGCTCTGAACGACGGCGAAGCCTCCTGCCGCGCGTGTGAATGTCACCTCTGCGTCCGCTGTCCGCGCCGGACTCCAGGCGGTCGCAGCGAGCTCTGTGACGCCCGTCCAGTGTCCGAGGAACACCTCCAGAGCCGAATGCCCCTTGCCGGGCTGCCCACCGTCCATGCTTCCTCCCGACTGGAGCCGCTTATGGCACCATCATTGCCACAGCAACAGACGGTGTCCAGAGCAACAGACCGTGGCCAGAGCGGTGTGCCCCGGCGCGAGTCAGCGGGAGGTCGGGACCAGCGTCAGACCCACCCCCCATGGTTGGAGTGAGTCAGAGCCCGAACGTTTCGCTTTCCTCAAACGGGCCCACCACGGTCACGGTACGTGGAGCCGCGGCGAGCTCGCGCGCCAGCGTCTGGACTTCAGCTGCGGTCACGGACTTGATGAGGCGAAGGGTCTCGTCGATGTCCTGGTACTCCCCCGAGACCAACTCGGCCCGGCCCAGCCGTGACATCCGTGACCCGGTATCTTCCAGGGCAAGGACGATTCCGCCACAGAGCTGGCCCACGGCTTTACGGAGTTCGTCCTCCGAGATTCCGTCCTGGGCGAGCTTATCGAGCTCGGCGCCCAGGAGCTGGAGGACCTGCCGCACCTTGGATGGAGTGCAGCCTGCATACATGCCGAAGTATCCGGCATCGGCGTAAGAGGAGGCAAAGGAGTACGTGGAATAGACCAGCCCGCGCTTTTCACGGACCTCCTGGAACAGCCGGGAGGACATCCCGCCGCCCAGGACAGCGTTCAGCACGCTCATGACAAACCGGCGGTCGTCCGTCGCGACGATGGTGGGGCAACCCACAATGATGTTGGCTTGTTCCACCGGTCGCTTGATGACGTGCAACCCCGCCGTGCCGGTAATTTTGGCCGGCGCCGTGGAGCGTCGCTGGACGGGCTCGGCACCACTTTCGAGTTCCCAGCCCGCGGCGCGCAGGGCGTCCACCACAAGGCGGCAGACGACGTCGTGATCCAGACCGCCGGCGGCGGTAATCACCAATTCGTCAGGGCGGTAATAGCGCCGGTAGTGGTCCCAGACGGAGTCGCGGGCCACCGCCATGATTGCTTCAGGGGTTCCGCCGATGGGCCTGCCGAGGGGATGCGTTCCCAGCACGGCCGCCACAAAGTGCTCGTGGGCGACGTCGGTGGGGTCGTCGCTGTCCATGGCGATCTCTTCCAGAATGACGTCGCGCTCCTGCTCCATCTCCTGGGGATCCAGGACGGCACCGGTGATCATGTCGGCGATGACGTCGATTGCCATGGGGAGGTCCGTGTCCAGCACCCGGGCGAAGTAGCACGTGCTTTCCTTGGCAGTGGCAGCGTTTGATTCCCCTCCCACCTCATCAAAGGCGGAGGCGATTTCGAGGGCGGTACGCCTGCGGGTCCCCTTGAACAGAAGGTGCTCAAGGAAGTGGGTTGAACCGTGCTGGCCAGGAGCTTCGTCGCGGGAACCGACGCCTACCCAGAACCCGATGGTGGCAGAGCGCTGACCCGGCATTTCCTCCGTCAGGACGCGCACACCCCCGGGGAGCACAGAGCGCCGGACCACGGGCCCGCCGTCGGCTCCGTGGATCAGGGTGTCACCGGGCTGGTTCTGCTTGAGCGGCAGGGGTACGACAGTCATCAAGGCCTTTCAATGATGCAGGTCAAATCTGCCTGCAATGCTATCAGCGGCTGCTGTTCTAAAGGTTCAGGGGCTTAACGGCCGAGGGCCGGTGGATCGTCCACCGGCCCCGCCGTTATTGCTGGTGTTGCTGACTACTCGGAGATGTCAGCGCCCTCGGAAGGAGCCGAAGCGTGGACGCGTTCTGATTCTTCGCCCGCGCCTTCTTCTTCAGCCACAACGGGCGACAGGGACAGCTTTCCGCGGTCATCGATCTTGGTGATTTCCACCTGGATCTTCTGGCCCACCGAAACAACGTCATCGACGTTGTCCACGCGCTTGCCGCTGGCCAGCTTGCGCAGCTCGGAGATGTGCAGCAGGCCGTCCTTGCCCGGGGTCAGGGAGATGAACGCACCGAAGGTGGTGGTCTTGACGACAGTGCCGAGGTAGCGCTCGCCGATTTCCGGAACCTGGGGGTTGGCAATGGCGTTGATGGCGGAACGTGCTGCGTCTGCAGACGGACCGTTGGTGGCGCCAATGTAGACCGTGCCGTCATCCTCGATGGAGATGTCGGCGCCGGTGTCCTCCTGGATCTGGTTGATCATCTTGCCCTTGGGGCCAATGACCTCGCCGATCTTGTCCACGGGGATCTTCACGGCGATGACGCGGGGGGCGAACTCGGAGAGCTCGTCCGGGGTGTCGATGGCTGCGTTGATGACCTCGAGGATGTGCAGGCGGGCTTCGCGGGCCTGCTTCAGGGCTGCTGCAAGGACCGATGCCGGGATGCCGTCGAGCTTGGTGTCCAGCTGGATGGCTGTGACGAACTCGGACGTACCGGCGACCTTGAAGTCCATGTCGCCGAAGGCGTCTTCGGCACCGAGGATGTCGGTCAGCGCTGCGTAGCGGGTCTGGCCGTCGACCTGGTCGGAGACCAGGCCCATGGCGATACCTGCAACAGCGGCCTTCAGCGGCACACCTGCGTTGAGCATCGACAGGGTTGATGCACAAACTGAACCCATCGACGTCGAACCGTTGGAGCTGAGAGCCTCAGATACCTGGCGGATGGCGTACGGGAACTCCTCCCGGGACGGCAGCACCGGAACGAGCGCGCGCTCGGCAAGGGCACCGTGGCCGATTTCGCGGCGCTTCGGAGAACCGACGCGGCCGGTCTCACCGGTGGAGTACGGCGGGAAGTTGTAGTTGTGCATGTAGCGCTTGCGCGTCACAGGTGACAGGGAGTCGATCTGCTGTTCCATCTTGAGCATGTTCAAGGTGGTGACGCCCATGATCTGGGTTTCGCCGCGTTCGAAGATCGCGGAACCGTGCACGCGGGGCAGAACCTCAACCTCGGCTGTGAGCTGGCGGATGTCCGTCAGGCCACGGCCGTCAATGCGGATCTGGTCCTTGAGGATGCGCTGGCGCACAACCTGCTTGGTGACCGAGCGGAATGCTGCGGAGAGCTCCTTCTCACGGCCTTCGAACTGGCCGGCGAGTGAGGAGGTGACCTCGTCCTTGAGCGCGTCCGAAGCGTCGTTGCGCTCCGTCTTGTCGGCGATCTGGAAGATAGCGGCCAGCTTGTCAGCTGCAGCAGACTCAACTGCTGCATAGACGTCGTCTTCGTAGTCCAGGAAAACCGGGAACTCGACGGTGGGCTTGGCCGCGCGGGCGGCGAGGTCAGCCTGCGCGTCGCACAGAGCCTTGATGAACGGCTTGGCAGCCTCGAGACCCTCTGAAACAACCTCTTCGGTGGGGGCAGTAGCGCCCTGTTCCTTGATGAGGTTCCAGGAGTTATCCGTTGCTTCGGCTTCGACCATCATGATGGCGACGTCGTCGCCAGCGATGCGGCCGGCAACGACCATGTTGAACACCGAGTTTTCGAGCTGCGAGTGCTTCGGGAACGCGACCCACTGGGAACCGTTCTCGTCTGCCACGAGGGCAACGCGCACGCCGCCGATGGGGCCGGAGAAAGGCAGGCCCGAGAGCTGCGTGGACATCGAGGAAGCGTTGATGGCTACAACGTCATAGAGCTCGTCCGGGTTGATGGCGAGGACGGTAACAACGATCTGAACCTCGTTGCGCAGGCCCTTAACGAAGGCCGGGCGCAGGGGGCGGTCCATGAGGCGGCAGGCCAGGATGGCCTCGGTGGACGGGCGGCCTTCGCGGCGGAAAAACGAACCCGGGATACGGCCCGCAGCGTACATGCGCTCTTCGACGTCTACCGTCAGCGGGAAGAAGTCAAAACCTTCGCGCGGCTGCTTGCCTGCGGTGGTTGCGGAGAGCAGCGCGGTGTCTTCGTCGATATACACCATTGCTGCGCCGGCTGCCTGCTTGGCGAGGCGGCCGGTTTCGAAGCGGATTACACGCTTGCCGAAGCGGCCATTGTCAATAACTGCTTCTGAGAACTGGATTTCGGGACCCTCCAAGAGAGTCACCTCCGTTTCTTGTTTAACGGAAGTCCAGCCGCATCAACCCAACCCAGCATCTGTCGACTGGATTGCACTGCACCCGGTCATCGATCGAGACCCACGGGCCGGGGCTTCGTTCTTCGAAGCCGTTCCCGGGGATCACTACCGAGGACCGCGAATGCGTGATGCGGTTGATCCTCCTGTTGAATTTTATTGTGAAGAAGGCGGCCCGTTCCGTGCAGGAAAGGGCCGCCCCCTAAATCTGACTAGCGGCGCAGGCCGAGGCGCTCGATGAGCGCACGGTAGCGGGCAATGTCAGTGTTCTTGAGGTAGGTCAGCATGCGCTTACGACGCCCAACCATGGCCAGCAGGCCGCGCTGGGTGTGGTAATCGTGCTTGTGCTCCTTCATGTGCTCAGTGAGATCCTTGATCCGCTGAGTCAGGACTGCAACCTGGACCTCCGGTGAACCGGTGTCGGCCTCGGACGTTGCGAAATCCTTGATGATGGACTGCTTTACAGCGGCGTCAAGTGCCACAATAACTCCTAGAGATGTGCCGTGAGGCCCGAATCAGTAATTCACTGCCGGGGATGCTGGTCCGACTTTCCAGAGAAGGCCATGACGCAACAGGAGCCAGCCACCACGGACTGCAGCCGGATCCATCGTTTAGTTTACCGGCAGCGGCCTAATCTTGTCGAAACAGAGCACGACTGGGCAGAAGCTGCCAACTGTTGTTGGTCTTGCAGCCGTCCGTAGTTCACCATCAGTCATCGTTCACCCGTCAGTCGCGCCCATCAGTTGACGGATGGCAGCCATGCCCTCGAACAGCTCATGGAACGACGTGCTAAGCGGTGACAAACCGATCCTGAGCCCGTGCGGAGCGCGAAAGTCCGGGATGATGTCCTGTTCCCAGAGCGCCGTCGTCATCTCCCGGAACGCAGGATGGTCCACCGTGATGTGGCTGCCCCGCTGATCCGGATCCCGTGGAGTGGAAAGTTGGGCCCCCCGCGGCGCAAGCCACGAGTCGTGAAGTTCCACGGCAAATGCGGTAAGCAGACACGACTTCCGGCGGATTGCCTCCATGCCGGCCTCTTCAATCAGGTCCAACATGCCGCGCATGGCTATCATGGCGAATACGGCGGGTGTTCCGCTGAGGAAGCCTCGGATTCCGGGCGCTGCTTCATAACCGGCGGCCATCTCGAAAGCATCCTTGCGGCCCATCCAGCCCCAGATGGGTTGAGTCAGCCCGGGAAGGTGCCGGGCGTTGACATAGGCGAACGCCGGTGACCCTGGTCCGCCGTTGAGGTACTTGTAGGTGCAGCCGGCAGCGAAGTCCACTTCACTGGCATCCAACCCAATTTCTACCGATCCGGCGGAGTGGCAGAGATCCCAGACCACCAGGGCGCCGGAATCATGCACTGCTTTGGTAATGCCCCGCAGGTCCGCGAGGTGGCCTGAGCGGTAAGCCACATGGCTCAGGACGACGACGGCGGTGGCCGGCCCGGTCACGGCGCGCACCTCTTCGACAGTGACGCCCGCGGCGGGATCCGGTGTGATCCATCGCAGGGCGAGGCCTTGCTCGCGGGCAATCCCTTCGACGAGGTACCGGTCCGTAGGGAAGTTTTCGGTGTCCAGGACGATTTCGTTCCGGCCGGGATCGGTGCTTGCTGCAAGCGCCGCCCTTATGAGCTTGTAAAGCACCACGGTGGTGGAATCCGCGATAATTACTTGTCCTGGGGCAGCGCCCAGAACAGCGCGTCCGAGTTGGTCGCCGATGGCCTGCGGCAGGTCAAGCCATTCCTCGTCCCAGCCCCGGATAAGCCGGCCGCCCCAGCTATCCTCGATAAAGCGGCTGAGATCTTCAGGCGTTCTTTTCAGAGGGCGGCCCAGCGAATTGCCGTCCAGATAGGACAAGGTGCTCTCGGCGCCGATGAACCGCCCTCGGGAGGCAGCCAGGGGATCCTCTGCGTCGAGTTGCTTCGCGCGGGCCAAAAGGCTGTCATCGCTGGCCGTCCGCTCGGCCAATGGCTGCTGTCCGACGTCTGCCGGGGTTGGTCGCTTCACTTCCCGATCTCCGTCCGGACAGCGAACAGCTCGGGAAAGAAGGTCAGTTCCAAGGCTTTCTGCAGGAAGGCAGCCCCTGTGGATCCGCCAGTGCCCGTTTTCATGCCGATGGTCCGTTGAACTGTCCGCAGATGCCGGAACCGCCAGAGCTGGAAGTTGTCCTCAAGGTCCACCAGTTCCTCACACGCCTCATAGGCCCCCCAGTTGTCCACGGCGTTTTCGTAGATGTGCTTGAACACGGGGATCAGTTCAGGGCTGAATTCGTGGGCATGGGTGACGTCACGGTTCAGCACCGACTCAGGAATGTCGAAGCCTTGCCGGTGCAGATAAGCGAGGAACTCGTCATAGATGCTCGGAGCCTCCAGGAGGAGCCTCAGTTGTTCGTGGGCTTCGGGATCGGATTCGAAGACTGGGAGCATTTTGCGGTTTTTGTTGCCCAGTACGAATTCCACGGCGCGGTACTGGCTGGATTGGAACCCTGAGGAGTTACCGAGGAAGTCGCGGAACTGGGCGTATTCGGTGGGTGTGAGGGTAGCCAAGACGGACCACTGCTCGGTCAGCGTCTTCTGGATGTGCTTGACGCGGGCAATTTCCTTTAGGGCCGAACCGAGGTTGTCCGCGCGGAGGTGCTCGGCCGCGCTCTGGAGTTCGTGAAGCACCAGCTTGAGCCAGAGCTCGGTGGTCTGGTGCTGGATGATGAAGAGCATTTCATCGTGATGTTCGGGGCTGCTCACAGGCTGTTGTGCGCTGAGCAATGTCGGCAGCTGCAGGTAGGAGGCATAGCTCATGCGCGAGCTGAAGTCGCGCACAATCCCCTTGTCGAGCTTTCTGGTGTTGTTTTCGACAGCCACGGTGCCGCCTTCCTTCCAAGGACCGGAAATCAGCGCCTCACCAGCAGATCGTGAGCCTGGACAACGTCCAGGCGCATCTGCTCGACGAGCGCTTCAGGCCCACGGTACGCCACCATTCCCCGCAGCCTGGCCACAAATTCAACCACTACTGTCTGGTCATACAGATCGAAGTCATCGGCCGACTCTTCCGGCCTGTCGATGACGTGTGCTTCCACCTGTCGGCTTACACCTTCAAAAGTGGGGTTGGAGCCAACGGAAATAGCAGCAGGCCACCGCGTGCCCGCCTGGTCCACCAGCCAGCCCGCGTAGATGCCGTCAGCAGGGATATAGCCAGTGGCATCCGAGGACAGGTTGGCGGTAGGAAATCCAAGGGCGCGCCCCCTTGCTGCGCCATGGACCACCTGGCCGCGCATCCTGTGTGGACGCCCCAGCACAGCCGCTGCGGTGGCGACGTCGCCGTCGCGCAAGGCTTCCCTTACCCAAGTGGAAGAACAGCGGCGGTTTCCGTCGTCGTTCTTGCCTTCCCCGGGTTCGGGGTCATGCAAGGGATAGCCTTCGGAACCGAACTCGCTGATGACCTGGACGTTGAAGCCGAACTTCTCCCCCAGTGCCTGCATAGTGGAAAGGTCGCCGGAATTGCCTCGACCGAACCGGGCATCATGGCCGATCACTACGTGGCTGGCCTTCAAAGCACCGACGAGGACCTGCTCGACGAATTCCTCTGGAGTCAGGCTCGCGAGTTCCAGCGAGTATTTCATGACCAATATTGCGTCCAGGCCAAGTTCTCCCAGGGCATCCAGTTTGTCCTGCAGTCCCATGATGAGTTCGGGCGCGGATTCAGGCCTGTGCACTTGAGCGGGATGGGGATCGAAAGTGACTGCTACGGACTTGGCACCGTTGAGGCGGGCGGTCCGGATGAGCTGCGAAAGCACCTGCTGATGCCCGCGGTGCACGCCGTCGAAATTTCCGACTGTTACAACCGAGGGGCCGAAGTCCGCCGGGACCTCAGTCAGATCGTTCCAGATGTGGGCCATCAACCTCGCCTTACTGCCTGCCATGGAGTCGCACCGGGCCGCTCTGGGCCCGGAACACTTTTAGATTACCCGCAAATCCAAGTGGGAACCGACGCGGCAGCCGTTGCTTGCGTACCTGCTACGCGGGAGGTGAGAGCTGGAACGGGCCGCATCTGAGAACGGAAGGCCTGGGCGCTCCTCGCGTCAATCCGTGTTGGAACCACCTTTCCGCTTGTCTGTTCGGTTTGCTGCTTATTGGTGGAAGTAGTTGTTTTGTCGGGGTTGTTGGGTGGGGTCGATGTGTGGTGGCGGGATGAACCAGGGGATGCCGTGGGGCATGTGGATGGTCCAGTGTTCTTTGTGGATGAGGTGGTGGTGGTGGGTGCAGAGGAGGGTG
>NZ_JAPSHJ010000051.1 GCF_031179985.1 Arthrobacter sp. | reverse complement strand
GCATCATCGGGCCGGATTTCCGTGGCGGAACCGATGGCCCTGTTGATTGCGGCCAGGGCTCCGATCCGCTGCGGCGCCAGCTCGATGCTTGTTTGGATGCTTTGGCCGAGGTTGCCCGGTTCGAGGCGAAGGCTGCGGCGCTGAAGGTACAACTGGCGGCCAAGTACGTCGAAGCGGCTGAGGCCATCGCCGCCCCTGCTGTCACCGCCCAGGACGCGACCGCCCAGGAAATGTCCACCATTGCAGAACTCGCCTGCGTCCTCACCGTGAGCGAGCGTACCGCCGCGCCGCTCCTGGACCAGTCCCGGCACCTGACCACCGGGCTGCTCACCCTCACCGCACTCCGGCACGGGTCGATTTCGTGGCAGCACGCCCGCATCATGTGCGATGAAACCACCAACCTGGACCCGGCCGGGACTGCCGCACTGGAAACACACTTCCTTGATCCTGACTCGCCCGACGCTGCACGCGGATGCCACATCGGTGACCTGGTCCCGTCCCGGTTCCGCGCCAAAGCCCGCACCTGGCGCGAACGCCATCACCCCGACAGCATCGAGACCCGCCACCGCAAAAGTGTCCTGGACCGGCGGCTGGAATACACCCCGGACCACGACGGCATGGCATGGCTCTCGGCCTACCTGCCAGCCGCGACAGCCGCCGGGATCTGGGGCCGGACCACCACCGCCGCCAGAGCCCTGCAGGGTCCCACCGAGCGCCGGACACTCACCCAACTCCGCGCCGACATCGCCGCCACCTGGCTCCTGAACAACACAGGGGCCAACAGCGATACCCGCAACCCCGGCCCCGCCGACATTGACGGGGCTGGCTTTGGCAAGGGCGCGGGCGGCGGCCCGGTGGGCGTTCCCTCTCCCCGGGCCCAGGTGCTGGTCACCGTTCCTGTCCTCTCACTGCTTGGCGCCACCGACGAACCGGCGATGCTGGACGGGTACGGACCCATCCCGGCGTCCATGGCCCGGGACCTCGTCGCCAACGGGGCCGATTCCTTCCACCGCGTCCTGACCGATCCCCGCGACGGGGCACCCCTGGAAATCGGCCGCACCAGTTACCGGATCCCCACATACATGCGCCAATGGCTGCGCCTGCGCGACGCCAAATGCCCCTTCCCCGGCTGCCACAACCACTCCCTCGACAACGAAGCCGACCACCTCCTCGCCTGGGCCGACGGCGGCACCACCGGCATCACCAACCTTGGCCAACCCTGCCGGAAACACCACCACCTCAAACACAACACCGCCTGGACCCCATCCCAAGCCACCGCCAACCAAACACCCGGCTGGACCGCGCCCTCAGGCAGGCACTACCCCAGCGAACAACAAGACTGGCAACCACCCACCTGGCCCAACCATGCCGGCCTCCCCCCGCCGAACCAGCATCCGGATCGGAATCAAGATCTGACTCTGCCCATGGACCAAGACCTGCCTCTGCCCGTGGACCAAGACCTGCCTATGCCCATGGACCAAGACCTGCCTCGGCCCGTGGACCAGGACCTACCTATGCCCCTGGACCCATTCCCGGACTGGCAACTATTGCCCGTAGTGGAAACGGATGATTGGTGGCTGACGGCTGCCTGAACACCTCGCCGGGGACGACTCCCCCAAACAAGTTTGCCAAGGGCACGTCCTGGAGCGTTTCACCGGAATCATTGTCGTTTCGCTCCAGGCATGGTTAAAGCGAAACACCAGCATTGCGGAGGGGACTAGAAATTTGCGGCACCATCCCGACAGAATGGTAAGCAAGCTGACCATTGCTCCGGCCGTGAGCTCCGACAGAAGAAAGGACAACCGCTCCGCGGATCTCCAGCCGAGCTGGCAACACTACGAGGAGGACCAATGTCCAGGAAATTCATTCGCACCGCCGTCGTTCTGGCTTCGCTGGGGGTTTCGCTCCTGCTGACGGGGCCGGCGCATGCTGCAGTCGCCGCAGGGGCCATCTCGCTACCGGCAGCCGTCCAGGCCCAGACCACGTCTCCAACACCAACAGATGCGCCCACCGGCGTAACTCCCGCCCCCACCGGAGCTGCGACGCCGTCGGAAGGAACGCCCACTGGCTTCGGCAACCCGGGTACCGGCGAAACCCAGCAGGCAGAAGACGCGCGGCTGGACCTCGCTCCGATCGTGATTGGCGCAATCCTCCTGGTCCTTTTGATCGTGATTGTTATCTGGCGGCGCAAGCGTAAAGACACCACGATCGTCTAGGCGCAGCGGAGCCCGAACATCGCCCTTGTGAAGAGGAAGGGCCAGGTCTAGAGGTGACGTAGGTAGCGTTCTGGTGCGTCCGGGAATGATCGCCAATTCGAAACCAGGTCAAGGTCCTCCCGTTCCTGCCGCCGGATCCCCCCAGGCGCCAACTTCGAGAGCCTGGGCCCCGGGAAGGGCTGCAAGGACGGGCGAGTGAGTGGACATGATGACCTGTGAGTTGCCCTCCGCAAGGAGCTCCTTCAAGACAGAGAGCAGACTAAGGCACCCGGCAAAGGACAACGCCGATTCCGGTTCGTCGAGCACCCGGAGTCCGCGCCCTTGGAAGCGATCGACTGCCAGCTCGAGAAACGATTCACCATGGGACATCTCATGGAAAGGGATGTCCTGGCGCGACAGGCTCGGATCGAGGCCCCTGTCCAGAACCTGGGCCACCGGTGGCAGAACAGCCGGCCATCGCCGACGGTCGTGAACGTTAGCCGGGTCTTCAGTCAAGCGTCGAATCGGAAAGCTGCGGGCACCCTCCATTCTTACAGCCGCACTTCTCCCCCCACCCGCGGGAGCAGATCACGCAATCAGGCTGTTGAATCCTGGAGGAGCCAGTTCACGGCTTCAGCCCGGTCCGTGAAGAAGAGCGTGGGGCATGGAAAAGAGTCGGCGCGGCGGAAGTTGGCAATGACCCGGTCAACTGGAGTCGAACCGAGCAGTGCAATCCGGGATGCGACAGAAGGAAGTGAAAATGCTGCACGGGCGTCGTGGCTGACACTCGTAGTGCCGCCCATGTCGACAAGCAACGGGTGAGAAAGTCCTTGGCAAAGGTAGTCCAAGCTGGCCATCGCAGCAGTAACGTCGGCCACTTCAAGGCTGACCTGGCGCTGCCACGTCAGACACACTATGCCATTCTCAAGAAGTTCCAACGTGGCCTTCCCGCTGTCGTTGGAAGTGGGCTCCACTGGTTGACTCCTTACATGGCTGAGTTATTCACGATCTTAGCCATCCACATGACCCAGTTGCTCCATCCCCGACTGGATCAGCCAAAGAATGGGATCGTCAGCTGACTGCCGCAGTGCCCACCCCACCACCCCGTACCGACCGGTCTACGTATACGTCACACAGATAAGCGAAAGTAGCGCCATCCGTTATTACGCGGGCATAGGCCACCTGCTCGCGGGAGTCGGTGCGGTATATCCCAAAATTCCGTGAGGCATCCATCGCCGCCTGTTGCTGACTCCGGGACCTGCCGGCGACCCAGTAGCTGTCGCCGCTGAGCCATTCATAAACGCGGCTTCGATCCACCCTGCCGGCATCGGAAGAGAATTCGAGCCCTTCCAGGCAGGGGTCGGACCGGGAATATTCACCTTGGTAACCGGACCCGTCATCCGTCAGACTAGCCGTTAGATTGCGGCCAAGCCGTCCCTAAGCTGGGGAGAGCCTTCGATGGCCGCCTGCACGATGTTGGACGGAGCCGTGGACGCGTGCAAAACTTTGGGCACTTTCTGCTCGCGGGCGGCAGCAACAAAGGCCCGGAACAGCGCTTCCTCTTCGGGCAGTTGTTCTGGATGCCATTGCACGCCCAGGCAGAAGCTCTGGCCCGGGTGCTCAATTGCCTCAACAATCTGATCCTCACTCCAGGCCGCAGCAATGAGCCCCTCGCCCAGCCTGTCAACAGCCTGGTGGTGGGAGACAGGGACAGTCACGGAGTCTTGGCCGAGCAGACGGTTCAGGAGGGAATCAGCTTTGACCTCCACCTGAATGCTATTGAACTTGTGCCCCCCAAGCTGGTAAACGCCGTCGCCCACAACGTCAGGGAGATGCTGGTGGAGCGTCCCGCCGAGAGCCACGTTCAGCAGCTGCTCGCCCCGGCAAATAGTCAGGAGTGGAACATCTTGTCGGATCGCTTCAAGGATCAGCGCCAGTTCCCATTCGTCCCGGGCCCGGCGTGGAGAATCTGTTGCCGGGTGGGCTTCCTGGCCGTACCGTGCAGGGTCAACATCCCACCCTCCGGGCACCAGGAGACCATCCAGGGTGCTGACCAGTTGCTCCACCAGTCCCGTGAGGACAGGCTGGGGAGGCAGCAGAACAGGAATGGCTCCCGCCGCCAGGAGAGGAGCGAAATACGCTTCGGGCAGGAAGGCAGAACTCACGCGGCCGCAGCCATCGGTGCCGGCCTCCTCCAGATAGGTGGTCAGCCCTATCAACGGCCGAACGGTTGATTCCGGTGCGCTCATTCCTTGTCCTTCCACACGTGCATCCATAAGCAAGGCTACGAGCGGTTTGTTTATTCCATGTTTCGTAACCGTCACCATTGAGTATCAAATGGGCCGGAGCGCGGCTGCGGAAGGGGGATTTCGTGAGGAAAGAGGGGCAGGCCAGGCTAGGAACGAGGGACATCCAACGGAACAACAGTGAACCGCCGGTTAGCGAGGGAGGGCACCCGTTGCCGCACCGACTGGAGCCGCTCCGGTGCGACGTTGGCGAAGATCACCCCAGGCGCTTCCCCTGCATTGGCGAGGACCACTCCGGCTGGGTCCACGATCATGGAGTATCCAGTGCCCAATGGTGCCGTTTGGTTGGCCGCCACAACATAGGCCGTGTTTTCTATGGCGCGGGCGCGGATGAGGGTATTCCAGTGGTCTTCCTTCCCGGGGCCGGGAACCCACATGGCAGGGATCAGAACTACGTTGGCTCCTGCATCAATGAGGCGGCGTGCACTTTCGGGAAAGCGGAGGTCGTAGCAGGTGAAGGCACCAAGCCGGAGATCCCCGAACTTCAAAAGAAAGGGATCACTGATATCCCCTGGCGCTATACCCTCGCTCTCCCTGTAGCCAAAAGCGTCATACAGGTGGATCTTGCGATAGGTGCCCGCAATGTTGCCGTCAGCATCCACAGCAACCAGGGTGTTGTACGGTAATCCGCCGGGGTTTGCCTCAATGGTTCCGACAACCACCGGCAGGCCCAGCTTCTTGGAAACGGCTGCAATGCTGCTCACGAAGGGACCATCCAGGCCCTCAGCCACCGAGGCCAGGACGGCGGCAGATTCAGGAGAGCCATAGAGGCTGAGCTCAGGAAGCAGGAGCAACTCAGCTTCCCCTGCCGCGGCCTGCTCCATCAGCCCTGTGATGGCCTCAAGGTTGGCGGCTGGATCCTTGCCCGCTGTGAACTGCCCGGCTGCTACTCGCATTATGTCTCCTTTTCCTCACCTCACATCGTCCCACCCTTGCAGTCAGGACGGGTACCGGCAAATTTGTGCCTGCGCGGCCGGCTCGAGCACACCAAAACAAACGAGGGGACTTTTGAGTTTGAACTTGACGCACCCTTCCGGACAGTTCAAGGTTAAGAGAAGTAAGTATGCTTAGTATCTGAATAGCTGGTGCTGGTCCTTGGAATCAGCCCGGAGCCTCGGGGGGAAGCTGCCGGAACCTGGCGTGTTGAGTACTTCAACACTTGAGGCGAGGAAGTTTTTCGATGTGCGGGATAGCTGGCGAACTGGCTTTCGGCGGGGTGAGGGCCGGCGTCGAACCTGTCAGAAAGATGACGGCTGCGATGGAGTCCCGGGGTCCGGACGGACAGGGAATCTGGCGTGAAGGCTGGGTTGCTTTGGGACACCGCCGGCTCAGCATCATCGACCTCTCCGATGGCGGCGCCCAGCCCATGGTCGACGAGGACCTGGGGCTGGCCCTTGTGTTTAACGGGTGCATCTACAACCACCACGAACTGCGGCGGGAGCTTGCACCGTACTACCGCTTCAACTCCACCAGCGATACCGAGGTGATCCTCAAGGCATACCACCGCTGGGGGGAAGACTTCGTTCACCATCTTGTGGGGATGTTTGCGGTGGCCCTCGTGGACTCCAAGCGGAACCGGGTGGTCTTCGCCAGGGACCGCCTCGGCATCAAACCTTTGTATTTTGCCGAGGCTGGAGGCAGGATCCGGTTTGCGTCGACGTTACCGGCGTTGGTTGCCGCCGGCGGCCTGGACACTTCAATTGACGAGGTAGCGCTCCACCACTATTTGAGCTGGCACTCCATAGTTCCGGCTCCACGAACCATTCTGCGCGGTGTCAGCAAACTGCCTCCCGCCACGGTAAGGATCATTAATGCCGACGGCAGCCACCGGGACAAGGTCTACTGGAAACCGGCCTATGTGCGGGACCCGGAGCGGGTTGACTGGACGGCTGATGACTGGCAGGAAGCCCTGCATGCTTCACTGCGGACCGCCGTCGAGCGCCGGCTGGTGGCGGACGTTCCGGTCGGAGTCCTCCTTTCCGGAGGCCTTGATTCGAGCCTCCTGGTGGCTCTGCTCGCGGAAGCAGGCCAGCCCGGACTTAGCACCTTCAGCATCGGTTTTGACGGGGCTGGAGACGAATCCGGCGACGAGTTCATGTACTCGGACCTGATCGCCCGTGAATTCGGCACAAACCACCACCGACTTCACATTCCCACAACCGAGTTCGCCCCCGCCATCGGTGAAGCCCTCGATGCCATGTCCGAACCCATGGCCAGCCACGACGTTACCGCATTCTTCCTGCTCTCCCGGGCTGTGTCCGAGCACCTCAAAGTGGTCCAGTCCGGCCAGGGCGCTGACGAAGTGTTTGGCGGCTATGCGTATCATCAACCGGCCCTGACTGTTGAACGGGACGCTGCCCTTGACACCTTTACAGCTGCATTTGCAGATCGCAGGCATGCCCAGATGGCGGATGTCCTTGAGCCGGAATGGTTTTGTGGTGCGGATGTCAGCCGTTGGAAGCTGCAGTCAGAACTGGCCAGGCCTGGAGCCGAAACAGCAGTGGACGCACTCCTCCGCCTGGACACGCACGTCCTGATGCCTGATGATCCCGTCAAGCGCGTGGACAACATGACCATGGCGTGGGGGCTCGAAGCCCGCGTACCGTTCCTGGACCAGGACCTCGTTGCACTTGCGGCCTCATGCCCGCCCGAGTTCAAGGCCGGACGCGGCGGCAAATGGGTGCTGAAGGAAATGAGCCGCAAGCTCCTGCCCTCAGCGGTCATCGACAGGCCCAAGGGTTATTTCCCCGTTCCGGCATTGCGCTATCTGGAGGAGCCGTTCATCACCATGGTGGAGGATGCGCTGCACGCTCCCGAGGCAAAGCAGCGCGGACTCTTCCGGTCCGACTACATTGAGTCCCTCCTGCGCAGCCCGAACGGCCAATACTCGCCGGCGGGAAGCAATACCCTGTGGCAACTGGCAGTGCTGGAGATGTGGCTGCAGCAGCACAACGTCGGGTGAAGCTACTACAAAACTACATGTGGACGTGCAGGCGCCGTGCAGCCTCGGAGATGGATCCGCTCAGCGACGGGTACACCGTAAAGGTGCTGGCGACGTCGTCCACGTGCAGTTTCTGCTTTACCGCAATGGCGATGGGGAAAATCAACTCCGACGCGTTGGGGCCCACAACCACTCCCCCGATCACCGTTCCGGAGCCCTTGCGCGCGATGATTTTCACGAACCCGTCCTTGTGGTTGCGCATCTTGGCGCGGGCGTTGCTTCGCAGCGAGAGTTTGATGACATCGCCCTGGTACTTGCCGGATTCCACTTCCTCTTCACTGACCCCCACCGAAGCGATTTCCGGAGACGTAAAGATGTTGGAAGCTACCTGGTGGAGTTTGACCGGGGTCACGCTGTCGCCCAGGAAGTGCGCGATGGCGATCCGGCCCTGCATAGCGGCCACAGATGCCAGCGGAAGGACCCCGGTGCAGTCCCCGGCGGCGTAAATGTTGGGGGCCGAAGTGCGGGAGACGCCGTCCACCTTGATGTGCCCGCTCTCCGTGAGCGCCACACCGGCTTCCTCGAGGCCGACGCCGGCGGTGTTCGGGATGGATCCGACACAAACCAGGCAATGGCTGCCGATCACTGTGGAGCCGTCGCTGAGGGTGACCACGACGCCGTCGTCCGTGCGTTCCACGGTCTCCGCCCTGGAACGGGACAGCACCCTGACTCCCCGGCGCTCAAAGACCTCTTCCAGGACCTGGGCGGCATCTGTATCGGATCCGGGAAGCACCCGGTCGCGGCTTGAGATCAGGGTGACCTTGGAACCCAGGCCGTTATAGGCAGACGCGAATTCAGCGCCAGTGACGCCCGAGCCCACCACGATCAGTTCCTCCGGCAACTCGTCCAGGTTGTAGATCTGCGTCCAGGTCAGGATGCGTACGCCGTCGGGCCGGGCGGTGGGGAGTTCGCGCGGGTGGGCGCCCACAGCAAGCAGGACGGCATCCGCCTCAACTGTTTCGGTCCCCTCCGCCGTGAGGACTTCGATGGTGTGGTTGTCCACCAGCTTGCCGGAGCCCATCAGGATGCGGACGCCCTGAAGCTCCAGCCCCTTCTGAATGTCGGCCGACTGCTGCCGGGCCAGGTTCAGGAGACGATCGTTGATGTGCTTGAGGTCCGCCCTCATGACGGGCACAAAATCCCCGCCGTCGACGTCGAACTTGACTCCCAGCTCCCCCGCCTCACCCACGCGGGTCATGAGGTCCGCCGTTGCGATCAGGGTCTTGGAAGGCACGACGTCGGTCAGTACCGCGGAGCCGCCAAGGCCGGCCCGCTCAATGATGGTGACCTTCGCGCCCAGCGACGCGGCCACCATGGCGGCCTCGTAGCCACCGGGACCTCCACCCAGGATTGCGATACGGGGGGCGCTGAAATCAGGATGCGTAGTCACAATCATCCATTCTCGCCTATCCCTCCCCGCACAACCAATATCGGGGCTTTTTGCAGGCAGCAACCGAGGGAAGCTGCTGGGCAGGATGGCGGCGGCACGATAACTTGTACCAGTGAGTAATAGAGAAATCCGGAACACTGATCCCTTTGACGCTGATCCCTTTGACGCTGCGCGTCGAGCGGCCGAGTACATCGCCCAGGAGACAGACGTTGACCGTCACGATGTCGCCCTGGTGCTCGGCTCCGGTTGGGGAGGCGCAGCTGACCTGATCGGCCACACCACGGCCACCCTTTCGGCAGACGAGGTGCCCGGATTCTCCGCCCCGGCCGTCGAAGGCCACGTGGGCACCATCCGTTCAGTCCTGACAAGTGACGGCAAACGCGCGCTGGTCCTCGGTGCCCGCACGCACTATTACGAGGGCAAAGGGGTTCGCGCCGTGGTTCACGGGGTTCGTACTGCTGCCGCCGCCGGTTGCAAGACGCTGGTGGTCACCAACGGTTGCGGCGGACTCAACGAGGACTGGGCTCCGGGCACTCCTGTGCTCATCAAAGATCACATAAACCTCACCGCCACCTCCCCGCTCGAAGGCGCAACGTTCGTGGACCTCACCGACCTCTACTCCTCGCGCATCAGGGCCCTGGCACAGGAAGTGGACCCCTCGTTGGAGGAAGGTGTTTACGCGCAGTTCACCGGCCCGCACTATGAAACCCCGGCTGAAGTGCAGTATGCCAAGCGCATTGGTGCCGATCTTGTGGGTATGTCCACCGCCCTCGAAGCCATCGCCGGCAGGCACGCGGGGATGGAGGTCTTTGGCATCTCCCTTGTGACCAATCTCGCCGCAGGCATAAGCCCGGTGCCTTTGAGCCATCAGGAGGTCCTTGAGGCTGGCCACGCGGCGGGCGCCCGGATTTCCAAACTGTTGGCAGAAATCATCGTCAGGCTTTAAGCCCTGGAACCGCCAGTCCCCAAGAACTGACCCAAACTGTGACCGTTCTCCCCCGCTTTCGAGGCAGGCTTCATGAACGTTTGGGGCTAGTTTGGATCCTATGACCTCTATCGATCCCGAACTGCCGCAGCTGTTGGACTCCGCCCGTGAATGGGCAGCGCAGGACCCGGATCCCGCTACCGCAGCAGCTCTATCGGAGCTTATCCTGCGTGTTGCTGATGGCGTTCCCGCTGCCCGCCAGGAGTTGACGGACAGCTTCAACGGCACCCTCCAGTTCGGTACGGCCGGGCTTCGCGCCCCGCTGGGACCTGGCCCGAACCGGATGAACAGGGTAGTAGTCCGCCGTGCCGCTGCAGGTTTTGCCGCCTTCCTCACCGACGCCGTCTCCGCGGCGTCCCCCGGAACCCGTCCCCGCGCAGTCGTCGGCTACGACGCCCGCTACAACTCGGACATCTTCGCGGAGGAGACAGCCGCGATCTTCGCGGCGGCAGGCATTGAAACTTTCCTGTTGCCGTTGGCCCTGCCGACGCCGTTGCTCGCCTTTGCTGTACGGCACCTGGATTGCGACGGCGGCGTGATGGTCACCGCGAGCCACAACCCGCCCGAGGACAACGGGTACAAGGTGTACCTCGGCCGCCACGCGGTGGAGGAAAGCGGGCGTGGAGCACAGATCGTGACACCGTACGACGAGCGGATTGCTGCCAGGATCAACGAGGTGGGCCCGCTGGACTCAGTACAGCTCGCGAATGAAGGCTGGACCATTCTGGATCCCTCAATTATCGCGGCGTACAAGTCGGCCGTTGCCGCCCTGGCCATGCCGGAGGAGTTCCCCGCCCGGGAGTTGAAGATCGTCCTGACCCCCCTGCATGGTGTGGGCGGGGAAACCGCAGTGTCAGTCCTGAACGCGGCGGGTTTCAAGGATGTCACCCTCGTGCAGGAACAGGCGCACCCGGACCCCGATTTCCCCACCGTCAGCTTCCCGAATCCGGAGGAGCCGGGGGCGCTGGACCTGGCATTGGAGACGGCGGCACGGGTAGGTGCAGATATTGTGCTTGCCAACGATCCGGACGCCGACCGGGCTGCCGTGGCCGCCAAGGATCCTGATACGGGGGCCTGGCGGATGCTGCGGGGCGATGAGGTGGGCGCCCTCTTGGGTCACCACATTGTTACCAGGCTCGCCAGCCGGACGGCCCTTGAGGGAGAGCAGGGCCAGGGTGTCCTGGCCAATTCGATTGTTTCGTCACGCCTGCTCGCGCGCATCGCCAAGGCCGCCGGATATGCCCATGAGGAAACGCTGACGGGCTTCAAATGGATCTCACGGGTACCGGAACTGCTTTATGGTTACGAAGAAGCGCTGGGTTATTGCGTTGCCCCTGGGCTGGTGCGGGACAAGGACGGGATTTCCGCGTCAGTGCTCATCGCGGAACTCGCAGCCGCCGCGAAAGCTGATGGGAAATCGATCTTCGACACCCTGGACGAGCTCTACCTGTTTCACGGGCTGCATGCAAGCGACCAGCTCAGCATCAGGGTGGCGGACCTCGGGTTGCTGGGAGCCATGATGAACAGGCTCCGTGTGACTCCCCCCGAGTCCTTCGGAGGGTCCGCCGTCGAATCGTACAAGGATCTCTCGGAGGGCGGAGAACACCTGCCTCCCACGGACGGTCTGCTATACATCACCAAGGACCTGAGCCGCGTAATCATCAGGCCCAGTGGGACCGAACCCAAGCTGAAGTGCTACCTGGAAGTGATCCAAAACGTGGGTTCGGCCGCGGAACTTCCGCAGGCGAGGCAAGCAGCAAGAGCCTCGCTGGACAACGTGTTGCATGATGTCCGCGAGGCTCTGGGGCTGTAGCCGGCGAGGCTGTAGCCGGTGTGGCTTGAGCTGCTGCTTAGAGCTCGACTTCGATGTGGCCGTCCACAATCCTGGCCTTGAACGTGGGCAGGCTCAGCTCTGCATTGCCGAAGCATTCCCCTGTTTCGAGGTCGTAGACCTCTTTGTGCAGGGGTGAGGCAATGGTGGGCCTGTCTCCACGGGAACCGAGGATGCCGCGAGCCATAACGTGGGCACCGGTGGCCGGATCCTCCTGGGAAACGGCGTAAATCTCGTCCGAAGCGGTGCGGAATAGGGCGACCTGGCGTCCGGCGATCAGTGCCGCTTCGCCCCAGGCGGGCTCAAGCTCTGCTACGGGGCACACCCGGTGCCAACCTGTCGCAGCTGCGGTGGTTTCTTCCTGAAGTTCAAGTACTGCCGTCATTTTCGGGCCCCTCTCACGTTGCCTTCTGTCCAGCGGAAAGCTTGTGTGCTTTTTCGAATTCTGGATATTTCTTCCCAGACATCTCTTCCCACTGGAAACCGGACCGCCGACGCGGCCACATCATTCAAAGTAGGCGGCGGGTGTTTCATCGGCGTGCAGCAAATGTGTCCGGCGCGTAAAAGAGACCTCACTTGCCGGGAAATCTATTCGTGATGCAGAAGTTAAGTTCACGAAACAATTGGGAAACTGAAGCGAAACTGCCACTGCCTAGTCTGGATGGACAAGCTGCAGAGCACCGTCTGCGGCCCATGCGAAAGGCCCACAGTGACCGGACAGACTTCAAGCACAGAGACACCACGCCGCGTCGTGGTCGCCGGCGGCGGCCCAGCGGCCCACCGTTTTGCGGACGCAATGCATGCCCGTGGCCTCGATGGCTGGCACGTTACTGTCCTCACCGAGGAAACCCACCTCCCCTACGACCGCGTGGCGCTCAGCAAGGCGCTCACTGACAACGACTACGACCTCACGTTGGGCGAAGCGTCCATGTGGGATCATGGTTCGCTGGAACTCAAGACCGGCGAACGCGTCATCAAGATCAACACCGATGGCAAGTCGGTGGAAACCGCAGCCGGCAACAGCTACGAATACGACCACCTCGTCGTAGCGACGGGCTCGAACGCAGCCCGCCTGCCGATCCCCGGCGCCGAGCACACACACGTCTACCGCACGCTCGAAGACGTGTGGGCCATCAACAAGGCCATTGCCGAACTCACTGAAAAGCTTGGCCGCAAGGTCAAAGCGGTCACCATCGGTGGTGGGCTCCTGGGCCTCGAGTCGGCTGCCGGTACGGAGCAGCTGGGGGCCACCCCCATTGTCATCGACGGCGCAGCATGGCTGATGGCCACCCAGCTCGACGAAGGCGCCGGCCAGGCAATGGGCCGCCTGATCAAGGCCAAGGGCTTCGAAGTCCACAGCGGTGTGTTCCCCTCAGAGGTATTGTCCGATGACGACGGCCAGGTCACCGGCGTCCTTATGGCTGACGGCCGCATCATCGACGCTGATCTTGTGATCGTCGCCATCGGCGTCCGCCCGCGCGATGAACTCTTCCGCGCCGCTGAGGGCGAAGAGCAGATCTTCTCGCTCGGCCAACGCGGCGGTGTTGTGATCACCGACGGTTGCGAAACCGAGATTCCCGGCATCTGGGCCATCGGTGAAGTAGCCAACTTCGGCGGCATGTGCCTGGGCCTTGTTGCTCCGGCCAACACCATGGCTGAGATCGTCGCCGACCGCCTGCACGGTGGCGAGGCCACCTTCCCCGGTTTTGACACTGCCACCAAGCTGAAGTTGTCCGGCGTTGATGTAGCCAGCTTCGGTGACGCGTTCGCCAAGACCGAGCACTCCCTCGAGATCGTCTACGCCGACCCCGCCCGCGGCGTCTACCAGAAGATCGTTACCACCGATGACGCCAAAACCCTGCTGGGCGGCATCTTCGTTGGTGACGCAACTCCCTACACCAGCCTCCGCCCGCTCCTGGGCCGCGAACTCTCTGCGGAGCCCGGCGCGTACCTCACTGCCGCAGGCGGCGGCGAGGCGCCCGATACCGAACTGCCCGATGACGCCATCCTCTGTTCCTGCAACAACGTAACCGCCGGAACCATCCGCGACACCGTTAACGGCTGCGGCGCCTGCGAAGGCAACGCCCCCGTCCAGGAACTCGGCGAACTCAAGGGCTGCACCCGCGCCGGTACCAGCTGTGGTTCCTGTGTACCGATGCTGAAGAAGCTGCTCGAAGGCGAACTGACGAAGTCCGGCGTCGAGGTCTCCAAGGCCCTTTGCGAGCACATCGAACTGTCCCGCCAGGAGCTCTTCGACGCGATCCGCGTCCTGGAACTGACCTCCTTCGAAGACATCATGGCCAAGTACGGCACCGGTGCCGGCTGCGACATCTGCAAGCCGACCATCGCCTCCATCCTGGCCAGCCAGCACAACGCCTACGTCCTCGACGCGGGCCGCGGCGCACTGCAGGACACCAACGACCGCGCCCTCGCGAATATGCAGAAGGACGGCACCTACTCGGTTGTTCCCCGCATTGCCGGCGGTGAAATCACCCCCAAGAAGCTCGGTGTCATTGCCGCCGTCGCCGAAAAATACAACCTGTACACGAAGATCACCGGCGGTCAGCGCATCGATATGTTCGGTGCGAGGCTGGAGCAGCTTCCGGAAATCTGGAAGGAACTCGTGGATGCCGGCTTCGAATCCGGTCAGGCCTACGGTAAGAGCCTGCGCACAGTGAAGTCCTGCGTCGGTTCCACCTGGTGCCGCTTCGGTGTCCAGGACTCGGTGGCCATGGCCATCCAGCTGGAACTCCGCTACCGCGGCCTCCGCAGCCCGCACAAGCTCAAGATGGGCGTTTCCGGCTGCGCCCGGGAATGCGCCGAGGCCCGCGGCAAGGACGTCGGCGTCATCGCGACGGCGGACGGCTGGAACCTCTACGTCGGCGGCAACGGCGGTGCCACCCCGGCCCACGCCCAGCTGCTGGCCAAGGACCTGGACGACGAAACCCTGCTGAAGTACATCGACCGATACTTCATGTATTACATTCGCACGGCCGACCGCCTGCAGCGCACCGCACGTTGGCAGGAGGAGCTCGACGGCGGCATCAAGCACGTCGAGGACGTGGTGGTAAAAGACACCCTGGGCATCGCCGAAGAACTCGAGGCTGCCATGGCCAAGCACGTTGACACCTACGTTGACGAATGGGCAGACACCCTGAAGGATCCCGAGCGCCTCCGCCGGTTCCGCTCCTTCGTCAACGCCCCCGACCAGAAGGATGACTCCATTACCTTCGTACCGGACGAGCGGGGCCAGATGCGTCCGGCCACCGCAGAGGAAAAGGGGAAAGTGCTCATCGGCGCTTCCATCCCTGTCCGGTCAGCCAACGAATCCGTCACTGAAAGCAAGGTGTAACCCATGCAGCTCAGCATCGATGTCAATGGCCGCGAAGTTCTCATCACGGGCTCCGACCATGCGGCCCGTCAGGCGGTCCGCCGCTATGAGGCTGCCGGCGCAGTGATTTCCAGGCTGAGCACTCCCCAAGGTGCCCACCATGACGGTCCTCTTCCGGAGCGGCCGTTCCTGGTCGCAGCGGTCGACGACGGCCAGCCAGGCTGGGAGCCGCTCCTGGAGCGGTGCCGTGATAACGGAATCCCGGTCACCAGCGAGCCCGCCGCCGGCGCAAACGGGCACGTCACCCTTGTGGGTGGCGGACCCGGCACCGCCGAGCTGCTCACGGTTGCAGCGATCAAAGCGCTCCGTGACGCCGACGTCGTGTTTTACGACCGGTTGGCGCCGTACCAGGAACTGCCGTCGCTGACATCGGCCGAGCTGGTGGACGTAGGCAAGCGCCCCGGCCATCACCCGGTCAGCCAGTCCGGCATTGAGAAGCTTATGGTCGAGGCCGCCCTGGATGGCAAGAACGTCGTGCGGCTCAAGGGCGGCGATCCCTACGTCTTCGGTCGTGGTGGTGAGGAAGTGGCAGCCTGTGTGGCAGCCGGCGTTCCAGTCCGCGTCGTCTCTGGCGTTACCAGCGCCATCTCTGTCCCTGCGGCCGCGGGCATACCAGTAACCCATCGTGAAGTCAGCCACATGTTCACTGTGGTTTCCGGTCACGCTCCGCTCACGGAGAAGGAGCACATGCACCTGGCCGGCCTCGGTGGCACTATCGTGGTGCTGATGGGAATCGGTACTTTGCATCAACTCGCCGCCGGCCTGCGGAAGGCTGGAATGAGCCCGGAAATGCCCATGGCCGTCATTGAACGCGGTTACCGGCCCGGCCAGCGCACCACCATCGCTCAGCTTGGAACCATCGTGTCGGCAGCTGCAGACTGCACCAACCCGGCCGTCCTGGTGATCGGCGAGGTGGTCCGCGTGGGGGAAGCCAACCGGGGGCATGCCGAAGCGTCAGCTGATCTTGACCGCCTCGCTGCATCGCTGCTGGGATCGTGACGGACCCCATGACTGCTGTAGATACGGTTGCCCCCTTCCCGAACCCCGCGCTTGCCTCCACCTCTGTGCAGGAGCTTCCCTCCGCAGAGGGTGCTGATCTGCCCTTGGAGGGCTTCCGGATCGGGGTGACCTCCCACCGCAGGTCTCAGGACCTCATCGAGGCCCTCGAACGCCGCGGCGCCGAAGTGCTGCACGCTCCGGCGCTGAAGATTGCGCCCGTCCAGGAGGACTTCCGCCTCATCGACGACACCCGGGCCATCATCGCTGCCAAGCCTGATCTTTGTATCGCGACGACGGCCTATGGCATGCGCCGGTGGTGTGAAGCCGCTGATTCCTTCGGCATCGGCGACGAACTCCTGGACACCCTCGCCGCCTGCCGCATGTTCGTCCGCGGGCCCAAAGCGCGCGGTGCGGTTCGTGCGGCCGGCCTTGCCGACGTCGGAATCAGCAGCGACGAAACCACAGCCACCCTGGTGGACATGCTGCTGGCCGAAGGTGTCCGCGGGAAGACCGTTGCCGTCCAGCTGCATGGTTACACCGACGTCCGCCAGCTTGAGCGGCTCCGGATGTCCGGCGCCACCGTGCTCACCGTGACGCCGTACCGCTGGGTCAAACCCGAGGGAGAGGACAAGCTGCCGCGGCTGATTGAGGCCGCCTGCAGTGGGAACCTCGATGTCCTGACCTTTACCAGCGCGCCCGCGGTGGACGCGCTGTGGAGCACGGCCCATGAAATGGGCCTGTACAAACAGCTGATCGAGGCCCTGAAGACCACCGTGACCACCGCCGTCGTGGGACCCGTGACAGCGCAGCCGCTCATCGACGCCGGCCTGTCACCGCTTGTTCCGGAGCGGTTCCGGATGGGCGCTTTGATCCGCCTGGTGGTTGAACATCTGGCGTTGAACCATGTCCGCAGGCTGGATACGCGCTCGGGCAACGTGGAACTGCGTGGCCGTTCGCTGCGGATCAACGGCGAGCAGGTGGAGATGGCACCGGCCCCGCTCCTGCTGCTCCGCGCCCTGCTCGGGGCGGGCGGGGCAGTCCTGTCGAGGGACTCGCTCTCGGAGCTTCTGGAACTCCGTGGCTCGGTGCACGCATTGGACATGACGGTCAGCAGGTTGAGGTCGTCCCTGCCTGATGGACGCCTCGTGGAAACCGTGGTGAAGCGCGGTTACCGGATCCGCGTCTAGCTCCGTTGCTTCCGGTCCGTGACCACTCCTTTCCATCAATAGACTGTTACCGGCCGGTAAACAACCCTGGGCAACGGTGGTTCCATCCGTCACGCACTGGGACGTTTCGGCAACCGCGGGGAAACATGGGCGAAAAATGGACGGTCTAGCCTAGGTTCCATCACGAACCTTGCGGCCGCACCAGGGCCGCACCATGAAAGGGCCTGCACATGTCCGCTCCGGCATCCCCACTCTCCTCCGTCACTTTTTCCCCTGCAGATGCACCCTCAGCCGTTGCCACCTCAGGCGCGCCTACGCCAAGAATTGTCGTCGCAGGCGCCGGTCCCGCGGCACAGGCGTTGGTGGCCCAGCTCGCCCGGCAGCGTTTCGCCGGAAGCATCACCGTACTCAGCAACCGCGACGACTCTCCACAGGAGCTGCTTGAGCTCGCCGCCCTGCCACAGGTATCGGTCCGCTTCGGACAGCCGGCCAGTTTCATTGACCCGCACCAGCGTTTCGTGACAACCGCGGACGGCATGGAATTCAGTTACGACCAGCTGGTGATCGCCACTGGATCAGCCCCTGTTCACTCCCCCGTCGACGGCTCTGCACGCTGCCTCAGCTACTCCACCATTGATGACGCCGGCCGGATCGGCGAAGCGGTCAAGGAAGTCACCAGGGTGCTGGGCCGGCGCCCGTTGGGAATTCTGGTGGGCACTGGTGCTGCTGCAGGCCAGGCCGAGGCAGTACTCAGGGCGCGGGGTGTCCGGCCCATCCGCACAACCCTCCGGCCGGCTTCTGTTGTTCCCACGGTTGCAGGCTCCGTCCTCCCCGCCGCCGGCATCGTCTTCGAAGATGGCAGCACCATGCAGGGCGATCTCGTGGTGTTGGCGGAAGATCGCGTTGCGCGAAGCGCGCTTGCTGCCAGCGCCGGGCTGTCCACGGCAGCCGGCGGCGGAATCGTGATCGACAGGGAGTTCCGCACGTCAGTCTCTGGCATTTGGGCTATCGGCGACGCTGCTTCGTTCGACGGCGTCCGCCTGGGCCTGCTGGTGGCCGCCGATACCGCCGCGGATGTCTGTGCAACGCAGCTGCTCCATGCGGCCTCGGCGGGGTCAGTTTCCGCAGCCGCCTGAGGAGTCCCCGAGCCTGCCCGGACACGTGGCAAGATGGTCACCTGAAACACCCCACTGGGAAAGGACCATCATGAGCAACGAAGCCGCTGCGGCAGGAGACGCCGCAGGGACTACCGAAGGAGCACCCGCCGTCGGAGGAGCACCCGCACCCGCAAGAAGCCGTGACATCGCCTCCTATATCGACCACACGCTCCTCAAGCCCGAAGCCAGTGAGGCAGAGATCCTCAAGGTTTGTTTCGAGGCCGCCGAGTACCGCTTCAAGTCTGTGTGCGTCAACCCGATCTGGGTCAAAACGGTGAAAACCGCCCTCAAGGGATCGGGAGTGCTGACCTGTTCAGTGGTTGGTTTCCCGCTGGGTGCGACACCCACTGATGTCAAGGCGTTCGAGGCCCGTGGTGCTGTCCTGGATGGTGCCGACGAGATCGACATGGTGGTCAACATTGCTGCAGCCAGGGCTGGGGACAAGGGCGCGCTGGTAGATGACATCACCGCCGTCGCGGAGGTGGTGCACGCCGGTGGAGCCATGCTGAAGGTGATCATCGAAACCGGGCTCCTGAGCGACGAGCAGAAAGTCATTGCCTGCCAGGCTGCAGTGGAAGCCGGAGCAGACTTCGTTAAAACGTCCACGGGGTTCAACGGCGGTGGGGCAACCCCGGAAGATATAGCCCTCATGCGACGGACGGTAGGCCCGGACCTGGGCGTCAAGGCCTCCGGCGGCGTGCGCTCGCTTGCTGATGCGCAGGCTATGATTGCTGCAGGTGCAACACGTATTGGCGCCAGCTCCGGAATTGCAATCGTTAAGGGTGAACAAGGTTCATCCGCGTACTGATGCCTCGGGCTGCCGCCAGAGTTTTTCGAATCCTGCGGGACTCGTATGTTTAAGCCCTTCGGGGCCGGGAGGAAATGAATGTCCAAGATCGTTGATAGCCCCAAGACCCCTCAGAACGAGAACAGCCTCGTCGGCAGCGTCATCGTCTTCGTGATCATGATGGCCCTGTTCCTGGGTTCCATCTACTCGTTGTCCTTCCTGACCCTCGGCAACCCTTGGCCGATGGCTGTCTGCCTGGGCCTTTTTGCTGCCTCCTTCTGGATCCCGCAGACCGTCCTCGGCCGCTCTGATTCTGCCGGCGAGCACTAAGAAGCATTTCAGAATTTCCCGCTGACGCCCCGGATACCCCGGGGCGTCAGCCATTTAACCAGAGGCTTATCCGGTGCCCAGCAAGGTGTTCATGAAGCTGCTCCCGAAGGCCAAGGCGGCAGGAAAATGCACATTTCCCAGAGCCCAGGCAGCCACGCACATTCCCACCATGGCGTAGGCGCTCACCGGAATCAGGACGAGCCACTCACGCCGGGAACCGGCACGGCCCAGCAGCGGGATGGAAAACGCACCGTTGGCTTTCCAGACGTCCTTGACCAAGGGCAGCTTCCGCAGGAACTTCGGCGGCTTAATCACAACCGGCCAGAGGAGCGGGACTCCTCCGGTGGTGATCATGTCCCCCACAATATGCACCACCACTCCAGTCAGCATGGACACCGGCAGCCAGGTCCATTGGTCCGGGGCGAACCACGTCACCAGGCCTGCCATCGTGAGCGCGAACAGCCAGTTGGTGATCCAGCCCGACTTCGGGAACAGCTTGAGTGCCTTGGCAGCGATGTTGATCAGGAACATGCACAGCACGCCGGCCCCGACGGACAGGATTCCCCAGTCCGTGTGCAGCTGGATCTGTCCGGCCACCATGGCCAGCACCACAAAGAAGGCCCCACCCAACAACGAGTGCGTTCCCTGCCGGTGCCCGCCGCTCGCATTCTCTATTCCGACGGCGATGATGTTCGACAGCGGAGGCAGCGACTGCGCCACTGTGCTGTGGCGGTGGTCCCAGTCGAGCACCAGGGCGGTTCCCGCCGTCGCCATGCCGCCGATCAAGATTCCGGCGGCGTCCAGCGGGTACCAGCCCAAAGTGTAGGGGCCTGTGGAAGCAATGGCTACCCACGCCGCGGCTCCTGACGCGGCGTGGTGTCCTCCCATCATGGCTCAGCCCGCGGTCAGTTGCGCTGCTGGAGCGTCAGAAAAGATATTGCGGATGACCCCGTTGGCCCATTCGAGGATTTCGGCATCCTGCAGGTCCCGTCCGCCGATTTTCGCGGTCTTCGGCTTGGGAATCAGAACGGCGTCCAGCGCCGGCTTCGACTGGGCTCCCGGATACATGCGGTTCAGCCGCATCGTCTTGGACTCGGGCAGCTGCGCCGGCGAGAAGCGGATGAAATTGCCCTGAAGCGCGACGTCGGACAGCCCGGCTTCGCGGGCCCCCACCCGGAAGCGGGCGACAGCGATAAGGTTTTGCGCGGGCAACGGCGGCTCGCCATAGCGGTCCACCAGCTCGGCCAGGACTTCGTCGATGGCTTCGTAGCTGACGGCAGCCGCCAGCTTGCGGTACGCCTCCAGCCTGAGGCGTTCCCCGGGAACGTAGTCGTGCGGCAGGTGCGCATTCACCGGCAGCTCGATCTTCATCTCGGCCGCCTTTTCTTCAGCATCCCCGCGGTAATCTGCCACGGCCTCGCCGACCAGGCGGATGTAGAGGTCGAACCCGACGCCCTGGATGTGGCCTGACTGTTCCCCGCCCAGCAGGTTTCCGGCCCCGCGGATTTCGAGGTCCTTCATGGCCAGCTGCATGCCGGCGCCCAGCTCATTGTGGGCGGCTACGGCTTTAAGCCGCTCCAGGGCCACCTCCCCCAACGGCTTTTCGGCCGGGTACAGGAAGTAGGCATAAGCCCGCTCACGCCCTCGGCCCACACGGCCTCGCAGCTGGTGCAGCTGAGAGAGCCCGTACTTGTCGGCGCCGTCGACGATCAAGGTGTTGGCGTTGGAGATATCGAGGCCCGTTTCGATGATGGTGGTGCAGACCAGGACGTCAAAGCGCTTCTCCCAGAAGTCGACGATGATCTGCTCCAGCCGGCTCTCGGACATCTGCCCGTGGGCAACTTCCACCCGTGCTTCGGGTACAAGTTCCCGAATCTTGGCGGCCGTCCGTTCAATGGTGGAAACCCGGTTATGGACAAAGAAGACCTGACCTTCGCGCATCAGCTCACGCCGGATTGCCGCAGAGGTCTGTTTGTCCGTGTACGGGCCCACGTATGTCAGCACGGGATGGCGTTCTTCCGGCGGCGTGGCAAGGGTGGATGTTTCCCGGATCCCGGTCAGCGACATCTCCAGCGTCCGCGGAATGGGAGTGGCGCTCATGGCCAGCACGTCCACGTTGGTCCGCATCTTCTTGAGCGCTTCCTTGTGTTCCACGCCGAAACGCTGTTCCTCGTCCACGATCACCAGGCCGAGGTCCTTGAACTCAAAGTCTTTGGAGAGCAGGCGGTGGGTGCCGATCACGACGTCGACAGCGCCGCTCTTGACGCCCTCAACCGTCTCTTTGGTCTCCTTTGTCCCTTGGAAGCGGGACAAAGGCTTGACCCGGAGCGGGAAGCCGGAGAACCGCTCGGTGAAGGTCTCATAATGCTGCTGGGCCAGGAGCGTGGTGGGCACCAGGACCGCCACTTGCTTGCCATCCTGCACCGCCTTGAAGGCTGCACGGACGGCGATCTCCGTCTTGCCGTAGCCCACGTCTCCCGAAACCAGCCGGTCCATGGGGATTTCGCGCTCCATGTCCGCCTTGACCTCGTTGATGGTGGTCAGCTGGTCGGGGGTCTCAACGTAAGGGAAAGCTTCCTCCAGCTCACGCTGCCATGGGGTATCCGGGCTGAAGGAGAAGCCACGAGAGGCCATCCGCGCTGAGTAGAGGCGGATAAGCTCACCGGCAATCTCCTTGACGGCCTTGCGGGCTTTGGACTTGGTGCTGGCCCAGTCCGAGCCGCCCATCTTACTGAGTACCGGTGTGTCCCCGCCGACGTAGCGGGTCACCTGGTCCAACTGGTCGGTGGGGACGAACAGCCTGTCCCCCGGGGCTCCGCGCTTGGACGGAGCGTATTCCAGGACGAGGTACTCGCGCATACCGTCCCCGCCACCGGAGACCTTCCGCTGAATGAGCTCAACGAATCGTCCGATTCCGTGTTGTTCGTGCACCACATGATCGCCGGCGAGGAGCTGCAAGGGGTCCACCGCGTTCCGCCGTTTGGAGGGCATTCGACGCATGTCCTTGGTGGAACCGGCGGAGGTGCGCCCCAACAGATCAGCTTCGGTGAGCAGGCTGAGCTTGAGGCCCTCCAGGACAAAGCCGCGTCCGACGGCGGCGGTGGTGATTTCGATGATGCCCGGCTGCGGTTCCTTGTCCAGCAAGTCCACCCGGGCGCAGGGAATGTTGTTGTCATGAAACAGCTCCGCCAGCCGCTGGGCAGGACCCGGGCCCTCAGTGACCACAACGATGCGCCACTGGTCCCTGACGTGGGAGCCGATAAAGTCCATCATCTCCGCCACATCGCCCTGATAGCCGCGCGGTTCCCGGGCGTGGAGGTTCAGGACATCGATGTCCGGCGCTATTTCCTCATCCGTTGCCAGCGAGGTGATGGACCACCACGACACCTCATGGCTGAGAGCTGCGGAACGGGTGTCTGTGAGGGAGCGGAAGCTGGCCGAGTGGAGTGCGGCGGAGGCTGCGGAGCTGAGATCCAAAGGTGCCCTACCGCCGTCGGACGCCGTGGACCATGCCGCTTCCAGGAACTCCTCGTTGGTGGCGGCCAGATCGTGGGCCCGGGTGCGTACTTTTTCCGGTTCGATCACCACGGAGATCGAGCCGGACGGAAGCTGATCGACGAACGGCACCATCGAGTCCACCAGTACCGGCGCCAATGACTCCATACCTTCGACGGCGATCCCGCCGGCGATTTTCTCCAGCATGTCTGCGGCGGCCGGCATCTGCGCCTTGAGCGTTGCTGCGCGGGACATAACAGACGGTGTGATCAGGATTTCGCGGCATGGCGGGGCATGGAGCTCGATGGGATGGTGCACGCCAGGGGCGGACAGTGAGCGTTGGTCGGCGACGGCGAACCAGCGCATCTGGTCCACCTCGTCGCCAAAGAACTCCACGCGGATGGGGTGGTCTTCGGTCGGCGGAAAGACGTCCAGGATGCCGCCGCGGACTGCGAACTCGCCACGGTGGGTCACCATGTCAACGCGCGCGTACGCGGCGTCGGCGAGGCTTCGGACCACATCGGTGAAGGATCGGTCCTGGCCGACTTTCAGGGTGACCGGCGTGAGTTCGCCCAGTCCTGCCACGATGGGCTGAACCACCGCACGGACCGGTGCCACCACTACGCGCAAGGGGCCGCTGGGCGAGGTTTCCGGGTGCGCCAACCGGCGAAGAACGGACAGGCGCCGGCCCACCGTGTCCGAACGGGGGGACAACCTTTCATGGGGCAGCGTCTCCCAACTGGGAAACTCTGCCACCGAGTCCGCCGGCAGATATGCCCTCAGCGCCTCGGTCAGGTCCTCCGCCTCGCGTCCTGTGGCGGTCACTGCAAGTACTATCCCTGCGTTTCCATTGGCACCTTGTTGTGCCAGACCGTCGGCCATCTCAGCCAGCAGGGCAGCCCTGAGTCCTGACGGGGCGCTGATCTGGTAGTCCTCGCTGCGGCCGTTAAAACTCCTGGCTGCCTCCGCCTGGACCCTGGCGAAAGTTCTGTCTTCGGCGAGGACGCGCCGCAGACCGGTGAGGGATGGGCCGTTGAGGCTCATGGCTGAAGCTCCTGGAATGTTCATGGGATGCAGGCAACACGAAAACCCGAAATTCGCGAGAATCCCGGGTGTTCCCAGCCTACCCCTGCGCAGGAGCTTAGGCACCCGGGCGGTTGCTGCATTGACGTGGTTGGCCAGGTGGGAGCAGGGGACGAAGCGGCATTATGCGTAATTGCTGGCGGGCGTCTGC
>NZ_JAPSHJ010000087.1:2491-6640 GCF_031179985.1 Arthrobacter sp. | reverse complement strand
GAACCGTTGACATGAAAGAAATGCCCAAAGTAGGCTGTGGCATAACCAGCTGATGGTCGGTTATTCCTCCGATCCCGTGGCGTTTTACGATTTCGTGCCAACCGATTTCGCATCAACCGAGCTCTTCACAAAATCATCACCTGTATCGCAATGGAGCGAACATGGGCAGTGTCGGTTTACTGTACGTTGGAGCCGTCCTCTTTATCAACGGCTTGATGTTGATCGGATTGATTCCGGGCAAATCAGCGGCAATTCTCAACTTTTTCGTTGGAATCATGCAGGTGGTCTTCCCGACGATCATTCTGCTACAGGCAAATAATGACCCATCGATTATTTTCGGTGCCGCTGGGCTTTACCTTTTCGGTTTCACCTATCTATACGTGGGGATCCTTCAGGTTACCGGGGTCAGCGGGGAGGGGCTGGGCTGGTTCTCGCTGTTCGTGGCCGCCTGCGCCGTGGCCATCGGTGTTCTCCAGTTCACTTCCGTAGATGATCCTGTGTTCGGCTCGATCTGGCTCATCTGGGCCGTGCTCTGGTTCCTGTTCTTCCTCGTTCTTGGCCTGCACAAAGAGACACTGACCCTCGCGACAGGCTGGTTCACGATCTTTGTCAGCCATCTGACCGCGACCATCCCGGCATTCTTCCTGCTGCTTGACAGATATGAGACCAATACCACCAATGCGCTGGTCGTCGCAGCCTTGGGCGCAGTGTCCCTGGTGGTGGCATTCTTCCTGGCCCGCCGGGGCCTGCCCCACCGTAGGGCTGCGGAAGACACTGCAGCGGCCTCTGCAGCCTAGCGGCCGGACCAGGAAAGGAACCGTCCATGCCCATTTACGAGTACCGGTGCCCGCAATGTTCGGTTTTCGAGGTGATCTGCGCGATGAGTGAAGCAACTGATTCTTCGCCTTGCCCCTCATGCCAGCAACCCGCTCCACGGAAAATGAGCACCCCTTACCTTTCACGCAGCGGCTCCGCTGAATTCCGACTGATCGACGCCACCAAACGCAGCGCCCACCAGCCTCAGGTCATTATGGAACTACCGGGGACGAAGAGAAAGAACACGCAACACTACACGACTAATCCGTTACATAAAAAGCTTCCGCGACCATAACAGGACGAGATTCGATCACAGGAGACGAAATGCCCGAGCTAATTTTCCCGCTTGACTCTTCGAAGAAATTTGAGGACCAGGAGAAAATCGGTCACAACCGATGGCACCCGGAGATCCCGCCTGTGGCAACGGTCAGGCCCGGCGATGTTTTCCGTGTGCATTGCCGCGAGTGGTTCGACGGCGCGATCGTCAATGACGATTCGGCCGAGGACATTCTCAACGCCCCATTGCTGACCGTCCACAAACTCAGCGGACCCTTCGCCGTCGAAGGGGCACAGCCGGGCGATCTGCTGATAGTGGACATTCTTGATGTAGGGCCGATCCCGCAGGAGGACTCGGGGCCGCTGGCCGGACAGGGCTGGGGCTATACCGGCATCTTCGCCACGAACAACGGTGGCGGGTTCCTCACCGAGCAGTTCCCGGACGCCTATAAAGCCATCTGGGACTTCACCGGTCAGATTGCTTCATCCCGACACGTTCCGGAAGTCTCGTTCACGGGGCTAATCCACCCCGGACTGATGGGCACAGCCCCGTCCGCGGAACTTCTGGCCAAATGGAACCGGCGCGAAGGGGACCTCATCGCCACCAACCCAAACCGGGTTCCACCACTCGCGTTGCCTCCAAATCCTGAGCACGCCGTCCTGGGTAGCTTGCCGGAATCCGAATTCGACCGAGTGGCCGGGGAAGCGGCCCGTACCGCACCTCCACGCGAAAACGGCGGTAACCAGGACATCAAAAACCTCTCGAAGGGCACCAGGGTCTTCTATCCGGTCTTTGTGGACGGCGCGAACCTTTCCATGGGTGACCTTCACTTCTCCCAGGGTGACGGTGAAATAACCTTCTGCGGCGCCATCGAAATGGGCGGCTTCCTGGATCTGCGGGTCGACCTAATCAAGGGGGGCATGGACACCTACGGGGTAAGCGAAAACGCGATCTTCATGCCCGGCATCGTGGATCCGCGGTTCAGCGAATGGCTCGCGTTCTCCGGAACATCGGTGACACTGGACGGTGAGCAGAAGTACCTTGATTCGCACCTTTCCTATCAGCGGGCCTGCCTGCACGCCATCGACTACCTGACCCGGTTCGGCTACAGCCCAGAGCAGGCGTACTTGCTGCTCGGCGCCGCTCCGATCGAAGGCCGGCTCTCCGGCGTCGTGGACATCCCGAACTCGTGCTCCACCGTCTACCTGCCCACTGCGATCTTCGACTTTGACATCCGGCCCTCCGCCGCCGGCCCACACCAGGTAAAAGCGGGCATGGGCGCGCCCACGGCCAGCAACACGGCTCTGCCCGGTGCCGAGGGCTCCGATGCTGATGCCTCGTCTTAGCCGCTAAAACTGCCGGTGGCCGTATTTGAACCGGGGCGCGGTGCGGAAAACTCCTCGGCGCGCGATTTGGGCTCGAGTAACCCGGCGACGTCTCGATAGCATGCGCTACGCTTCCCGTGCACGGGGACAACCTGCCTCGGGCCCCTTCCAGGGGCGGCGCCGCTGCCCACCAAGGGTGACGGGCGGTCTGGTTCTGGGCGCAGATCAGGCGGCAGGATCTCGTGGAGCTCTGCAGGCAGTCCACCGGGACAGGTTCTGCTGACCTGCACGGTTCCCCGCGAACGGGTGCTGCTCTCGCAGTTCGGTGACTGGCATGCCGCCTAAACAGGAGTCCGCTGCTCATCGAAATCCCCGTGAGAGCGACGAGGAGTACTGCGCCCGGCTGGAGCGCGCGTTCGAGGAGGTCGATGCCCGGATCAGCGCCGCCGGGACGGCGCGTGGGGCGGGGTACCGGCGCTGGCCGGAGGACCTGCGGACCGAGCTCGAGATGGGTTGGGAGTTCATCCTGGATTGGGGGAACTACGGGCGCTACGAATCCTGGCAGGCCACGGTGCACTGCCTGTACGAGGACGACGTCGTGGAGGCGGTCCGGCTCCAGCGCTGAGCTGATGGATCACACGACTGGTTCCGGTAGATATTCCAGCTGGTTCCTTCGCATACGGAAGCATGCGTCCTTCCAGTGGTCGCCCCGCTTAGATCACTCTTGGCGCGTAAACTTGGTTCATGCGCCCCGAGGAAGCGATCGCACTGGTGTTTGCGATGGCTATCATGTGGGCGGGAACGATTCTGGTGCTGCTGTCGGGGCTGGGCCGCCCCGAAAGGCGCGCCCGCCGTCAGGAACGGACAGCGGAACGGGCGGCCCAGCGGTTGCACCGGGTAACACCAGCGCGGCGGCTGGCTCACCGGCGAAGGCGGTTCCGCCGCGACCGAAGTCGAATCCGGTAGAACTGCCTGCCTGCGTCGGATCGGCTGGCCTAGCAACAGCTTGATTTCCGGGCGCCTTTATACCCCTCCGGACCTAAAATTGCTGTATGGGCGGCCAAGAAGCGATTGCTTTGGTGTTTGTGCTTCTTGTCATCTGGGTCCTAGCGATCCTGGTGCTGCTGTCGCGTGTAGACCGCGACGAGAAGCGTGAGCGACGCCAGGAACGGAGAGCCAGTCGACAGGCTGGGCATCATGCGCACTAAGCAATGCGACCCCAAACGGCATAGCGTCTGACGGAGATGACGACACGCCAGACCGCTCCACCACCCTGTCCGTGGCTGGTGGGATCATGGCCGCATGACGGCTCCAACAGTGGAAGCGGCGATCCACGACCTGATGGATCTCGCCTGGAATGTTGTCTACGGCCTGCTCGAGGAGCGGGGACTCCTCGGCGACGGTTTCTTCACTGAGGAGTACACCGGGATCCATTCCTGGGTGGACGGCTTTACCCGCTACACCATCGTCCACTCGCGCACCGTCGCGGTCCTGTTCGTGGACACACGGCCGGTGGACGCCGTCGTGTTTCACCACGACCTGCTCGGCGCAGACGACCCGAAAAGCTTCTTCGCAGTTCCTCAGTGAAAATGCTGCAGGCGGTAGCGACTCCACCTCGCATCTCGCTGGTCATTCCTGGTTCAGAGAAGTCTTTGCGACGGTAGCCGTGGCGATGGAAACTGTGAGAATCGGCGTGCGATGGGTGCCGTTGCGTTTTGTGAGGCAAGGCCT
>NZ_JAPSHJ010000087.1:0-2391 GCF_031179985.1 Arthrobacter sp. | reverse complement strand
AGAACCTACTCCATCTGAAGGACTTGGAGTTTCTGACCGCACACCTTCTACGGGTATTCACCCCCGATCAGGCCCGGCCCCGGCTGGAGGGCCACAACGCCCATCCCGCGGCGAGACCCATCGACGTGTACCGGATCGAAGGACCGGCCCCGGTGATCGAGGCCATCCTCGCCCACGAGCAGGGCGCTTTCGCGTAGTTGATTTTATGCCGCACTCAACAACTGAGGCGATTCATTTTGGCACTGCAGGATGCCGCCACCCGCCATTGCAGGACAAGAACCCGCAATCTCTATAGCCTTGGGTGTGGAGGGCATATGACAGTTCACAGCGCTGGCATTCTGCTGTACCGGCGGAGCCCGGAAGGGCACTTGGAGGTCTGGATCGCTCATAATGGTGGCCCTCACTGGACCGGCATGGACACCCGCGCCTGGACAATTCCAAAGGGAATATACCTCGACGGGGAGGACCCTTTGGTGGCCGCGCTGCGGGAGTTCGCCGAAGAAATCGGGACGCCGGCGCCGCAGGCGGACTACCTTGAGCTGGGCGCTTTCCGCCAGCCTTCGAGGAAGGTCATCACCGCTTTTGCCGCCGAATCGGATTTCCGGCCAGAGCACATCACCAGCAACACGTTCCCGCTGGAATGGCCGAAGGGTTCCGGTGTTGTCCGGGAATTTCCCGAAATCGACGATGCCAGATGGTTCAGAGAGTCCGAGGCCCGCAGCAAACTGGCGAAGGGGCAGGTACCGATCCTCGATGCCCTTGCCGAGTACCTCGCGAAGCTGGGCGGGTCCTGAGTTGACAGGGTCCAGGCAACATCGTGATCCGCCCGCTGGGTAGAAGCTAGGACCGCATGGCGCCGGTGTAGAGCCGTGCCGTGCCGTTCAGCCCGGTGATGGCATCATCGATGGTGCTGCGGATCATCTCGTACTGCACCTCGTCCGGGACGGGCTCCACTTCTTTCCTGCGTCCACGAAATTGATGGCTTCCTGCGCCCTGACCTCCAGGATTGGCGCCTGCCAAATGCGCCATCTCGTGAAGGTGGGTAATGGCGTGCCGGATGTGCTCCCGTGCGCCCTCGGGGACGTCGGTCTTCGGCCGGCACTGCCAGTTTCGGTGCGTTCGTCCGCTGCACACGTCCGGCAACATCGATTTAGTCCATGCCATCGGAGTCAGACCACACGGTGATCTGGACCTGGTCCGAGACGTCCAGGACGGTGCTGGCCGCGAAGGGCTTCTCCCCGGGCGCGTCGTAGGGCCCGAAGTCCACGGACTCCAGGCCGCTCTCAGAGCACAGCTGCACCAGCTCGGCCACAGGGTCGTCGTCCTCATCGAGGTCGTAGGAGCCGGTGTCCGGTCGGGCATGTGCATCGCGGACAGTATCGTTGAGGGCGCGGAACACCAGGCCGGGGTCGGTGTTGCTCTGGTGGACCGGCACCGCGGTTTCGAGCGGCTTCATCATGCCGGCGACGCCCTCCAGCGTCATCGAAACAGAAGTACGAGAACGCACCAAGCATCGCGGCTAAGGAGCCCAGGATTTAGGAGACACGCACTAGGGGACCCCTGGTGACGTTGTCCCCGGACGGAGGGAACGTGCGCGCTGCGCGGATCTGTGAAATGCCGAAGCGGCGAGCCCTGCCGCCCAAATAAGAGCGGCCCAGCCGGTGAGTGTGCCGAGGCTTCCCGCATGGTCCGGGTAGATGATGCTCACGGTTCCGAACCATGCAGTGCCTGCGGCGACAAGGAACACCATGAGGCGCCACCCCGGAAGCCTGAAAGAGAGCATGGCTCCGGCCAAAGGGATCACAAGTGCTGCGGCAGCCTGAATCGGCCAGTGGTCGAATTCATAGGTGAGATCGACGGGATCCCGTCCCTCCCGCGCTGCCGCGGCCATCTCGGAGGCAAACAAGGCGGCGACTGGAAGGGCGATTATCGATAAGGCAAGCGTGGGCCAGTGGAACCTGCAGGCCGTCCGCACTACCTCGAGTGCTGCTCTCCGATCGAATAGGAATATAACGGCGGTCGGGGCCAGCAGACCCGCAGTTATCGCCAGGTGTGTGGGCTGAGCGGACGCTACCGCTGCAGCAAGCACGGCGGTGGCCGCTACAACCGGAAGCAAGGCTGCTGAGACACTCTCAGGTCGCGAACCGAGGACGCAGAATGGTATCCCGACGAAGAACGTGAACAGGACACCCCACCCCGTCTCCAGCAGGTAGCTCTCGTAGAACTCCGGTCGCGACTGTAAGAACAGCGGAACAGTCAGGTCCACGAGAGCAAAAAACAGCAGCAATACGAATAGCCCGCTGGTCCAGCCGAGCCACCCGATCGCTGTACGCCGCTCCTCTGCTTTCATGGGGCAAAGATTCCTCCAGCCGCTCCACGGCGTCAAGAAGT
>NZ_JAPSHJ010000050.1 GCF_031179985.1 Arthrobacter sp. | reverse complement strand
CCGCGGAAGCACGAGTGACAGAACTGCCGGAACGCTTGAGGAGACGTAGTGTCCCGGACGCCAGAGGTAAGCGAATCCACGCCGTCGGCGGAAAGCAATCTGACTTTTCGAAACCTGCACCTGGACAGCGCCGAGCTGGTTGGTGCATGAAGCAACAGCCTCGTAGATGGCCAGTCCAAGGGGCGACCCATGAAAGAACTCGGTGGGATCAGACGGAATCGAAGACTGACTCATGCTCCTCTACCTCGATTGCCGCGACGTCGTCGATTGGCGGCCGCGGGATCTTCTTACGGTGCCCCTGGCTCAGACATGCGGCTTAGACAACCTGGTTAGCCTCCACAGGAATGCCGGATTCGGCACTGGCAACAATCGCCTTGGTTTCCGGGGACGAGAAGCGCTTGGCGAGCTCCACCACGACTGCCCGCAACTCCTGCCGGAGGACATCGGGGTCGATGGATGCCGACGCCAGCACTGAACGCTCCATGTCCGCCGCCGCTGAAACAGCCTCGCTCCCACGATCCGTCAAGGTGACTACGTGGCTGCGCCGGTCAGAGGTGCTGCGTTCCCTGCGGATGTGCCCGTGTGCCTCGAGCCGGCTGAGGGTCTTGCCCATGGTTTGCGCCTGGACGCGGACCAGTTGGGCAAGTTGGGCCTGCGTCATGGGGCCGTTGACTGACAGTACTTCCATGGCAATGACACCGGCGTGCGTCAGTCCGATGGCACCCAGTTTTTCATTCCATGAGTGTTCGACAAGGCGCGCCGCCGTGGACAATAGGCGCCCAGTGGGCCAGCGATCCATATCAGGCATACCACTTAGTATAGCGAGCGTCCGATTCGGTCCTTGACTCCCAAGGTCATTAGGCTTGAGTGTCCTAAAAGTTTCGAAGGAGAAAAAAGTGGTTGAACGTCTCATACCGGGAGCCAAAGCCCCCCAATTCACCTTGAAAGACAGTACGGGCAAGGACGTCAGCCTCTCCGATTACCGCGGCCGGAGCACCGTGGTCTACTTCTATCCGGCGGCGGCGACCCCGGGCTGCACCAAGCAGGCCTGCGATTTCCGTGACAACCTGGCTTCCCTGCAAGCGGCCGGCTACGAGGTCCTTGGCATCTCCCCGGATCCGGTCAGTAAACTGGCACGGTTCGCAGACCAGGAGGGGCTCGAGTTTCCCCTGTTGTGCGACGAGGACCACGCGGTGGCCGAGGCCTATGCCGCTTGGGGCGAGAAAAAGAACTATGGCCGCACCTATGACGGCCTCATCCGGTCCACCGTCGTCGTCGACCCCGAGGGCAACGTTGCACTTGCCCAATACAACGTGAGGGCAACAGGCCACGTTGCAAAGCTGCGCCGTGACCTGAAGCTGGACAGCTGATCCGGACGATACAATAAAGGCTGGCATCCGCCGTCGGGCTTTCAGCGTTCGCGCTGATACCTCGACGGCGACGCCAAGCGCGAGTGGTGAAATTGGCAGACACGCAGGATTTAGGTTCCTGTGCCTTCGGGCGTGGGGGTTCAAGTCCCCCCTTGCGCACTGCGAGTTACATGTTGGAAGCCCCGGCCTTATGGCCGGGGCTTCCGCAATTTAAGGGCTCAGACCCGAATGAAAAGGACACGGGCGAAAAAAGAATCTCCTCTGTACCCATCCGCTGGCATTAAAAAGCCGAATACCCAGTGAGGCACCAAGCAAGAGAAGGTGTCCGCCAGTCGGATTCACGGCACGAACAGACAGAAGACGGTCTGGCTCAAATACAGATCGCCCTATCAAGGAGAATCGAAATGCAGTCCATCAAGCGCACGTCTTTCACCGTTGCAGGTGTTGCTGCCGCAGCACTGTTGAGCCTCACTGCCTGCGGCGGAACAGCCAGCACAGCTCCCGGCTCTGCGGCTCCCGAACCTTCCGCCTCCAGCATGGCCCCCTCCCCCAGCCCGACAGCAACAGAATCGAAAATGATGGATCCGGCGGCAAACCTCGTCGGTGCCGGCTGTGCAGACTACGCCGCCCAGGTCCCGGACGGCGCCGGTTCCGTTGCAGGGATGGCCCTGGATCCCGTGGCAGTCGCGGCTTCCAACAACCCGATCCTCACCACCCTCACCGCGGCCGTTTCGGGCAAGCTGAATCCGAAGGTCGATCTCGTGGACACCCTCAATGGCAGCGAGTTCACTGTTTTCGCGCCGGTTGACGATGCCTTCGGGAAAATCGATGCGGCCACGATCGAGACCCTCAAGACTGATGACGCCCTGCTGAGCAAGATCCTGACCTATCACGTAGTGCCCGGTCAGATCTCCCCTGATGAAATTGTGGGAACCCACCCGACGGTCCAGGGCGGCACGGTAACAGTGACCGGATCCAAGGACGCTCTGAAGGTTAATGACGCCGGCGTCATCTGCGGCGGCGTGCAAACTGCCAACGCCACCGTTTACATGGTGGACTCTGTCCTGATGCCCAAGTAACGGCATCCCGGCAGTCACCCAGCCTCCTGCCGCGGCCGCGGACTGAGTCCCCGGGCGCATCCAGGAGCCACAGGGCCCGCATCCAGGTGCGGGCCCTGGTTGCTGTACGCCGCATATCGGACGGCGTTCGGGCACCTCACCTTGTGGCGGGCGACGACGACGCGAAACCGCGGCAGCCGCTGGTGGTCAATTAGACTAATGACTGTTCTGCAGTCCGCGGAGCGCCCAGCCGTCCCGAGGTGATCACCGAGTGCCCAGAAGTAAACCGCGCAGCGTCGGAGGAAGCATTGGCGCCGCGCTTTTGGCGTTGCTGCTCGTCTCCTGCACCGGGGCACCCTTGCCCACCCCCTCACCTTCGCAGTCCGCCAGCCCGGCACTGGCCACCACCGGACCAACAGCCACTTTTACCTTCGGCACAGCCGCGCAGCCCCTCGGGCTGGACCCCGCACTTGTCTCGGATGTGGAAGCGTTCAGGGTGACCCGCCAGGTCCTGGAGGGCCTCGTCGGGGTTGACCAGACAACGGGGCTCCCCACTCCGCTGCTTGCCACCGAATGGAACGAAACGGACAACGGCCGGAGCTACACCTTCAAGCTCCGGGACGGCGTGAAGTTCCAGGACGGCACGCCCTTCGATGCGAAGTCCGTCTGCACCAACTTCGACCGCTGGTTCAACTTCCCCGCGTCCTTGCGCAAGCAGGCTCCTGGAAGTTCCTTCAACGGGGTCTTTGAAGCTCATTCGGACCAGGCTTCGCTGTCAATCTATAAAGGCTGCTCGGCAATTGCCCCGGACAACGTCCGCATCGATCTCACCCAGCGCTTCACTGGATTCCTCCAGGCGTTGACCCTCCCGGCCTTCGGCATCTCCTCCCCCAAAGCCATGGCCGAAGGGACCGCCGACGTCCTGGATCAAACACGCGAGGGCTCAGCAATCTCCAAGTATGCCACCCACCCCGTGGGCACCGGCCCCTACAGTTTTGCCGGCTGGGATAACACCAAAGTCACCCTCATCAGCAACAAAGATTATTGGGGGGACAAGGGCCAGATCGGCACCATCAACTTTGTTACCTACGATCACCCGCAGGCCAGGCTGCAGGCTCTGCTGGACGGAAAGATTGACGGCTACGACGCCGTCACTGTAGGCAACTTTGATCAGCTGGTTAAGCAAGGTAAGCAGATCATCCAGCGCGATCCCTTCTCAGTGATGTACCTCGGCATAAACCAGGAAATACCGATCCTCCAGAACCTGGAGGTACGCCAGGCGATTGAAATGGCGCTGGACAAGGACACGCTGATCCGGAAGTTTTACATCGATAACACGGCAGAAGCTGCACAGTTTGTTCCACCCAAGCTGAACGGCTTCAACAATGATGCGCCTACCCTTGGATACGATCCGGTGAAGGCCAAGGATCTGCTGGCCAAGTCCGGCTACAAGGGCGAGCAGCTCAAGTTCTACTACCCACTGAACGTAACCCGGCCTTACCTTCCTACCCCCGAAAAGATCTACGCGGAGATCAGCAGGGAACTGACCGCCGTCGGCTTCAACATCAAACCCGTACCGGTCGAATGGTCAGACGGGTACCTGCAAAAAGTACAGTCCACCGGCGACCATGCACTGCATCTTCTGGGCTGGAACGGCTCATACTCTGATCCTGACAACTTCGTGGGGCCGCTCTTTGGTGAAAAGAACGGTGAGTTCGGTTACCAGGACGCCCAGGTCTTCTCGAAGATTGAGCGGGCCCGGGGGCTCCCCGAGGGGCAGGAGCGCACGGATCTGTATCACACCATCAATAACCAGATCGCTGCGTCGGTCCCCGCTGTGCCGATCGCGTTCCCCATTTCGGCTCTCGCGCTCTCCGACCGGGTTCTCAAATACCCCGCCTCCCCGGTCTTAAATGAAGTTTTCACAAAGGTCGAGCTAAAGCCTTGACGGACGCCGGCAATTTCAGTAAGTAGCCTGCGCGGGGATATTCTGTGACAGCCAGAGCCGCTGCTATCGGAGACTGATTGTGACTTTCATTTCCAAGACAAAAAAAGCCGACGTCGTCCTGATTGGCGGCGGCATCATGAGCGCCACACTTGGCGCCTTCCTCAAGCAGCTCGAACCGAACTGGACAGTTTCCCTTTTCGAACGCCTGGACGAAGCCGGGCTGGAGAGCTCCGGCCCCTGGAACAATGCCGGTACCGGCCACGCCGCACTGTGTGAGCTCAACTACACCCCCGCAGCCAAAGACGGCTCAGTGGATCCCGCCAAGGCCCTTCACATCAACGAGCAGTTCCAGTTGTCGCGCCAGTTCTGGTCGCACCTGGTGACCAACTCGCTGATCGGTTCGCCGAAGAACTTCATCAACACCGTTCCCCACATGAGCTTCGTCATTGGCGAGGCCAACGCCGGCTTCCTGAAGAACCGTTACAACGCCTTGAAGCCGAATGTGCTCTTCCGCAACATGGAGTACTCCGAAGACCAGGCCCAGATCGCCAAATGGGCTCCCCTCATCGTCAAGGGCCGTGACTCCAAGCAGCGTGTGGCCGCCACCCGCGCGGCGGAGGGTACCGACGTCGACTTCGGGGCCCTGACCCGCGACCTGATCTCCTATCTGGGCAACAACGGCGTCGAGATCAACTACGGCCACGATGTCACCGGGATCCGTCGCGCGTCAGGCGGCGGCTGGGACCTGTCCCTGAAGTACCCGAAGTCCGGCGAGCACGGAAAAATCCACGCGAAGTATGTCTTTGTGGGAGCTGGAGGCGGTGCGCTGCACCTGCTGCAGGCCTCGGGAATACCGGAAAGCAAAGGGTTTGGCGGGTTCCCGGTGTCAGGGCAGTTCTTCCGCTGCACCGATGAGAACCTGGCCGCCCGGCACAGCGCGAAGGTCTATGGACAGGCATCGGTAGGAGCACCTCCCATGTCTGTACCCCACCTGGACACGCGGTTCGTCCAGGGCAAAAGGTCCCTGCTCTTCGGTCCTTATGCGGGCTTCTCCACCAACTTCCTGAAACACGGCTCGTACCTGGACCTCCCCCGCTCCATCCGGCCCCATAACATCATCCCCATGCTTGCGGTAGGCAAGGACAACATGGACCTGACCGCCTATTTGATCAAGGAAGTCGCAAAGCGCCACGGCGAAAAGGTCGAGGCCCTTCGCGAGTACTATCCGGAAGCAACAGACGGCGGTTGGGAACTCATTACGGCCGGCCAGCGTGTTCAGATCATCAAGAAAGATCCGAAAAAGGGCGGCGTGCTCCAATTCGGCACTGAAGTGATCGCCGGCCGCGACGGTTCCATCGGTGCCTTGCTCGGCGCATCGCCTGGCGCCTCCACTGCTGTACCCATCATGATCGAGCTCCTGCAGAAGTCCTTCCCGAAGAATTTCAAGGGCTGGCAGTCAAAGCTCAAGGAGATGATGCCCGGGTACGGCGTGAAGCTCAACGACAACCCCGAGCTCGCTGTCCAGCTTGAAGAAGAGACCGCCAAGGCGCTCCAACTGGAACCGGTCAGCGCGACGAAGAGCTGATCCTGCAGGGGAGGCGGCGGGCCGTGCGTTCGATCATTGTCCGTCAATCCACCAGGAGATTATGAGATGTTCCGGCTGGCAAAGCTCTCGCTGGCAAACCGGGCCCTGATCGCGCTGATCACTGTTTTCGCGTCGGTATTCGGCGTGATCACGATGTCCTCCTTGAAGCAGGAGCTCATCCCGTCCATCGAGTTCCCGCGGATCACCGTTATTTCCTCCATGCCCGGGGCCTCTCCGGAGGTGGTGGACAAGCAGGTCAGCGCCCCCTTGGAGACGGCGTTGAACGGGGTCGAAGGGCTGGAATCGACGTCTGCTACATCCCGCAATGGTGTCTCGCAGATCAATCTCGTCTTCACCTACGGATCGAACCTGGACCGTGCCCGGAACCAGATTGACCGGGCCATCTCCAACGCCAAACGGACTTTGCCTGAAGACGTCGAGCCACAGGCCATAGCAGGGAGCATCAGTGATTTCCCGATTGTCTTTCTGGCGGTGTCCTCTGACAAGTCGCTGAGCGAACTGAACGCCGACCTCCTGCGGCTGAGCGTTCCTGCCCTGCAGAAGATCGACGGCGTCAGGGGCGCCGAGGTTACCGGCGGAGCAACCCAGCACATCCAGATCCTTCCCCGGCCCGACGCAATGGCCGTCAAGGGCGCCACGCTCCAGTCGATCAGTGATGCGCTGAAGAACAACGGGGCCCTGGTGCCTGCCGGAACCATCGAGGAACAAGGCAAGTCGCTCTCCCTGCAGATCGGAAGTCCCGTTGATTCCCTCGATGCCATCAAGGCCCTTCCCCTGGGTGGTGCCAGGGAGGCTGCAACTATCGGCAGCGTGGCGGACGTCAGCATCGAAGACGACAACCGGACCTCGATCACCCGGACCAACGGCAAGGAAACCCTTGCGCTGTCAGTTACCAAGAAGCCCGACGGCGACACTGTGGCAATCTCGCACGCAGTCAATGATGCGCTTCCCCAGCTTGAGGCCGAGCTCGGCGCCAATGCCATTTTCACCCCCGTTTTTGATCAGGCACCATTCATTGAAAAATCCATCAAGGACCTGACCACTGAGGGGCTGCTGGGCCTCGGATTCGCCGTCGCCGTCATCCTGGTATTTCTGCTCTCGGTGCGGTCCACGCTGGTGACAGCTGTCTCCATTCCCCTCTCCCTCCTGATTACGTTCATCGGCCTGTCCGGCACTGGATACTCGCTGAATATCCTGACCCTGGGTGCCCTGACAATCGCCATCGGCCGCGTGGTGGACGACTCGATCGTGGTGATCGAGAACATCAAGCGTCACTTGAGCTACGGCGAGCCAAAGGTCACCGCCATCCTCACCGCCATCCGGGAAGTTGCGGGGGCCATCACTGCCTCGACCCTCACCACTGTGGCAGTGTTCCTTCCCATTGCCTTTGTGGGGGAATTAGCCGGCGAGCTCTTCCGCCCGTTTGCCCTCACCGTCACCATTGCCCTGTTGTCCTCCCTGCTCGTTTCCCTGACAATCGTCCCCGTCCTGGCCTACTGGTTCCTCAAGGGCTCTCCCGCTGCGGCGGATCCCGGAACCGCTGCCGAAACAGCGGCCAAGGCCAGCGAAGCTGAGCAACGCACCATGCTGCAGCGGGGCTACCTTCCCATCCTCCGGAAGACGCAGAAACATCCTGTGGTGACACTGGTCGCGGCGGTGCTGGTCCTGGGTGCGACGGCAGCCATGACTCCGCTGTTGGCGACCGATCTCCTGGGCAGCTCCGGCCAGAACAGTATGAGCATCCGTCAGCAACTTCCCACCGGTACCAGCCTTGCCGATGCAAACACCGCGGCCGCCAAGGTTGAAGATGTCCTGGATGACATCGACGGAATCAAGGATGTCCAGGTCACCACTGGCAATGCCCAGGCGGGCTTCGCCGCGCTCCTGTCCACGGGCGCATCAAATTCAACATTCACTGTGGTTACCGACGAGAAGGCGAAGCAGTCCCTGCTTCAGGACACTGTTCGTGAGCGCCTGAAAGAAGCCGGCGTTGCAGGAAAAATCTCGGTAGCAACCCAGCAAGGGGGCCTGGGTACGTCATCAACGGTGGACATCACCCTCAAGGCGTCGAACTCCGGAGATCTGCGCACTGCGAGCGATGCCATGGTGCAGGCCATGGAGAGTGTCCCGGGAAGCACGGAGACGGTAACCAACCTGGCCACAACCCAGCCCGTGGTCCAGATCAAGGTGGACCGGGCGAGGGCCGTCGCCGCCGGACTCAACGAAGAACGCGTCGCCGGCGTCCTGGCTTCAACCATCAGTCCCATTCCGGCGGGAACTGTCCGGATCGATACGAATGATTTTCCTGTCCAGATAGGCCTCGGCACGCAGTTCAAGAGCATTGATTCCGTCAGGAACATCCCACTTCCCGGCGGCAAGGGACTGACGCTCGGCAGTATCGCGTCAGTCCAGCAGGTGGACTCCCCCGTCTCGATTACCGCCAGCGGCGGGCAGCGGACGGCGACTGTCTCCATTACGCCGTCGGGGTCCAATCTTGGTGCCGTCAGCGGCGAGGTCCAGAACAGGCTGAAGACCGTTCAGTTGCCGTCCGGGGTCACGGCCGAGATCGGCGGCGCCACGACGCAGCAAGCCGAGTCCTTCCAGCAGTTAGGGCTTGCCCTGCTGGCTGCCATCGCGATTGTGTACGTGATTATGGTCGCCGCCTTCAAATCGCTGGTGCAGCCCCTGATACTGCTTGTTTCCATTCCTTTTGCAGCAACGGGCGCTATCGGGCTCCTGCTTCTGACCGGAATTCCCCTGGGCTTGCCTTCACTCATCGGGATGCTGATGCTGGTGGGCATTGTGGTCACCAACGCCATTGTGCTGATCGACCTCATTAACCAGTACCGGCAACCACGGGACGGCCAGCCGGGAATGAACGTGGCTGACGCCATCACCCATGGTGCCCGCCAACGCCTCCGGCCGATCCTGATGACTGCCCTGGCCACGGTTTTCGCGCTGACACCCATGGCGTTGGGCATTACCGGCGGCGGCGGATTCATCTCACAGCCATTGGCGATCGTCGTCATTGGCGGGCTCCTGTCCTCCACAGCCCTGACTCTGGTCCTGGTGCCGGTTCTCTACCGGCTGGTGGAGGGTCGGCGTGAAAGGAAATCCCTGCTGTTGGCCATGAAGCAGCGGCCCGCCTTTAGCCCGGCAGCAGATGTCGATGCTGAATTCGCGGACTGGACCAGGGGCAAGATCCCCAAAGTCAGCGGACGGCGGGCTGCTCCGGGCGAGCCGAGCTAACACGCTGTCCCGGCCCTGCCGGGAATAATTCCAACCTCGCTGCGTTGTATCCGGCGATAGATGCAAATGCATGTATATCCGGCTATACTGGAATCAGTTCTCCGGAACTTCACGAATCTGAAAGGGACATCATGCAGATCGGCGTATTCAGCGTCAGCGACATCACGACCGACCCCACTACGGGCCGTACTCCCACTGAGAACGAGCGCATCAAGGCGGAAGTGGCCATCGCCAAGAAGGTCGAAGAGATCGGCATGGATGTCTTTGCCATCGGGGAGCATCACAACCGGCCTTTCTTCTCCTCCTCGCCCACCACCACGCTGGCGTACATCGCAGGCCAGACGGAGCGGATCATCCTCTCCACGGCCACCACCCTGATCACCACCAACGATCCTGTAAAGATTGCGGAAGACTACGCGATGCTCCAGCACCTCGCCGACGGCCGGGTGGATCTGGTGATGGGACGAGGCAATACGGCACCCGTGTACCCGTGGTTCGGCAAGAACATCCAGGACGGCATAGAACTGGCGATAGAGAACTACAGCCTGCTGCGCCGGCTCTGGGACGAGGACACCGTCAACTGGTCCGGTAAACACCGCACACCACTGCAGAACTTCACGTCCACTCCCCGGCCTCTCGACGGCGTTGCACCCTTTGTCTGGCACGGATCGATCCGCAGCCCGCAAATTGCGGAAGTGGCCGCTTACTATGGCGACGGTTTCTTTGCGAACAACATTTTCTGGCCCAAAGAGCACTACCAGCAGCTGATCGGTCTTTACCGTGAGCGTTATGAGCACTACGGACACGGGACGGCGGACCAGGCGATCGTCGGGCTGGGCGGACAGTTCTTCATGCGCAAGAACTCCCAGGATGCAGTCAAGGAATTCCGGCCATACTTCGACAATGCACCGGTGTATGGCCATGGACCGTCGCTGGAAGACTTCACGTCTCAGACCCCGCTGACGGTCGGAAGCCCCCAGGAAGTCATCGAGAAGACCCTCACCTTCCGGGAATTCTTTGGCGACTACCAGCGGCAGCTGTTCCTCATTGACCACGCAGGCCTGCCGCTGAAAACCGTGCTGGAGCAGCTTGATCTGTTCGGGGAAGAAGTCCTTCCCGTCCTTCGCAAGGAATATGCGGCCCTTAAGCCCGCCCACATTCCCGAGCCTCCGACCCATGCTGCCCGGGTCGCTGCCCTGCTGGCGGCACAGGACAAGGAATCCTCTGCCGCGGCTCTGCCTCAAACCGCAGGGACGGCAGCAGTCTCAGCAAAGGAGGCCTGATGGCCGAGCGTCCAGCCGCATCGCCGGTCCGCCTTGCAGCGGAAACCTGGGAGTCTCTCTTCCGCGCCCAGGTTGCCGTGATGCGTCGACTGCAGTCCGGACCTGCTTTCAAGTCAATAGCCCTCAATGAATACGACGTCCTGTTCACCTTGTCGCGCTGCCCCTCGGGCTGGCTCCGGCTCAATGAGCTGAACGACCATATCCTGTTGAGTCAGTCCAGCCTGAGCCGGCTGGTGGAGCGGCTGGAGAAGCGCGGCCTGGTGGAGCGTATGCCCGCTCCCGACGACGGCAGGGGGGTCCTGCTGAAGCTCACCGAAGCGGGAGCTGATCTGCAGAAGCAGATCGGCAGGATGCATGTCCGCGATATTGAGGCGCTGATGACGCCGTCGCTGACTGCGGCTGAACAGCGCGAGCTGCTTCGGCTTACTGAGAAGCTCCGAGGCGCCGTCGCCCGGCACTAGCCTCCCAGGCCGGGCACTAGCGAAGTACGACCAGCTTTGACGGGTCTTCCTCCGGCAATATTCCGTCCACCACCGCGGTGACGCCCAGCTCCCTGAGGGTGAGGCTTCCTCCGATTGTTGAGAGGAAGGCGGTGTCGGAGGAGTCCCGCCCTGCCGTGATGCGGAGCATGCTTTCCCGCGGTGCCAACCCTGTGGGGTCAATGATGTGCCAGGCCCCGTTGAGGTGGGCCTCCACCACGGCATGGAAATCCATGGGGCTCAGTCCGGGAGCGTAGACGGCAGCGAGCCGGCACGGCACGTTTTTGGACCGCAACAAAGCAATGGCCAGGTGAGCGAAGTCCCTGCAGACACCCCTTCGGTGCAGCAGGGTCTCCACTGCCCCGTCGGTTCCCCGCGAGGATCCACTGATGTAGCGCAGCTCGGTGGATACCCAGTTCCGGACCGTATGCAGGAGTTCTTCCCCCTGGAGCCCTCCGAATTCCGCGTAGGCGGTGGGCAGAAGGCGATCAGATTCCGCATAGCGGCTGGGCCGGACGTAGCGGATGAGATCCATAAGGGTGGGCTCCTGAGGGATCGCCTGCCCGGAGACCGTAGCGGCATAATCGACGGTTACTTCGGAGGGATCAGCAAGCTCAAAGTAGTGGAACCTCCCGCCGTGATCATCGGCCAGTTCGGTGACCGGAACGTTTTGGCCGCCGGCTGTCACGGACAGCGTTTCTGTCACCGAGGAATAGCCTGCATTGCTGGCCACGGCAACAGCCAGCGCAACTTTCGTGTCAGCGGTGGTCTTGAAGACGAGCCGGGCGGCGACCGAGCGTTGCATGTATCTCCGGAGTATGAAGTGGAAGCAGAGCAGCCCTCAAACCGCCGGCCAGAAGCAGCCGCAAACGGTGGGACTAGTTATGGATCTTCAGAGACATTAGCATCCGCTGGACGTTGGCGAACTCAGATCCCTCGTTCACGTACTTGGCCGCCTGATCCAAGGTGTCAAAGGATTTCGCCGGTGCCACCTTTTCATCCGTGGCAAACGCCTTCAGCGCAGTGAGGTCGCCGAAGGAATAATTGCCTTTGCCTGCAGGACCGCGAACCACGTTCTGCAGGCTGCAGGCCTTTCCGTCCGTGCCGCCCACCATGTTGGTGATGCCAAATGAACCGAAGAACTTGTACCCCTGGATGACGCGGAACACCACTCGTGGCGGAATCGTTCCTTCCCCGTCAGCATGTGGCAATTCCACCGGAACGCTGCTGACAACCACGTAGGGCTTGGCCGCAGCAGCGGCACAATCCACCGGAGCCGCCGCAGGCAACCCGGTCTGCAGGGTGGCCAGGTAGGCTCCTTTGGAATCCTTCACCTCGATTTTCAGGGCACCGGGCAGGGAGCCATCCACGGGCGGCAGGGACTGGGTAATCCACTCCTGCGGCAGCTCAAAGCTCACTGTTTTCCCAGGATCGTTGAAGACCTTCCAGGCGGAAGCGGTGGCGCCGACTCCTGGAGTCTCGGCTCCAGACGGGGTGGCCTCCGCAGTTCCGGTTCCGGGTACAGCGGTCTCCGTTGGATTTGCAGTGGGGGCCTGGGACGCGGAAGCTGACGGACTCGCGCCCGCCGTCCACGCCGGAGTGCCTTTTCCGTCGTTGCTGCAGCCGGCCATCGCCGCGGCCGCCACAAGCAGTACTGAGGTTAGCCGGAGCGATGCGGAGATTCCCGTCCCTGTCATGCATCCCAGCGTAGCGGTGAGCGGGGACCCGCGGCGGTGCGCGGCGCAGCGTTTCGCGGTGGGGATGCCAAAGGCGGCTAGGCTGGGGGAATGGCGAATTTGCAAGAAAATCGGGGCGGCGACAACATGACGGAAATCTCCGCCGTCGACGTCGCAGACTGGCGGCTACGGACGTTCGCCCTTTATGACAATGTCCGGCGGATTGCCGCGGACAACCCGGCGGAAGCGCATTCCTATTGGCGGCAAGAGCGTGACCGTATGTTCGGGACCCACCCCGCCTCGCCCCTGACGGCCGGCGATAAGGCAGTTTTTGGCGGCCTCCGGACAGCCGATTACGATCCCATCTACCGCTTCAACGTCCCGCTGACGAAAGAGGGCGCGGGCCGGGAGATGAGCGTCGATAACGGCACCGATGGTCCCGTGCATTTTGTCCGGCTTGGGACCTTTGACTTTCCCGAGATGGGCCAGCTGGCAGTCTGGAAGATCCAGGGCTACGGCGGAGGCATCTTCGTACCCTTCCGCGACGCCACCGCCGGGCAGAGCGGCGGCAGTTACGGTTCCGGGCGATACCTCCTCGACACCATCAAGGGCGCCTACCACGGCATCCGCGGGTCTGGTCCCTCGGCAGAATTCATCCTGGACTTCAACTTCGCCTATAACCCGTCATGCGCTTACAACGAGGCCTGGGCCTCTCCGCTTGCGGGGCCATCCAACCGCCTCGCGGTGGAAATCCCCGTGGGCGAGCTCTCCTAGGCCGAAGGACTCTCCCCTCCTCTCTCCGGCAGGCAGACTCTCCCGGGTTGTCAGCAAACGGTAAGACTTTCCTCGGGACAGGGCAGCTCGCCGCGCCTACCGTGGAGACATGGAATTCCTCAAACGCCGCAACGTCCTGGCCATGCTCATTCCCTGCGCGGTGGCTGTGCTGTTGATCGGCGCCTACCTTTTCCAACCCTGGCGGCTCTTCACAAGCAGCACGCTTAATGAGGCCCTGCCTGAGGCCGTGTCCGCGTCCTCCTCCCCCTCGAACACAACGGCAGTTTCGCCGTCGTCCCCCACAGAAAGTATCCAGCCCACGCCGTCCGCAGCGACTGCAGGGGCCCCGGTTTCGGAAGCTGCACCCATTGTGGTGGCCAAGGGCGATTTTCAATCCCAGGAGCATCCCACCAGCGGTACGGCCAGCCTCCTCAAGCTGGCGGACGGCACGCAGCTGGTGCGGCTCGAGAATCTGGCGAGCAGCGATGGTCCCGACATCAAGATCTGGCTCAGTGAGCTCGACGCCGGCGGGGACTGGTTCAAGTACCGCGGAGGCAAATACCTTGACCTCGGCCCCATCAAGGCGACTCATGGCAGCCACAACTACGTCATTCCTGCCGGTGCCGACCTGAGCGGACTGGATACGGTAGTGCTCTGGTGTGACAGGTTCAGCGTCGCGTTCGGTTCCGCTGCCCTGGCGTAGTGCCGGCTGAGCATAGGATGTGGGGATGATTCCTGGTTCGTCCCGCCGCATCGCCCGCGTCCGCCCCTTGGTCCCGGAATCAACAATGCGACCGTCCGAACAGTACTTCGTAACCAACGACTGCCCCGATTTCAGCTCTGCGGAAGGGCGGAGCTGGACGGTCATCTCCTCGCCCTTTCCGGAGTCATTGGCAAATGCGGAAAGCCCGGCACGTACGGGCTGGACTGCAGGCCAGGAGGTCAGCGAGGACACCTTCCGTTTTCTGGCTCCCAGCGTTCCCGCCAATGTTCTGGGGATGGCCCACAATACGGGCCCGTCGAGCCGGGCCCTGCCACCTCAGGCGTTCCACAAGGCAGCTACGAGTGTCATTGGACCGGGCGACACCATTGAACTGCCGGAAGGAGGAGGGCAGGTTGACCCGGAAGCCGAACTGACCATCGTCGTCGGGCGTAAAGCGCGCGGACTGACCCTCAAAAACGCCCGCGCTGCCGTACTCGGATACACGATCGGGAACGACGTGACCAGCCGGGACCATCAGAAGACGGATCAGCTGTGGATCAGCGCCAAGAGCCAGGACACCTTCACACCGGTTGGACCATGGCTGGTCACTGATCTGGACGACTCTGCGCTGTCCATGGGGATCACGCACAACGGTCGGACGCTCGGGGCCGGGAGCTCAGCTGACCTCGGGTGGAAGGTGGACGAGATTTTGGTGTACCTGACTTCTTTTATGACCCTGCATCCGGGTGACCTCGTCCTCACCGGGTTTCCGGCCGAATCTGTACCTCTCCAACCCGGCGACACCGTCACGTGCCAGGTGGAGGGGATCGGCGAACTCAGCAATCCAGTAGGCGTCAGGGACGTCAGCGGCCGCTGAGGGAACGGATATTCCCGACGGCGGCGCCCACCGCCGCTGCTGCTTCCTCCAGTTCAGCGGAGCCCACCGTTGAGTCGAAGCTGAACCGCACGGCAGTTTGGGCGACTTCTGCCTCTATCCCCAGGGCGAGCAGCACCGGGGATGCCGCATCAGATCCTGCTGCACAGGCAGAGCCGCTTGAGCACACCACGCCTTGACGCTCCAATTCCAGCAGGACCGATTCCCCGCTGGTGCCGGGGAAGCAGAACGATGCGATGGACGGGAGCCGCTCCCCGGGGTGACCAGTCAGGATGGCACCCGGTACGAGCGCCAGGACGGTCTTGATGAATTGATCGCGAAGCCCTGCCACCTTGGCCGCCAATGGCTCTCCCTGCTCCGCCGCGCCAACGAGTGTGAGTGCCTTTGCCAGAGCTACTGCTCCGGCGACGTTCTCCGTGCCCGAGCGGCGTCCCCGCTCCTGGCCTCCTCCATGAACCAGTGGCTCAACGCGGGTCCGGCTCCGGAGGTAGAGTGCCCCGTTCCCCTTGGGTGCACCGAGTTTGTGGCCGGAAATGCTGAGGGCATCCACACGCAACGTTTTGGTGTCCAGGGAAAGCCAGCCTGCAGCCTGGACCGCGTCTGTGTGGAACGGTATGCCATGGTGGTGTGCCACAGCAGCCAAAGCAGCCACCGGCTGAATGGTCCCGATCTCGTTGTTCGCATACATGACACTGACGAGTGCGGTTTCAGGCCGCACCACTTCTGCGAGCGCCTCCGGTGTCACCTGCCCGTAACGGTTCACAGGCACCACATCAACGATGAACCCGTGGAACCGTTCCAGGTACCTGGCAGATTCCTCCACTGCCGGATGCTCTATGGCGCTGATGGCTACCCTGTTGTAGCGTGGGTCAGCGGCCTGGCGGGCCAGCGAGATCCCTTTCACGGCCAGGTTGTCGGCCTCCGTACCACCTGAGGTGAAGGTTACTTCGCCCGGACGGCAAGCGAGGGAACGCGCCACAGTTGCCCTCGCGTCAGCGAGCGCGTTGGCTGCAGCTTCGCCGAGGGTATGGTGGCTGGAGGGGTTGCCGAATTCACCTGTCAGGTACGGCCACATGGCTTCGAGCACTTCCCGCCGGACCGGTGTGGTGGCTGCCGCGTCGAGGAAAATCATGACGGTTCAGCGATCTCCGGAGCCAGCAGTGAGGGTGAGGCCGGGACTAAGGTCCAGCTCAATGTCCAACCCGAGATCCAAGGCGGCCACGGTGTGGGTGAGCCCTCCGATTGAGATGACGTCCACCCCTGTTGCGGCGATGCCGGCCACCGTTTCCAGGGTTACGTTGCCGCTCGCCTCGATCCGGGCACGCCCGTTCACTAAAGCGACTCCAGCGGCGAGCTCGGTCAGGCTGAAGTTGTCCAGCATGATGGTGTCTACCCCGGCCGCAAGCACAGGTTCGATCTGCTCCATGGTGTCCACCTCCACCTCAAAGTGGGTGGTGTGCCCGAGCTGTGCCTTGGCTTGGCGGAGGAGTTCAGTCAGTTTCCGGGAATCACCGCCGGTAATCACGGCCAGGTGGTTGTCTTTTGCCAGTACTGCATCTGACAGGCTGAAGCGGTGGTTCGCCCCGCCCCCGCAGCGGACCGCATAACGCTCCAGGACCCGAAGCCCCGGGGTGGTTTTCCTCGTATCGGTGATCCGTGCCTTCGTTCCGGCCACCAGGTCCACAAACCCTGCTGTTTTGGTGGCAATCGCGCTCATCCGCTGGATCAGGTTCAACGCAACGCGTTCGGCGAGCAACACCGCCCGGGCATTGCCTGTCACTCTGGCAAGAGACGTGCCCGCGGTAAAGCGCTCCCCGTCGGCCACCAGGAGCTCGACGACGGCATCCGGATCAGCGAGCGTCATCGCGGCAGCGAACACGGTTCCTCCGCTGAGTACGCCGGGAACCCTGGCATTGAGCACCGCGGTTGCCCTGGCTTCTTCCGGGATGAGGGTCTGGGATGTGATGTCGCCATAGGGAGCGTCCTCTTCGAGGGCGGAGCGGAGGACTTTCAGGACGGCGGCGTCCGGAAGGCTCCCCACGGAGCTGCCAGTGCCGGAGACAGCATCGCTCGGAGTGAAGGCGTGGGCAGTGGAGGTCATGAGCTGATCCTTTGCATCGGAAGACTGGTGGCACCCTGACCACGCAAGTTCTGTGGGGTGTCAGCGCGGTAGTGCGCACCAACAGACTCTTTCCGTGACCTTGCTCCGGCAACGAGCAACTGTGCTGCCAGCAGCAGGTTCCGGTCTTCGAAATCACTTACGGACTGCGCGTCAGTCCGAGCCACGTCTGCGGCCCAGACCGCCAGCTGCCGTGCTGCCTCGTCCAGCTCAGTACCCGTACGCAGGACGCCGGCTGCCCGGGTCATCAGACGGGACAAGGCACCGCGGCTGAAGTCATCGGCGAAGCCAGTGAAAGCCACCGGCGCGTGATTCGGCGAAGCAGATCCTATGGCAACGCTGGCGTCGTTCGCTGCAAGGCCGGCAGCGGCGTCAAAGCGGGCCGCCGGTTCGGCAGCGTCAAGACAGGCCTCCACTGCGCGCCTGCCAAAAACGAGGCCTTCGAGCAGGGAATTGCTTGCCAGCCGGTTGGCGCCCTGAGCACCCGTGCAGGCAACCTCGCCGGCAGCGTAAAGCCCCGGGACTGTTGTACGGCCCCAGAGGTCTGTGGCGACGCCTCCCATCCAGTAATGGGCGGCCGGGGATACGGGAAGCACTTCCGCCGTCCAGTCGTAACCGGCAGCGCGTGTGGCAGCTGTCAGAGTCGGGAAACGCCGCGCCAGGAATCCGGGACCCTTGGACGCTTCGACGGCGCGTGCATCCAGGTAGACCGGACTGTCGGCCGGCGCCCCGGTCCCTGCAAGGTGGAGGGCAATGCTGCGTGAAACAACATCGCGGGGGGCCAGTTCGGCATCGGGGTGGTAATCAGGCATGAACCGGTGACCGGCAGCGTCCGTGAGGATCGCGCCTTCACCACGCACAGCCTCGGAGATGAGCAGCGGGGGCGGCCCGCCGGGCCGCTCCGTTGCCGCCAGCGTGGTGGGATGGAACTGGAAGAATTCCAGGTGCCGGACAGCTGCGCCCGCACGCCAGGCCGAGGCCAAACCGTCTGCAGTGGCCACATCCGGGTTGCTCGTGCGGGCAAAAAGCCGGCCGGCGCCGCCGGTAGCCAGCAGCACGCCGTCGGCACCGATGTTGGTGACCAGTCCGTTGTGGAGGTACTTCACCCCCGAAACGCGTCCGTTCGACATCGTCAGTTCGGTCACGAACGCGTCCGTCACCAACCGCAGCCTTCCGCTGACTGCCCGCTCGAGGACGGCGGCGATAAGTCCCCTGGCGATGCCCGCGCCGGTCGCGTCCCCGCCGGCATGCAGGATCCGGGGTGCGGAGTGGGCCGCTTCCAGCCCCAGGGCAGGATGTCCGGTGTCATCGCAGTCGAAGTCCACCCCGAATCGCTTCAGCCCGGTGATATCGCGGACGGCTTCGGTGCACAGCACGCGGACGGCTTCCGGGTTGTTCAGGCCCGCGCCGGCCGCGAGGGTATCTGCGATGTGCGCGGCAACAGAGTCACCGGGCGCCGCTTCTCCGGGCTCCAGCACTGCTGAAACTCCACCTTGCGCGTAGAAGGTGTTGCTCTGTTCCAGGGTTCCTTTGGTCAGGAGCACCACGTCAGTCCCGCGGCCATGCGTCCGGGGCGCGTCGGCGGCCAGCAGGGCAGCGTAGAGTCCTGCTATACCGCTTCCGACGACGACGAGCGTGCGCTCGCGTCCGGAGTTCCGCGTTGACTCCTGCCCATTCATGGACGGGCCGCCAACATCCGTTCCAACGCCAGGCGTGCCGGGCCTGCAACGGCGTCGTCGACAGTGATGCGGTTGAGCACTTCGCCGTTCACCAGTCCCTCAAGGACCCAGGCGAGGTAGCCCGGGTGGATCCGGTACATCGTGGAACACGGGCAGACAACCGGGTCCAGGCAAAAGATGGTGTGCTGCGGGTACTCGGCGGCAAGCCTGTTCACCATGTTGATTTCGGTACCGATGGCGAAGACTGTTGGCTCAGTGGCGGCCGCGATGGCCTTCCGGATGAAGTCCGTGGACCCGGCCGAATCGGCGGCGTCGACAACCTCCATGGGGCATTCGGGGTGCACAATCACCTGCACTCCGGGAAAGTCGATCCGTGCTTTTTCGATCTGGCCGACGTTGAAGCGCTTGTGGACTGAGCAGAAGCCGTGCCAAAGGATCACCTGGGAGTCCTGCAGGGTGGTTTCGTCATTACCGCCGAGGTCCTTGCGGGGGTTCCACATGGGCATCCGGTCCAGGGGCACGCCCATGGCCTTGGCAGTGTTTCGGCCCAGGTGCTGGTCGGGAAAGAACAAAACCCGCTGTGCGCGCTGGAATGCCCACTCCAGCACAGTGGCTGCGTTCGAGGATGTGCAGACGATTCCGCCGTGGTCTCCGCAGAAGCCCTTGAGGGCCGCGGAAGAATTCATGTAGGTGACGGGTATGACTGGAACACGGCCGTCGGCGTCGGGCTCGGTGCCGAAGACTTCCTCCAGCTGCTCCCAGCACTCTGTCACGGAATCAATGTCCGCCATGTCTGCCATGGAACAACCGGCGGCGAGATTGGGCAGGATCACAGCCTGATCCGGCTTGGAGAGGATGTCGGCCGTCTCGGCCATGAAGTGCACGCCGCAGAAAATGATGGCTTCGGCTTCAGGCCTGGTCAGGGCTGCATTGGCCAGCTGGAACGAGTCACCCACAAAGTCGGCGTATTCGATGACTTCGTCCCGCTGGTAGAAGTGGCCCAGGATCACAGCCCGCTCCCCCAGAATGGCTTTGGCCGCCCGGATCCTCGCGTCCAGCTCGGCGTCACTGGCCAGTTTGTACTCTTCCGGCAGCTGCCCCTGCCTCGGGGTGGCAGGAGGTGCGACGTCGGCGCTTGAAGCACCGGGACCGTAGGCGGGCGTACCAGCCAGGGCCTCGGCGAGATCGTAGTCCCAGGGGCCCTTGGCCAGGGCCGGGCTGCAGGTGGAGGCCTTCGCCGCCGCGAAGGATCCATTTTCGGCCTGTTCACGGGTAATGAGCTGGATGGTTGTGTTAACGCTGCTCATGATTGCTCCTGTTATCTGGGTCAAGGCCTGGGTGGCCAATAAAGCGGTAAAGGCGTGGAGGGCGGTGTTTCCCGCCCTGGAGGTATTCACCGGTTTCCTGAATCTCAGGGGTGGATTTGAGTTGCCGACGAAAGTTGGCCGGATCGAGTTGCCTGTCCAGGACGGCCTCATAGACCTCCCGCACTTCCGCCAGCGTGAAGTATTCACCAAGCAGGTGATAGGCAATGGAGCCGTAAGCCATCTTGTTCCGCAGCCGCCACAGCGCGTAGTCCACGATGGCTTTGTGGTCAAAGGCCAGTTCCCCCAGCCTGTCGGCGCGGAACCACTTCACGTTTTCAGACTCATCGGCGAGGGCGGCCTCTGTGGGCTGGACGAGCGCCCAGTAGACGATCGACACCACCCTTTGAGTGGGCGAGCGGTGGAGGCCTCCGAATGCGTACAGCTGCTCCAAGTATCGTGGGGCCAGTCCAGTGGTTTCCTGAAGGTTGCGCGAAGCGGCGTCCTGGAGGGATTCGGCATGGGAGAGCGGGCCGCCGGGCAGCGCCCAGAGTCCTTTGAAAGGCTCGCGGATCCGCCGCACCAGCGGAAGCCACAGAGTCGGGCGGCCCGACTGTTCACTGGGACGAAGGGCAAAGATAACAGTGGAAATGGCAAGTGAGGGTGGGGCCGCCTGGCGCTCCGAGACATTGGCTGCATTCGTGTACATGATTCCCACCCCCTACGGCACCCTGCGGTGTCCGGACTACTTCCCGGCCGAACCGGGCTTCAGTGAAAGAGTTATAGTCACATTGACTAGAACTCATCGTAAAGCGTGGAGGCTTCAAAACAAAATGTTTCGGATTTTGCCGGACAGGTTCGTTGGCAGGACGCACGCCCGGGGAGCATCGATGAATTAACGTGACCAAGGAAAAGGGGTAAATTCGGTAAGTCCCATAAGGACCCGAAACCCACCGACCCCCAAGAAGGTTCGCCCATGACAACGAAGTCCGCCGCGGAACGCCCTACCTCCAAACAGCCGGCGAATAAACGCCCTGCCGCTCACCTTGGTCATTCCCTTCGTCCGCGCCAGCTGACCATGATGGGGCTTGGAAGTGCCATAGGCGCCGGCCTCTTCCTCGGATCCGGCGCCGGCGTACAGCTGGCCGGGCCTGCCGTCCTGATCTCCTACCTCGTGGCAGGCACCCTGATCATTGTGGTGATGTGGGCCCTCGGAGAAATGGCCGCAGCACATCCCAACAGCGGAGCCTTCTCCGTCTACACCGAACGTGCCCTGGGCAAGACAGCGGGAGCTGCCGTCGGGTGGCTCTGGTGGCTTCAGCTGGTAGTGGTTATAGCCGCGGAAGCGCTTGGAGCGGCGGCACTGTTGTTCTCGGTGTGGCCCGTTATCCCCGTGTGGGCCCTTGCTTTGGCGTTCATGGTGCTTTTTACCGCTATTAACCTCGCCGGAGTGAAGAATTTCGGCGAGTTCGAGTTCTGGTTCGCCATTCTCAAAGTCACGGCAATCGTCCTGTTCCTGGCCATAGGCGCAGCCCTGCTTCTGGGCCTGTTGCCCGATGTGCCCTCGCCCGGCTTGTCCGTCATCGGTGCAGACTTCGCCCCGGCGGGCCTCGGCGGCATCGCGGCCGCTCTCTTTGTGGTCATTTTCGCGTTTGGTGGAACCGAAATCGTCAGCGTTGCTGCGGCCGAGACCGAGGACCCTGCACACAGCGTTGGCGGAGCGATCCGGACAGTGGTGTGGCGCATCCTGGTCTTCTACATTGGATCGGTTTTGGTGATCGCCGCAGTTCTGCCCGTTGGCTCCCCCGGCCTGCAGTCGCCGTTTGCGGGAGTGCTCGACGCCGCCCGCATCCCTGGTGCCGGCACAGCCATCACGCTGGTGGCAGCAGTCGCGCTTCTCTCCGCTCTCAACGCCAACTTGTATGGGGCATCACGCATGGCCTACTCGCTGTCGCAGCGCGGCGAGGCCCCCTACTTTCTATCGAAACTGACGCCAGCGGGGGTTCCGGTGCCTGCGGTTCTGGTCTCGGTGGCCTTCGGCTTCGCCGCCACGGTGCTGGAACTGATCTTCCCGGAGCAGATCCTCCCGGCCCTCTTCCAGCTGGTGGGTTCGACTTGCCTGGTGGTCTGGGGTTCTGCTTTGGCGTCCCAGCTGATCCTGCGCAGGAGGGCGGACCGGGACGGAACAGAACTTCCCTTGCGGATGAAGGGGTTCCCGGCCCTGACGATCTTCGGGCTGATCCTTTTGGCCCTCATTTTGGCAGTCGGCTTCTGGGCAGAAGCCAGCCGCATTCAGCTGTTCAGCACCCTTGTCCTGATCGCCGCCATCGCAGCTGCATGCCGGATAGGCACAAAAATAAAACTGGGCCGCCGCGTGTCTGAGACTGCCCATCGAGGGCCTGATTGAGGCAACGGTGCTGGAATGGCTGGTGGCGCCAGGCGACCAGGTTGAACGTAACCAGCCGCTCGTCGAGGTAGAAACCAGCAAATCCGTGGTTGAACTCCCGAGTCCGCAGGCGGGTAAAGTGGTGCGTATCCACGGCGGGCCGGGCGACAAAACCAACGTCGGCGAACCCCTGATCGTGTTTGAGGTGCCGGACAACACGGCTGGCATCGTGGGCACTGTCCCGAAGGAAGTGGCACCGAAGCGCCGGGTTCGCCTGAGCGCCGTACTTGATGAGGACTGACACGATGAGCGGCAGGCACACCGGCGAACAGCATTCCCACACGGTCGAGGGTACCGACCCCCAGCTGCACGTGGCAGTCCATGAGCCAGAGCGCGACGCCGGCCTGCGCCCCATCCTGCTGCTCCATGGATTCTCCTCATCCAGCAAGTTGAACTGGGAAGATACCGGCTGGCTGCAGGCACTTCTTTCAGCGGGGCGTAAAGTCATCACCGTTGACCTTCCCGGTCACGGCCGCAGCGGGGCGCCTGAGGATCTGGACTCATACACACCCAGCCGGATCCGTGCGGATCTCCTGCAGATAGCGTTCGACGCCGGCGTCCGGCCTGTGCAGGATGGTGACCCTGCCAGTGGACTGGATCTGATCGGCTACTCCCTCGGGTCGCGTCTTGCGTGGGAGTTCGGTGCCACGCAGCCGGAGATCGTCCATCGGATCGTCCTGGGCGGACCGAACACGGCAGACCCGCTGGCCGCCTTCGACATCGTGGCCGCTCAGCGTTACCTGGCCGACGGAACTCCTATCGCCGACGAGTCCACCGCCCAGCTGCTGAAGATGGCGCTGGTGCTTCCCAGCAACAACATTTTTGCGCTGCTCTCGTTGGTGCAGGCCATCAAGGCCGAGCCTTACGATCCGGCCGAGGCAGTCCCCCATGTGCCAATCCTCCTCGTCGCGGGCGAGAACGACGAGCGCGCGGCGACCATGCCTGACCTGGCCGCCATCGGTTCAAAATCCGGAGCGTTGGTGGAGCAGCTGGTGATTCCCGGACGAAACCACACCAGCGCACTTACAAGCCGCGTCTTCAAACAGGCGGCCATCGAGTTCCTCTCCGTCTGAAACTTCCCCTGATGAACACGCGCTACGAGGACCGCGAGGATGCAGGGAGGCGCCTGGCCGCTGCCCTCCCCCAATTCCGTGAACGTCCTGACACCCTGGTCCTTGGCCTGGCCCGCGGGGGCGTGCCGGTGGCCGCAGCTTTGGCTGCTGCGCTGTACCTGCCGTTCGGGGTCATGCTCGTCCGAAAACTGGGAATCCCGGGCCATGAGGAAACCGCCTATGGCGCCCTGGCCCTTGCTCCGGCAGGCGCTGACGAATCCGATGCCGGCCATCCGGCAGCCGAGGGAAGGGTGGTACGGATCATCAACAGGCCCCTGCTGGCCCAGATGCTTGAGCACGGTGTCCGGCAGGAGTGGTTGAACCAGGTGGAAGACCGCGAGCGCGCAGAACTTCTGCGCCGTGCCCGCAGCTATCCCGGCCTGAAGCTGGACCTGAAGGGGAAAACAGTTCTCCTCGCCGACGACGGACTGGCTACGGGCGCAACCATGCGGGCAGCGGTAGAGGCTGTCCGTGGTTCCGGCGCTTCAACAGTGGTGGTGGCGGTCCCTGTTGCCTCGGTGGAGGCGCAGGCCTCCCTTGAGCGCGTCAGCGACTTCGTCCTCTGCCTCCACCTGCCAGGAAAGTTCCGGGCAGTGGGCGCTTTCTACCACCACTTCGAGCAACTGAGGGACGAGGACGTAGCGGGCCTGCTTCAGCAAGGACTCGGTGCAAACTGACCTTCCCAGTTCGTCTCGTCCTAGCCGGGCGTCGCTTCCTACCCGGGCGTTGTCCCCATCGACGCCGTCCTGGTGGCCCGGTGGGCCTTTGAGGAACCGCGAACAACGCGTTCAGGGCAACGTTCGCCCAGACTGCACTCCACTTCCAGGAACCGGCGCGGTAGGTGACAACCAGGAATATGGCTTCCAGCGCGAGCAGGAGGAGGAAGTACGGAAGCCAGAAACTCCAAAGCATCGGATTCAGGAGCGGTACCGGATGGCCATCAGCATTCTCGAATACTGAGTTGAACTGCTGC
>NZ_JAPSHJ010000016.1 GCF_031179985.1 Arthrobacter sp. | reverse complement strand
CGATCGGGAATCCGGATCAAAGTAACATCTATCTACCCATAGGGGTTTTTGTGTCTACACCTGATGTAAGCAGCGAAGCCGGCTCGTCGGCGAACGGCGTCACGGGCAGCAAGCGCGTCAAGCGCGGTATGGCTGAGATGCTCAAGGGCGGCGTCATTATGGACGTCGTTAACGTCGAGCAGGCCCGCATCGCCGAAGACGCCGGTGCCGTGGCAGTGATGGCGCTGGAACGTGTTCCGGCCGATATCCGTGCCCAGGGCGGCGTGTCCCGCATGTCCGATCCTGACATGATCGACAAGATCATCGAAGCAGTCTCGGTGCCGGTCATGGCCAAGGCCCGGATCGGCCACTTTGTTGAGGCGCAGGTCCTGCAGTCCCTCGGAGTGGACTACATTGACGAGTCCGAGGTCCTGACCCCGGCCGACTACACCAACCACATCGACAAGTGGAAATTCACTGTTCCCTTCGTCTGCGGTGCCACCAACCTCGGTGAGGCACTGCGCCGCATCAACGAGGGCGCAGCGATGATCCGGTCCAAGGGCGAAGCCGGCACCGGCGACGTCTCCAACGCCACCACCCACATGCGCCAGATCCGTGCAGAGCTCCGCCGGCTCTCCTCGCTGCCTGAGGATGAGCTGTACGTGGCCGCCAAGGAACTGCAGGCACCGTACGAACTGGTCAAGGAAGTAGCGCTTTCGGGCAAGCTTCCGGTGGTCCTGTTCACCGCCGGCGGCATCGCCACTCCGGCTGACGCTGCCATGATGATGCAGCTTGGTGCCGACGGTGTGTTCGTCGGCTCGGGCATCTTCAAGTCCGGCAACCCGGCCCAACGCGCTGCCGCCGTCGTGAAGGCAACCACCTTCTTCGATGACCCGGATGTCATCGCCAAGGCCTCCCGCGGCCTGGGCGAGGCCATGGTGGGTATCAATGTCGACGAGATCCCGCAGCCGCACCGCCTCGCCGAGCGCGGCTGGTAGTCCTCTGCCTGACGGCAGGTCCTGATCCTCTGCTTGCTATTCCCCACGTCCCGCTGAGGCCGCTCCGCGGCGAGCGGGGACGCAGGGCCCCTTTTACGCAAGCTGCCGGACCACGACCAGCCTCCTAGCAACAAACCGCGACGGCGGCGAGTCACCTGCAGTAGGTGACTCGCCGCCGTTATTTTAAGGGGTGGACGGAGTTATTCCAGGCCGCGGCGCTTGAGTAGCGGTTCCAGTTGGGCATCCCTGCCACGGAATGCGCGGAAGGATTCCAGGGGATCCCGGCTGTTTCCCCTGGCAAGCAGCTCAGAGCGGAAGAACTCACCATTTCGCCGGTTGAGTCCACCGTTCTCCCTGAACCACTCCACGGTGTCGGCGTCGAGCACTTCGCTCCAGATGTATGAGTAGTAGCCGGCCGCATAGCCGTCTCCGGCAAAGATGTGTTGGAAATAGCCGGTCCTGTATCGGGGCGGAATCAGGGCGTGGGCGACACCGGCTGAAACCAGTGCCTTGGCCTCGAATTCCAGGGGATCGGCAGGAATGTCAGACGCGTCGAGTACATGCCAGGCGAGATCCAGCAGGGCGGCGCTCAAGTATTCAGTGGTGCCGAAACCCTCACCCCAAAGCTCGGCGTCCTTAAGGCGTTCAACCACATTCAGGGGAAGGGGCTCGCCTGTCTCGTGGTGCCGGGCGTAGTTGGCCAGGACTTCGGGCCACATGATCCACATTTCGTTGACCTGGGAGGGGTATTCAACGAAGTCCCGCGGCACGGACGTGCCGGAGAACCGGGGAAAGGTCACGCTGGAAAACAGACCGTGGAGTGCGTGGCCGAACTCGTGAAAAGCGGTGCGCAGCTCGTCGAGGGTGAGGAGGGTCGGCTCGCCAGCGGGAGGCTTGGAGACATTGAGGTTGTTGATGACCACAGGCTTGGTTCCCAGCAGGGCCGACTGTTCAACCAGCGAATTCATCCACGCGCCGCCGCGCTTGGATTCACGGGTGTAGTAGTCACCCAGGAACAGGCCAAGCTCAGAGCCGTCTTCGTTCCGGACCTCCCACACCCTGACGTCCTCGTGGTAGCCCGCCAGATCGTTTCGTTCGTGGAAAGTGATGCCGTAAAGCGTGGTGGCTGCAAAAAACACACCGTCTGTCAGCACCCGATCCAGTTCAAAGTAGGGCCGCAGTTGCCGGTCATCAACCGAATACCTGTCCTTCTTTACTTGTGCCGAATAGTATGCCCAATCCCATGCCTCCAGCCGGTGACCTGCGATCTCCGCCAGCGCAGCACTCTCCGCGTCAGCGTTCCGCACAGCTGCGGGAGCGAGCCTGTTCATCATGGACTGTACGGCTTCGAAGTCAGGGGCTGTCTGACGGTCCACAGTCAGTTCTGCATAGCTTCCGAAGCCCAGCAGGGCAGCCTTTTCAGATCGCAGCCGCACCAGGTCCTTGACGAGTTCCAGGACGTCAAGGCTGCCGCCGCTGCTCCCGCGGCTGACGGATGCCTCGTACAGCCGGCGGCGCACAGGGCGGTTTTCCAAGGCTGACATTGCGGGTTGATTGCTCGGCAGGATCAAGGTGAGGAGGAATTTGCCCTCATGCCCGGCCAGGCGGGCCGCTTCCGCTGCACTGGCAATGTCATCGGTGGAAAGCCCTGCCAGTTCACCTGCATCCTCCAGCAGCAAGGCCGACTGCTTCATACCTTCCTTCACGCGTTGGCCGTACTCGGTGCCAAGGCGGGAAAGCTCTGCATTCACCGCTCTGAGCCTTTCCTGTCCGGCGGCGTCCAGTTGAATCCCTGACTCCCGGAATTCTTTAAGGTACTCCTGGACCAGCCGCGCCGATTCGCCGTCGAGTCCTTCTGTCTTCAAAGCATTGAAGCGTTCGAACAGTTCTCTGTTCATATAGATTGCGTCCTGGTGTGCCGCAAACAGCGGTGACACTTCAGTCTCCAGGGAGCGGACGGCATCTGATGCGTGTGCCGAAACCAGCGTGAAGAAGGAGGCCGCCGCGCGCTGAAGGAGGGCACCGCTGCGCTCCATCGCCAGGGCCGTGTTCTCGAACGTCGGCGGCTCCGGGTTTGCGGCGATTTCCCCGATTTCTTCCAGATGCTCCGCCAGACCGGCCCGGATTGCTTCCCCGTAGTGGATTTCCGAGATATCGGCAAAGGGCGGCAGCCCGAACGGCAGAGGGCTGGGTGTCAGAAGGGGGTTCGTCATGAAGCAACAATTTCACGCGGCGGCATGGTTGACCAGCATCCGCGGCGTTCGCCGTAGGATGTCGAACATGTCGAGCAATCCCAGAAAACTCTCCCACAGGCTCGCCGCAGTCTCAGCCGCGGCGGCGCTCATGGTTTCGATGGCTGCCTGCGGAGTGATCGCCGACCAGGACCGTGAGGCAACGACGTCGGCGGCGGCACCGCCGGCGTCTCCGTCACCTTCCCCGACACCCACGCCCACGCCGACGCCGACCCCCGGCAAAGGCTCCGAATGCCCCACGCTGCGCTGCACTACCGTTCTGGTCACCGGCGACATGCTTGTGCACACGCAATTGTGGCAACAAGCCCAGCAGGACGCAGCCGCAGCCGGACAGCCAGGGCTGGACTTCGTTCCTCTCCTGGAAGGACAGCGGCCGTATATTCAGCGAAGCGACCTCGCAATCTGCCATCAGGAGACCCCGGTCGCCGGTCCCGACGGCCCCTTCTCGGCCTACCCGTCGTTCAATGTTCCCCCGCAGATCATTTCCGCCTCCAAAGCTGTGGGCTATCAGGCGTGCACCACGGCCAGCAACCACACCATTGACCGCGGAACCGAGGGCCTGGTCCGCACTCTGGATGCCCTCGACGCTGCCGGGATGAAGCACACCGGCTCGTACCGGACGGAGGCCGAGGCGCAGGAGATTCTCATCATTCCTACTCCCGCAGCGAAAATTGCCGTCATCATTGGCACCTACGGACTCAACGGCCAGATTCCCGAACAGGAATGGCAGGTGGACATGCTCGACGCAGCCACCATGATCGCCAAGGCCAAGAAAGCCAAAAGCCTCGGTGCTGACATCGTGCTGGGAGTCATGCACGCAGGCGATGAATACGCCAGCGAGGCGAACGCCCAGCAGCAGGAGACCGCCCATGCACTGGTGGACAGCGGCGAATTCACCATGATCTACGGGCACCACACCCACTCCGTGCTGCCGATCGAGCAGTACAAAGGAACATGGATTGTTTACGGCTTGGGCAACGGAGTGACAGAGTTGTCGCCGTGGTACCAGGTCAACAACGAGGGGTTGTTGGTCAGGGCCCAGTTCAGCCAGGACGCTGCCGGAAAATGGACTGCGGCAGATCTTGCCTGGGCCCCTTCGGTCATTGTCCGTGACCCTTACAGGTGGTGTTCGGTCGCTTCCGACGCACCGCAAGGACCGTGTGCAACACCGGCCGAGGACGCCGCAACACACCAGCGGACCAAGACGGTCGTGGAGTCGATGGGTGCGGCAGCAGCCGGCGCCCACGAACTCCTCATCAGCAAGGAGCCCTGAGCGCCAGGTGTTCAGCTAGCGCGGACGGCGGCCCGCGTGTTCCCTTGCCAGGACAGCGAAACGGTCATCCGGTGCACCGGCAGTGAAGCTTCCGTATTTACGTTCGACGGCGGTGCGGATCAGGAAATCTGCGATGGCCGGATTCTTGGGCAAAAGTGAACCATGAAGGTAGCTGGCCACGATGTTCTTGTAGCGGGCTCCCTCCTGTCCGTCGCTGCTGTTGTTTCCGGTGCCCTTGGCCGTGGTCCCCAAAGCGCGGACGGCTGGACCCAGCGTGGTTTGGCCGCTGTGATTCTCGTAGCCCAGGATCTCCCCGAACTCCTCGGATTCGACCTTCACGTTTCCGATAAGCCGTTCGTCTGTGCCGTGTGTTTCCACGTCCAGGACGCCGATGCCGGGAATAACGGAACCCTTGCGCGTCTCGAAGAAGCGGCCAAAAAGCTGGTACATGCCGCAGATCAGCAACATTGGCGTTCCATCCTCGGCAAGTTCCTGCAGCGTTGACCCCCGCTTCAGGAGGTCGGCCTGAATAACCAGTTGCCCGCTGTCCTGACCGCCGCCGCCAACGATGAGGTCCGCATCGTCCGGGAAGTCATCGCCCACATTGTATTCGAGCAGTTCCGGAGTGTAGCCGTGCCAGGCCAGGCGCCGTTTCAGGACAAGGGCGTTGCCCCAGTCGCCATAGATGTTCATGTCCCGCGGATACAGCTGCACTACACGGATGGTGCCTTTGTTCTCCGAAGCCTCCTGCGTCAAGAGACCACCTCCACCGTTGTGATCTTGGACAGCTCCCGGCGGATGGCCAGCATCGCTGTATATGTGCAGAATATCCGTTTCGGCCTGCCCTTGGCGTCCCGGATAAAGGCTGCCAGAGCGGAAGTGATGTCGGTGTTGACTTCGCTGACAGGGACCTCGTCGTACTGAAGCCGAAGCGCCATGTCGTAGGCGCGCGAGCCGCTCAATTGGTCGACGCCGCCGTTACGCAGGGAGTCGAATTCGACGTCCCAGAGCCAGGACATGTCGCGGCCGTCAGCGTAGTTGTCGTTGATGGCGATCATGGTGGCGTAACCGCCTGCGGGGAACGATTTGAGTCCCAGCCGGAAGCCGCTGGGGTTCTTGACCAGGACCAGGTCAAGGGGGAGTCCGTCCACAATCAGGCTCTCACCCCGGCCAAAAGCAGGGGCCACGTTGGAAAGGGCCGACAGCAGTGATTCGGGGTCCGTGGGACCGGACCCCTGCCCTGCGATGCAACGGGCCAGCGTGAGGGCAGCGGCAGCGTTGAAGATGTTGTATACGCCGCGAAGCTTCATGCGCGTCGTGACGACCGCGCCGTCGTACTCAAAGTCGGCGTCATCCACACCCACGCGGCGAAGCACGACGTCGGCATGCGCCCTTTCCTGTACAACCGGCACCGGGCTGCCGGGACCGGCACGCATGTCATCGTCATTGGGAAAGGTGCTCAACAGTGAGTCATCAAGACCGAAATAGCGGACCTTGGGCCCGCCGGACCCCGGCTGGGGCAGCGCGGAAGCAATCCTGGCGACCCTCGGATCCTCACGGTTGAGCACCACCGTGCCAGTGGTCTTGGACGCTACATGCTGCAGCAGCTCAGCTGTCTTGTCGATCTCTCCGAACCGGTCCAGCTGGTCGCGCAGCACATTCAGGAGCAGGCTGTAACGCGGTGGAACCCTGTTCACAAAATGAACTGCATGGGCTTCGTCGAGCTCCAGCACAGCGATATCGGCATGAAGGCGTCCGCGCCGGTCCACTTCTCCCAGCAGCGCGGCCGCAACTCCACGAGTGAAGTTGCTTCCAGTGCGGTTCGTGAAGACCCTCAGCCCTTGGCTTTCCAACAGTTCCACCACCATTTTTGTGGTGGTGGTTTTGCCGTTTGTGCCGCTGACGACGGCCACGCCGTGGGGCAGTGTGGTCAACGTCCGCGCCATAAAACCGGGATCGATCTTTTCGACCACCAGGCCGGGAAAAGCCGAGCCGCCTCCCCTTAGCCGGGTGATCCGGCGCACGAGCTTTCCAAGGGGGACGCTGAAGAAAAACATGCTCCGAATATATCCCAGCACAGGCGTGCACTCTTGCCGTGCCTTGTCCCTGCTGCGTCAGGAGCAGCTTGGGGGAGATTATGCTGGATGAATGACCAATCCCACTTCCCAGGACTTTTCGCTGGATTCGGCGCGGGGTTCATCGTTGTCCTCGTCGTGGTCAGCAGCGGAATCATCAAGAGCAGGCGCAGGCCTTCGCATCGGCGTCCTGGCGCTGCAGGGTGACTTCCGGGAGCACCTCCACGCCGCCGAAGACGCCGGTGCCAAGGGCGTGGCAGTCCGGCGGCCGAAAGAACTCGACGACCTTGACGGTCTCATCATTCCTGGCGGCGAGTCCACCACAATTGACAAGCTCGCCAGGATTTTCGAGCTGACTGAGCCGCTGCGGGACAAGATTGCCAGCGGCCTCCCCGTGTACGGGTCCTGCGCCGGCATGATCCTGCTGGCCGACGAAATTGCCGATGCGGCAAAGGACTTGTCCGGAAATCCCCAGCAGACCTTCGGCGGGCTGGATATGACTGTCCGCCGCAACGCCTTTGGACGCCAGCGCGAATCCTTTGAGACCGATCTTGACTTCAAGGGACTCGAGTTCAGCGCCACCGGTTCCGGTGTTGCTCCCGTGCATGCCGTGTTTATCCGGGGTCCTTGGGTTGAGCGGGTAGGCCCGGCCGTGGAGGTGCTGGCGCAGGTGGAACCGGCCAACGCCGCTCACTCCGAGGCCCTGCACGGGAAGGCTAGAATTGTTGCAGTGCGTTCAGGTCACCTGCTGGCCACCTCATTCCACCCGGAAGTGACGGGGGAGAAGCGTGTGCACGAACTGTTTATTCGAATGATCAGAGGAGAAGCGTAAAGCATGTCAGGCCACTCCAAATGGGCGACGACCAAGCACAAGAAGGCTATCCTCGACAGCCGGCGGGCCAAGTCGTTTGCCAAGCTGATCAAGAACATCGAAGTCGCAGCTCGCATGGGCGGGCCGGATCTTGCCGGAAACCCAAGCCTGGAACTCGCCGTTACAAAGGCAAAGAAGACTTCGGTCCCGGCTGACAACATTGACCGTGCCATCAAACGCGGCGCAGGCCTCACCGGTGAAACGGTTGATTACACAGAGATCATGTACGAGGCCCGTGGCCCTCAGGGCTCGGCCCTTTTGATCGAGTGCCTCACAGACAACAAGAACCGCGCCGCCTCGGAAGTACGGCTCGCAATTTCCCGTAACGGCGGCACCATTGCCGATCCCGGTTCGGTCAGTTACCTCTTTTCCCGGAAGGGTGTTGTATCGCTGCCTAAGAACGGCCTCAGCGAGGACGATGTCCTGATGGCCGTGCTGGATGCCGGCGCTGAGGAAGTCAAGGACAACGGGGAGACCTTCGAGGTCCACTCCGAGCCCACGGACCTGCAGGCCCTCCGCGATGCCCTTACCGAGGCCGGAATCGAGTACGACACCGATGAAGCGGAGTTCGTGCCGTCCATGCAGGTGCCGCTGGACCTCGAGGCCGCCAAGAAGTTCATGAAGCTCGTGGACGCGCTCGAAGAGCTCGACGACGTTCAGAACGTCTACAGCAACGCTGACCTCAGTGACGAAGTGCAGGCCGCCCTGGAAGCCGAGTGATCTAGGGCCTTGCTCCGCGTATTGGGGGTAGATCCGGGGCTCACGCGATGCGGTATCGGCGTCGTGGATGTTGAAAAAAACCGCCGTGCAACCATGGTGGCTGTGGGCGTTGTGGGCACCTCGCCCAGTGAGACGCTGGACCAGCGGCTGTTGCTGATCGCCACGTCGATCGATGACTGGCTGGACCGTTACGAACCGGATGTCCTGGCGGTGGAGCGTGTTTTTTCCCAACTCAACGTCAGTACCGTCATGGGTGTGGCACAGGCGTCCGGAGTGGTGATCGCCGCCGCCGCCCGGCGGGGAATTCCGGTAGCACTCCACACGCCGTCGGAGGTTAAGGCAGCCGTGACCGGCAGTGGCACCTCAAACAAGGAGGCCGTCACAAAACTGGTCACCAAGATCCTGCGGCTTGACGCTCCGCCCCGTCCTGCCGATGCCGCAGATGCGCTGGCCTTGGCCATAACCCACGCGTGGCGGGCGGGCAGCGGGGCTGCAGTGGCCACGACGGGTCCCGGAAGCCTGTCACTTACCCCTGCACAACGCGCGTGGGCTGAAGCGGAGGCAAAGGCGCGCCGTGCACGGTGAATGGATGTTAGTCGTTCGGGTATTAGGGTATTCGTAAGTATGTTCGGATAACCGGTTCAGCCGGTGGTATTTCAGGAGCCCGGCCTTGATCAGTTTTCTCCGCGGAACAGTAGCTCACGTCGGGCTGTCCAGTGCCGTTATCGACCTCAACGGCGCCGGCATGAGCGTCAACGCGACACCCCAGACACTCAGCAGGCTGCGTCAGGGTGAAGAAGGAAAGCTGTTCACATCGCTCATCGTCCGTGAGGACTCCCTGACTCTCTTCGGTTTCTCCACCGACGACGAGCGCGAAGTCTTCGACGTTTTACTGAGCGTCAGCGGTGTTGGTCCCAGGCTGGCGTTGGCGGTCCTGGCCGTCCACGACCCCGAGGCCGTCCGCGTAGCCGCACACTCCGGCGACGGTAAGGCTTTCACCAAGGTGCCGGGTATCGGTCCGAAGGTTGCTGGCAGGATCGTGCTGGAGCTGGCCGGAAAACTCGTCCCGCACGGGACGCCCGGTGGAACTGTGCCAGCTGCCGTTACGGTCACCGCCTGGAAGGGCCAGGTCGTCGCAGCCATGACCAGCCTGGGATGGTCCGAAAAAGACGCCACCGCCAGCATCGACAAGGCCTTGGCCGATTCGCCGGAAATCGCGGAAAAGGGCAACGTAGCCGAAATTCTGCGAACCACGCTGCGCTGGTTGGGCCAGGACGGCGCCCGCGCTGGCAACAGAGTAGGCAGCCGTGGCTGAGCCCTCCCTGGTCACCGGGGGCGAAGAGCCCGAAGAGCGGGTCATTGAAGCAGCCCTCCGCCCGAGGAACCTTCACGATTTCGTGGGGCAGCACCGCGTCCGCAAGCAACTGTCGCTGGTCCTTGAAGCGTCACGGATGCGAGGGCGCAGCGCCGACCACGTACTCTTTTCCGGGCCGCCCGGACTCGGCAAGACCACCCTCGCCATGATCGTCGCGTCTGAAATGAACGCTCCGTTGCGGATCAGCAGCGGTCCGGCCATCCAACACGCCGGTGACCTCGCAGCAATATTGTCCTCCCTCTCGGAGGGGGAGGTGCTGTTCCTGGACGAAATCCACCGCATGTCCAGGCCCGCCGAGGAGATGCTTTACATGGCGATGGAAGACTTCCGGGTTGACATCGTGGTGGGCAAGGGAGCCGGTGCCACAGCTATTCCCCTGGAGTTGCCACCCTTCACACTTGTGGGGGCCACCACTCGCGCCGGCCTTCTTCCAGGTCCTCTTAGGGACCGCTTCGGCTTCACTGGCCACCTCGAGTTCTACTCAGTGGAGGAGCTGGAACTTGTACTTCGCCGTTCAGCCGGGCTCCTGGATCTGAAAGTTAATTCGGCCGGCTTCAGTGAAATTGCGGGCCGTTCACGGGGCACTCCGCGAATAGCCAACAGGCTCCTGCGCCGTGTTCGTGACTGGGCGCTCGTGCACGGCATCGAGCAGATCGACGCGCGGGCAGCCTCGGCAGCTCTGGACATGTATGAAGTGGATACCCGAGGCCTGGACAGGCTGGACCGCGCCGTCTTGGAAGCACTGATCACGAAATTCGGCGGAGGACCAGTGGGCCTCTCAACCCTGGCCATCGCAGTGGGGGAGGAACCCGAGACTGTGGAGACGGTCGCCGAACCGTTTCTTGTGCGGGAAGGGCTGCTCGGGCGTACACCCCGGGGCCGCATCGCCATGGGACCGGCGTGGACGCACTTGGGGTTCGCCATCCCTCCCGGGGCCTTCGGCCAGGAGCCACTGGATCTATTCGACGGCGCTCAGGTTGGCCAGGATCCAAGTGACGAGTGGATTCGGAACGGTCAATAGCACCGCAGCCGACTGTTTCCCTTTAGACTGGTATGACGCTCGGCACGTTCGGGTCTTTATTTCTGTGCGCCGGCTCCAAAGAGTCGCCCGCCGGCAAGGTCTCCTGCCGGGCAGATGGAAGTGAAGCGGACGTTGCTGAAAAACAGTGACGCAAGTACAGAACGGAATTTTCCTGTGTTCGGAAATATCTCTGCCCAGGCCCAGCCGCAGGCCGGCGGCGGCATCGACATCATGACCATCCTGCTGTTCGCGATGCTCGGTCTCTTCATCTTCATGATGTTCCGCCGCAACAAGAAGACGCAGCAGCAACAGGCCAAGCTGCAGTCGCAGTTCGAGCCGGGTGTTGAGGTCATGACGAGCTTCGGTCTCTTCGGCCGTATTGTCTCGATCGATGATGCCGAGAACAAGGTTGTCCTGGAGCTGTCTCCGGGCCACCTGGCAACAGTGCACCGCCAGGCTGTGACGAAAATCGTGGAGCCTCCCGTTGCGGACGAAGAGCCCACAGCTGTTCCCGACGACGCTTCCTCCCTCACCGCCCAGGAAACGGATGCCACGCCCAATGCAGTGGTGGAGACTCCTGACGAGGCCGGGAAGCGCCTTAACGACGAGGGCAAGAAGGACATTTAGTCCGCCGCGTTCCGTCAGCTCCCGCAAAGTAACGATCCTACGGCTGCGGGCCGCCGCCGGTGAGCGTGCTGCAAGCACCTGCCGGCGGCTCCTCCGTAATTAATAGAAAGATCCACAATGGCACGAACTGGCCCCAAAAACTCAGCACTCCGGGTGCTGGTCTGGCTTGGCGTTATCCTGGCAGTCCTTACGGCTGTCCTGGCTGGCGGCACCATGGCCGGCCAAGCGAGCTGGGCTCCAAAACTTGCACTGGACCTGGAGGGCGGCACCCAGATGATCCTGGCGCCCAAGGTTGAGGGCGGTTCGGACATCAATGAAGAGCAGCTGAACCAGGCTGTGGCCATCATTCGCCAACGCGTGGACGGCTCCGGTGTCGCGGAAGCGGAAATCAGCACGCAGTCCGGCCGGAACGTTGTGGTCAGCCTTCCTGGCACGCCTTCCTCCCAGACCCGGGCGCTGATCCAGGCTTCCGCAGACATGAACTTCCGTCCGGTACTGCAGGCGGGCCCGGGTGCTCCGGTTCCTGCCGAACAGCAGACCCCGGAGGACCAGCTGCCCAAGCCCACTGCCGAGCCCACCAACGGCAGTGACATCAACTGGGTAACCCCGGAGATCTATAAGCAGTTCGAGGCGCTCGACTGCGACAATCCCGCACAGGACAAGCAGGAGCGTTCCGATCCTGCCAAGCCCCTCGTCACGTGTGAGCCCGCCACGGCTGCCCAGCCTGCCATCAAGTACATCCTTGGACCGGTCGAAGTGAAGGGCTCAAACATTGAGTCCTCCTCCTTCCAGCTCCAGCAGGGAGCCCAGGGTGCCGTCACCAACGAGTGGGCTGTCAACATCCAGTTCGACGCCGAAGGCACTGCAAAGTTCAAGGAAGTTACAGAGCGCCTCTTCCAGTTCTATACGGCCGCGGGCGGCGACGCCGGTTCAGACCCCAAGTCCCAGTTCGCCATTGTGCTGGACGACCAGGTTATCTCCGCTCCGCGATCCCTGGCCGTCATTACTGATGGTCGCCCGCAGATCACCGGTGGCTTCACGGAACAGACGGCAAAAGCACTCTCGGACCAGCTGCGTTTCGGTGCATTGCCGATCAGCTTTGAAATCCAGAGTGAGCAGCAGATTTCAGCGACGCTTGGCGGTGAGCAGCTACGGATGGGCCTCTTGGCAGGTGTCATCGGGCTGCTCCTGGTGGTGGTCTACTCCCTCTTCCAATACAGGGCTCTGGGCCTCGTGACCATCGCTTCTTTGGTAGTGGCAGGTGCTCTCACATATCTGGCCATTGCCATCCTGGGCTGGACGGAAAACTACCGGCTGTCCCTTGCAGGCGTCGCCGGTATCATCGTGGCCATCGGCCAGACTGCCGACTCCTTCATTGTCTACTTTGAACGAATCCGTGATGAGCTTCGTGAAGGCCGGGGACTGGTCTCGGCCGTCGAGAACGGATGGAAGCGTGCCAAGCGGACAGTGCTTGCGTCCAAGGCAGTAAACCTGCTGGCCGCGCTGGTGCTCTACTTCGTGGCGGTAGGCAACGTACGTGGGTTCGCCTTCACGCTCGGCCTGACCGCCATCGCTGACCTCATCGTGGTCTTCATGTTCACTCACCCCACCCTGCGGCTCCTCGCACGGACCAAGTTCTTCGGTGAGGGCCACAGATTCTCGGGTCTTGACCCGGAGCGGCTGGGCGCGGTTCCCCTGTATCGCGGTGCCGGACGAGTACGCAGCCCCGAGGACAAGCCTGCAACTGTTCGTGCCAAGAACGCCGGCGCTGCTGCGGAAGCAGAGCGCAGAATGACCATTGCAGAACGCCGCCACGCGGAAAAGCAGGAGCAGCTCGCCGGTTCCTCCAAGAGCTCGGCCAAGGAGGGCAAGTAAATGTCCAATACTTTCGCAAATTTCGGCAATGAGCTCTACACGGGCAAGCGCTCGTACGACTTTGTCGGTTCCAAGAAGATCTGGTTCCTCATAGCTGCCGTTGCGGTTGCCCTGTCGATCCTGCTGCCGGCAGTCAAGGGCGGCTTTAACCTCGGTATCGAATTCCGCGGGGGTTCCGAGTTCACGGTATCCAACGTGCAGAACACCGACACCACGCTGGGAACCAAGGCGGTCCAGGACGTCGTCGAGGGTAGCGTTCCCCGTGTAGCGAACGTCGCCGGTACCACCATGCGCATCCAGACAGACAAACTGACCGATGAAGAGACGCTGGCCATCAAGGAGGGGTTGACCACCGCCTACGGCGTCACGGACAACGAAGTTACCTCCACGTTCGTCGGTCCCACCTGGGGCGCCGACGTCACGCGCCAGGCATTGGTGGGCCTGCTGGTGTTTGTCGCCTTCGCGTCTGTCCTGATGGCGTTGTACTTCCGCACCTGGAAGATGTCATTGTCGGCCATCGCAGGCATGTTGGTGACAATGTTCATCACGGCGGGCGTCTACTCCCTCAGTGACTTCGAAGTGACCCCTTCGGCTATCATCGGGTTCCTCACGGTCCTCAGCTACTCGCTGTATGACACCGTGGTGGTATTCGACAAGATCCGTGAGAACACTGCCGACCTTGATGCCTCCACCCGGCGGACCTTCGCTGAGGAGGTCAATCTTGCCGTCAACCAGACGCTGGTGAGGTCCATCAACACCATGATGGTGGCGATCCTCCCTGTGGGCGCCATCCTCTTCATCGGTGCGGGCTTGCTTGGGGCCGGAACCCTGCGCGACCTTTCCCTGGCATTGTTTGTCGGGATCCTGATCGGCACTGCGGCAACCATCTTCATAGCCGCGCCGCTGTACGCATGGCTGCGGGAGAGGGAGCCACAGCTCGTCAGCCAGGCCAAGAGGGTGGAACACCGCCGCCACGATGCTGCGGCCAGGGCTGCTGCTTCCGCTTCCTCGGAAACAGCTTCCGCCTGATTGTTGTTTTTTGGATGGGCCGGGTTGCGTCACGATGACGCGGCCCGGCCCATTGGCGTTGCACCCGGTTATCGAAGTGTCCTGCTGCGGGAATAGACTGGAATAATTAAACAGGTCGTGAGGGGTGCTTCATTGGAAGAACGTTCGACGTCGGCGGCAATGGCAGACGGAAATGCCGATCCGGGCCAGGCTCCACAGGCTGGCGTGGTGGCCTCAGTGCGCCCCGGACCGGGCGTACCCGTCGATAATCCCGGCCTGCGCCAGACGTTCCCGGGACGACGGGAGCGTACGCGTTCCCGTCTCGCCCGGCTGACGGGAAGGGGCGCCATCACGTATTCGCCCATCCTCGAACCGCTGCTGCGAACCGTGCGGGTGAACAATCCCAAAGAAGATTTTGACCTCATCCAGCGGGCGTTCATCGTGGCCGAGCGCAGTCACCGCGGCCAAAAGCGCAAAAGCGGGGATCCGTACATCACCCATCCTGTGGCCGTGGCAACCATCCTGGCCGAGCTTGGCCTCAGCGGTGCTACCCTCGCCGCAGCGCTGCTCCACGACACTGTAGAAGACACGCCCTACACCCTGGCTGATCTCAAGGCGGATTTCGGGCCGGAAGTGGCGATGCTGGTAGACGGCGTCACCAAGTTGGACAAAGTCAGCTTCGGCGAGGCCGCCCAGTCCGAGACAGTCCGCAAGATGGTTGTGGCTATGGCCAAGGACATCAGGGTCCTGATGATCAAGCTGGCCGACCGGCTGCATAACGCCCGCACCTGGCGATTCGTTTCGGCCGAGTCTTCCGCGCGGAAAGCCCGGGAAACCCTGGAAATCTTCGCGCCGCTTGCGCATCGGCTTGGCATGAACACCATCAAGTGGGAACTTGAGGACCTTTCCTTCGCTGCCCTCTACCCCAAGGTGTACGAGGAAATCGTCCGCATGGTCGGAGACAGGACCCCGGAGCGTGAAAAGAGCCTGAGCGTTATCCGGAACCAGATCACTGAGGATCTGCGGACGGCCAAAATCAAGGCCACCATTACAGGCCGGCCCAAGCATTACTACTCGATTTATCAGAAGATGATTGTCCGCGACAAAGACTTCGACGACATCAACGACCTCATGGGAGTCCGGGTGCTGGTGGACTCGGTTCGCGACTGCTATGCGGCACTGGGCACGTTGCATTCCCGGTGGAACCCCCTGCCCGGCCGGTTCAAAGACTACATAGCCATGCCGAAGTTCAACATGTACCAGTCTTTGCACACCACGGTGATCGGTCCCGGCGGGAAGCCTGTCGAAATCCAGATCCGTACCCATGAGATGCACCGCCGGGCGGAATACGGCGTGGCGGCCCACTGGAAGTACAAGGACCAGCCGAACCGGACGGCAGCAGGGCCTGGAAGCCCGCGCGACGGTGACATGGGCTGGCTTCGTTCCCTGGTGGACTGGCAGCAGGAGACGTCAGATCCGGGCGAGTTCCTGGATTCCCTGCGGTTTGAAATCAATGCCCGGGAAGTGTTCGTTTTCACACCCAAGGGTGAGGTCATGGCGCTGCCGGCAGGCTCAACCCCCGTGGACTTCGCCTACGCAGTGCACACTGAGGTAGGCCATCGCACCATCGGCGCCAGGGTCAACGGCAAGCTGGTGCCGCTCAACAGTGAGCTGAATCATGGCGACTGGGTGGAGATATTCACCTCCAAGGCGGAGGGGGCAGGTCCCAGCCAGGACTGGCAGCATTTCGTCAAGAGCGCGCGGGCACGGAACAAGATCCGTCAATGGTTCAGCAAGGAACGCCGGGAAGAAGCCATCGACCGCGGCAAGGACCTTCTTACCAAGGCAATGCGGAAGCAAAACCTTCCCCTGCAGCGGCTAATGACCCATGACGCCTTGGCAGCGGTGGCCGAGGACTTGAAATACGCCGACATTTCCGGGCTTTACGCCGGGGTTGGCGATGGGCATACGTCGGCACAGTCCGTGATGGAGAAGCTTGTTGAGAGCCTGGGCGGCAAAGAAAGTCCTGACGATGACCTGGCTGAAGTCAGCATCCCCACTCAGGTCACGAAAGCCAGGTTCTCCGATTCCGGTGTCATTGTCCGCGGTGTGGGAGATGTCTGGGTGAAGCTGGCGCGCTGCTGTACGCCTGTTCCGCCGGATCCGATCCTCGGTTTTGTGACCCGCGGTTCCGGTGTATCGGTGCACCGGACTGACTGCACCAACGTCTCGGATTTGAAGGACCAGCCCGACCGGATCGTGGAAGTGGACTGGGCTCCGACCCAGTCCAGCGTCTTCCTCGTGGAAATCCAGGTGGAAGCACTGGACCGCAAGTCGCTACTTTCGGACGTCACCCGCGTCCTGTCCGAGAATCACGTAAACATCCTGGCGGCCAGCGTGCATACCTCAACTGACAGGGTGGCCATTTCCAAGTTCGCCTTCGAAATGGGTGACCCCAAGTACCTCAGCCACGTGTTGAGTGCGGTGCGGCGCATCGACGGCGTCTTCGACGTTTACCGGACCACGGGCAACAGACGCCGCAACTAGCCTTGCCCGGACCTGCCGGTGAGCTGGCTGAGCTTCTCCAGGGCTGCCTTCTTATGAGGAACCCTCGGTGTTGCCTCAACGGCCAGGACCAGCAGGCGCAGCCGGACATTCAATTCGGGACGATCCAAGAGTTCCTGGAGTGCCGGGATAGCGCGGACAGGTTCCACGTGCAGTGCTATATCCAGCGCTGTGCGCAGGGGAGTGGAGACCATCAGTCCCCCAAGGCTGACCACATCGCACGGGCCCAACCGGACTTCGTGCAAGGTGCACCCCCGAGTGGAGCGAAGGCTGGACACACGACGTTTTGCATCCACAAGCAAAGCCAACCGATCAGGTTCGGGAGCGCACCCGTAGATCCAGGCCGCAGTCATACGGCCCGCCACCACCCTTTGCCTGATTGCCTGGGGCACTGCGAAGGCCGCCGCCCTTGCCCTCAGCTGCGGCGTTTCAGGTGTGCCGGGCAAAAGGTAACCGCGCTGGAAAAGCTGCGTCAGCACGCCGTCGGAGGCCATGGCCTGCAGCTCAGGCCAGGAGAACAGCCTGCCAGGAAAAAGCAGCTCCGCGGATACGGTTGCGGCAGCGTCCCCGGTGGACGCGGTAGCTGCACTCCCTGGCAGGGAGCCTGCCAGGAGGGAAGGGCGGGAGGTGGTGGCCATTGAGCAATCTTCCTGCGCCCGGATTGAACGGGACAGTCCCGGCAGCGGTTATGTGGATAACCCGGATCGAGGCTCTGAGACGTTGGTACCGGCCGGGACGATTGAACCGGGAGAAACCCCTCCTCAGGCGGCCGTGAGAGAGCTTCAGGAAGAGACAGGTCGAGGCCTCGGGCTGCCTCTTTTCCATTTCGCGGACAGCGTCTACGACATGCGCCAGTACAAGCCCGAGATTCACCTGCGCAGCTGGTTCTTTGGGGTCGCGACCACCGATGATTTCCCGCCAGGCCCATGGACCCACGTAGAACGCCGGGCCAGGGAAGCGGACATCCTTGCGGAATTTTCATGGACAAGAACGTCCCGTCAGGACGAACTGGTCGCCGGCCACGCCGACCTTTTGCCGGTCGCACTACACCTGGCGCGTACCTGGAGCCTTGGCCAACGTTGAACACTTGCGCGCTCGGCGGACAGGGGAGACTCAAGCCGGGCGGAAGACTAGAGCGCCCCCGTCCAGAAGTATCTGGACGGGGGCGCTCCGATGTTTGAGAAGGTTAGGCTAGTTCGTTCGCCGAACGCTCAAGCTGGTCCAGCCAGGCCTGGCGCGCCTCAAGGGCTTCCTTGGCCTGTTTGATCTTGCGCTGGTCACCGGCCTTCTCGGCTTTGGCAAGGTCCTCCTTGAGGGAGGCGATCGCGGACTCCAGCTGTGACAGGGCGCTGTTGGTACGTGCCTTTGTCTCTGGGTTGGACCGCTTCCAGTTCTCGTCCTCGGCGTGGCGGACGGCGTCCTCCACCTTGCGGAGCCCGGCCTCGATCCGGCCCATGTCGCCACGGGGAACCTTGCCGGCTTCCTCCCAGCGGTCACGGATCGACTGGAGCGCCTTCTTGGCAGTGGTCAGGTCCGTGATGGGGAGCAGGGCGTTGGCCTCGGCCAGAAGGCTTTCCTTCACTGCGAGGTTGGCGCTGTACTCCTGGTCGATCTCGTCGTTTGCAGCCTGACGTGAGGAGAAGAAGACATCCTGGGCGGCCCGGAAGCGTGCCCACAGAGCGTCATCATCTTTACGGCTGGCCCGCGGGGAAGCTTTCCACTCATCCATCAGACGGCGGTATTCCCCAGCCGCGAAGCCCCAATCGGTGGAAGAAGACAGAGCCTCGGCCTCTGCAATGAGCTTTTCCTTGACCGACTTCGCAGCGGAATTGTTGCTGTCCAGCTGGGAGAAGTAGGCGCGACGGTGACGGTCAAAGACCGTGCGTGCTGCGCGGAATCTCTTCCAGAGCGCGTCCTCGTTGCTGCGGCCAAGCCGGACGCCACTCTTCTGCGCGGCTTTCCAGCTTTCGAACAGCTCGTTCATCCGGGCACTGGACGTCTTCCACTGGATCTGGGAAGGATCGTGTCCTGCGATTTCCTCAGCCTCGGCAACGATGGCCTCCCGTGCGGCCAACTCTGCAGCGCGGACGGCGTCATGCTCTGCTTTCTCGGACTTTTCCAGGGCAGCAATCTGCTCGGACAGGGCGTCAAGACGCTTCTCGGCTGACTTGATGTCTCCCACCATGTTGCGCTCTGCCAAGAGCTCGCGCAGGTGTAACACGGTTTTCTGCATGTCTGCGGTAGGAGCCTTGGAGCTGACACGCTGTTCCAGGAGAACGATCTGCGCCACGATGTCGTCGTACTTCTTGGCAAAGTAGGCCAGTGCTGCATCGTCGGTCGCACCGGGAAACTGCCCGACCGGGTGCTCGACGCCGTCGACGGTCAGGAAAACCTGTCCGTCGCCTTCTACCCGGCCCCACCGCGCGGCCTCCGCCAGCGATGTCGCTGGGGGTGCGGGTGCGGGGGCAGGCGCAACGGCTGAGGGAGCCGCCTTGGGCCGCGCTGCAAAGGCCGCCGGCGAAGGAGCAGGCCGGGGAGCAGGACGCGGGGTGGGGCTTGGTGTTGGTACCGCAGCCGCCGGAGCGGGCGCAGTTTCGGCGTCGGCCGCCGAAGCGGGCGCAGGAGCAGCATCGACGGCAGGAGCAGCGTCGACCGTGGGTGCGGGCTCAGCCTCAGCCTCACTGTTGCCGGTTACCTCGGCCGGAGCCTCGTCTGCGGGAGCCTCGTCTGCGGGAGCCTCGTCAGCGGGAGCCTCCTCAACCGAGGCGGTCTCTACAGGAGCCTCCTCTGCGGGAGCTTCCTCAACTAAGTCAGTCTCGGCTGAGGTGGTGTCGGCTGTGTCACTGATGGTATCGCCGGCTACAGGAACCGTGGATTCGCTTGTGTCGGCAGCCGATGTTTCGTCGGATTTCTGACTGTCTGTCACCGCTAAAAGTCTTTCGCTTGGAGGGAACTGCTCAGGCAATGCTGCCCCGGCCGCTGGCCGGCGTTGGTTACTTCAGAGAAAACGAGTCTATCGTGACTGGTTCCACAGGTGGGCCGTCGGTTGGGTTGCCACCCGGCTTGAGGCCGGCGGCAGCAATGTTCGACACTACGTCCAACCCGGACGTAACCTTGCCAACCACCGTGTAGCCGCCTGCCGAGTCTGCCGGAATCTCGGTGTCCTTATAGACGATGAAGAACTGACGGCCGTTGCTGTAGGCGTTATCCCCGCCTCTCGCTACTGCAATAGTGCCGGCCGGGTACTTGTTATCAGCCGGAGTGTTTTCAAGCGGACCCCACGTGAAATCGGGATCTGCCCGGCCGTCGCCGGTGGTGGAGCCGCACTGCAGGACGCCGAAGTTCTCGGCCGTGGTGAGTCGGTGGCAGCTGGTTCCGGCAAAGAAGTTCTCGTCAGCCATGGATTTAAACACTGCTGCCGCCTGGGGCGCCTTCGTGCCGTCGAATTCGACCCCCAGCGTGCCCCGGTTAAGCACGAGCTCTCCGGTAAAGACCTTGCCGGCCGCCGTCTCTGGCTTGGGGATGTTCTCAGCATTTGTGGGAGTAGCCGAAGGAGTAGCGGAAGGAGTAGCCGGGGGGCTTGTGAGCCCGGCCTGGGCCGCAGCGTATTCCTCTTCCGTGGGATTGCTTGAGAAAACCGTCAGTTGGAGGACGACTGCGAGAATCAGCACCGCGGTACCGGCGCCTGCCGCAAGGATATTATCCCGTTTGCGGCGTTTTTCCTGTTCCTTGCGCAACTCTCGCTTCGCCTCCATCTGCTGGATGCGTCGCTTGGTTTCGCGGGCACTGCGTGAACTGGCCGCCAAAAGTCCTCCTGGGTGTCGTGCTGGCGTCAGGCATGCCAATGGCAGGCGTCCTTAGACCAGATGCAGAGTGGCCAGCCGGGTAGCGGGCACCTGCCGCATTAGAGTTGCAAGCGCCTGAAGCATAAACTGACTGCCGCACATAGTTTATGCATGTCTGACCGGACTCCCGCCCTTTCCCGCCCGTTTTGGGAGGAATACTGCGTCGGGGTACCGGGCCGCCCTGCTTACCTAAGGAGAAAATCCACCATGGCACGCACCGCCTCCCTGTCCGGATTCCCCGAGTGGCTTCCTGAGGAGCGGCTGGTCGAGATGCATGTGCTGGATACCCTGCGGCGCGTCTTTGAGCTTCATGGCTTCTCCTCGATCGAGACCCGCGCCGTGGAAACTGTAGGCCAGTTGCTGCGCAAGGGGGAGATCGATAAGGAAGTTTATGGGCTGAGCAGGCTCCAGGAAGAAGAAGGCGACGAGGCAAAAACGGGCAAAGCTGATCCGCATGCCCTGGCACTGCACTTCGACCTGACGGTTCCCTTTGCCCGCTACGTAGTGGAGAACGCCGGATACCTTGCTTTCCCCTTCCGCCGCTACCAGATCCAAAAAGTGTGGCGCGGTGAGCGCCCCCAGGAGGGGCGCGCCCGGGAGTTCACCCAGGCGGACATCGATGTAGTGGGCGACGGCGACCTGCCGTTCCGCTACGACGTCGAGATAGCACTGGTCATTGCAGAGGCACTGAACGCACTGCCCATCCCCGACTTCCGGTTGCGTATCAACAACCGCAAACTGGCGGAGGGCTTCTACCGCGGCATCGGCCTGACGGATACGGCGGGGGTGCTGCGCAGCATCGACAAGCTGGAGAAGATCGGTCCGGACAAGGTGTCAGCGTTGCTCCAGAGCGAGCTTGGTGCCACCAGGGAGCAGGCGGAAGCAGCGCTGAAGCTGGCTGGCATCCGCACGGAAGATACATCGTTCGTGGAACAGGTTCGGGCGTTGGGCGTCACCGATGAACTGCTGGAGGAAGGCCTTAGCGAGCTTGAGCAGGTCATAGATGCTGCCGTCCAGCGCGCGCCGGGGAAGGTAGTGGCGGACCTCAGCATTGCCCGCGGGCTCGACTACTACACAGGAACAGTGGTGGAAACGGTACTGGTTGGCCACGAGCAGCTTGGCTCCATTTGCTCTGGAGGGCGATACGACGCCTTGGCCAGCAAGGGCAACCGGAAGTTCCCCGGCGTCGGACTTTCCATCGGTGTGACGCGCCTGGTTTCCCGCATCCTCAGCCAGGATCTCGCCAAGGCATCCCGGTCCGTCCCAACCGCGGTGCTGGTGACCCTGAACAACGATGAGAGCTGGGACGCCGCCCAGGACGTTGCCGCATTGTTGCGCAGCCGGGGTATTTCCACTGAGGTAGCGGCGAAGGCGGAGAAGTTCGGCAAACAGATCAAGTTTGCGGACCGTCGGGGAATCCCGTTTGTCTGGTTCACGGACGACGACGGCAAGCACCAGGTCAAGGACATCCGCACGGGCGAACAGGTCAGTGCCGCCCCCGAGACCTGGATGCCACCGGAAGAGGATCTCCAGGTCCAGGTAGACCGCACGTAGCCGGCAGAACCTAGCTGGAGGGGTTGCCCACGGCTCTGCGCTTGCGGAGCCGGAGCACCCCATACCGGCCAGCAAGGCCAACAGCAAGGACCACAACCATCACCAGCACGGAAGCTGGCGGGAGCGTCACGGCCAGGATGAGGCAGCCGGCGAAACCCACTGCATTCAGCCATTTCGGTCCATACGCCGGACGGTTGGTCATGGTGAAAGCGGATGCATTGGTGACGGCGTAGTAAATCAAGACACCGAAACTTGAGAACCCAACCACCGTGAGCACATTGGTGGTCAGCAGCAGGACAATAACCGCGCCCGCGACAGCAAGTTCAGCAACGTACGGGACTGTATGACTCCCGCCAATGCGGGCAAGCGGTCGGGGCAGGTCCCGCTCCCGTGCCATCGCCAGGGCTGTCCTGCCCACCCCGGTGATCAGGGCCAGCAGGGCGCCAAGGCTGGCGGCTGCCGCTCCTGCCTGCACCAACGGCGCACCGGCGCTCAGCCCCGAAGCAGTGACCGCGTCAAGCAGCGGCGACGTGGATTCGGCCAACCGCTCAACGGACAGGTGGGCCATCAGCAGCAATGCAAGCACCAAATAGATGGCAAAGGCACCGGCAAGGGCAGCAAGAATGGCCTGCGGGATAGTCTTCGCGGGGTCCTTGACCTCCTCGCCCAGGGTGGCGATCCGGGCGTACCCGGCAAAGGCGAAAAACATCAGCCCGGCGGCGGGAAGAATTCCCCAGGCGTTGCCCCCCGGACCTTCGCCGAAGCCGGCAACTACAGGATGCGGCCCCATAATGCTTGCCGCGGCCACGAACACCAGCGTGGCAAGGACGATGGCGAGCAAAACCCGGGTGAGAAGCGCTGTCCGCGTGATGCCCAGCAGATTGACTCCGGTCAGCACCACCACAGCAGCAATGGCTACCGGAATCGCATAATCCGGTGCCACATAGTGCCCGAACGTCAGGGCCATTGCGGCGCATGACGCCGTCTTACCTGTCACGAAGCCCCAGCCCGCGATAAACCCCGGCCATTCGCCCAACTGCTTCCGGCCATACAGATAGGTACCGCCGCTTGCCGGATAAACCGAGGCGAGCTGCGCCGATGCCACCGCATTGCAATACGCGATCGCCCCGGCAAGGACCACCGAGACGATCAGCAGTTCACCGGCCAATAAAGCCGCCGGAGAAAACACAACAAAAACTCCCGCGCCCAGCATGGAGCCGAGGCCTATGGACGTGGCATCGAACACGCCCAGCCTGCGTTGTAACTGGCGGTGGCTCTGCATGGAGGTGGGGAGGCCTTTCCAACGGGTAAACTCGGACGGGATCATTCCCGCAATGATCCTAGTCAACTTGATTCTGTTTTTGCTTCCGTTCTCCTTTAGAAAGGCGTGCTGTGCTGCGCACACATGACCTCGGATCCCTTCGTTCCGAGCACATTGGACAGACCGTTACCCTGGCCGGCTGGGTAGGCCGCCGACGTGATCACGGTGGTGTCGCCTTCGTCGATCTGCGTGACGCATCCGGCGTTGCCCAGGTGGTGGTCCGTGAAGAAGAGGTGTTCCACGGACTGCGCAACGAATACGTGCTTCAGGTCATCGGAACAGTATCCAAGCGCCCGGAGGGCAACGAAAACCCCGCTCTTGCTACGGGTGAAATCGAGGTCATGGCCGAAAAGGTCGTGATCCTCAACACCTCTGACCCGTTGCCGTTCCAGATCGATGAGCATGTGGAAGTGGGCGAAGAAGCACGCCTCAAGCACCGTTACCTGGACCTGCGCCGCCCGGGTCCCAGCCGGAACCTCCGCCTGCGTTCAGAGGCCAACCGCGTGGCACGCGAACTCCTCCACCAGGACGGTTACGTAGAGATCGAAACTCCCACGCTGACGCGTTCGACGCCGGAAGGCGCCCGCGACTTCGTGGTTCCCGCACGCCTGGCCCCGGGATCGTGGTACGCATTGCCGCAGTCTCCCCAGCTCTTCAAGCAGCTGCTGCAGGTCGGCGGTTTCGAGAAGTATTACCAGATCGCACGCTGCTACCGCGATGAGGACTTCCGCGCGGACCGCCAGCCGGAATTCACCCAGCTGGACATCGAAGCGAGCTTCGTGGAGCAGGATGACATCATCGCGCTCGGCGAAAGCATCGTGAAGGCACTATGGCGCCTGATCGACGTCGAGATCCCGACTCCGATCCAGCGGATCACCTACAACGACGCCATGGCGCGATACGGGTCTGACAAGCCGGACCTGCGCTTCGGCGTGGAGCTGACGGAGCTCACCGAGTTCTTCAAGGACACCAACTTCGGCGTTTTCAAGGCTCCGTACGTGGGCGCCGTCGTCATGCCGGGAGGCGCCTCCCAGCCGCGCCGCACCCTGGACGGCTGGCAGGAGTTCGCCAAGCAGCGTGGGCACAAGGGCCTTGCCTACGTCCTGTTCAAGGAGGATGGCGAACTGGCCGGCCCCGTAGCCAAGAATCTCACGGAGGCCGAACGAGCCGGCCTGGCCGACGCCGCAGGCGCCAAGCCCGGGGACTGCATCTTCTTCGCTGCGGGCGAGAAGTCCTCGGCCCGCGCCCTGCTCGGTGCGGCACGGGTCGAAATCGGGCACCGCACCGGTCTCATCGACCCCAACGACTGGGCCTTCGCCTGGGTGGTGGACGCCCCTATGTTCGAGCCGGCTGCCGCTGCCGTGGCATCGGGCGATGTTGCAGTGGGCGGAGGCAACTGGACCGCTGTGCACCATGCGTTCACCTCGCCGAAGCCCGAGTACATGGACAGCTTCGACACCGATCCCGAATCTGCCCTGGCCTACGCCTACGACATCGTCTGCAACGGCAACGAAATCGGCGGCGGTTCCATCCGTATCCACCAGAGCGACATTCAGGAGCGCGTCTTCGAGGTCATGGGGCTCTCCCATGAGGACGCACAGGAGAAGTTCGGCTTCCTCCTCGAAGGCTTCAAGTACGGGGCGCCCCCTCACGGCGGCATCGCTTTTGGCTGGGACCGCGTGGTCTCGCTGCTTGCGGGCGTTGACTCCATTCGCGATGTCATTGCCTTCCCGAAGACCGGTAACGGCTACGATCCGCTCACTGCAGCTCCTGCTCCCATCACGCCCCAGCAGCGCAAAGAAGCCGGCGTCGACTTCAAGCCCGAGGCGAAGAAACCAGAAGCGAAGTAGCGGGGGCCCTGCGCCCTCGCTGCCCGGTGACGTCCTGACCAGAGGCCCCCTGATACGGGGCCTTTGGTGTTTTCCACCCTGCTCTGAAGGAGACGAATGGCAACCGCACAGGCCACTGGCCGTCCCGCAATGCCTGAATTGGAGGCACTCATGGATGCCGCGTGGCCGGCCCATGAACGGCAGGACACCGGAGAGTGGGTCTTCCGGGCGGCGTCCGGCGTCACCCAGCGTGCCAATTCCGTCTGGGTCAGGGACACTGCGGCCAATGAATCAGCGGCAATGCGCGAGGCCGTTCAGTGGTACCGGCGGAACAGGCTCCCCGTCATTTACCAGCTGGCAGAAGACCTGCGCGACCGCCGGCATCAGCGGCATGAGTCCTTGCATGCGTTGCTCGACGCCGCAGGCTACACCCGGCAATCTGAAACACTCGTTATGCACCTCGAGTCGGCCTCCAACCGGCCAGCAGCCGGGGCCGGCGTCGAAATCCTCCCGGATCCGTCGGAGGAATGGCTGGAGCTGTGGTGGAGCGTCGATGGCCGCGGCGGGTTTGGGGAGCTGGCCGTCGCGCGAAGGATCCTCACCGGCTGCCGCGCCCTTTATGCGCTGGTGAGGGACGACGCCGGCGTCCCTGCCGCCGTCGGACGCCTTGCCTTAGTGGGCGGCTATGGCGGGTTGTACTGCATGGCCACCCGGCCGGACGCCCGTCGCCAGGGTTATGCGCGCAGGATCATCAACGCCCTGCTCGGTGAAGGGCGCTCCCATGGCCTGACGGGGTACTGGCTCATGGTCACAGCTTCGAATCCTGCCGGTCAGGAGCTCTACCGGCAGGCAGGCTTTACCGAAGCCGGCCGCTATGTATACCGCCAGGAGCGGCCGAAGCGGCATCTGACGGGGTGCTGATACGGCTAGCTTCCGGGAGGATCTGACACCACTATCCTGATGGCACAAAAGTCAGCGGCTGCTTTCTTCAGCACGTCGGCACGAGGATCCGGGACGTCCATAAAAGCCAGGCGGGGGAGCCGGGCGTACTCCTTGAGCGCCTGCTCTGCCAGCACCAGGTCGGTCAGGGTCCGGTCCCCGCCTGGGGCAATGTACTCGACGGCCTGTCCCTGGAAGATCCTTGCGGCATGCTCCGCCACCGCTTCCACGAGGGCATCAGCCTGGTTGGCGCGGCGCCGGGCAAATCTTTGCTGCGACCAACCTCCGGCAGCGGTCCGCGACTGCACATGGCGGGTCCCGGTTTTTGACACCACTACGCGCCCCTCCCGGACCGACGCAACCGCGTAACCGCCCCGGCGGACCAGCACGAGTCCAAGGCTGCGGGACTGTGCGGCCAGCGAAGCCATCCTGGCAACCGGATCGGCGCCCCTGCCGGGACGTCCATCTGCCGGCCAAGGCGGCTGCAAGAGGGCGCCTGCGCCGTCCGGGGCGCTTAGCTGCAGGCCGGCGTCGCGCTCCTCCAACTGAACGGCACCGTGGCTCGCCTCAAACCGTTCCACCCAGCCGGCCAGCCGCTGGCCCGCAACGAAGGCAGTGCGCATGGCAACGCCTGGGCGTCCCGTTGCCGGACCGTTCTCGATCATTGCTGCATCCCCTTGTCCAGTGCCCGGCTTCTCCACGGCTTCACGTGCAGGAAACCCGTGCGGTAAATCTATGAGTAGCCTATCTATGTGGATGATTTATTTGGGCAAGGGCAAGACCGCGACGACGACGACGCGGACTCCGCCACTCCCGATTCCCGGACGGGGGGCCAGACGCCGTCACAACGGAGCCCCCTCGCGGTCCGCATGAGACCCCGGACCCTGGACGAAGTAGTTGGGCAGCAGCATCTCCTGGGCCAGGGCTCGCCGTTGCGGCAGCTGGCGGCAGGGACCAATGCGGCGGGGCCGGCCGGACCAAGTTCGCTGATCCTCTGGGGTCCCCCTGGCACCGGCAAAACAACTCTTGCCCATGTCATTGCCCGGGGTCCAGGCCGGAAATTCGTCGAGCTTTCCGCCATTACTGCGGGGGTCAAGGACGTCCGCCGGGTCATGGATGAGGCGCTGACAGCCAGGGATCTCTACAAGACCACCACCGTGCTGTTCCTTGACGAGATCCACCGCTTTAACAAGGCTCAGCAGGATGCGCTTCTGCCAGGCGTCGAAAACCGCTGGGTGGTGCTGGTCGCCGCCACCACGGAGAACCCTTCCTTTTCCGTGGTTTCCCCGCTCCTGTCCCGATCACTGTTGCTCACCCTCAGGCCGCTCACCGATGCCGATATTGAAGGGCTGCTGCTCCGGGCGGTCACGGATGTCCGCGGGCTGAATGGAAAAGTGGAACTGAGCGAGGAAGCGCGGGCGCACCTCGTGCGGCTTTCCGGGGGAGACGCCCGGCGGGCGCTGACTGCGCTGGAGGCAGCAGCCGGCGTGGCCTTCGGCGATGCCGACGACGCCGATACCGCCGCAGACTCTGTCATCTCCGTTGAATTGCGCCACACGGAGCGCGCCCTGGACGTTGCTGCTGTGCGATACGACCGGGCCGGGGACCAGCACTACGACGTTGCCAGCGCCTTCATCAAATCAATCCGCGGTTCGGACGTGGACGCTGCCCTGCACTACTTGGCGCGGATGCTGGAGGCGGGGGAGGACCCCCGCTTTGTTGCCCGCCGCATCGTCATCTCGGCCGCGGAGGACGTCGGTATGGCAGACCCCACGGCTTTGCAGACAGCGGTGGCCGCTGCCCAGGCCGTGCAGCTCATCGGGATGCCCGAGGGGCGGATCATCCTGGCGGAAGCAGTGGTTCACCTGGCAACAGCGCCCAAATCCAATGCCGCCTACATGGGTATCAACAAGGCAATCGCCGATGTCCGGGCCGGGCTTGGCAATGGAATACCGGCACACCTGAGGGATGCACACTATCCCGGGTCCAAGCAATTGGGTCACGGCCAGGGCTACAAGTACGCCCATGACGCACCGCATTCGGTGGCCACGCAGCAGTACCCACCTGATGATCTGGTAGGGCGCAACTACTATGAACCAACGGCGAACGGCTCGGAGCGCGATATTGCCGTCCGGCTTGAGCGTTTGAGGAAGATCATCCGCGGCGAGTGACAGCCCTCCCGTGGTAGGATAGTTCGTTGTCTGGCAAGGCACGGACGCACAATCCACTTGATTCGGCAGGAATGCCGGTTTGTTTGGACTGTGCCCTGCGCCCAGTAGCAAAAGGCAGCGGTTGGCCGATGCTCTCCATCGTGGAGGCCAGTAACACTGACACACCGCAGATATTGGAAGGACACAAGTGGCTAACAACACTCGTGCTCGCCGTACGGCACGCCTCTCGCGTGCACTCGGCATCGCTCTGACCCCCAAGGCCGCCAAGTACATGGAGCGCCGCCCGTACGGCCCCGGTGAGCATGGCCGTGCCCGCAAGAAGCAGGACTCCGACTACGCCGTACGTCTGCGCGAAAAGCAGCGTCTGCGCGCCCAGTACGGTATCCGTGAAGCACAGATGACCCGTGCCTTCGAAGAAGCACGCCGCACCAAGGGCCTGACCGGTGAAAACCTCATCGAACTGCTCGAAATGCGTCTGGATGCCGTCGTGCTGCGTGCTGGCTTTGCCCGCACCATCGCCCAGGCCCGCCAGCTGGTTGTCCACCGCCACATCCTGGTTGACGGAATCCGCGTTGACCGCCCGTCTTTCCGCGTCGCCGAGGGCCAGCTGGTCCACGTTCACAGCCGCAGCGAGACCATGCCTCCGTTCCAGGTTGCAGCAGCCGGCGCCCACCGCGACGTCCTGCCCATCGTCCCGGCTTACCTGGACGTCAAGCTGGACGCACTGCAGGCGCGCCTGGTTCGCCGCCCGAAGCGCTCTGAGGTTCCCGTAACCTGCGAAGAGCAGCTCGTCGTCGAATTCTACGCACGCTAAATTTTCGGCAGCGTACCCAAAGAAGCCCGTGGCAAGCGCCGCGGGCTTCTTTGTATGTAAGGTACTTGGGGGAGTTCCGCGGTAGCGGCCAGCTTGGTTCGACGGGTTCTGGGTTCCCCGGAAGATGGTTGGAAGTTCGGCAGCAATGCCTCGGAAGTACCGCAGCATTCACAGTATTGAAGGAGATGAACGTCTATGTCTGGTGGCGATATTGCCGGCCTGATCGCGGCCGGAGTGTTTGCATTCCTGGTGCTGTTGCTGGCTGTGCCCATTTTCAAGCTTGGGCGGGTGCTCGATGAAGTCCGCACGTCCATCCGTTCCCTCAGCGACGGTGCCACTCCGTTGATGGACGAGGTCACTGCGACCGTCTCCACCACCAACCAGCAGCTGAAGAAGGTGGACGGTATCTCCTCCAACGTCTCCGACGCCTCGGCAAACATCTCGGCGCTGTCCTCCCTCCTGGCCGCTACGGTCGGATCTCCGCTCATTAAGGTTGCTGCGTTCAGCTACGGCGTCCGCACGGCCCTGTCTGCCCGCAAGAAGCCCGTAACCGGCCGTCGCAGCCGCTGAATGCACCCGGAGAACATAAAATGAAGAGAATTATCTGGATGGGCATTGGCGTTGCCATCGGTGTCATCGCATTTCGCAAAGTGACGGAAGCGCAGTCAGCATTGGGGCCTGAAGGCCTTAATCGTGCGGTAGGACGCCTCACCGACGGCCTGTACGACTTTGCGGACGCCGTCCGCGGCGGGATGCAGGAACGGGAATCCGAGCTCCGCTCAGCGCTCGGAATCGATGTGGAAGACATCGTCCGGCGCTAGATTGGCGCTGGCCGGTGGAAGCCGGAGAAGAACTAGATATCGGCAGGTCCAGGACGGAGCTGCTGCGCGGATCAAGCGGTCACGCGAACCACAATGCAGTGAAGCAAGAAGGGTACGTAAAAAACTCATGAAGTCGCAGGAGATCACAAAGCGCTGGGTGGACTTTTTTGTCAGCAAAGGCCACACCGCGGTTCCCTCCGCATCCCTGGTCTCCAGCGACCCCTCCCTGCTGTTTACAGTCGCGGGCATGGTGCCGTTCATTCCGTATCTGACGGCGCGTGAGGAAGCCCCCTATGCCCGTGCCACGAGTGTGCAGAAATGCATCCGTACGGGCGACATCGAGGAAGTGGGCAAAACCGCCCGCCACGGGACGTTCTTCCAGATGTGTGGCAACTTCTCCTTCGGCGACTACTTCAAGGAAGACGCCATCAAGTTCGCCTGGGAACTGCTCACCACGAGCGTGGACGACGGCGGGTACGGACTTCCCCCGGAACTGCTGTGGGTGACGGTTTACGAAGAAGACGATGAGGCCAAGGACCTGTGGCTGAAGAACACGGGCGTCCCGGCCAACCGCATTCAGCGGATGGGCAAGGCTGACAATTACTGGCACACCGGCCAGCCTGGCCCCGCCGGTCCCTGCTCGGAGATCTACTACGACCGCGGCCCCGACTACGGCGTCGAAGGCGGACCCATCGCCGACGAGAACCGCTACGTGGAAATCTGGAACCTTGTGTTCATGCAATACCAGATCGACAACGTCCGCTCCAAGGACGACTTCGACATTGTGGGCGAACTGCCCAAGAAGAACATCGACACCGGCCTCGGCATGGAACGGCTCGCCATGATCCTGCAGGGTGTCGAGAACATGTATGAAACTGACCAGGTCCGCCCGGTCATCGACAAGGCCGCGCAGCTGTCCGGCAAGGAGTACACATCGGCGGAGACGCCGGAAGACCCGCACCACACGGACGACGTCCGGATGCGCGTAGTAGGGGACCACATCAGGTCGGCCCTGATGCTGATTGCCGACGGCGTCACCCCCTCCAACGAGGGACGTGGCTACGTTCTGCGCCGCCTGATCCGCCGTGCCGTCCGCTCGATGCGGCTGCTTGGTGTCGAAAAGGCCTGCCTGCCTGACCTCCTCCCGGAATCGCGTGACGCCATGAAGGGCGTCTACCCGATTGTGGAGACCGACTTCGACCGGATCAGCCGCATTGCCTACGCCGAAGAGAAGGCGTTCCTGCGAACCATCGCCTCCGGTACGGCACGTCTGGAGGACGCCGTCAAGGATTCCAAGGCAGCGGGACGGCCGCTGTCCGGAGCCGACGCCTTCGCCCTCCACGACACTTACGGTTTTCCGATAGACCTCACCCTTGAAATGGCTGAAGAGGCCGGCTTGAAGGTTGACGAACCTGAGTTCCGCAAGCTCATGCTCGAGCAGCGCCAGCGGGCCCAGGCCGACGCCAAGGGCAAGAAGGGCGGTCACGCCGATCTCAGCGCCTTCCAGGAGCTGCTGGCGCAAGGCGAAACCGTCTTCACCGGGTACACCGAACTTAACGGGGAGTCCAGGGTCCGCGGCATCCTCTCCAACGGTGCCAAGGTGTCCCAGGCCTCTACCGGCGACGAGATCGAGCTCGTGCTGGGAGAGACGCCGTTCTACGCTGAGGCCGGCGGCCAGGCCGCCGATACCGGACTTATCACGGGCGACGGGTTCGTCGTCGAGGTGCTGGACGTCCAGCGTCCGCTCAAGGGGCTCAGCGTGCACAAGGCCATCGTGCGTGAAGGGGAAATCAGCTCTGATGCCCTCGTCCAGGCCGCTGTGGACCGGGAGCGGCGACATGCCGCGGAGCAGGCCCACACCGGAACACATATCGTCCATGCGGCGCTGCACCAGATCCTTGGTCCGCAGGCCGTCCAGCGCGGTTCCTACAACAAAGCCGGCTACCTCCGCTTCGACTTTGCCTGGGGCGAAGGCCTCAGCACTGCCACGCGCTCCGAGATCGAGGAAGTTTCAAACATCGCCATCCGGAACAACTTCCAGGTGGAGACCAAGGTCATGCCGCTGGCAGAGGCCAAGGCATTGGGCGCTATGGCGCTCTTCGGCGAGAACTACGGCAGCGAAGTGCGGGTTGTAGAGATCGACGGCGCCTGGTCGCGTGAGCTTTGTGGTGGCACCCACGTTCCCAACACCTCCCTGATCGGCAGCCTGTCCTTGCTGGGCGAGCAGTCGGTGGGGTCAGGAAACCGGCGCGTTGAAGCCTTCGTAGGCATGGAGGCCTTCCGTCACCTGGCCGCCGAGCGCGCCCTCGTGACGGAGTTGACCGAAATGCTCAAGGTCCCGTCCGGGCTGCTGACGGACCGTATCGCGAGCACCCTGGCCAAGCTGAAGGCAGCCGAGAAAGAGCTCGAGAAGCTCCGCAAGGAGCAGTTGACGGCAGCGGCTGCGCAGCTCATCGGAACGGCCCGGGATGCCGCCGGAATCAAGGTGATTGCCCACGACGCCGGCCAGGTGAGCGGTGCTGACGATCTCCGCGGCCTGGCTCTGGATCTGCGTACGCGCCTCGGTTCGGCGGCTTCCGCTGTTGCAGTTGCCGGTGTCAGCAACGAGCGCCCCATTATTCTGATCGCTACCAATGAGGCAGCCCGCGAGGCTGGCGTCAAAGCGGGAGCCCTGGTGCGCCTCGCTGCAGGAATCCTCGGTGGCGGCGGTGGGGGCAAGGACGATGTCGCCCAAGGTGGCGGCACTGATGCGGGTAAAGTCCAGGCCGCGCTGACCGCCGTCGTGGACGCCATTGCACGGCGGTAGCGGCTGCCAATGAATCAGGAAGCAGCAGGCGGCGATTACCCCCACGGCATCAAACTGGGGGTTGACGTCGGCACGGTTCGTGTCGGCGTTGCTGTCTGCGACCGTGACGGGATACTGGCCACGCCGCTCAGGACCCTGGAACGCAATGCCAAGAAGAACATCGACGTCAGGATTCTCTCCGGTCTCGCTGCGGAACTGGGGGCGGTGCAGATTTTCGTGGGTCTGCCCCGCACGCTCAAGGGGGAGGAACATGCCTCGGCGCGCATGGCTGAGGACTATGCGCGCCTCCTGGTAGAGGCTCTGGAGCGTAGCGGTTTTGAGGTTCCTGTGAACCTTATTGACGAGCGCCTTAGCACGGTGACGGCGCACCGCGACCTTCACGCGGCTGGCATGAGCAGCCGTAACCACCGTAAAGTGGTTGATCAGGTTGCGGCAGCAGGTATTCTGCAGCACGCAATTGATATGCAAAAAGCCAGGGGAACGGACGTTGGAAGCCGCGTTTACGCGGTTTCCCGTGCGGGGCAATCCGGGGACACCACAGCGGGGGCCGCTGGTAGGACTGTTCCTGGAGAAAACGAGCAATCTTCAGAACATGGAAGGCTACAGTGAGCCCGGTCGATCGTGACGAGTCCTCAGGTGATGCTTTCGGTGACCTCGGACGCCCCCTGACCCGCAAGGAACTGCGAGCCCGCGAAAAGCTGCTGGCAACACAGAGCCAGGATGCCGTGCCTCCCCAGGCGTACGTTGAAGATCCTCCCAGCAGGCCGCTGCCTGAGGTACCGGCTCCTCCCGTTGAGAGTCCGCAGGTTCCCCCAGCACCACCCGAGCCACCATTCGTTCAGGACGAGCCCACTTACCACCCGGAGCCTGTGCATCAGGAGCCGGTGCCGGTCCACCCGGAGCCTGTACATGACGAGCCCCTGCACCACGAGGAACGTCATGACCTTGTCACCGTGGGTGAGTTTCCGGCAGCCCACAGCGCCTCGCACTTCACACAGCTGTCGGAGCCCGTGCCCGATCATGGCGGTCAAGGGCACCACGAGTTTGACGACCGTGATGAGGCCGATGCACACCATGTCCATGACGAGGCCCTGGATGGACACCATCACGTGGATGAACAGGCCCTTCATCTGGACCAGCACGGTCATCCGCTGGACGAGCACGTGCACCACTTGGATGAGCACGCGCATGGGCACGACCATCATCTGGACGAGCATGGCCACCCGCTGTTCGCTGATGCGCCGGCCGTGAAGAAGGGCCCTTCGAAGAAAGTCCGCCGCCGCCGCCGCTTTCTCGCCTTGCTGCTCACGCTGGCCGTTTTCGTCACCGCACTGGTGGTCGGTGCGCAGTTCCTGAAGCCGCTGCTGGGAATGGATAAGGTGGCGGATTTCCCGGGGCCGGGAACCGGCCAGGTGAGTGTTACGGTCCAGCCCGGAGAAGGTGTACGGTCTGTCGCCACCAGGCTCGAGAGCGAGAAAGTCGTTGCGAACGCAGACACTTTCGCGTCAGCCTTTGAGGCCGACGGCGGGACGCTCAGCCCTGGTGATTTCGTCTTCCGCCAACAGATGAAGAACACCGATGCGGTGGCCATCCTGGTGGGCAAGGACCAGGGCAAGGTTATGTACTTCGCCCTGAGCGCGGGGCTGCGGATCGATGAATCACTTGCCGCCATTGCCAAGGGTTCCGGAATTCCGGAGTCTGACCTGAAGGCGCTCAGCGATTCCCCCGCCCAATTCGGTGTCAGCGCCAAGGCAAAGAATCTTGAAGGTTTCCTTGCTCCCGGCGAATACCGCTTCCCGCTTGGCACAACCGCCAAGGAAATCGTGCAGAAGCTTGTGTCCACGACGGTGGACGAGCTCAAGGCGCAGGGCGTGACGGATCCTGACAAACAGTACGACGTCGTAACCGTTGCGAGCATCGTCCAGGCTGAAGGCGGGCAGGCCGAGTATGGAGACGTTGCCGGTGCCATTTACAACCGTCTGAAGCCGGACAATACAGAGACCAACGGGCTGATTCAGTCCGACGCCACGGTGACCTATGGATTAGGCATCAAGAGCTTCCACATCAGTGAAGAGCAAAAGGCCGACAAGTCCAACCCGTACAACACTTACGCCAAGATCGGCTTGCCGGCGGGACCGATCGGTTCGCCGGGAAAGACAGCCATTGACGCTGCCGCCAAACCCAAGCCAAATGACTACCTGTACTGGGTGACCATCAATCTGGACACGAAGGAAACCAAGTTCTCGAAGACCTTGGCCGAGCACAGCGTCTACGTCGAGCAGTACAACGAATGGTGCGCTGCAAATGCGGGCCGCTGCGTATGAGCCAGCGCGCTGCAGTACTGGGACACCCCATTTCGCATTCCAAGTCGCCGGCACTTCACCGGGCGGCGTATGCCCTCCTGGGCGAGGACATCTCGTATTCAGCCATTGATGTCACGGAAGATGGACTTCCCGCCTTTATGGCCGCCCTTCGTTCGGAAACGGACTGGCGCGGTCTTTCAGTGACCATGCCGCTGAAGTCAGCGATGCTGCATGAAATGGATGAGGTTCGAGGAATCGCTCAGATCCTCAAGGTGGTAAACACAGTGGTGTTCGAAGCTGACGGATCTGTCGTCCGCAGAATCGGCTACAACACTGATGTCGCCGGCATCGTCAACGCCGTCCGTCACGCCGGGAGCCCTCCGGCGCCATCAGCAGGCATCCTGGGCGGGGGTGGCACTGCTGCTGCCGCCGTAGCCGCTTTGAAAGACCTCGGCGCCACCTCGGCGGATGTCTTCGTCCGTGACGTGAACCGCGGAGCTGAGGTCAAGGCAGCATCCGCCGGCGTTGGCCTGGACATCCGGGTGCTTCCCTTTTCAGAGGCGGCATCCGCCCTGGCCGCTGCCGACGTCGTAATATCCACTTTGCCTCCCCGCGGCGCTGACGCCCTGGCGGACGAGCTAAGCGGGCTCCGGTTGTCGGCCGACGGCGTTCTGCTGGACGCCGCGTACGATCCCTGGCCCAGCCGGATCGCGGCAGCATGGCAGAACGCGGGGGGCCGGGTGGTCCCTGGCCTTGAGATGCTGATCTATCAGGCGGCCGAACAAGTGCGGCTCTTCACCGGCCGTGGCGCTGATGTCAATGAGAAAGTCATAGATGTGATGTGTGACTCAGTCGGGGCTCCCCGGCGGGTGTTGTAACCGCCATACATGGCAGGATGGAAGATATGTTGCGTTGGTTGACTGCCGGTGAATCCCATGGTCCGGCCTTGGTCGGAATTATTGAAGGCGTTCCCGCAGGTGTTGAACTCACCAGCGGTCAAATAGCCGACTCGTTGGCTCGCCGCCGCCTTGGTTATGGGCGCGGCGCCCGGATGAAGTTTGAGCAGGATGCCGTATCGATCCTCGGTGGAGTCCGGCACGGCCTGACCCAGGGAGGGCCTGTCGCCATCCAAGTCGGAAACACCGAGTGGCCCAAGTGGGAACAGATCATGTCGGCCGATCCCGTCGATGCCGAGCTGCTGGCTGACCAGGCACGCAACGCACCGTTGACCCGGCCACGTCCCGGCCACGCCGACTTCACCGGAATGCAGAAGTACGGCTTCGATGAGGCCCGTCCGGTTCTGGAACGCGCCAGCGCCCGTGAAACCGCCACACGTGTTGCCCTTGGGACTGTCGCTTCCCAATACCTCAAGCAACTCGGGATTGAACTTGTAAGCCACACTGTTGCCATCGCCAGTGTCTCAGTACCCGAAGGCAGGCCTCTGCCGGTTCCCGCTAATGTCGTTGCACTCGACGCGGATCCTCTTCGCTGCTTTGACCGCGAGACGTCCGACGCCATGGTCGCCGAAGTGGATGCTGCCCACAAAGAGGGCGAAACGCTCGGTGGCGTCGTCGAGGTATTGGCCTACGGGCTCCCGCCCGGACTGGGCAGCTACGTCCACTGGGACCGTCGTTTGGATTCCCGCCTCGCGGCGGCACTTATGGGCATCCAGGCCATTAAGGGTGTGGAAGTGGGCGACGGTTTCCTGACCGCTGCCCGCCGGGGCTCAGCTGCCCACGACGAGATCGTCAGGGACGTCGACGGGAAAATCATCCGCACAAGCAACCGTGCAGGCGGGATCGAGGGCGGCATGAGCATTGGCGACGTGCTGCGGGTCCGTGCCGCGATGAAGCCTATTGCCACGGTCCCTCGAGCACTCAAGACAATTGACGTCAGCACCGGCGAGGCTGCGAAGGCCCACCACCAGCGTTCGGACGTCTGCGCGGTTCCTGCTGCCGGAGTGGTCGCCGAAGCCATGGTGGCCCTGGTTCTCGCGGAGGCCGTCGCGGAGAAGTTCGGCGGAGATTCGGTGGCTGAAACTGCACGCAACATCAAGGGTTACCTGGAAAGCATCCCGGCGGCCCTGGATACGATCGGCCAGTAGTGCCGGTCGGTAAGGGAGCCTGGTTGAGTATTCCCGGGCCCATTGCGTTGATCGGACCAATGGCTGTCGGGAAGACGGCCATTGGCCAGCAGCTCGCCAAGCAACTGCGTGCGCCTTTCGTCGACACGGACGCCCTGATTGTTGAAAATCACGGCTCCATCGCCGATATTTTCGCCGGCCGCGGCGAGCATGCTTTTCGGGAGATCGAAGCCCGGACAGTAGCCAGGGTCATCGAGGAGGCTACCGGAACTCCGACAGTGATCTCACTGGGTGGGGGAGCGGTTCTGGATTCCGGCACCCAGCAGTTGTTGGCCCGCTGCATGGTGGTGTATCTGGAATGCGATCCGGAAACGGTCGCGGAACGTATCGCCAGGAATTCGGGCCGTCCGCTTTTGGCCGGCGATCCAATGAGCCGCTGGATGGAACTTTTCACCACCCGGCGCCCGGTGTACGAACGGCTCGCCGATCTGGTCTTCGATGTCCGGCACGGTTCTGTTTCAGAGCTGGGGCGGCGACTGGAGGAAGCGTTGCGTGACTTCCCTGAAGGGGCAGCATCAATCGCGAAGGAAACCGCCGCGGCACCCGCTGTACCGGAAAACGTAGCCGTGAAAGAGGAAGTTGAGCAGTGAGTAACGAATCAACCGTCATCAAAGTCACCGGCCAGTCGGCCGGAGAGAACTACGACGTCGTTGTGGGCCATGGCCTGCTGGATCAACTTCCCGCGGTGCTGGGGGAGCGGGTAAAGAGGGTCCTCGTCATTCATCCGCGCGCTCTGAGGCTGACCGGCGACACCGTTCGTGATGAGCTGGCTGCTGCCGGGTTCACAGCACTCACTGCTGAAATTCCGGACGCCGAAGAAGGCAAGCACATTCAGGTTGCCGCTTTTTGCTGGCAGGTCCTGGGACAGAACGATTTCACCCGTTCTGATGCCATCGTTGCAGTTGGTGGCGGAGCCGTGACTGATCTTGCCGGATTCGTCGCGGCTACCTGGCTGCGCGGCGTGAAGGTTGTCCACATGCCCACCAGCCTCCTCGGCATGGTGGATGCCTCCGTTGGCGGTAAGACGGGCATCAACACCGCCGAAGGCAAGAACCTGGTGGGAGCCTTCCACCCACCCGCCGCGGTCCTGGTGGACCTTGACACCCTGAGCACGCTGCCCAGGAACGAGATGATCTCCGGAATGGCCGAGGTCATCAAATGCGGGTTCATCGCAGATCCCACCATTTTGGACCTCGTTGAGAAGGACCCGGAAGCTGTTACGGATCCGGAGTCGGCAGTGCTCCGTGAACTCATCGAGCGGGCCATCACAGTCAAGGCCAAAGTCGTCTCAGAGGACCTCAAGGAATCGGGATCCAGGGAATTCCTCAACTACGGGCACACGCTGGGCCACGCCATTGAACTGGTGGAGCGGTACTCCTGGCGGCACGGGGCAGCCGTTTCCGTCGGCATGATGTTTGCTGCGGAACTGTCCCGGAGTGTGGGGCGGCTCAGCGACGCCGAGGCCGACAGGCACCGCAGCATCCTTGAAGCCCTTGGCCTGCCCGTGACGTACCGCCGGGACCGGTGGCAAGGGCTTCTGGACGGAATGCGCCGCGACAAGAAATCCCGTGGTGACCTCTTGCGGTTTGTGGTGCTCGACGGCGTCGGGCGCCCGGGAATCCTCGAGGTTCCCGATACCTCCCTGCTGTTTGCCGCCTACCAGGAGATTGCCTCCTGATGTATTCGGTAACTGGAGGAACCAGCGAATGGCCGGACGCAGGATTTCCCGGGATCAGAATCAACCCGGACACACTTACGCCCCACATCGTGGACGAGGAACTTTGCCAGGCAGCGTTGGCTGCCTCCACTGACCCTTCCGACAGGATCTTTGTCCTTCTCGCCCAAGGCCATCCCGCTGATGCAGCCGAGTTGCTGGCCGAAGCACGTTATAAGGATCCTGAATCCTTCCGCCTGCGGACGTTCGAGGCTGAAGTGCTGCGGGTTTCCAACCGTTTCGACCGGTCCGTTGAACTGTATAAGCAATTGCTGGCAGAGGTGCAGGGCACCCCACGGGAAGCCGTCGTCCTGCAGCATCTGGGACGTGCCTACTACGCAGCAGGCAACACCGCGTCGGCGGTGGACGCCTTTGCCAAAGCATTGGACCTTCGCGTCGCGGAAGCGGCGGACGCTGCGCTGATCTACAGCTCCACGGTGGCGCTGCAGCGCGCGCGGAACGTCCTTGAGATGGCTTGTTAAGGAGCCAGAACCCGATGGGTCCGCTGTACCGGTAGAATGGTCTTTGGATTTTTGATAAATACGCGCTGGCGGGCCGTTTGGCGTGCCTGCCTGGCATAAGCGGCTGGCAGCCAGAACCAGTCACAGAGAAACCAGAGGAAATCAGTGGCAACCACTAACGACATCAAGAACGGTACCGTCCTGAAGCTGGAGGGCCAGCTCTGGAACATCATCGAGTTCCAGCACGTAAAGCCCGGCAAGGGCGGCGCGTTCGTCCGCACCAAGATGCGGAACGTTATGTCCGGCAAGGTTGTGGACAAGACCTTCAACGCCGGGCTCAAGATCGAAACAGCCACAGTGGACCGTCGGGATTACCAGTACCTGTACCAGGACGGCGCGGACTTTGTGTTCATGGACACCCAGGACTACGACCAGATCACCGTAACCGGTGCAACGGTGGGGGACGCCACCAACTTCATGCTGGAAAACCAGATGGTGAACATTGCCATCCACGAAGGCACCCCGCTTTACATTGAGCTTCCGCCGAGCGTTGTTCTTGAGATCACTTACACGGAGCCGGGCCTGCAGGGCGACCGCTCCTCCGCCGGAACCAAGCCGGCAACCCTGGAGACCGGCTACGAAATCCAGGTTCCACTCTTCGTGGAGAACAACACCAAGGTCAAGGTCGACACCCGTGACGGTAGCTACCTTGGCCGGGTCAACGACTAGTGAGTGCACGCGGTAAAGCCCGGAACCGGGCTCTTGATGTACTTTTCGAGGCGGAGCAGCGTTCCGTTTCAGCGTTCGACGTCCTGAGGTCACGACGCGAAAAGACCGACCAGATCGTCAATCCTTATACTCTCGAAATCGTTGAGGGCGTGGTTTCACACCAAAGCGCCATCGACGAGTTCCTGGAAACGTATTCCCAGGGCTGGACCTTGGAGCGGATGCCCTCGGTAGACAGGATCATCCTGCGGATCGGCACGTGGGAGCTGCTCTACAACGACGACGTCCCTGACGGCGTTGCTGTCAGCGAAGCCGTGGCGTTGGCTAAGACGCTGTCGACCGATGAATCGCCGTCGTTCATCAACGGCCTTCTGGGCCGTCTCCAGCAGCTGAAGCCTTCGCTCCTGGCCTAGGCTTTCTGCCGGCCGCTGCCCTCAGGTGCGCGTGCGTGCACATTCGTTGCGTCTACCTTTTACAGCCCTGCCGGGCAGCGAACCGCGCTCCGGAAGTTGGAATGAAAATTCCTGCTTTTGGGGCGCGGTTCTCTTTGTGGCGGACCATTGGCCGTACCGCCAAGGGTTCCCGGTCCCGGTACCCTTCGGTGAAGCACCTTGCCATCACACAGCTCCTCGATGCCGCCCCGAGGTGTCAGGTTCCGTACCCCACTGTTGAAGTGGCAACAGACAGATCCAGGACATCCAGCCCAAAGAGCGACAGATGCAAAGCCGAAATTTGAAACGGCCCGGCACTCGATGGCTCCGGGTGCCCGGGTTTGTCGGGCTGGACGTTGACCATGATTGAGAGCAGGCTGCTCAGCTCGTCAAGGGCTGATGACACGCTGGCTCCCACCGGGCCCGTCAACGTCGCGACAGACGTTTTCACATCCCCTGTGATGCCAAGGACGAGTTCTTCATTGAGCGCCTCGCCGACGATGCCGGGTAGCGCCGAGGCAAGCCCGGACTCCAAATCCTGAAGCGTCGGACTCAGGAGTCCTAAGGGGTCCAGACCCAGCAGGCGTACAGACGTCGTCACGGGAACCGCTGGTGTACCCGGCACGTCGTTATGCAGGTTCAACAACTGACCGACGGAAGTCGGTCCAAGTCCGAGCCGGATTTCTGCGAGAGAGACGCCTTCGGAGAGTACGTGGACTGCCGAGTCAGCCGATACCGAGGTCGCTCGTATGGCGTCAATGAGAGCAGAGGCTATGTTCTCCTGCCAGTCGTTCAGTACCTGGGTAAACGCCGCCGTAAGTTCGTCCATCATGGCCTGGTTAAGAACTATTTCAGTATTGGGATCCAGGCCATTGAGCCCATTGACGCCGCCGGCCGTCTTCGCAAGATCAACACGGAGGGTGCCGGCGCCAAAATCAACTGTAAGCAAGCCGCGGTCGTCGGTCATTGTGCCGTGGAGGAGGGCCCGGAGAGGTGTAAGGTCAACGCGGCTCATGGTCACTTGCGTGTTGACACTGCCCAGAGTCAAGTTACCAAGGAGCGGGACGGCCGCAAGCGCCAAATCCTCGGATATGCTCACCTGCATGGCCTCACTGGCTGCGTCCAGGCTTGCCTGAACGCCGTCAAGCAGTTCAGTGGTCCCGGATACTGCAGTACCCAGAGTCAGCAGTGTTGCCTGCAGATCGAGGGACGAAATACTGTAAGCACGGTCCAACAAAGGCTCCTCCAGGGGCCCCAGCCAACTGTTGCCAATATCACCGCACTGGGTCGCCCGGGCAATGCTCGAGGCGGACCCGACCTCAAGGGTCATGCTCGACAAGGCTGTTGGCGCAAGCGCGCCCAGATCGAGTGCCGCCATGACAGGGGGATTAACCGGGTCCTGCGGCTGCCCAAGGCTGATGGCCCCGCCGCTGTTTGTGACCAGGCCGCTGGCCGCCGTCGTGTTCCCGTTATTGAGGGTCTGGCTCCATTGGCTATGCACGTCGGCAGCACCGATCGGAAGGCCAAGCGGAAGTGAGAATTGGAGGAGGTCATTGTTGAGCAAATCCACGTCCAGTGGCGCCATAAAGGTGTTGTCGTCGATGCGGATTGCCCCGGGGTTTGCTGTGCTGGTTCCGCCGCCGTCGTTGGAGACCTGAACCCCTTGGACGGAGGCCAGATTGTCCAGGTTGTAGCTCAGCAAGGTCCCGCTGAGCTGGCGTGCAGATGCCGTACTGATTGTTCCGCTGTTCAGTTCGCACTTGCCATCGGTGCCTACGCCGCGGGCGTGGACGTACTCGTCATCGAGCCAGGCTGCATTGGTAAGGGCCGCGCCGGACAGTGCAGCGACGGCGGATAGAATGCCGGCCACAGTCATGCCGCTTCTGAGTCGGCCAACCAGGAGTTTCATGACTTGGCAGCCCTTCTGCCAGTGACCTTTGCGAACAGGCCCGCTCCCAGCAGGGCAACCCCTGTTGCAAGCGCCCCTGCCACGGCGAACCCGGTTTCCGGCAGCTCGCTGCGCCTCGATGCTTCATCTCCCATTACTGTAAAACCCAGTGCAAAGGCAAAGGGGCCAGCGGCGGCTCCCCCTTCCGGCAGTGACAGGGTGAAGAGAATGTGCGGGCTGGTTGAGGCGGCCACGTCACCGAAAGGAATCTGCGCCGTTGGCCCCGATTGAAGGGGGCTATCGGCCAGCAAAACAGTGGCTCCGGAAGCGCACTTCAGTTCGCCGCGGGTGCCGCTTTGTCCAGACCATTGAGATTCACAGCGCTGCGCGGTGAGCCGGTATCCGGCCCGCGGCTGCATGAGCCCTCCATAGGGTATGAACTCCAAGGTTCCGTCTGCCACCGCCTGATCCTTCAGGTGGAGGCCGATCTGCCAACTGAACGTGTCCCCGGGCTGCAGCCAGGGTATTTCAAGTGGCAGGAACGAAGAAGTCAGGCTCAGGAGCCCCGCTTGCCCTGTCTCCGGGACGTCCTGCATCGGCTCGTGGACCGTCAGTGGGGCCGCGTGGGCGGCCGAGTTCGTTCCTATCCAGAGCGCCACTGCAAACGTAACCAGCAGCGTGCCCATCGTTGCTGAGTAGCCGGAACGTCTGGCCCGCCTCATGCAGTACCTGCCTTTCCGGGACGCGTCTGCCCAGCGTGGGAGCGTGTGGATGGGTCCGATTTCCTTCTTCGGGGCCAGAACGTCCAAGTGACCAGGGTGGCCATTGTGACGGTGATCAAGGCCATGAACCAGGGACTTTGCAGCCGCATCACCCAGTAACCGATGCCGGGTACAGCGAACAGAAGTTTCTTGGCGCTTTGAACGTTGTATAGGACCGGATCCTGGGACGCGTTCGCATCCCCTTTCATGGTGAGGAACACTTTGCGATGATCCGCGGGGTCAGCCACCGAAGTAACCACACGGTGGGTGACCGGAAGCGCTGACCCCTCGCGCTGGACGGTAGCAACGTCGCCAGGTTCAAGGGACGATGCCGGAACCTCCTGGACGATAGCGATGGCACCTGGTTCTATTCCGGGTGACATGGATCCGGTGCGGAACACTATCAGACTGATATTCAGCCAGGCTCCGGCCAGGACTGCGAGAATGCACAGACACCCGGCCAGGGCCAAGGCCGTCAGCGTTGTTTCCTTGCCGGCCCTCGCCAATCGGCGTGAGAGGGTTCCCTTCCAGCTACTGCCCGACACTGCTGGTGAACCGCCATACGGGCACTGTGTTCAAACCTTGGAGGTCTGCACTGGCCGTAGACGGAAGGGTGAGGGCGAAGCAAAGGTTTTCAGGCGCTCCAGGCGTGTCGGCATCGGCCCCCGCAGCCAAGTGGAAAGTCGTGGCTGACGTCGCAGTGAGGACTGAGTTTTCAGGAACAACGACACTGGCCCCGGCTACTGTTCCCGCTTCACACGTGGCTTTGTCTACACCCTTGTAAACGCCGTACCTGAGTGCGTTGTACAGCGCTGTACTGTTGTCCGGCCCTTGGTTGAGGGCAGACTGAATGCCTTCCGCGAGGGAAACATCCAAGGCTTCCGAGCCTGCTACAGTCCGCAGTTGCATTGACGAGTACACCGTTTTTCCGGGAACCATTTTTTCCGGTTCCAGGGTGAAAGTGAGCGCCCCGCCGTTGGCGTTCGGTTCGTCAGTCCAGTTGGCGGCCGCAGCAATTCCCGTCCACGTGTTCTGTTGCATCCTGTAAACGCCGGTTCCAGGAGTGCGCGGTTCGGTGCCGTTGCCTTCTCCTGATCCGCCGAAAACCCATTCATTGTCAGTCCAAGCCGCCAGGGTAGCAGCGGCTCCCAGACCCAGAACCAGACCTCCTGCAAGAAGTGCCCTGCCTCGGGTCCAGCGGTTTTCTTTAACTGTTGTATCCACAAAATCCCCCAGGAATATTGAGATGGAAAGCGACGGCCAGCCCGTCGTCGTTCTTACGATTGCTGACACAAATCAAGGATCTGTCGACATTCGCCAAGGAAATATTCAAGGTTCGCTAAAGGGACAGAAACACTTTGTTTCAGACTCAGCCTGCGACTGCAGCTCTCAAGGCGACGATGTCGCGTAACTGACGCTGCTCATCATGCTGGTGGCCCTGAACATCACGTCCGCTGAGGATGCGCTGGCGCGTAAACGCCAATTGCGTGGCGGCACGCAGGAAGGCCTTCATCTGGTGCCCCCGGCCAAAACTCTTCGCCCAGCGGATGGCGGAGCGGCGTCCGCTCGCTGTGGCCAGCATGGCCACCTCCGGAGGCGTGAACCATCCTGCGGCCGAATACTCCAGCAGGCGCTGCCGCGTGAGCCGGTTCTCGGCAACCCTGAGCAGGATCACGACGACGATGGCCAGCACGAAAATGGGTACCTGGATGAAGATGTACTGCGTGAGGAAATTCTGCCCCATGCTGTTCCACTGACTGTGCAGGATCATCGCGGGGATGAGCCCAAAGACGAACCCCAGAACTGACAGCCCATGGTGCCAGCGGCGGGCAGCGATTCCCATGATGAGGCCCGTAGCCCCGGTGAAAATGGCGTGGGCGAAGGGAGACATGACGCCGCGGAGGAAGAACACGCGGGCGAGGTCAGTCCCGGGATCGCTGGATTCAGCAATAGCCCGGCCGAAGTAGAGGATGTTTTCGGTGAAAGCGAAGCCGCCTGCAATGGTGAAGGCGAAGACAATGCCGTCCACTGGACCATCAAAATGCTTCCGCGCCAGCAAGAGGAGCAGGAGCAGCCCGAGGGACTTGGCAAACTCTTCCACCACAGGGGCCCTGACCGTCACAGCGAATGTCAGGAAGTCCATACCTGCGGGTGGAGGTGCAATCAGCGGGAAATACGGCTGGATGAGTAGGGTGACGGAAATTGAGCCAATCGCGCCCCACACAAACGCGAAAATCAGCAGCCGCTTTGGTTCAGGTTCCCAGCGGTCTATGACAGCAACGGCCAGCAGGACGGCGCCCAGGGGAATCAGCGAAGCCACAAAACCGATGACGAATCCTGCGATGCCAGTGTTTCCCACCAAGAACGGGAGGACCAGGAACAGGCCCATGAAGGCCACGGCCACGGCACCAAGCACAAGGCCGAGGACCCCGGCAGAGGCACGGCGCCGGGATTCCACCGGCAACGCCGGCGGAACCACCGGCGTGACAGCTCCGGCAGGGTTGGCCGGCGCCTGCCGGTAGTTCTGCGGCTGGACCCTTCCCATCCACGTCGGGTTCGTTTCCGCCCTGAAGGGAACCTGGTGTGCATATGGATTCCGGCCGGAGGGATCCTGCCACGGCTGATTGGTGGTCATGGACAAAAGCCTAGGGGCTCCAGCGGCAATGCGCAGGCAGCCCGGCGCAAAGACGGCGACTGCAGCTGTTGGATGAGTGGGAAGGGGCCGGAAGTGTGGGTAGGGACACTCGCTGGCGGGCCAGGCGCCGGCTGCCGGTATGGTAATTTTGGAGGGCAAATGTTCCTTTTTTAATTCCGTCCCGTGAGGCGGGGAAAGGGGAGACGAGCGTTGGCTTCTGTCACACAGGCACCCGTGCCCGCCAGGGTTGTTCTCAATCAGGCGGACATTGACCGTGCACTCACTCGTATCGCCCATGAGATCCTCGAGTCCAACAAAGGCTCCCGGGATCTGGTGCTTCTCGGCATCCCGCGGCGTGGTTATCCACTCGCAGTCCGGCTGGCGCAAAAAATCGCCGCCGCCGATCCCGACGTCGACCCCGCCGCCATCGTTGGCCAGTTGGACGTCACAATGTTCCGGGACGATCTCTCGCATCAGCCCACCCGGCCGCCATATCCCACCCAGCTCCCGCTTACCGGGATCGATAACAAGGTTGTTGTGCTCATAGACGACGTCCTCTACTCCGGACGCACTATCCGTGCCGCCCTGGACGCCATCATCGACCTTGGCCGTCCCCGGATTGTCCGATTGGCAGTTCTCATCGACCGCGGACACCGGGAACTCCCCATCCGGGCTGATCACGTGGGCAAGAATCTTCCCACCTCGTCTGCGGAGAAAGTCCGCGTCCGGCTCGAAGAAACTGACTCCCGGGATGGCGAGCCCGTCAACGAGGTCGTTATTGAGGCAGGCGCATGAGGCACCTCCTGTCCACCGAGGATCTCAGCCTGCACAACGCGAAACGTATCCTGGACACTGCCGAAGAGATGGCCGCGGTAGGGGAGCGGGAAGTCAAAAAGCTCCCGGCGCTCCGTGGCCGCACTGTGGTGAATCTGTTCTTCGAAGACTCAACACGGACGCGGATTTCCTTTGAGGCCGCCGCCAAGAGGCTCTCCGCCGACGTCATCAACTTCGCAGCCAAGGGATCCTCCGTGTCCAAGGGCGAGTCGCTGAAGGACACGGCGCAGACCCTGGCAGCAATGGGGGCCGACGCCGTCGTTATCCGTCACTGGGCCTCCGGTGCACCGCATCGCCTGGCAGCAACGGACTGGATTGACGCGGCGGTGATCAACGCCGGTGACGGCACGCATGAGCACCCAACCCAGGCACTTCTGGACGCGTTCACCATGCGCCGGCACTGGGCGAAACTCGGCGGTCTCGCGTCAACGGGTGGTGACCTGAAGGGCATGCGCGTGGCCATCGCCGGCGATGTCCTGCACTCCAGGGTCGCGCGGTCCAATGTGTGGCTTCTGCGGACGCTGGGAGCGCAGGTCACCCTGGTGGCGCCTCCCACTCTGCTGCCCATCGGCGTCGAGCAATGGCCCTGCAGCGTGAGTTACGACCTCGATGAGACCCTTGAAAAAGGCGTCGACGCCGTCATGATGCTGCGTGTCCAGGGCGAGAGGATGAATGCCTCATTCTTCCCTTCAACCCGGGAATACTCCCGCCGGTGGGGCTTCGACGACAACAGGCTCCGTACGCTTGACCGTATAGGACTCAAGGACACCATCATCATGCACCCGGGCCCCATGAACCGGGGACTCGAAATTTCCGCAGCCGCTGCCGACTCGCACCGTTCCACCGTACTTTCACAGGTGCGGAACGGTGTGTCCGTCCGGATGGCCGCCCTGTACTTGCTGCTCTCCGGGGAAACCCGCGAACCAGCCCACAACTTAAGCAAGGAGAGCAACTGATGGCCAACAACAACGGCGCATACCTCATCCGGGGTGCCGCAATTCTCGATGGTGCCAAGGAAGACCTCCTTATCCAGGACGGCTTCATCGTGGACCGGGGTGTCAACATCAACGCAGATGGTGCCACCGTCATTGAGGGCGAGGGCCTGGTGGCATTGCCCGGCATGGTGGATGTCCACACCCACCTGCGGGAACCGGGCCGCGAGGATGCGGAAACAGTGGAAACAGGAACCCGGGCTGCGGCGTTGGGCGGCTTCACCGCCGTGCACGCCATGGCCAACAGCACCCCCGTGGCAGACACCGCAGGAGTGGTGGAGCAGGTTCACAGCCTTGGCCAGACCGCGGGTTGGGTGGACGTCCGTCCCGTAGGAGCCGTCACCGTCGGACTCGCCGGCCAGCAGCTCGCTGAGCTGGGCGCCATGGCTGACTCCCGTGCGCAGGTGCGTATGTTCTCCGACGACGGCCTCTGCGTCCACGATCCCGTGCTGATGCGCCGCGCTCTGGAATACGTCAAAGCGTTCGACGGCGTCGTGGCCCAGCACGCGCAGGAACCCCGGCTCACCGAGGGCGCGCAGATGAATGAAGGCGACGTCTCCGCGGTCCTGGGATTGGCAGGATGGCCGGCCGTTGCCGAGGAAAGCATCATTGCCCGCGATGTGCTGCTGACCCAGCACGTCGGATCCCGGCTCCACGTCTGCCACGTCTCCACGGCAGGGTCCGTTGAGATCATCCGCTGGGCGAAGGCTCGCGGCATCAACGTCACGGCCGAAGTCACCCCGCACCACCTTCTGCTGACGGACGAGCTGGTCCGCAGCTACGATCCTGTGTACAAGGTGAACCCGCCGTTGCGCACTGACGCCGACGTCCAGGCCCTGCGTGCCGCCCTTGCTGACGGAACCATCGACGTCGTGGGCACAGACCACGCCCCGCACCCCAGCGAACACAAGGAATGCGAATGGGCGCAGGCTGCGATGGGCATGACGGGCCTGGAAACTGCCCTCTCCGTGGTGCAGCAGACCATGATTGAAACCGGGCTGATGTCGTGGTCCGATTTCGCCAGGGTCACCTCCGCGGCTCCTGCGGTCATCGGCCGGCTGGCAGATCAGGGCCGGCCGCTCGAAACAGGCGAACCAGCAAACATCATTCTGGTGGACCCCGCCGCGCGGTGGACAGTTGACCCCTCCACCATGGCCACCATGGGACGCAATTCTCCTTTTGCCGGCAGGGAACTGCCGGGCAAAGTGGTGGCAACGTTCTTCAAGGGCCATCCCACGGTTCTCGAGGGCAAGCTGAACACGCCCTACCGCAACACTGCCGCTGTGCAGCAGGCGGTACCGGCCGCTGGTCCGGTGAGCGGCCTCTGATGGACAAAATACTGCCCGGAATCGGGATGCTCGCGGTCGCGGCCGTCATCTTCGTGATGATCGGAATCGGCTGGCGGAACCGCCGTCGCCGGCAGGCCGACGTCGAACCTTTGCCCGCCGTCCCTGCCCGGCTGGACCCCGCAATCACCAAAGCCGACGGCCAATACGTAACCACCACAACGGCCGGCGACTGGCTGGACCGCATCGCGGTCCATGGGTTGGGAATCCGAACCAACGCCGTCCTGCAGGCGCACCCTGAGGGCGCGCTTTTCGAGCGGAGCGGGGCCGACCCCCTTTTTATCCCCGCCGGCAATCTCACCGGTATCCGGCTCGACAACGGGATGGCAGGCAAATTCGTTGAAAAGGACGGACTGCTCGTCATCAGCTGGACGCTGGGTGACCACGAACTGGACACCGGGTTCCGAACCCGGCGCGCTGAAGATAAGACAGCGCTCCTCAAGGTATTTCAAGAATTAATCCCGGCAGGCCCCCAGGCAGATGCCGATAGTGGAAAGTAAAGACGTGACGGCTACAGAAGTGACAAACACAGAAGCGATTTCGAAGGCCACCGGTGCCGCCCTGGTACTGGAGGATGGACGGATCTTCCGCGGCAGCAGCTATGGCGCCCAGGGCACCGCGCTCGGCGAGGCCGTCTTCGCCACGGGCATGACGGGCTACCAGGAGACCATCACTGATCCGTCTTACGCACGCCAGCTTGTGGTGCAGACAGCGCCGCACATCGGCAATACCGGCGTGAACAGCGACGACGCCGAGTCCCGCCGGATTTGGGTGGCCGGTTACATTGTGCGCGACGCGGCCCGACGTCCCTCCAACTGGCGCTCTGAGCGCTCCCTTGACGAGGAACTCATCGAGCAGGGCATCGTCGGAATCCAGGGTGTGGACACGCGTGCCATCACCCGCCACCTGCGCGAACACAAGACCATGCGCGCCGGCATCTTCTCCGGCGACGCCGCCGCGGCCACGGACAAGGAGCTCCTGGACCAGGTGCTGGCGAGTGCTCCCATGGAGGGAGCACGCCTGGCCGAAGAGGTCAGCGTTGAGGAAGCCTACGTCGTGGAGCCCAAGGATCACGGGTGGGAAGGCGATGTGCGATTCAGCATTGCCGCCATCGATCTTGGCATCAAGGCCATGACTCCCAAGCGGTTCGCGGAACGCGGAGTACGCGTCCATGTTTTGCCTGCCACGGCAACCATCGAGGAAGTCAATGCAGTCAGCCCGGACGGATTCTTTATGTCCAACGGTCCCGGCGACCCCGCGACAGCCGACAACCAGGTCAAACTGCTGCGTTCTGTCCTGGATGAAAAGCTTCCCTACTTCGGCATCTGCTTCGGCAACCAGATCCTGGGCCGGGCCCTCGGCTTTGGCACTTACAAACTCCGTTACGGCCACCGCGGCATCAACCAGCCTGTGATGGACCGCCGCACCGGCAAGGTCGAGATCACGTCCCAGAACCACGGCTTCGCCGTTGATGCACCCCTGGACGGAGCCACCCTGGCTCCGGAGGAGCGTTACGGGCGTGTTGAGGTCAGCCACGTAAGCCTCAACGACGACGTCGTCGAGGGCCTTGCATGCCTGGACATTCCGGCGTTTTCGGTCCAGTACCACCCCGAAGCGGCCGCCGGTCCGCACGACGCCGCATACCTGTTTGACCGTTTCATCGAACTGATGGCCGGCCAGCGGGACGGCCAAACGGCCAACCTTTCTGAGGGACCAGAGGCAACGGAATCCGAAGACCCCGCCGCAGGCGACGCCCAGAACGTTAACGAAAACAAGACTGAGGACAACAAGTAATGCCCAAGAGAACTGACCTAAAGAGCGTCCTGGTCATCGGTTCCGGCCCGATCGTCATCGGCCAGGCCGCTGAATTTGACTACTCCGGTACCCAGGCACTGCGTGTCCTCAAGGAGGAGGGCTTGCGCGTTATCCTGGTCAACTCCAACCCCGCCACCATCATGACGGATCCCGAGTTCGCAGACGCCACCTACATCGAGCCCATCACCCCTGAGGTTGTGGAGAAGATCATCGCGAAGGAACGCCCTGACGCGGTTCTGCCAACCCTTGGCGGTCAGACGGCACTGAACACCGCCATCGCGCTGGACAAAAACGGGGTGCTGGAGAAGTACAACGTGGAACTCATTGGTGCGAACATCGCTGCCATTGAACTCGGCGAAGACCGCGAGAAATTCAAGGGCGTTGTAGAACGCTGCGGTGCCGAATCAGCACGCAGCCACATCATCCACACCATCGACGAAGCACTCAGGGCCGCGGAAGACCTTGGCTACCCGATGGTGGTCCGTCCCTCCTTCACGATGGGCGGACTCGGTTCCGGGCTCGCGTACAACGAGGGTGACCTGCTGCGGATTGTTGGCCAGGGCCTGCAATACAGCCCCACCAGCGAGGTGCTGCTCGAAGAGAGCATCCTCGGCTGGAAAGAATACGAACTGGAAATGATGCGGGACAAGAACGACAACGTCGTTGTTGTCTGTTCCATCGAAAACTTCGACCCCGTGGGCGTCCACACCGGTGACTCGATCACTGTCGCACCGGCCCTGACGCTGACCGACCGCGAATACCAGCGCCTGCGGGACATCTCCATCGCCGTCATCCGTGAAGTAGGCGTGGACACCGGTGGGTGTAACATCCAGTTCGCCATCGAGCCGGACACCGGCCGCGTTGTGGTCATCGAAATGAACCCCCGCGTCTCGCGTTCCTCTGCTCTGGCGTCCAAGGCAACCGGCTTCGCCATCGCCAAGATCGCCACCAAGCTCTCGCTCGGCTACACCCTGGACGAGATTCCCAACGACATCACGCAGAAAACTCCGGCTTCCTTTGAGCCGACGCTGGACTACGTTGTGGTGAAGGTGCCGCGGTTCGCCTTCGAGAAGTTCCCTGCCGCTGACCCCACCCTGACCACCACCATGAAGTCGGTGGGCGAGGCCATGGCCATGGGCCGTAACTTCACTGAGGCCTTGCAGAAGGCACTGCGGTCCCTGGAGCAGAAGGGTTCGCAGCTGGACTTCAGCTCGGTCCCTGAATGGGAAGTCCCGGAACTCATCGAAAAGGCCAAGCGGCCCACCACGGAGCGCCTCCACCAGGTCCAGCGCGCCATGCTGGGCGGCGCCAGTGTCGAGGATCTCTTCGAAGCCACCAAGATTGACCCCTGGTTCCTGGACCAGCTGCAGCTGCTCAACGAAATCTCCCGTGAGATCCGCACGTCCACCGCGCTGACGCAGGAGATGCTGCAGCGGGCCAAGCGCCACGGTTTCTCCGACGAGCAGATCGGCAGCCTGACCCACAATTCAGAGGCCGTAGTCAGGGGCGTCCGGCAGGCTCTCGGCATCCGGCCCGTCTACAAGACCGTGGACACGTGCGCCGCCGAATTCGCTGCCTACACTCCGTACCACTACTCCTCCTACGATGAAGAGGACGAGGTGGCGCTGCACTCCAAGCCGTCCATCCTCATCCTCGGATCCGGCCCCAACCGCATCGGCCAGGGCATCGAATTCGATTACTCCTGCGTTCACGCCTCCATGGCATTGCGCAAGGCCGGCTACGAGACTGTCATGGTCAACTGCAACCCTGAGACGGTTTCCACCGACTACGACGTCTCCACACGGCTGTACTTCGAGCCGTTGACTCTCGAGGACGTCCTCGAAGTCATCGCCGCAGAGGAGCGCACCGGCGGAGTCATGGGCGTCTTCGTCCAGCTCGGTGGCCAGACGCCGCTGAAACTGGCGCAACAGCTTGCCGACGCCGGTGTCCCCATTCTTGGCACGTCCCCGGAAGCGATCGACCTCGCTGAGCACCGCGGCGCCTTCAGTCGTGTGCTGGACGAAGCGGGCCTGATCTCGCCGAAGAACGGGACGGCCGTCTCCTTCGACGACGCCAAGAAGATCGCCGATGAGATCGGTTACCCGGTGCTGGTCCGCCCCTCCTACGTGCTGGGCGGCCGAGGCATGGAAATCGTCTATGACGAGCCGAACCTCTCCCGCTACATCGCCAACGCCACGGAAATCACCCCTGATCATCCGGTACTGATTGACCGCTTCCTCGAGGACGCCGTCGAAATCGACGTCGACGCCCTCTATGACGGCAAGGACATGTACCTCGGCGGCATCATGGAGCACATCGAGGAAGCCGGGATCCACTCCGGCGACTCCGCCTGCGTGCTGCCTCCCATCACCCTGGGCAACAACGTGATCGAGCGGGTCCGGGTTGCCACCCGGGCGATTGCCGAAGGCGTGGGTGTCCGCGGCCTCATCAACATCCAGTTCGCCCTGGCCTCTGACGTCCTGTACGTGCTCGAAGCCAACCCGCGCGCTTCGCGTACAGTGCCGTTCGTGTCCAAGGCAACCGGAGTGCAGATGGCCAAGGCCGCGGCACTGATTGGTACCGGCGTCACCATCAACCAGTTGCGCAGCGCCTACAAGATGCTGCCGGAAAGCGGTGACGGCTCCACGCTTCCCCTGGACGCTCCCGTCTCGGTCAAGGAAGCAGTCCTGCCGTTCAGCCGGTTCCGGACGCCTGAGGGCAAGGTTGTGGATTCCCTGCTTGGCCCGGAAATGCGTTCCACGGGCGAAGTCATGGGCATTGACAAGCACTTTGACACTGCCTTCGCCAAGAGCCAGGCAGCGGCCAACAACGCCCTGCCCACCGAAGGCAAGATCTTTGTCTCCGTGGCCAACCGGGACAAGCGCTCGGTGATCATGGGTGTCAAGCGCCTGTCCGACCTCGGCTTTGAGATTGTTTCCACGGGCGGCACTGCTGACGTCCTGCGCCGCAACGGAATCCAGGCCACCCCGGTGCGCAAGGTCGCTGAAGGCAGCAGTGCCGAGGGCGAAGGCACCATTGCCGATCTCATCATCGCCGGCGAGATCGACATGGTCTTCAACACTCCTTCCGGCGGTGAAGCGCGCAGTGACGGCTACGAACTGCGTGCCGCGGCAACGTCCATCGGCATCCCCTGCATCACAACGGTCGCCGAGTTCAATGCCGCCGTCCAGGCCATCGAGGCGTTGCGCACGTATGAATGGTCGGTGACCAGCCTGCAGGAGCATGCTGCTGCCCTGTTCGCCTCTCAAAACCGGGATTCCGCGGAAGCAGCAGCCAAGAATGCCTGAGCCTGAGGCACCAGCCACGGCCCGCCGGGAGTCCTTTGGCTCCCGGCTGGGCAAGGCCATGGCCGAGCGCGGTCCACTCTGCGTTGGCATTGATCCACACCCTGCGCTCCTCAAGGACTGGGGATTGGACGACGACGCCGCCGGCCTGCGGCGGTTTTCGCTGACGGCTTTGGAGGCGGTCGGTTCGCTCGCCGCCGCGGTCAAGCCGCAGGTGGCGCTCTACGAGCGCCATGGTTCGGCCGGTATGGCCGTGCTGGAGGAAATTCTTGCCGTGGCACGGGACGAGGGCGTGCTCACCATCGCCGACGCCAAGCGCGGTGACATCGGATCCACCATGGCTGCATACGCCGATGCCTGGCTGCGGGACGGTTCGTCGCTTGCGGCGGACTCGGTGACCCTCAGCCCTTACCTCGGCTTTGAGTCTTTGCGGCCGGCCCTGGACCTCGCGGCCGAGCATGGGCGCGGCGTCTTTGTCCTGGCGCTGACCTCCAATCCTGAAGGCGCATCCGTCCAGCACGTGGGGGGTGACGATTCCGTCGCCCGACGCATTGTAGAGGCCGCGTCGGGGGAGAACATCCGCTATGGGGGGACCTTGGGCTCAGTGGGCCTTGTTGTGGGCGCAACAGTGGGCAACGCCCTGTCCAGTCTCAACCTGGACCTCGCCTCGGTCCGGGGCCCCATTCTGGCTCCCGGTCTCGGTGCCCAGGGTGCCACTCCAGCTGACCTTCGCCGAACGTTCGGACCGGCGTACGGGCAGGTCCTCGGGACATCCAGCAGGGACATTTTGAAAGCTGGCCCGGGGCTCACGTCCCTTCGCGACGCAGCGCTTGCCACCCTTGAAGGCCTGCGGGCCGCCTGATGGGTTTGCCGGCACTGACGCACCAGGAACGGGTGGCGGCCCTGAACAAGGCAGCCGCCGCCCGGGCCGCACGCGCCGCCGCTAAGGAGCAACTGAAGGCCGGAACTCTTTCCCTCAATGAGCTCCTGAATGCAGCAACCCAGGACGACGCGATCGCAAGGATGAGGGTCACCGAACTCCTGGGATCCCTGCCTGGCGTTGGTGCAGCAACGGCGCGCAACCTACTGGAGCAATTGGGGATTGCTGCCTCGAGAAGGGTGAAGGGCCTGGGAACCCGCCAGCGCGAGGCGCTGGTAGATTTTACGAACGAGAAACAGATCCATCCGCATACCGCCTCAAAGGAATACGTGAGCAAGAATCCCGGACTGACAGTCCTCGCAGGCCCCACTGCTGTTGGCAAAGGCACCGTATCCACCTACATCCGGGACAACTACCCCAACGTGTGGCTCTCAGTCTCGGCAACCACCCGCCCGCCCCGGCCAGGCGAGCAGGACGGCGTTCACTACTTCTTCAAGTCCCCGGAAGAGTTTGACGCCCTGATCGAGGCCGGGGAACTCCTGGAGTGGGCAGTAGTGCACGGACAGAACCGCTATGGGACTCTGCGCAGCACTGTTGAAGCAGCTATCGCCGACGGGCGCTCGGTTCTCCTGGAGATCGATCTGCAGGGAGCCCGGCAGGTAAAGCAGGCCGTTCCCGACGCCAAATTCGTCTTCCTTGCTCCTCCCAGCTGGGAGGAAATGGTGCGCAGGCTCGTGGGACGCGGCACCGAAACAGCGGACGAACAGCAGCAAAGGCTGGAAACCGCTAAACTAGAACTTGCCGCTGAACCGGAGTTCGATCACACCGTCATCAATGATGACGTTCGACGGGCAGCGGACGAGCTTGTTTCACTCATGGGGCTGGTCCCGAACCCGCGTTAGGCGCCGGGAAAAGTCAGCCCGTTAGAATTTGGAGAATTCGTGTCCACGAACCTTGAAGGCATCATCAACCCGCCGATCGATTCGCTGCTGGAGGCTGCTGATTCCAAGTACGGCCTGGTGATCTTCGGTGCCAAGCGTGCACGTCAGATCAACGCTTACTACGCCCAGCTTCACGAGGGCCTGTTCGAGTACGTCGGCCCCCTGGTCGACACCAAGCTGAACGAGAAGTCACTCTCAATCGCCCTGCGTGAAATCAACGAAGGCAAACTGGTTTCCTCGCCGATCGAACCTGCAGAGTAGAACCTAAAGACTGCCTGTTGACGGAGGTCACGTGCGCATAGTCCTCGGAGTCGGGGGAGGGATTGCCGCCTATAAGGTGGCATCGCTCCTCCGGCTTTTTACTGAAGCCGGCCACAATGTCACTGTTGTCCCCACCGAAGCCGCCAGCCGTTTCGTCGGCGTGGCAACGTGGGAAGCGCTCTCGGGAAACCCGGTCAGCAACAGCGTGTTCGACGACGTCCCCAGCGTCAACCACGTTCGTCTCGGACACGAGGCTGACCTGATAGTGGTCGCTCCGGCCACCGCGGACCTTCTGGCGCGGGCAGCCCATGGCATTGCCAACGATCTCCTCACCAACACCCTGCTCATGGCAAGCGGACCCGTCCTGATGGCTCCTGCCATGCACACCGAGATGTGGCAGCATGCGGCTACGCAGGCGAATGTTGAAACACTTCGTTCCCGTGGAGTTACTGTGCTGGAACCGGCAAGCGGAAGGCTGACGGGGACTGACTCCGGGCCCGGCCGCCTGCCGGAGCCGCAGGCCATCTTCGAAGCAGCCATGGCGCTTACGCAGTCCCTGGCCGAGGGGGCTGAGGGGCAGCCGGTCTCCCCGGCGGGGCTTTCAGAATCCGACGTATTGCCGTTAGCCGGGCGAACCGTAACCATCAGCGCCGGGGGAACCCGGGAACCGCTGGACCCCGTCCGGTTCCTCGGCAACCGCTCCTCGGGAAAGCAGGGAGTGGCTCTGGCCGTCGCAGCGCTCAACGCAGGAGCGACTGTCCGGCTGATCGCCGCGCACATGGATGTTCCACCGCCTCCCGGTGTTGAGTTGGTGGAGGTGGAGACGGCGCTGCAGTTGCGCGAAGCAGTCCTCCGGGAGGCGGCGGGTTCCGACGTCGTGATCATGTCTGCGGCAGTGGCGGACTTCCGCCCTTCCGCAGTCTCTGAGACCAAAATCAAGAAGCGGGACGACACCGAGGACCCAGTGATTACCCTGGTGCGAAATCCGGACATCCTCAAAGAGGTCGTTGAGGTCAGGAACAGTTCTTCCCGCAGCCAGCTGATCGTGGGGTTTGCCGCGGAAACGGGTGACGCCGACGGCGACGTCCTTGAGTATGCCAACGCCAAGCTTCAACGCAAGGGGTGTGACCTGCTGATCGTCAACCACGTCGGAGAAGGCAAGGTCTTCGGCCGGGAGCACAATTCAGTGGTTATCCTCTCCCGTGCCGGCTCGGAGCCCCAATCTGCATCCGGTTCGAAGGCAGACGTCGCTTCCGCCGTGATTGACCGGATCAGTACTGAACTGAGCAGGGTTTATCCGCGAGCCTAGGCTTGTCCGTGTGCGGCCAGTCGATGTTCTCCAAGTGCCTTGGTCGCCTTAGTCCCATGTTCTCCTTAGTCTGGGGAAACATGTCACCAGCCATCCGCATCCCAACAAGTAAGGTAGTTGAGTGACTTTACCGCTGCACCTTCCCGGATCCCACCCTGCGCCTTCGCCCTTGCGCCTCTTCACCTCTGAATCGGTGACTGAAGGACATCCCGACAAGATCTGCGACCAGATCAGTGATGCGATCCTCGATGCGCTGCTGGCTGCGGACCCGGAGTCTCGGGTAGCGGTAGAGACGATGGCTACTACCGGCCTGGTCCACGTGGCCGGTGAAGTCACGACTGACGCGTACGTTGAAATCCCGCAGCTTGTCCGCGAGACCATCCTTGGCATCGGCTACGACTCATCCGCCAATGGTTTCGACGGCGCCCGTTGCGGTGTGTCAGTATCGATCGGCCAACAGTCCAACGACATCGCGGGTGGGGTTTTCAATTCATTGGAAGCCCGCGAAGGCCGCCAGGCGGACGACTACGATCTCCAAGGCGCAGGCGACCAGGGCCTGATGTTCGGCTATGCCAGCGATGAAACGCCTTCGTACATGCCGGTTCCCATCTGGATTGCCCACCGTCTCTCGGAACGGCTGACGGAAGTACGCAAGAATGGCCAGCTCGCCTATCTTCGTCCGGACGGAAAAACGCAGGCCACCATCGGCTACGACGGCGACCGCCCGGTCTCAGTGGAAACCATCGTGATTTCCAGCCAGCACGCTGAGGGCGCAAGCCTTGAGCAGCTTCGGGCCGATCTGGTTGAGTACGTCATAAATCCCGTCCTGGCGACGGCAAACCTTGATATTTCGCGTACGGTCAACATCCTGAACCCCGCAGGTGCCTTCGTCATCGGCGGCCCGGTAGGCGACGCCGGCCTGACTGGCCGCAAGATCATCGTGGACACGTACGGGGGAATGGCCCGCCACGGCGGCGGCGCCTTCAGCGGCAAAGACCCCTCAAAGGTTGACCGGTCCGCTGCCTATGCCATGCGCTGGGTCGCGAAGAATGTTGTTGCGGCAGGCCTTGCTAAGCGTGCGGAAATCCAGATCGCTTACGCAATCGGCCAGGCACGGCCCGTGGGTACTTATGTAGAAACTTTCGGGACCGAAACGGTGGACCCGGCGCGGATCAGCGAAGCTATCGCCGAGATCTTCGACCTCCGCCCGCGGGCCATCATCGATGCCCTTGACCTGAAGCGCCCCATTTACGCCAAGACGGCTGCTCACGGCCACTTCGGGCGGGATGACCCTGACTTCACCTGGGAGCGGCTTGACCGAGTCGAGGAACTGAAGGCCTTCTTCAACGCCTGACCTCCTCCCGGGCCTCACCTCCCGGAAATGTCCCTGCAAATGTCAGTGCCTGGTGGTTGGCTATAGTTGGCCCGCCATCCAGACGGCGCAGGCTCAATGCTCTCAGGAGTGCAGAACTGCAGGGCTGCAAACCGGCGAAACACTGGCGATGCCGAGGGGAGGCAAGGGAAATGACGACTGTCGGGAGAAACGTCGCCGCAGGCGGAAGCATGGCTATGCGTGGACAACCGGGTCCGCCCGAGCCTGTCCAGCCTTCACTGCTCCAAGGATTTCCCCCGCTGGCACAACGTCAATCACCGGCTGGTCCGGATCTTGCCCCGGAGTTGCCAGTGGCCCGGATCCTTATCGAGTCTCCGCTGCCACATCTGGACAGGCCATTCGACTACAGCGTCCCGGCGACCCTGCATCAAGCAGCGCAGCCAGGGGTTCGCGTCAAGGTGAAATTCAACGGGCAGGACCTCTCCGGGTATCTCCTGGAACGGGTCGCCGGGTCGGATGCCGGGCACTCACTGGTACCCCTGCACAAGGTTGTCTCCGACGTCGCCGTCCTGACCCCTGCGCTGGCCGCACTTGCCGGCAGTGTGGCTGCAAGGTATGCCGGTACGGTCAGCGATGTCCTGAGGCTTGCAATCCCGCCGCGCGTGGCCAGGCTCGAAAAGGAGCTCGCTGGGCTCCTTGAGCGTCCTGAGGGCCCGGAATCCGGAGTTGCCGGATATCGGCTTTCGGGGAACTGGGCCAGATATGGCAACGGGCCGGCGTTCCTTCAGCATCTTTCCGCGGGCGAAACACCCAAGGCGGTTCTCAGCGCCCTGCAGGGGTTTGGAGCTGCAGGCTGGCCGCGACTGCTGGCGGAAGCTGTTGCGGCTGTGAGATCCTCCGGCCGGGACGCTGTGGTTGTTGTTCCGGATTACCGCGACCTGGACCGGGTGGAGGCAGCGCTCCTGGAGGTGCTGCCACCCGGAGACGTCGCGCGCCTGAGCGCCGAAGACGGGCCGACGCCGCGCTACCGCAATTACCTGCGCCTCCTGACAGGATCCGCACACGTGGCGGTCGGCACCCGCTCCGCAGCCTATGCCCCCGTGCAGAACCTGGGGCTGGTGGTGTGCTGGGACGACGGCGATGACCTCCACATCGAGCAACGCTCACCGTATGCCCACACGCGGGAAATTCTGCTCCTGCGCTCAGGCCAGGAGAATGCGGCTTGCCTTTTTGCTGCCCATACACGCAGTACGGAACTCCAGCGACTGGTGGAGTCGGGCTGGGCAAGGGCAGTGGAAGCTGGGCGTACGGAGGTTCGCCGCACCGTGCCGCGCGTCCTGAACACGGCGGACAGCTACGAGCAAGAGCGCGATCCTCTCGCCAGGATTGCCCGTCTTCCCGGTGCCGCCTGGCGTGCGGCCAAGGAAGGACTCCAGCGGGGGCCGGTCCTGGTGCAGGTGGCCCGCACGGGATACGCACCGTCCTTGGCGTGTGAGCGATGCCGCGAACAGGCACGTTGCGGAGCCTGCCAGGGGCCGTTGGCCATTGCGGGAGCCGCTGGCACGTCTGCTGTCCCACAATGCCGCTGGTGCTCCACCCCGGCTCCCGAATGGCAATGCACTCATTGTGGCGGGCGGCATCTTCGCCGCGGCGCAACGGGCGTGTTGAGGACGGCGGAGGAACTGGGGCGTGCCTTTCCCGGAGCTCCGGTGATCACGTCGTCAGCTGATCAGGTCAAGGCCACGGTCCCCGACGCCAAGGCCCTGGTGGTTTCCACGGTCGGAGCGGAACCAGTGGCCGAAAATGGGTACGCCGCCGCCTTGCTGCTGGACGGGGATTCTTTGCTGCGACGGGAAAGCCTCCGAGCGGGTGAGGACGCTGTTCGCCGGTGGTTCAACGCTGCCGCCCTCGTGCGCCCGTCAACTGAGGGCGGGCTGGTGGTCATCACAGCCGATGACGCGGCCGCCGTCGGCGCCCTCTTGAGATGGGACTCCGGCGGTTACGCAGCACGGGAGCTCTCGTTGCGGCGCGAACTGCAGTTGCCACCGGCCGTCCGCATCGCTTCCATCACGGGAGGCAGGACTGCCGTGGGCCACTTTGTCGACGCCGTCGAGCAGCGCCTTGCCAGATTGGGGATAGTGCTGCGTACTGCCGGACCTGCACCGCTGGTGATTGCGGCCGCCGTGCCATCACCTGCCGGGCGAGCAGCCGCCGGTGTGGGGTCAGGGGAAGCAGAAGCGGACGTCAGGACCCTTTTGTTCATTCCCTACGCTCAAGCCACTGAAGCCACGAAGGCTATGAGGGCAGCGAGGGCTGCTGCGGCTGCGAAACGGAACGACGACCCAGTACAGCTGAGGCTCGACGGCGTAGACGTCCTCTAGCCTGCAGCAGGGCAGCCCGCGGATCGAGCGCTTCTACATGCTGCTGCGATTCCGCCGCTGCCTTTGGCCCGCCACTTCCTCTGCCACCTCAATCAACTGCCGTGCCGAGTGGTCCCAACTGAACCCGGCCGCCCGCTCCACAGAGCGACGTGACTGCACGTCCCAGACGGAAGGATCCTCCAAGGCACGGACCGCGGCGGCGAACTCCGAGGGGGAATCGGGATCGACATAAGTTACGGCGTCCGAGCCCACTTCCCGGAAAATAGGGATGTCGCTGGCTATAACGGGGGTTCCATGGGACATGGCCTCCACAAGCGGGAGGCCATAGCCTTCAGCTTTGGAAAGACTGATGAGCGCCGTAGCCCGCGAGAGCAGGGCCTCGTACTCGTCTTCCGTCACACCGTTGTGGAACACAATGTCCGTCCCGTGTGGCACCAGCAATTCAAGCTCAGCCCGGCGGGCGGGAGTGATGCGGCTCAGGAGGTGAAGCGTCATCCCCGGCAGCTCAGCCATGCCCTTGATCATCGTTTCCACGTTTTTGTAGGGCATGAATGAGCCCATGTACAGCAGGCTCTTATCGGAACCTGCCGTGACGTCCCGGGGGGAGTGCCCGTGCTGGGGGGCATTGCCCACAATCCTGACCGGCCTCCTGGTGAGGCGGTACTTTGCGATCAGGGAAGCAGTGGTATGGCTGATGGTTGCCACGATGTCAGCCCGGTTCAGCAGCAACCGTTGTGGCCAGAAGGCTTTGTGGTACAGGCGCCACAGAACGCGGACGGGTGCGGGAAGGAAACCTGGAGGAGCGGGGTGTTCGTAGTAGATCAGGTCGTGCAGGGTGAGCACTAAGCCATAGTTCCGGCCCCACGAGCCCATGGTCTGCATTGGGCAGACCACCACGTCGGCCCCCAGCCGGTTGACTTTCGCCGCGACAAAGAGCTCAGCGGGGGAGAGCGGGCTGTTGATGAGCGTGTACGGGACGTCAGGAAGCAACTTGAGCTGCCGGGGGTCGCTGATCAGCATCGAAACGTCAGTGATCTTCGCCAGCGCTGCGATGAGGCTTGAACCGTAGCGGCTGATGCCGTCATGGTGATCCGTGCGGGTGAAACGGGCGTCAATCACGATTTTCACGAGGCGTGGTCCTTCAGGAAGCTGCGGATATGCCCGGCCGCGGGTGCAGGGGTTTCGTAGTGGATGAGGTGGCCAACATCCGGGATGACTTCCAGTCGGGCATCGGGCAATAGCGCCAGTAACTTGTACTGGTCCGGGAGGACGGCGATTTCGTCCTTCTCGCCCGCCACCAGCAGCACAGGGAGCTTAAGCGCGGCGGCCACTTCAGCTACATTGCCGCCCACTGACGCACGGAAGGATTCCAGTAGGCTCTGCCGGTTGGCGAAGGCCGAAAAGTAGGCGGAATGCTGGGCATGAATGAAGCGCCGCAATTGCCTGTCCTTGGTTTTGGCCATCGCCACGCTCATGACCCTGACAATGACCTGGCTCCGCAGGATCGAGAGTCCGAGTTTGCTGGGAAGCCTGGCAGACAGCTGGTAATAAAAGACGGCCAGCCTGGTCATGACACCCTTCGGCCCTTCCAACGCCGGACTGGCTATCGGGTTGACCAGAATCAGCTCACGGACAGTGCCCGGATGAGCTGCCACAAAGTGGCTGGCGACAATTGAACCGAATGAATGACCGAGCAGGACCGTTTCCGGGCCCAGCCCAAGGGCCGCCATAAGACCGCTGATGAAGTGGCCGTAATTCTCGACTGTGTGCTCCAGGGACCTGAACGGTTCTGAGCTGCCGAAGCCTGGCAAATCGGGCATGACCAGCCGCATCTCCGGGAGCTGGTCCGCAACGCGCAGGAGGCCGTGGTGATCCCCACGGAAGCCGTGGATCACCAGGATTGTCCGGGTCTCGGGCGTCACCTGGACCGGCTCGTAAATCCAGTACGCCACCCTGCCGCCGTCAACGTCGACATCAGCGGCGCGCGTCCGGTCGGGGAGCTGGGGGCTGAAGAGGGGCTGAGCCCGACCGGTGTCCGTGTCCACTTGTTCCATCACTTGAATCCTAGTTCACGTTGTCCGGGTGGGAGCCTGTGCGCTGACCGCGGTCCAATGCCGCGATTGCGGACATTTCTGACGACTCCAGGCTGAAGTCGAAGATATCCAGATTCTCCCTGAGCCGTTCATAGGAGCTGGCCTTGGGGATTGCGATGTTCTCCAGCTGCAGGTGCCAGCGCAGGATGATCTGCGCCGGAGTCCTTCCATGATGTGAGGCGAGATCAAGAATCACCGGGTCCTGGAGCACCTTGCCGCGCCCCAACGGGCTCCAGGCTTCGGTGCGGATCCCCAACCGTTTATGCTGCTCGCGCAGTTCCTCCTGCTGGAGCCAGGGATGGAGCTCAATCTGGTTCACGGCGGGAATGACTTCTGCTGTTTCAAGCAGGTGCTCTAAGTGCGCCGGCTGGAAGTTCGACACTCCTATGGCCCGGACTTTGCCCTCCCGGTAGAGGGTCTCCAGGGCACGATACGTTTTGGTATAGAGTCCGCGACGGGCGCAGGGCCAGTGGATCAGGTATAGGTCCACGTAATCCAGGCCGAGGCTTGCCATGGACTTCTGGAACGCCTTTAGAGTGGAGTCGTAGCCATGGTCGTCGTTCCACACCTTAGTGGTAATAAAGAGATCCTGGCGTGAAAGCGAGGGCGTTCCGGCTCCGCTGCCCCCTTCCTGGCCTTCAAATCCGGACAGGGAACCAATGCCTCTTCCGACGCCCGACTCGTTGCCATACATGGCTGCGGTATCGAAATGGCGATAGCCGGCTTCAAGGGCCATGGTAACCAGGCCGGCCGCGTCCGATGGCGGGACTTTGTACAACCCGAAGCCCAACTGGTCGATTAGCACACCGTTGTTGAGCCCAAGGCGGGGGACAGGTTTCATAGCACCGACTCTACCGACTCGTATGGTTCAAATTGCTTTCCGTCATGCGGGGTCAGGACACGTTCTTTGAACCTACGAGCCGCCGGGCCATTGCTTCATCCAGGATCAGATCGGTTGCCAGTCCCGCAGCGAGTGCCCCGCGCAGCCCCTTGATTTTGGACGCGCCGGACACCACACAGATCCTCCGCCTGACCTGGCGCAATTGCGCCAGCGAGGGTCCAGTGGAGCGTTCGTTGAGGGTGATGCCGTCCGAAGAACCATCACCCCGAAAGAAGACGGTGGCCACATCACCCACAACATCAGAACTTGCCAGCACCTTAAGGTCATCTTCATCGAGGTAGCCTCCCGCGTAAACGTGGCTCGGGTAGTCCGCATCCACCGAACCGACCCCGAACACTGCAATGCTCATTCGGGACTGCAGGTCAAGGATCCGCTGCACGCTGCGCTCATTCCACATGGCTGTCTTGGTGTTGGCATGGTCGAAAAACGCGGGAACCGGGAATTGCTCCACTCGTGCACCATAAGCGCTGCCGAACCGCCGCATGATGTCACTTGCGTAGGTGATGCCGGTGGTGTGCATGTTTCCGGCCCCATTGAGCTGGACGATGATGCTGTCGTGAGTGATCTTCCGGGTCAGGTGCCTGCTCACGGCGCTCAATGTAGAGCCCCACGCGACGCCGATGATGGCATTGGAATCCACCAACGGGCCGATGGTCCTGGCAGCCTGCATGGCAACGCGGTCCAGTGTTTCCGCCTCATTCAGGGATTCCAGGACCGGGACAACGTGCACATCCACGTTGTATTCGCTTCGGATGATGCTTTCCAGCTCCGGGCCGGTGTCCAAGGGGCTGCGGATCTGGATCTGGACCAGGCCGGTGTCGCGGGCGGCAGAAAGCAGCCGGGAGACCGTTGATCTGGACGTTCGCAGCTCCCGGGCTATGGCGTCCATTGTCAGGTCCTGCATGTAGTACAGCTGTGCGGCTCTCAGCGCGTCAGCGTGCCGTGAGTGAGGCATCAAAGATCCAATCTGCACATTCGTGCATAGTGCTTGACTCCATTTTCCATTAGTCCAAACAATAGTGGTGAACGGCGCCGTGCCCTTGGGCGCGCCGCAAAGGACCAAACCCAAAGGAGTTGTTTTGGGACGCAATGAAACACCTGGCCGCCATGCCTCCCCCCGGCAGCATCGCCAAACAGTGGAGAGCCTGCGTCAGCGGCCCCGCGCCCAGGTTCTCATCATTGGAGGAGGCATCAACGGCGTCGGGACTTTCCGTGACCTTGCCCTCCAGGGCGTGGACGTTGCGCTCGTGGAGCGCGGCGACTATTGCCAGGGCGCCAGCGGAGCTTCATCGCACATGATCCATGGCGGCATCCGCTATTTGGAAAACGGCGAGTTCCGCCTTGTCCGGGAATCCGTGGTGGAGCGCAACAGGCTCCTGCGGATTGCTCCGCACTACGTGAAGCCCCTGCAAACAACCATTCCCATCTTCAGCACTTTCTCGGGAATTTTGTCCGCACCATTGCGCTTCCTCACTCACAAGCAGCAGGGCAAGCCCAAGGAACGCGGGGCCTTCCTGATCAAGGCAGGGCTTACCCTCTACGATTCCTTTTCGCGCGACGGAGGCAACGTCCCGTGCCACGAGTTCCGCGGACGGAAGCGCGCTTTGGCTGAGCTCCCTATGCTTCATCCGGGCATTAAATATGCCGCCACCTATTTCGATGCCTCAGTCCATAATCCCGAGCGTCTTACCCTCGATGTGCTTCAGGATGGCGAGAAAGCCGGCGGCGGAACCAAGTCAGGCACGGCTGAGGCAAACGCCAGAGCCAGCAACTACCTATCCCTTGTGGACAAGAAGCCTGCCACGGCTGAGCCAGGCACCACTGTGCAGCTCCGCGATGAGCTGACCGGTGAAGTGTTCGACTTCACCGCTGACGTCATTGTGAACACCACCGGAGCGTGGGTTGACCTGACCAACCAGGCTATGGGCGCAGCATCAGCTTTTATGGGCGGCACCAAGGGTTCCCACATTGTCCTGGACCACCCGGGTTTACTTGCTGCGTGCAACGGCCGCGAGATATTTTTCGAGCACACCGACGGCAGGATCGTGCTGATCTACCCGATGGGGGACCGCGTGCTGGTCGGCACCACCGATATCGACGCCGATATGTCCCAGGACGCGGTATGCACCGATGCGGAAATAGACTATTTCTTCGACCTGATCGGACATGTTTTCCCGGACATCACGGTCAACCGCGGGCAGATCGTATATACATTCTCGGGGGTGCGCCCGTTGCCTAAACATGATGAAACGCAGCCCGGATTCGTCAGCCGCGACTACCGGATTGAACGCGAGGGCGTCGTTTTGAGCCTGGTGGGCGGCAAGTGGACCACCTTCCGGGCACTGGCGGAGCACCTCAGCGATGACGTGCTGGCTGAGCTGGGAATGCAGCGCAGGATCTCGACGGCGAAACTCGCCATCGGTGGCGGCGCAGGCTTCCCCGAGACAGAGGCTGGAGTCCAGAAATGGATCAAGGCACACATGTCTCCCGGCCGCGACGCCGACCGGGCCGCAGGGCTGCTGACGCGTTACGGCACCAGGGCAGAAGAAGTGATCTCCTACCTCGATGCCGGGCCTGACCGACTCCTGCACTCGACCCGCGAGCTCAGCGTCCGGGAGCTTGAATTCATGGCACAGCATGAACAGATCGGTCACTTGGTGGACATCCTGATCCGCCGCACATCTCTTGCCTTCCGAGGACTCGTAACGGGCGAACTGCTGAATGAAATCGCCGCTGTCCTCGCCGTACCTCTCGGTTGGGACGCTGCAGCGCGTGCAACCGAGATCCGCCACGCCCAGGAGGTCCTGAACCGTTTCCACGGGGTCCAGGTCCATAGTCTGGTGGCCTGATGATCTTGCGTGCCCGGGTCACCCCGGGCGCAAGGACTGCGCGGAAGCTGAAGTGGCTTCCGGTGCAGCCGTTGGCCGGCAGTTCGGCATTGCTGCCGGCCTCAACAGCCCCTCAAACCCGCGAGGGGCTGACAACAGAAAATAGATGGAGTCGAAGATGTCTCTTGGAATAGTTTTCCTTTCCGAAGTGTTCGGAACCGCAATGCTGACCCTCCTGGGTTGCGGCGTTGTTGCCAACGTGGCGCTCAAGGGCACCAAGGGCAACAGCGGCGGGTTCCTCATGGTCACCTGGGGCTGGGGTATTGCAGTCTTCGCCGGTGTCTACGTGGCAGCCAGATCAGGCGCCCACCTCAACCCGGCCGTTACCCTGGGCCTCCTGGTCAACGGCAAAAGCGAGTATGCACCAGGCGTTCCTGTTGATGCCCTCTCAACATTGACCTACTTTGGTGCAGAATTGCTCGGCGCCTTCCTGGGCGCAGTCGTCGCCTGGCTGGCGCACAAGCAGCACTTTGATGCCGAGCCTGAACCCGCCAGCAAATTGGCTGTCTTCTCCACAGGTCCCGCCATCCGGTCCACTCCCTGGAACCTGGTTACCGAGATCATCGGCACCTTCGTGCTGGTGTTCGTCATCCTCACCTTCGGCGGCACCCCCTCAGGCCTCGGCCCGCTGGCAGTTGCACTCCTCGTCGTAGGCATCGGTGTTTCCCTCGGCGGCCCCACCGGGTACGCCATCAACCCTGCCCGCGACCTCGGCCCCCGCATCGCCCATGCGCTCCTTCCGATCAAGGGCAAGGGCTCCAGCGACTGGAGCTACTCCTGGGTTCCGGTTGTTGGTCCTCTCGTGGGTGGCTCCCTCGCCGGTGCCGTGGCTGCAGTGGTCCCGATCATCGCCACCGCTGCGTCATAAACCGGCACCTTGAGACTGAAAGTTCCGCCAGTCGTTCCACCATTCTCAAAACGCAATTGCTCAGCATCTGAAGAACAGACAAGGACGTCATTATGAACCAGTACGTAATCGCCATCGATCAGGGCACCACCAGCACCCGGGCCCTGGTTTTTGACCACAGCGGCAACATCGTTTCCTCCGGGCAGATGGAACACGAGCAGATCTTCCCGCAGGCCGGCTGGGTGGAGCATGACCCCGCCGAGATCTGGAACAACACCCGCGAAGTCATCGGCTCTGCCCTCTCCAAGGCGAACCTGACCCGGCATGACATCGCCGCCGTCGGCATTACCAATCAGCGCGAAACCGCCGTCGTTTGGGACAAGACGACAGGTGAAGCCGTGTACAACGCCATCGTCTGGCAGGACACCCGCACACAGGGAATCGTGGACGAACTGGCCAGGGACGGCGGTCCCGAACGGTTCAAGCAGAAGGTCGGCCTCCCCCTGGCGACGTACTTCTCCGGCACGAAAATCAAGTGGATCCTCGACAACGTCGAGGGAGCGCGGGCCAAGGCCGAAGCGGGTGACCTGGTCTTCGGAAACACTGATGCGTGGGTGCTGTGGAACCTGACCGGCGGAGTCGACGGGGGCGTGCACGTCACCGACGTCACCAACGCCTCGCGGACCATGTTCATGGATCTGCAGACGCTGCAGTGGGATCAGGAGATCCTGGATGCATTCGGTGTTCCGGCCAGCATGATGCCGGCCATCAAGTCCTCCTCGGAGGTTTACGGGAACGTGCACACCTCCCAGTTGCTGCGTGAAGTTCCTGTGGCCGGCATCCTGGGCGACCAGCAGGCTGCCACGTTCGGCCAGGCTGCCTTCCAGACAGGCGAAGCCAAGAACACCTACGGCACCGGCTGCTTCCTGATCTTCAATACCGGTGAGGAAATCGTCCACTCAAAGAACGGCCTGCTGACCACCGTTGGCTACAAGCTCGGAGATGCCGCACCGCACTACGCGCTTGAAGGCTCCATCGCCGTCACCGGTTCGCTCATTCAATGGCTCCGGGACAACCTGGGCCTGATCAGCAGCGCTCCCGAGGTTGAGACCCTCGCGGCTTCTGTTGAGGATAACGGCGGCGTGTACATTGTCCCGGCATTCTCGGGCCTCTTCGCACCGTACTGGCGTTCCGACGCACGCGGCGCAATTGTTGGCCTGACGAGGTATGTGAATAAGAACCACATTGCCCGTGCGGCTCTGGAGGCAACGGCCTTCCAGACCCGTGAAGTGCTGGACGCCGTAAATGCCGACTCGGGCGTCCCGCTCACGGAATTGAAGGTCGACGGCGGCATGGTCGCCAACGATGCCCTCATGCAGTTCCAGGCGGACATCCTCGGTGTTCCGGTCATCCGGCCCAAGGTGGTGGAAACGACGTCCCTCGGCGCCGCGTACGCTGCCGGGCTCGCCGTCGGCTTCTGGAAGGACCTCGGTGAGCTCTCGGCGAACTGGTCCGAAGACAAGCGCTGGGAGCCCAAGATGGACCAGGCGGAACAGGACCGGCAGATGCGCCTCTGGAAGAAGGCTGTGACCAAGTCCATGGACTGGGTCGACGAGGACGTGAAGTAGCGCGACGCCATCATGCCTTCGCTGTTAAGGGGGCCCCGCCCGCTTCGCGGACGCCCGAAGCCGCTCCCGGGCCCCCTTAACAGCTCGGCATGTCCAGGTCGCGCTGCTTCCTCCTCGTGACGACTTACTTTTGAGATAGGCGTGGTGCGCTAAAGTAGTTTTATGCGTGCGATCCTTCTGCTTAGCTAGCCGCCCGGTATCCCGAATCCATAGGACTACCGAGCGGCCGCCCCTCTCTGTCGAGGGGCTTTTGTGTGTCTGGGGCTGGTGGACCGGCACCAATGCGGACAGCAGGGGATCAAGGGGCCGGGCAGAACAGCAGCCGGCCGTACGAAATGCGGTACAGAACAGAAGAGGGCAGCAGTGAGCGTTCAGCCGGAAACAGACACCGGAACAGCATCAGCCGCGACGGCCGGGCCCGAAGAGGGTGCGTACAGCTTTGCGGCCATGGAAGCCAAATGGCCGCAGGTGTGGGAAGACCTCAAGGTCTTCACACCGGTCGACGACGGCTCCCGGGAGCGCCGCTACGTGCTCGACATGTTCCCCTACCCTTCCGGGGACCTCCACATGGGGCACGCAGAAGCGTTCGCCATGGGTGACGTCGTCGCGCGCTACCTGCGCCAGAAGGGTTACGACGTCCTTCACCCGATCGGCTGGGACTCCTTCGGCCTGCCTGCCGAGAACGCAGCCATCAAGCGCAACGCCCACCCGAGCGAGTGGACCTACGCCAACATAGACACCCAGGCGGCCTCCTTCAAGCGGTATGCCATCTCGGCCGACTGGTCGCGGCGCCTGCACACCTCCGATCCGGGGTACTACCGCTGGACGCAGTGGCTGTTCAAACGGTTTTATGAGCGGGGCCTGGCCTACCGCAAAGACTCTCCGGTCAACTGGTGCCCCAAGGACCAGACCGTGCTGGCCAACGAGCAAGTGGTCAACGGTGCCTGCGAGCGCTGCGGCACAGCCGTCACCAAGAAGTCGCTGAACCAGTGGTACTTCAAGATCACCGACTACGCGGACAGGCTCCTGGACGACATGGAGCAGCTGCGCGGACACTGGCCTGAGCGAGTACTGGCCATGCAGAAGAACTGGATCGGGCGCTCGGAGGGAGCCCACGTCAACTTCGTCATCGAGGCCGACGGCACCAAGCCGGCCAAGGACGTCACAGTCTTCACCACGCGTCCCGACACTCTCTACGGTGCGACCTTCTTTGTGGTGGCCGCTGACGCTCCTCTCGCCGTCGAACTCGTCACTGAAGAACACGCCGGCGCCCTTGAGGCGTACCGCGAGCAGGTCAAGGCGCTCACTGAGATCGAGCGCCAGTCCACTGAGCGCGAAAAGACCGGAGTCTTCACCGGCCGTTACGCCGTCAACCCGCTGAACGGCGAGAAGCTGCCGGTCTGGGCCGCGGACTACGTCCTGGCTGACTACGGGACCGGGGCGATTATGGCCGTCCCTGCCCACGACCAGCGCGACCTCGATTTCGCCAGGACTTTTGACCTGCCTGTGCGGGCGGTGCTGGATACCGGCGAGCAGGACCCCGCAGTCTCGGGAACCGCTACAACGGGCGAGGGTACGCTGATCAATTCGGGCGTCCTCGACGGCCTGCCCAAGGCTGAAGCGATCCCGGCCGCCATCAGCATGCTGGAGGAACAGGGGACAGGGGAGAAGTTCGTCAACTTCCGGCTCCGGGACTGGCTGCTGAGCCGCCAGCGTTTCTGGGGTACGCCCATCCCCATCATCCACTGCGCGGAGTGCGGCGAGGTACCAGTCCCCGACGAGCAACTCCCCGTCACCCTGCCGGCCGACCTCCGCGGCGAAGACTTGAATCCGAAGGGTACGTCACCGCTTGCCGCGGCCGAGGCCTGGGTCAATGTCGAGTGCCCTCAGTGCCAGGGCCCTGCCAAGCGGGACACGGACACCATGGACACCTTCGTGGACTCCTCCTGGTACTTCCTGCGTTTTGTATCCCCCCACTACACCGAGGGTCCTTTCGACCCGTCAAAGATCAACGACTGGATGCCTGTGGGACAGTATGTGGGAGGAGTCGAGCACGCCATCCTGCACCTGCTGTATGCAAGGTTCTTCACGAAGGTCATCCATGACCTGGGCATGATCGAAACCAGCGAGCCCTTCACCGCCCTGCTGAACCAAGGCCAGGTACTCAATGGCGGAAAGGCCATGAGTAAATCGCTGGGCAACGGCGTGGACCTCGGCGAGCAACTGGACAAGTACGGTGTGGACGCCGTCCGCCTGACCATGATCTTCGCTTCTCCTCCGGAGGACGACGTCGACTGGGCCGATGTTTCGCCGTCGGGATCTGCTAAATTCCTGGCGCGTGCGTGGCGCCTTGCCCAGGATGTTGCCAGCGAGCCGGGCGTGGATCCCGCTTCGGGCGACCGCGCCCTGCGCTCAGTGACGCACCGCGCCATTGCGGATGCCGCAGCTCTCCTGGATCACAACAAGTTCAATGTTGTGGTCGCCAAGCTCATGGAGCTGGTCAATTCAACCCGCAAGACCATTGATTCCGGTGCCGGTGGCGCTGATCCTGCAGTGCGGGAAGCAGCGGAAGCGGTAGCGGTGATCCTGAGCCTGTTCGCGCCTTACACGGCAGAGGATATGTGGAGTGTCCTCGGCCACCCCGCCTCAGTAGCCAACGCCGGCTGGCCCGTGCACGACGAAACGCTGCTGGTACAGGAAACGGTCACCGCCGTGGTCCAGGTGCAGGGCAAGGTCAGGGACCGTCTGGAAGTATCTCCGGGTATTTCGGAGGATGAGTTGCGTGAGCTTGCGTTGGCCTCGGAGAACGTCCAGCGGGCTCTTGACGGCAAGGGCATCCGCACTGTGATCGTTCGAGCGCCTAAACTGGTCAACATCGTCCCGGCGTAGCCGGGTAATCGGCCTCCGGTACTTCCGGGGGCCGATCCGACCTCAGGAGGTGCTTGGTGGCGGAACGCGAACACGCGGGCTGGCCTTGGCTGAGGGATCGGCTGGTTCGCCTTCGAAGTGTCAACCGGCCGGGAGGCCCGCCGGCAGTCCCCGCTGCCGTGGTGCGTACGGCTGTTGTCACAGACTCTGCGGCGGCCCTGCCCCGTGAATGGGTCGATGCCCTGGCAGATGGCCGGCTCACTGTCATTCCCATGCCTGTCATGGTTGGCGATGAGATATACGGCGAAGGTGACGACGACATCGCCGGAACAATCGCCGTGGCCTTGGCTTCAGGACAGACGGTCAAGACCTCCCGGCCGTCCCCGGGGCAGTTCGAACAGGCCTATCGGGCCGCCCTCGAGCGGGGGTTTGAGGCTGTTGTGTCTATCCATATCTCCGGTGAGCTGTCCGGAACCGCCGACTCCGCACGGCTTGCCGCCACCCGGGTGGGGATCCCCGTGGAAGTGGTGGATTCCCGGACCGTCGGGATGGCACAGGGGATGGGCGTCCAAAGCGCCGTGGAAGCTGCAGCAGTCGGGCTGTCTGCCGCGGAGGTTCGAAGCTCAGCAGAGGAACGGCTGGCCCACACCAAGGTGTTTTTTTACGTCCCCAGCCTGGAACAGTTGCGGCGCGGAGGCAGAATCGGGACGGCAGCTTCACTCCTCGGAACCATGTTTTCAATAAAGCCTTTGCTGGGAGTCGAGGATGGCAGAATCATCCCGCTCGAGAAGGTCCGCTCCGCAGCAAGGGCAGTCGCACGGCTTGAGGAGCTGGTTGCGGCTGACGTCGGCAAGCGTGGGGCCGGCAAGGCGCGGTTAGCGGTGCACCACTTCGGCAATGCGGGGGAGGCCGAGCAGTTGGCCCGGCGTTTGTCCACCTCACTGGACGGTGTAGCCCCGGTACAGATCAGCTCACTCCCCGCTGTCCTGGCCGCTCACGCGGGACTCGGCGTGCTGGCTGTCATCGTTGGTGAGGGAAGTGACGCCGACGACGCCTTGTCTCCATGAACCCGTAATGGTGAAAGGCGTTCAGTTCGAGGCCCAGGGGTGGGCATAGGTCCTAGGGCTTGTGTGAGTTTAGGGCATCGTAGGCCAGGACAGCCGACGCCGCTGTGGTGCCATCGGCTGGCTGAATGGAATCGAACCGCAATGTTCCGGCGCCGGGCAGGGCGACTGAGTGACCTTCCCGGAAGGCCTGCTTGCGCTCCTGCTCCTCTGTCCGGATCCAGACCTGGATTGCCGGCGCCCCATCAGCTACGCCAATCTTCACGATTCCCACCTGGACACCGTCGAACGTGGGCTGCATGCCCTGTTTGACTGTTACTAGCTGTTCCACGGCCATCCTCACTTCGTGTCCACGGAGTACACGGAATCAAAGTTTTCCTTGTACTCATCCTCGGTCAGTTCCAGGGTGCCCGCCTTGAGGTCGTCGTCGCCGCTCATGTGGCCGCCGGAAGGTCCCCACGGGTTGGCCAGAACCACTACCTTCTCGCCATCATCATTGGTTTTCACCTCAACCACAACGTAGGCGTGGTTGGGAACCACGTCGGTGCGGTTTACTTCCTCGGACTCCCAGACCCAGTCAAAATCGTCATCCCTGGTGTCTTCGGTGCCCACGGACACAGCCCGGCCTCCGGCGAGCTTCTCCTCGATCTCAGCCAGGTCCAGTTGGCCGTCCCTGTCTGCTGACTTACCCGTCATCAGCTCCATCGCATCGCTGCTGAATCCGCCGTCGATGTCGTCATAGGAACCGCCCCGGTGCTCCGCCGCGGCCCGTTCGTAGATGGACAGCCAGTTCGGCTCGCCATCAGCACCACGGACGCCACCTGGGGTGGACTTGGCTTCGACAGTGACCTCCACGGGCTCTCCGTCTTGGTAGAGGGTGACCACCCAATGCGTGGGCGGATCACCCACGGGGCGCAGGTGTCCGGCGAGGAATTCATCAAGTTTGCCCTCCCGCTCCAGGGTTTGGGCAACCGAGCCGATGCCTGCCAGGAGCCAGCAGTCGCCGATCTGTCCCTGATTGATATCGCTGGGATCGCCAGCATCCGGGTCCTTGCGAACGTCGCCAGGCACATGCACGTCCGGGTGGTCCGGGTCCAATGGTCCCGGATCCCCAGGAGGGTTAGAGTCCGGCTCTCCGGAACTTCCAGAGTCCGTTGCTGCGGAGCTGGCGTTGTCTTGCTGATCCGCATTGCCAGTCAGTTTCTGTGCCTGGCTTTGGAGTTCCGTGGCAACACGCATGAGTGTTGGCCGATGTTCCGAGTCCCAGGCCGCCCGGAACGCGGACGCGTCACGGCCCGTCCAAGGTGCCCGGGAAAGCAGCTGGCCCAGTTCAGTGGACAACGACTTCACCTTGTCGGAATGCTGCGACATCGTTTTTGCGAGTAGGCGCAACTGCTCAATGTCGGCGCCATGAAATCCAGGCATCCGTCCGTCCCCTCAGTTAGTTTCAAGCCATACTGGTTGTTTGCCTGCTGGCATTCCCTCCGTTGGGGAAGAAAATGCCGCCGTCAGCTTGGTGGGATCTCGTTCGGGTTGCATGTGGGGGAGTCCACAGGGACGCTGATGCGCAGGTGGGCCGGGCTCTTTGATTCGATGGTCAGCGTGGCACCGGCGGCGTCCGTGCTGCGGGCAACCAGCCAGCCCCCGGGAACGGCGTCCGTTCCATCGAAAGCAGGGAATCCGTGCTCCTTCAGAACGGGATCACCAGCGGCGAAAATGTCAGCGAACTGACTGGACGGCTCCACCACGTCGGCACTGCTTTTCATGGTCTGCGGGTAGAGCATGCACCTGCCGTTCTTCAGCGTGGCCAGCGTAGCTGGCTTGTCCACGGTCCAGCTGATGCCAGGCATCTCGGCTTCCAGTGCCGCAATGAGGTCGGCTCGCAGGGCATCGTATTTGGGGAGGCTTTCCGCTACTGGTGCCGGGGCCTCAGTAACCGGCGCAGCGCTGCTGGCTTCCACGGTGGGTTCCTCGGCTGTGGTACAGCCAGCCATGAGGGTTGTTCCGAGGATCACGAGACCTGCCACGACGCGGGGCGATAGCTGCGGTTGCATTGGGCCGTTCATTTTCCCCCGGTTCTGATGACGGCCTTCAGTGACTGGCCCACAAGGAATGCTGTCACACCTCGCCGCGTCTGGCGATGGGCACAACAACCCGTCGAACTGTAGTCGGCCTCTCTAAGCGGTAACCACGGTCGGGCAAAGGAGAACCTTGAAAATGATGATGGAAGAACAGCACCTGCGAAAAGCACCGCGCCCACCGGCGGCACGTCGCGCAACGGAAAGATTTCCACATAAGGGCGACGCCGGCTGTCCTGGACCGCGGCACCCTCCTAGCGTGTATTCCATGTCACGTCGGAATCCGGGAGCCGCCCCCAGCGCCGACCGGGCCCGGCGCGTGCTCGCAGGGAACGGCACTCCGGATGCCGGCGGTCTCCTGGAGGGATCTGCCTTTGTAGGCGGAGCTGATTTTGTCGAGGAGCAAGATTTTGCGAACGGGGCCGGTTCCCAGTACCCCAGGCGTACCCGATGGCGGACGGGTAGGCGTGCCGGCCTGCTGATTGCCTTCACCGCGGTGATCCTGTCCGGGTGGTTCTGGTGGTCGGCTGCAGCGAACAGCCCCCAGGTAGTTCCGCTGAGCGCTGTATCGAGTGCTGCCGGCGAAGACGAAAGTCCCCCGGCGGTATCGAATTCCGGAACCCTGGCAGCTGATAGCGGTGCGGATGCGGCAAATGAGGATGACGGAGGGAAGATCGTGGTCCATGTCGCGGGCGCTGTGCAGACACCAGGCGTCGTCGAGTTGCCCGCAGGCAGTCGCATTCACGAGGCGGTAGGGGCTGCGGGCGGAAGCACGCCCGGTGCAGACCTGAACCGGCTCAACCTCGCTGCCGTCCTGACGGATGGGCAGAAAGTGCACGTTCCTTTGGTGGGCGAACAACTATCGGCCGACCCCGGGACAGGCGGGGACGCAGACCCCGCAGCTGGGTCCGGGGCGGCTTCAACGGACAAGATAGATCTCAACACGGCATCAGTGGACGAACTGGGTACCCTGCCCCGGGTAGGCCCGGTACTGGCCCAGCGCATAGTCGACTGGCGGAAGGAGCACGGGAACTTTAAGACCGTAGATGAACTTGATGCCGTGGACGGGGTGGGACCGAAGATGCTGGAAGCACTCCTGCCTCTCGTCACGGTCTGAGGTGAAGCGACCATGACACGGATCAGCCCTTGGAAGCGCTACGTGGACGCCGCCGTCCAGCCTGGGCATCAAACGGATTTCCCCGCCCGGGCCGCTACTGAGGCTCGCAGTATCCCGCACGGACACACCCAGCCATTGGCAGGAGCGGCGGCCCTCTCCCCGCGGGTAGCTTGGCAGAAGACCATCCAGGAGAGGCTGCTGGCGGCCTCCCCCTCCGGCGCCGATATAGAAGATACTGAGCAGCCTGGGAGACGCGGTGATCTTCGCCTTGTCCCTGCGGCGGTCATCGCGTGGCTAACCGCAGTTGCCGGCCTCTGGCTCGGGCCCGCGGGACTGGTTGTCCTCAGCGCAGGGCTGATCGCTGCGGGCGGCACACTGTTTGCCTGGGTGTGGCGGGCTGACTGTCAGGCCAGGAAGCGCGCGCGTCTCCACGACAGAATCCGCGACCGGAGGCCGCCTCCCGGACGCAGCCTCCTCATAACCCTGGCCATTTCCCTTTTGTTGGCGGGGGCTGTGGCAGGTCACTCTGCTGGAGCGTCAACCCAGAGACATGACGCCGCCCTGGCAGACGCAATCGCAACGAAAGCGGCCGTCACAGCCGAACTTACGGTCGAAGCTTCCCCCAGGCGGCTGGCCGGTCCCGCGAACTCAGGCGCCGGCGACAGATGGGCCACCAACGTCACAGCGCACTCCTTGACCGCCAAGGGCAACGTCATCAAGGCCAGCGCGCAACTGCTGGTCATGGGCGGTGATGAATGGCAGCATGTGCAGGCCGGCCAGCGGCTCCGCACCACCGGCAAGCTACGATCCCCGGAGGGCGGCCAGGCGGAAGCAGCGATATTGTCCGGAACGTCGCCGCCCACTGTCCTCGCTCCGGCAGGTCCTTGGAATGAGGGGCCAGGTGCACTCCGTGATTTGTTCCGGGAAAGCAGTTCGTCATTGCCCGGAGATTCCAAGGGGCTGCTGCCTGGCATGGTGACAGGAGACACCAGCGGCCTCGATGAAGAACTGAACGCTGCCATGAAAACGGTGGGGTTGACCCACCTGACAGCAGTCAGCGGAGCCAACTGCAGCCTCGTCCTTGGGGCTTTGCTCCTGGTGGCCCGCAGTTTCCGTCTCCCACGCATGGTGGCTGCCGGATGTGCGCTGGCAGGTCTCGGCTTCTTTGTTCTTGTAGTGGGACCGGACGCCAGCGTCCTTCGGGCAGCACTCATGGGCTCGATCGGGTTGATGGCTCTGGCCGGAGGAAGACCAGGCCGGGGACTCAGTTTCCTGTGCCTGGCGGTGATCTGCCTGCTGCTGCTCGATCCGTCGCTGGGGGCCAGTTATGGGTTTATCCTTTCAGTGCTGGCAACGCTGGGCATCGTGACAATCGGGCAGCAACTGGTCAAGTGGACGCCCCGGATTGTGCCGCGATGGGCGGCTGCGGGGCTGGCTGTGCCGTTATCCGCGCAACTTCTCTGCGGCCCGGTGATCGTCCTGTTGCAGCCCCAGTTCTCGCCCTACGCCCTGATTGCCAACATCGTTGCTTCTCCACTTGTAGGGCCAGTGACCATCCTGGGGACTGCTGCGGTGCCCCTGTTGCCTCTTGCTCAGGTGCCCGGAGGAATCCTGGTTTTCATCGCGGGGTTCTTTGCCGGCTGTGTCGCTGGCACGGCCCGGTTCTTCGCGTCGCTGCCGGGAGCCTCATTGCCTTGGCCGGAAGGGATATTCGGCTTCTGCACGATGCTGCTCCTCTCCTGCATGGGCATCCTGGGAATGTGGCTGGTGCTGCATCCATTGAGTGCGGGAAGGAGGCTGCTGCTAGTCCATGCTGCCCTCTTAAGGTATCGGGACCGGTTGGCCGACGGCCGCCCTTTCCTGTGCGGTAAGAGGGGGCCCCCGCCGGGCTTGGTGCGAGGGAGACACCATGAAGTACCTGCACACGCCGGAGCGATTGTGCTTTCGGGAGGATGTCCCGTCACTGGTTCTCGCCGAGGACGTTCCCCTGACCGTCGAGTTCAGCAGCGTGCACGTCTGCAAGGGAAAAGAGGCCGATTAACGTCGTCGCCCTCGGGATGGAGAAGATTAGGACGATTTGGGTCGTAATCCTTGAAGGTGATTCAAAACGTAGTCTCGGTTACGGGAATGTACCAGGGCCTCTTCCAAGAGGCATCCGCCTTGGTGGCGGCTTCCAGGGCTCCTACCGGTACAGCAACCCTGGCGTCGTCCCGAAGGCCGTGCGGAATGCCGTGACGAACGCGCTGGCGGAGGAGTACCCGCAGGCGCTGGCCGTCTGGCTCACGGTCTTACCTTCGGCGAGCATCAGGGAAGCCATATGCAGCCGGAGCTGGTTGCGCCACACGGTGTAAGTCATCCCGACCTCGTCGTGAAACAGCCGGGAGAGCGTGCGTTCGCTCGCTCCGACCCGTCGGCCGAGCTCGGCTAGGCCCGGCGACGTCGTCAGGTCGGCCTCAAGGGCCGCCTGAACGTCCCGCAGTCGCTGCTCCCGGAAGGTCGGCAGCATCGTCGGGGCGTGGGGTGAGGGCTGGATCCGGTCAACGAGCACGCGCAGGAGGCGACGTGCCGCTGGCGTCTCCGCGTGGCCGTTCTGCGAGCACGCAATCGTAAGTTCGCGGAACAGCGGCCCCACAGCGACGAGCGTCGGCATGTGATCGGCCGGAGGCATCATCGCGCTGGGGATGCCGACGAGGTGGACGGTTGTGGTGCCGTGGACCTGCCAATGGTGGATCGTGCCGCCGGGCACCCACACGGCCCGCACCGGGGGCGTGAACCAGGTACCGTCGGGCACGAAGACCTCGAGCACACCGGAGCTGGCATAGATGAGCTGGTGGTCCTCGTGGTGGTGGGGCGTGACGTCGTCGCCGGGCGAGAGGTTGCGGGTCTGGGTCGGCGCGGCCGCGACGTGGCGGATTTTTGACATCATTCGTCAGTCTAGTGAAAGCGCGCCACGCCTGGATAGTCCACTCTGGAACCATGACCATCGGCACGGCCAAGCCATGACTTGGTCCTCATTGACCGGCCCATTGCTCCCATCGCTCAGCCTGACAGAAAAGGAAACCATGCATCCAGAGACTCAGCTCATCCACGTCGGGCGAAACACAGCTTCTGCCATTCATGCCATCAACCCGCCGCTGGTGCGGACATCGACAACCGTGTTCAGCACACTCGACGAGTACAAACAGGCGCAGCGCGGGATTGTCTTCGACGGCCCGCGGTACGGGCGCTCCGGCACGGCGACGACGTTCGAGCTGCAGCGGGCGATGGCGGAGCTCTCGGGCACCGAGACCGCCATCGCGACCAGCAGCGGCCTCGCCGCAATCACTGCCGTCCTGTCCGCGCACGCTGGCCCCGGGCACCGCATCCTGGTCAGCGCAGGCATCTACGGACCGACAAGGGCCTTCTGCGAGGAGGAGCTCGTCCGCGCAGGAACAGTGATCGAGTACTTCTCCAGCAGCGCCGAGCTGTCGGCTCTCCTGTGCGACGACACCAGCATCGTCTTCGTGGAGACGCCCGCATCGTTGACCATGGAGATGTTTGACCTAGTCGCCATCAGCTCCGCGGCTCACGCCCGCGGAGTGCCCGTTGCCTGCGACTCCACCTGGGGGACTCCAGTCTTCTTGGACGCGCACGCGCTCGGCGTCGACATTTCTATCCACGCGGCGACCAAGTTCATTAACGGCCACTCCGACCTGCTGCTCGGGCTCATCACCGGCACGTACGACGCCCTTGGACGCGTCCGTGCGCATTGCGACCGCAACGGCACGCATGCGGCACCCGACGTGTGCTGGCTCACTCTGCGTGGCGTGCGGACCCTCGCCGTCCGGATGCAGCGACACCAGACCTCTGCGCTCACGGTGGCCCGATGGCTGGAGGCGCACCCCGCCGTCCGGCGGGTGCTCTTCCCCGCCCTCGAGGCCGACCCCGGCCACAAGCTGTGGAAGTCGCAGTTCTCCGGCGCGGCCGGCCCGTTCACGATCGAACTGCCGCCCTGCTCCGAGGCGACTTTCGCGCGGTTCATCGACCATTTTGCACTCTTCGGCCTGGGCACGAGCTGGGGAGGCTTCGAAAGCCTGGTCATGCCTGCGGTTCCCCACCACCTCCGAGCCATCGACGGCGCATCGGACGCGCCTCGCCTCGTCCGCCTCCACATTGGACTGGAGAACGCAGAAGACCTCATTGAAGACCTGGACTCCGCCCTCTCCGTGTTGCTGTACGCGTCGGGCGAGAGCGGATCCCATCCGACGTCGGACGACTAGCCCCGGTGGAAGTGGTCGGGCGCTTCGTGCCGAACGTGGCATTGATGCTCCAGACGGACAGGCCGAGGCCGGAGCTGGGTGCACGCGTAGGATTTGCCGGAGTATCCGCGACCGCGAGAAGAGCCGGGCCGCCGCTGGGACTGCTTCTCCGCCGTCGAACTCCCGAGCAAGCCCGACGTGTCATTGGCTCGTGACTTGAGTTGGATGTCGTTCACTCCACAATAATGTCTCCATGGAGCGAACGATTCAGAAACGGGTCCCAGTCAGCGCCGAAAGCTGGGTCACGGTCGATGTCTATGGGGACCCGAAGACCCCCGGGCTAGTGATTGTGCCGGGCGTGATGAGCGATGCGGAGGGGTGGCGAAATGTGGTTCATGCTACGAGGGCCTGGCCCTCGATTTCGGTGGTCAACCGCAGAGGGCGTGCCCCTTCGGGCCCGCTGACGGAGAGCTACGTGATGCGGACGGAGGTGGACGATCTTGCCACCGTCCTCGAAGATCTGAGCGAGCCGCGTGCAGTGTTCGGCTGGAGCTATGGCGGTTTGATTGCCCTGCTGCTTGCGGGCGAACAGCCGCTGAGGCACGTCATCGCCTACGAACCGGTCATCCCGCCGTTCGGCCGCGAGGCCCTGCCGGCTCTCAAAGCAGCAGCCATGGATGGCTGCTGGGACCGCAGCGTGGAGATCGTGAACAGACAAATCTCGGGATTCACCGCTGAGCATGTCGAGGCCCTGCGCACCGATCCCCACACCTGGGAGACGTTGCGTCGTCTCAGCGAGCCACTGTACGACGAACTCCGAGCGCTATCGCTTGCACAGGTGCCCGATGCGATGGCGTCACGGACGGAGAGGATCGACCTGATCATTGGCGAGAACAACGTTGACGCCGACCCATATGGCACTTCCTTCGAAGGAATTCGTACCAGGGTTCCGCACGCCGCCGTCCATGAACTTACCGGCCAAGGGCATCTGGCCCACGTTCAGGATCCCGTAGCACTCGGCAGGATGCTCGACGCCCTCGGCAGCTCATGAACAAGCCGAGGCAGCAGCACCGAAACCTGGGCCTACTGCGCGGCCAGTGACAGGCAACAGTGCTGGAAGGATCGTAGAACACCCGCCGGGCTTGGTGCTCCGGAGACAGCGTGACAGGCTTAGAGTCCGCAGTTATATTTCCGGGAGGAACCGAGAGTGGCCGCAACCCAGGCATCATCCAGAACGCCGGCGTCGAACACGGCAACCTGGCGGGACGTAACACCGGCCGGCGTGGTGCTGATCTCAGGCCCCGAAGAATATCTGGGAACGCGGGCGATGGACAGGATCCGTTTGCTGGTAAGGGCGGCGGAACCTGATGTTGAAGTCACCCGTCTGGATGCCGGCAGTTACGAAGCAGGGTCCCTGGCCATGAATGTGAGCCCTTCGCTGTTCGGGGAGCGGAAACTCATTGAGGTCGAGGGTCTCGAGTCCATGAATGACGCGTTCCTTGCCGATGCGCTGGCCTATCTGGCCCATCCCGAGCCCGATGCCGTCCTCGTGTTGCGCCACCGCGGCGGAAACCGCGGCAAAAAGCTGCTCGACGCCGTGAAGTCGGCAGGATGGCCCATGGTTGACTGCCAACCCCTCAAGAAAGAGGCAGACAAGACGGCCTTTGTGGTGGCGGAGTTCAAAGCAGCCTCCCGCCGGATCGAGCCCGCCGCAGTACAGGCACTCGTAAACGCGGTGGGTGCCAGTCTGGCAGAGCTGGCAGCGGCTTGCAGCCAACTGATTTCCGATGCAGCTACCGCCGTGGATACTGACATGATTGACCGCTACTATGGCGGTCGGGTTGAGGCCTCTGCCTTCAAAGTCGCCGATGCAGCGATGGCCGGGAACGCGCCGCTGGCCCTGTCCACTCTCCGGCACGCCCTCGCCACGGGCGCGGATCCGGTGCCATTGGTAGCGGCCCTCGCGGCGAAGTTACGCACCCTGGCCAAGGTTGCCGGGGCCCAAGGCTCGTCTGCCCAGGTGGCCAGGCAGCTGGGAATGCAACCCTGGCTGGTAGAGCAGGCACAGCGTGATGTCCGTCGTTGGACCCCTGAAGGCCTCATCCGGTCCATCCAGGTCACCGCTGAGGCAGACGCCCAGGTGAAAGGGCTGTCGCGGGATCCAGTGTATGCCGTAGAGCATGCTGTGACAGTTGTTGCCACATCGGTGCGCGGCGGCTGATCCGGTTGGAGAAGCAGGATGGAGTGGCGCTTTAGGACGGTTGGCGTTCGCTTGTTTGGAGACCGCTTCCGGAGGAACGCGGAAGCCCTGCCGCTTCATAGATTTGCTGTTCGTCGAGGGTTTCGTTCTCCAGCAGCTGTCGTGCCAGGGAGTCCAGGCGCCAGCGGTTTTCGTTCAGGAGCGTAAGAGCCCGTTGGTGGCATTGATCCACCAGGGCGCTTACTTCTTCCGCCACCGTGTCGAGCATGCCCTCGGACACACCTGCGGCACGAGGATCTCCCTCTTCGGGAAGGATCTGGACCGGGCCGATACGTTTGGACATACCCCATCGCCCAACCATCATCCGGGCAAGGTGGGTGCTGGTCTGCAGGTCGCTCTCTGCGCCAGTGGTGACAACGCCGAAGACAAGGTCTTCAGCAGCCATTCCGCCCAAAGCACCAACAATCCTGCCCTTAAGATAGTTTTCGTCGTACCCGTACCGGTCGGTGTCGGGTGTGGAGAGGGTCACGCCAAGTGCGCGGCCGCGGGGAATAATGGAAATTTTCCGGACAGGGTCGGCGCCGGGCTCGAGCATGCCCAAAAGGGCGTGTCCTGATTCGTGGTACGCCGTGCGCTTGCGTTCTTCTGCAGGCATCACGACGTTCCTGACCGTACCGAGCTGGATCTTCTCCAATGCGTCGAGGAGGTCGCTTTGAGTTACTGCCGGGTGGGATCGTTTTACGGCCAGTAATGCAGCTTCGTTGACAAGGTTGGCCAGTTCTGCGCCTGTCATGCCCGTCGTTATGCGGCTGATCGAGTCAAGGTCAACATCCCGTGCAAGTTTTACGCCTGCTGCATGGACCCGCAGGATCTGCAGTCTTCCCGTCTGATCGGGGGCGTGCACAGTGATGGAACGGTCGAAGCGGCCAGGCCTCAGTAAGGCAGGGTCCAGGACGTCTGGCCTGTTTGTTGCGGCCAGGACAACGATTCCTTCAGAAGACGAGAACCCGTCCATCTCCGTAAGGATCTGGTTGAGCGTCTGTTCACGTTCATCGTGGCCTCCGACGGCCAGGGAACCGCTTCTCTTGCGGCCGATGGCGTCGATCTCATCGATGAATATGATCGAAGGGGCGGCGTTCCGGGCAGCCTGGAAGAGCTCACGGACGCGGCTGGCGCCGACTCCGACCACCATTTCGACGAACTCGGAGGAACTCGCGTGGAAGAAGGGGACGCCGGCTTCGCCGGCCGTGGCGCGTGCGAGCAGCGTTTTGCCTGTTCCCGGCGGGCCGCTGAGGAGGACGCCTTTGGGCGGCCTGGCACCGATCGCCTGGTACTTTGCTGGGTCTTTCAGGAAGTCGACCACTTCGGAGATTTCGCTTTCGACTTCGTCGATGCCCGCAACATCCCTGAACGTTACGCGGACTCTTTCAGGGTCCACTGGTTGGAACTTCTTACCCGCGAATCCGCCCAAGCCGAGGGCGCCTGACTGCTTCTTGATGAGCCAAAGGTAAAAGAGCACCAGGAGCGCAATGGGTGCCACTGCTATCAGGAGGTTTACAAGGATGCCGCGTTCATTGACGAGTGGAGTGGCACGGACAGTGACGTCGTTTTGTTCAAGCTCACTCAGCAGGTTGTCATTGGCGAAGAGGGGGCGTTCGGTCGTGAATTGGGTGTAGCTGATGTTTTCATTGCCAGGAACCGGTTTTTCGCTGCGAAGGCTTCCATCGATGGTTTGGCCCGTCGCAAAGATTTCCGAGATGTTGTTATCCCTGACCTGTGCCTTGAACTCCGTGTAAGCGACTGAGTGCGGCTGGCTTTGCTGGTCCTGCATCGTCAGCGCCGCAAACACGCCAACATACAGCAGGACGACCAAGAAAGTGCGCCACCACCGGCCCCGTTTTGATGGCTCCTGCGGAGCTGCCAAACCTTCCGTCCTCCACGGGAACTTGGGCCAGGACTCTCGTGGCGCAGGGGCCATCCCGTCGCCCGAGCTGTCCTGCTGTGCAGTTGAACCAGTCATGATCTTGGACTCCTTAAACGACAGATGCCTTGAGCCCTCTCGCCCATCCTCCTGGCTCAGCGGCAGTAAACTTCCCTACAAAGGGAGTACCCAATTCAGAACACTTTTTTCACGATCGAGCGGATCAGGTTCACAACGTCCTCCCTAGCGGAAGGGCCAGCGCGCCGCTTAAACGGATATGGCCGGCACCCCATGGGGTGCCGGCCATAATCATCAGTTCAGGTGAACTGGAAAACCTTAGAGTGCGTTGACCTTTTTGGAGATCGCCGACTTGCGGTTTGCAGCGTTGTTCTTGTGAAGAACGCCCTTGCTGACAGCCTTGTCCAACTTACGGCTGGCAGTAACCAGTGCAGTAGCAGCAGCATCCTTGTCAGTGGACTCAACGGCGGTGTTGACGGCGCGGATGGCAGTCTTCAACTCGGACTTGACTGCGTTGTTGCGCAGGCGAGCCTTCTCGTTGGTCAGGATGCGCTTCTTCTGGGACTTGATATTAGCCACGTGTGAACTCTCTTTTTAATGCGGAAATGGTCTAGAGGGCTTTCAGATTGGCCATTGACTGAGCGGCGTGGGGAT
>NZ_JAPSHJ010000015.1 GCF_031179985.1 Arthrobacter sp. | reverse complement strand
AAGAAAGGCCCCCGCTTCCCTTGTAAACAAAGGGAACCAGGGGCCTTGCTATGTGGCGGTGACGGTGGGATTTGAACCCACGTTGGCTTTGACACCAAACAACATTTCGAGTGTTGCACCTTCGGCCGCTCGGACACGTCACCAACCCATACAGGTTACCGGAGCAGGGCGCCCATCCCCAAAACGGCGGCGCGCGCAAGGCCGGGGTGCTTCCCCGGGTGAGCCAGCGAGACTACATTCGTAAGCAAGATGATCATTTCAGAGAGGCCGCAAAAGGCCACCGCGTACTGGACCGTGGGCCCGTCCAAGGGGGAACTCCGGACAGAGGACCTTCCGGAACCGGCAGAGGGGGAGGCGCTGGTGCGGACCCTCTATTCCGGCATCAGCAAGGGTACCGAAATGGTGGTGCACTCAGCGAGAGTACCGGAATGCATCGAGGACCGGATGGCCGCTCCGCATCAGGAAGGCCATTTTCCCGCGCCGGTGAAATTCGGCTACCTGTCCGTTGGCGTTGTGGAACAAGGCCCCACAGAGTTGGAGGGCAAGACCGTTTTTTGCCTCTACCCGCACCAGGACCATTATGTGGTCCCAGCGCACGAGCTCACCGTCGTCCCGGACGCTGTCCCAGCGAAGCGGGCAGTGCTGACGGGCACCGTGGAAACAGCAGTCAACGCCTTGTGGGAGGCCGGGCCGAGGCTGGGGGACCGGATCGCCGTCGTCGGTGCCGGGCTCGTGGGCGGCATGGTAGCCACACTCCTGCGGAACTTTCCGCTCCAGCGGCTGCAACTCATCGACGTCGACCCCTCCAAGAGCGGCTTCGCCGCCGCCCTCGGCGTGGATTTCAGCCATCCTGACGACGCCCTGGCGGACTGCGACATCGTGTTCCACTGCTCCGCGTCCCAGGACGGACTGGAGCGCTGCCTGAAACTGGCAGGCGACGAAGGCGAAATCATCGAGATGTCCTGGTACGCGGACCGAAAAGTTTCTGTTCCCCTGGGTGAAGACTTCCACGCCCGGCGCTTGTCCATCCGCGCCAGCCAGGTAGGAGTCGTGGCCCGCTCCCGCCGCCACCGTCGCAGCACCTCGGACCGGCTGGAGCTGGCCGTCTCGCTGCTGAGCGATCCCGTTTTTGACCATTTCCTGACTGGAACGTCCAGCTTCGAGGACCTTCCCGGGGTGGTGGACAGGCTTTCAGAAGGAACCCTGGGCGCCCTGTGCCACGTCCTCGACTACTCCACCAAAAACAAGTTCACCGAAAACAACTCCACCGAAAGCACGAGGTAACTGTGTTCAGCCTGACCGTCCGCAATCATTTCATGATCGCCCACAGTCTCCCGGGAGACGTCTTCGGGCCTGCCCAGGGGCTTCACGGGGCAACGTTCGTCGCAGAGGTGACGTTCCGCCGTCGGAAGCTCAATGAAAACGCGATTGTCCTGGACATTGGTGAGGCGGGCGACGTTCTCAGTGGCGTATTGGAGGGCCTCAACTACCGCAACCTCGATGAGCACCCTGACTTTGCCGGCGGACTGAGCACCACCGAGGCCTTGGCACAATACATAGCCGACGCCGTGGCCGCAAAAATCCGCGACGGTGCAGACGGGCGGGAACTTGCCGGTATCGATGTGACCCTGCGCGAAACGCCTGATGCCTGGGCCACCTATTCTCTGGACTTCGAGGCGGAGTAGTTCCGTGCCTACCGCCCAGCCCGGGGCCTCTCCCAAGTCCACGAGACGGATCAGGCTGGTGGTGCCCGGAAACGTGCTCCACAACTCGGGAGGCAACGTCTACAACGCAGCGCTCACCGAGAGGCTGATCGCCCTGGGGGTGGAGGTGGACACTTACCGGGTGGATGGCGAGTGGCCAATCGGCAGCGAGGCGGACCGACGGCGGTTCGGCTCGTTGCTGTCGGAACTCGCGGTGGAGGACCGCACGGCGGTGACCATCGTGGACGGATTGGTTGCCTCCGGGGCGCCGGAGGAAATGGAGCGTTCCGCAGCTGAGGGGCGGCCCGTCTGGGTGCTGCTGCATATGCCGCTCAAGACGCCCGAAGTCGAAGGTCCCGCGTTGGAACGCCGCACCCTTGCGGCCGCTGCCGGAGTGATGACCACAAGTTCTTCCGTTGCTGCCATGGTCAGGGAACGGCATGGGATCGACGGCGTGACCGCTGCCCTGCCCGGCACCGAACCCGCCCCGCTTGCTTTAGGTTCCAACCCGCCCCATCTCATAGCCGTTGCCGCCTTGCTGCCCAACAAGGACCAGTTGATCCTGTTGGGCGCCCTTGCCCAGCTGACGGACCTGCCGTGGACAGCCTCACTGATTGGCTCGGATTCCGCGGACGAAGGGTACGCGAACGAGGTGCGTGCCGCCGTCGAACGCCTTGGCGTTGATTCACGCGTCCGGCTGGCTGGGGAGCTGGGCGGCGAGGAGTTCGACGCCGAATGGAAGGCGGCAGACCTGAGCCTCCTGGTCTCCCGTGCGGAAGCCTATGGACTGGTGGTCCCGGAGTCCCTTGCCCACGGACTTCCCGTCATAGTCCGGGCCGGGACGGGAGCAGTGGAGGCGCTGCACGCCGGGTCTACGCAGGGGAACGACGAGGAAGCCGGGGGCGAACGAGAGCGCGGGACGCTCCCGGGCACCGCCGTCGGGCTCGATACCGATCCCACGCCACTGGCGGAGGTTCTTAGGAGCTGGTTGACGGAGCCGGGCCTCCGCACAAAATGGCGTACCGCGGCGCTGGCCGCCAGGGAACGGCTTCCCGGTTGGGAGGATACCGCCCGGACAGTGCTGGACGCCGTGGACAGAGAGGCGCTGCAGCGGGAAGAGAGCGGCAGAAGATGAAAGCCGGACCGTGAAGACCGCGCGCGCCGAAAAGTCAGATGCCCCGGTGCTGAGCGAAAAATCCACGGAGCAGCGCGGCGCACTCCTGCTCCCGGACACCCGCGTAAACCTCCACCCAGTGATTGAGGCGGCGCTCGCGGAGGACATCGAACACCGAACCGGCAGCTCCGGCCTTCTCGTCCCAGGCCCCGAACACCACCCGGGGAATGCGGGCCAGCACAATTGCTCCGGCACACATGGCACACGGCTCAAGCGTCACCACAAGGGTGCAATCCTCCAACCGCCAGCCGTCATCCGGGCCGCCATTGAGCGCCCGCAGCATGCGAAGCCGGGCCGCTGCTTCCCTGATGGCCACCATCTCGGCATGCGCCGTCGGGTCGCCGAGGGCCTCACGTTCGTTGCGGCCGGAACCCAGAACCGTCCCGTCAGGACCGATGACGACGGCGCCGATCGGCACGTCCTCAGTGGCCAGTGCCAGCCGGGCCTCACTCAGGGCAAGGCCCATCCATTCAGCATGGCGGGGCTCCGGGGAAGTCATGGCTCAATGATAGTTTCGAAGGTAAGCAGCCTTGTAAGCAGAAAAAACGGGGAGGCATCATGAAACCCGCGACTGACCGGGTCCTGAAAACAGTGGTCGACCGATATGGGCTCTGGGTGGCTCCATACGCGGCTCTATGGCTCACCCTCCTGATCGGCGGCGCTGTGATCGTTACGTTGGCACTCCTGGGGGCAGAAGTCTACGAGGACGTCGTGGACGAAAGCGGCGTGGCAGGCCTCGATCAGCCTGCCCTCGCCTTCGCTAAAGAGATCCGCAGCCCCGAAATGAACGAGGCGATGACAGCCTTCACCAATGTCGGTGGAAGCATCGGCATGCCTATCCTGGCCAGTTTCCTGACTGCCTGGCTGACGTTCACCACGAGGACCTGGCGGCCCATAATCCTCGTCGCCGGTGCTGCGGCTGTCTCAGTCACTGCAACATCAGTTGGCAAAGGGCTCTTTGGCCGGACCCGTCCGAACCATGTCGACGCCGTTGCCCCCTACGAGACATCACCTTCCTTCCCCAGTGGCCACACGCTGAACACCACGGTGGTGATTGGTGTCCTGGTGTACCTGATATGCCTTGAGGTGGCCCACATGTGGATCCGGATCTCCGTGGTGGCGGCAGGCATCCTCTTCGCCGCCGCGATGGGACTGAGCCGGGTGTTCCTGGGCCATCACTGGCTGACGGATGTGATCGCCGCATGGCTCCTGGGGCTGGCCTGGCTCGGCTTTGTGATTTTGGCCCACAGGCTCTTCCATCTCACGCGCCGCCGCGAGCATGCAGGCCCGGCACCCACTTTTGACCATCCCGCCCATTTGTCGGATTCCGCTCCTGGAGAGTCCGACGCAGTGGTTCGCAGCCGGGGTGGGGACAAGACGTCCGGGTGATAGTTTTGACCCCATGCGCACACTCGTCGTGGACCACCCACTGGTCGCCCACAAGCTCACCGTTCTGCGGGACAAAAAGACCCCTTCGCCGGTTTTCCGGCAGCTCACAGAGGAGCTGGTAACTCTTCTGGCCTACGAAGCCACGCGGGATGTCCGCACCCAGCCCGTGACCATCGAGACACCGGTGAGCACCGCGGTGGGTACAGCCTTCACCAAGCCCACCCCGCTGGTGGTTCCCATCCTCCGCGCCGGTCTGGGCATGCTGGAAGGGATGACCAAGCTGGTTCCGACGGCGGAGGTCGGCTTCCTCGGAATGGCCAGGGACGAGGAAACCCTGGACATCATCACCTACGCGGAACGGCTCCCCGAGAACCTGACTGACCGGCAGATCTTCGTGCTGGACCCCATGCTGGCCACCGGCGGAACACTCCGTGAAGCCATCAAGTTCCTCTTCAAGCGCGGCGCCTCGGACGTCACCTGCATCTGCCTCCTTGCTGCTCCGGAGGGCCTGGCCAGACTCGAGGAAGAACTCTCGGACGCCAATGTCACCATCGTTCTGGCGTCCATCGACGAAAAACTCAACGACAAGTCCTACATCGTTCCCGGTCTGGGCGATGCCGGCGACAGGTTGTACGGGATCGCCGGATAACGGATGAGCCTGACCAGCACCACTCTGACCGCCCGCGGTGTCTTGTTCGACATGGACGGGACCCTCGTCGATTCCACCAGCATCGTGGAACGGGTGTGGGGCGAATTCGCCGGCCGCTACGGCCTCGACTATGCCGAAATCCTGCGGACCTCGCACGGGGTCCAGGCCATCGATACAGTCCGGCGCTACGCTCCCGCCGGATCCGACGTCGAAGCCCTCACCGAGGAGCTCGGGCGGATGGAGCTGGCTGAGACCAGGGGGATCGTTCCCGTGCCGGGGGCTGTGGAGCTGCTGGCCAGTCTTCCGGCCGAATCTGTGGCGCTGGTGACGTCGGCTTTCCGAGGGCTCGCCGAAGTGCGGATGGCTGCAGCCGGGTTGACCATCCCGGTCTCTGCCGTCTTTGCCGCTGACGTTAGCCGGGGGAAGCCGGACCCGGAGGGCTATCTCCTGGCGGCGTCGCTCCTTGGGGTTGACCCCGGCGATGCCCTGGTGTTTGAAGACGCCCCCGCCGGGATTGCGGCCGGTGTAGCGGCCGGCATCCGGACCATTGCTGTCGGGCCTAACACCGGAGAGCTTCCCGACGGCGTCCTGCACATCCGCGACTACTCAGCAATCTCCGCCACAGTCCTTCAGGATCCCAACGGGAAGAACATTATTTCTTTCCGGCTTTGAGGTTCTCCACCGCGTTCGCAATCCGGCGCGAGCGTGGTCACAGTATGCCCTGGGGAACCACAGTATGCCCTGGGAACACTGGGGCGCACCAGGGCGAAGTCGCCGGAAAACTGCTGGGTCGCCGGAAAATTACGGCGACCCAGCAGTTTTCCGGCGATCTGGTATCTGTGGTCCTGGCCCATGGACCTCTGTGGTCCTGGCCCATGGACCTCTGTGGTCCTGGCCCATGGACCTCTGTGGTCCTGGCCCACGGACCCCGGAGCGTTCCTGGATACAGGTTTAGTACCAGTTGTTCGCGTAGTGGAAGTTCAAAGCGCCGCAGGGGGAGCCGTAGCGTTCCTTGATGTAGTCAAGGCCCCAGTTGATCTGGGTCCTGAAGTTGGTTACGTAGTCAGCACCGGCACTCGCCATCTTCTCGGCGGGAAGGGACTGGACGATTCCGTAGGCGCCGCTGCTGGGGTTTGTGGCAGTGGTCTTCCAGTCCGATTCCTTGGTCCACAGTGTGGTGAGGCACTGCATCTGATCGGCAGCCCAGCCGTGGGCGCCAAGCTGACTCGCGGCATACGTCTGAGCGGCCGCAGGATCGTCAACCGCTACAGGTGCGGGCTCAGGAGCGGGTGCGGGCGCAGGCGCCGGGGGAGGTGCTGGAGCTGCCTGTGGCTCAACCGGCGCCTGAGAAGGAGCAGCCTCCGCCTTGACCAGGGACTTTTCGAAGTCGATTCGTGATTCGGCGTTGGCCGTAGTGGGAGCTTGGGCCGTGGGAGCAGCTGCCGGAGTGGCCGGCTCTGAGGCCTGCCCGGCGGCGCCCACACCAATCAGTACCGCACAGGCTGAAGCGACAAGAGCCAGACGATAGCCGTTGCCGCCCAGGCCTGAACTGAACCGGGAGAGGGAGAAAGGGGTTTTCGGGCTTTCCGCGCGGTGCCTTGAAATCCCATGCTTTGAGGGCTGATCCGGTGCATTCTTGTGCTCCGGATTGTGATCAGGGCGCGTTTGTACCAAGGGGTCAGTCATGATTGCCTCTCAACGCCTACGGAGTTAGCTGTCGGGTTCGGATGAGGTCATCCGGCCGCACGGAAAATCACGTGTCGGCTTCACCCCAAGGGCGGAATGCTGCGCAAATGCCCGGAGACTCTGGGTCCCCCGTCTCTGCCTGGTCATGAGGTATCCGGGAAGCGGCAGAGTTTGGCGTCCAACCGGAAATGCGGCCAGAACGGTAGCCGCACCCCGAAAACGCTACAGGAGTTGAAGACTTAAGTCACATTTTGGTAACGGAGATCACGACGACGGCGTGGTGCCTTGCGGATGAAACGTGATCAAAAAACAGGTCCTGCCAGGTCGGGAGGCGACCTCAACCCTGCCTCCATGAGCCGCCATGATCGAGTGGACGATGGACAATCCCAGCCCGCTGGATCCCTCATCCTCACGGTTGTTTCCTCCCGCGTGAGTACTGGCCCTCGAGGCATCCCCACGGGTAAAGCGGGCGAACACGTTGTCAACGAATTCCGGATCGATGCCGGGACCATCGTCCGTAACGGAAATCACGACATTTCCCTCCTCGGACTTCGCCAAACCAGCCACCACCGTGGTTCCGGGCGGCGTGTGCTTCCGGGCGTTCGACAGAAGGTTCGTCAGGACCTGGCGCAATCCCGAGGCGTCGCCGCGCACCGCTACGGCACCTCCCGGCAATTCCAGCTTCCAATGTCGGTCGGGCGCCATCACCCGCTCATCGCTGACCGTTTCGACCAGCAGCTGCGTAAGATCCACATCCGCGAGTCGAAGCTGCTGCCCCTCATCAATACGGGCCAGCATGAGCAGGTCCTCCACCAGGGCCGTCATCCGCTCGGATTGGCTCTGAACCCTTGCGAGCGATTTTGTCCCGTCGGGAGTCAGATTTTCCGTCATCCTCATCAGCTCGGTGTAGCCACGGATCGCGGTGAGGGGGGTCCGCAGTTCGTGGGAGGCGTCCGCCACAAACTGCCGGACCTTGGTCTCGCTCCGTTGTCTGGACTCAAGCGCACGGAAGACATTGTCCAGCATGAGGTTCAGCGCGTGGCCAACCCTGCCTACTTCAGTTCCCGGATGAGCGCTCGACGGCGGGACCCGCACAGCGAGTGCCACTTCGCCGGCGTCGAGGGGTAATCGGGAGACCTGGGTGGCCACGTCCGACAGCTGCTCAAGGGGTAGCAGGTTGCGGCGGATTATCGCTGTCCCCACCAGACCGATCAGCAGTATTCCGGCGAGCGATCCGGCAGTCATGGTCCAGACCAGGGAGTTGAGCGTGCTCTCCCTGGCTGCTAGAGGGAGACCGGTTACCAGCACACCCCCATCCCGCATTTGTAGTGCCAGCAACCGATAATCTCCGTCTGCAAGGGTCCGCGTGACGGGTTTGCCGTCCATTGGCAGGCTCAGCAGAGCAGCGTTGTCTTGGGGGGACAGGTCCGTCTGGCCTGCACCCCAGGCCACGAATCCGGCACTGCTGACCTTGCCGTTCTGGATTCGGGCAAACATAGTGCCTGCCCCGGACCCTCGCGCATTCAGCGGATCCGGCGACCCGTTGGGACTACTTGAAGGTGCCCTGCCAGCGTTCGCCGAAGCCATCTTGAGATTGCCGTCCAACTGCTCCGTGAGAAACGAGTCCATGGAGGCGTAGCTGACGATTCCGGTCGCTCCGCAAATAGCCACCAGGAGGGCCATGGCAACAAGGACGAGCCGGGTTCGCAGGTGCCAAGTCGATGGCCGGCGCCAGTTGCGGGAGAAGGTCAGAGACGGCACGGTGGTCAGACTGCTGGCTTGATGACGTAACCCGCACCGCGCATTGTGTGGATCATTGGCGGCAGGGTGGCGTCCACTTTTTTCCGCAGGTAGGAAATGTAGAGTTCCACAATGTTGGCCTGACCGCCGAAATCGTAGTTCCAGACGTTGTCCAGGATCTGCGCCTTGCTGACAACACGTTTGGCATTTTCCATCAGGTAGCGAAGCACTTCGAATTCGGTGGCGGTCAACTGCAGGTCCTCGCCTCCACGGGTAACTTCCCGGGTATCCAGGTTGAGCAGGAGATCACCCACGGCCAGTTCGGCCGTGTCCATGGCAGCAACGCCTGAGCGCTGAACGAGCCGGTGGAGGCGCAAGAGGACCTCCTCCATACTGAAGGGCTTGGTCACGTAATCGTCTCCACCGGCCGCCAGACCCGTAATGCGGTCCTGCACGTCATCCTTGGCTGTCAGGAACAGCGCCGGGACTCCAGGAGCGAAGGTGCGTATCCGCTTCAGCAGCTCAACGCCGTCGAATCCGGGAAGCATCACGTCCAGAATCAGGACATCGGGACGGAACTCCTTGGCAAGCTTTAGCGCTGCCGGGCCGTCCGCTGCTATTGCCACTGACCAGCCGGACATTCTCAAGCCCATGCTCATCAGCTCGGACAGGCTTGGTTCGTCGTCGACAACGAGGGCTCGGATGGGGGAGCCGTCCGGATGGGTGAGCTGCGGCAGATTTGTGGTGTGAGGTGGTGGCATACCCACAAGTTTTTGCCCCGCGGAATTGCTTGGGCTGTGCGCTTCCTGTGCGCAGCCTGTGAGGGTAATCGTCTTCCTGCATCGCCTGGCAGATACAAATTGAGCGAACTTTTCAGGAGGCCGTGTAAAGGGGCTGGACATTGACAGCCATTAGAGGCAGCGAGTTTCGGTAATAGAAAAGCAACTGAATTTAAGCGAAAAAACCAGGCCAGATAGCAAATTTCCTTCGGAAAAGCAGCTTTCCTGAACGTTCATACAGAAAAACAACTGTTATTTTATCGCGCTCACAGAATAGTGATTAACATCACATAACGCCCTCTTGTCTCACAATGCGGACGGATTGGTCCATTGTTACTTGCAAGTTGTCATTGTTACGTTGCACACTCTCATTGTGAACAAGAACTCAACAGCACCTGCAGCCGCAGTATCTCAGACCAGCACATCCGCTGGTTCTGACATGCGCTGTTGTCGAATGCACGCCTGACTTTCCTACCCCGAACAGTTGTTTAGGCATTCGCCCCCAGCCCAGCGTCGGGCGCCCCTCCCCAGTTCTCATTGCGGGGTAATCGAGCATTCGAGCCGCGATGACGGCCATTCACATTGAGGTAAGCATTCATGTCAGTTGCATCTGGATACGTCCACATCTCCGTCCGTAACGCCAACAAGAGCGCTCCGCCCGCCGGTGTCCGCCCAGGTTTTGGTGGCCGCCCTGCCCTCGCTCCCGCGGCTCCCAGCAGCAGTTACGCCGCGCCCGGCTTCGTCCCGCAGGGTTACAACCCCAACTCCTACGGCCAGCTCCGCGCCGTGTCCCAGGTTGATCCGGCGCCCGCCACCGCCCCCACTCCGGTAATCGCTCCGGCCAACGGCTCGGCTGTCCGTCCTGTTCCCAATGAGAACGTTGCCCGCGGATTTGTGCTGTACATGGGTATTGACGAGGAAACTGCCGCGGCGTCCGGGACTTCCATCGCCAAGCTGGCTCAGGAAATCCGCGCCTATGCCCAGTCCCTCGTTTCCGGCGCCGAAAGCTACGCCGCCGTTGCTGTCGCGCCCTCTAACGCCCCCGGTTCGGCGCTGGACGTCGTCCGTTCAACTTTCGGTGACCCCACCGTGAACTCCCGGCAGCGCCCTGAAACGGCCCGCACACCCCAGCCGCAGGATCCCCGCCCTTCCGGTGTGCTGATCGATCTTGCCCGCCGTGAAGTCCACCTCGACGGCGAATCACTGAATCTGACGTTCAAGGAATTCGAACTGCTGAACTACCTGGTGGAAAACGGCACCCGCACCGTTGGCCGCGACGAACTCCTTGAAGGCCTGTGGCGGAATGCTGAAGAGGTGCCGAACGAGCGCACCATCGACGTCCACATCCGCCGCCTCCGTTCAAAGCTCGGCCGCCTGGCCAACACTGTGCGCACTGTCCGCGGCCAAGGCTACCGCTTCTACGAGCACCCGGAGGTCATTGTCTGGGCCGCTCCGGAATACTCGATCTAGCGTTTTCCAGGACGACTGAGGCACGGCATTTTGCCGTGCCTCAGTCAACTTCGTCCCGGATTCCGTCAGCGCTACCCCTGAAGAAGGGCAAGCTGGAGCCGGCATGCCTGGCCACACTGGATGAGACTTCACCTATAGATCCCACTGCCGTGCGGTGGTAGCTTGACCTCGTACCCAGGGTAGGAGAAACGATCTGCAGGAGGTCCGTGTCATGAACGAGTCCAACGCTGGTGGGCAAGGATCGGATGTGGTGGACATCCTCACTGCTGACCATCAGCAGATGGTGGAGCTGTTCGGACAGATTGAGGGAACGTCAGATGCCGGCCAGCGCAGAGACTTGGCCGATACTTTGATCGCCGAAGTGATGCGCCACGCCGTTGCCGAGGAGATGTTCGTTTACCCCGCGATAGAAGAACACGTGCCAAATGGCCCCGAGGAGGTCGAGCACGACAAGAAGGAACACGACGAGATTGTCCGCTTGATGAAGCAGGTGGAAGGCGTGGATCCTTCTGATCCAACCTTTATGGAACTGGTTCAACAGTTGGAGGCAAAGTTGCGTCACCATGCGAACGACGAGGAGTCCGAACAGTTCCCGAAACTACGCGCTCACATTCCTGCCGAACAACTCGTCGATATGGGCGAAAAAGTACAGAAGGCCAAGAAACTGGCACCTACCCGTCCACACCCCGCTGCGCCGCACTCCGAGTTGTTCCACAAGACTGTCGGGCCGGGTGTTGGAATGGTTGACCGACTGCTGGACAAGCTCACGGGGCGCCACACAGGCTAACCACGGCTGCAGGATCTGCGGCGAGGGAGCAACCATGGCATTCACTGAGGTCGCCGACAACGTCCACCGCTTCGCGGACGCATTCGTCAACTTTTACCTGGTTGAAGGTCCGGAAGGGCTTACGCTCGTTGACCCGGGTCTTCCGTCAATGCGGTCGCCGCTGGAGCGCGCACTGAGTGGCTCGGTTACTCCCTTCAAGACATCCGCGCACTTGTCCTGACCCCAGCAGCCGCTGGCAAGCGCCTATAGGCTTGGGGCATGAGTGAGCACTATATTAAGCGGCTGGTGATCATGCGCCATGCCAAGGCCGACTGGCCTGGCGGGGTTGCCGATCACGACCGTCCCCTTGAAGAGCGGGGTCACCGGGAGGCCCCGCTGGCCGGCAAATGGCTGCTCAAACATGATGTGGTTCCCGATTTCATTCTGTGCTCCAGCGCCCTGCGAACGCGGCAGACCTGTACGTGGGTGTGCAGCGAGCTCGGAGATAAAGCACCCACCCCTAAGCTGGAGGGCGGACTCTACGCAGCGTCGGCCCAGCGGATGCTCACCGTTATCAACCATGTGCCGGACACCGTCACCACACTCATGGTCATTTCGCATATGCCCGGTGTGCAGGACCTTGCGATGCATCTGGCCTCCCGCGACTCCGATCACGATGCCTATATGGATGCAGCCACCAGGTTTCCCACCAGCGGGCTGACTGTCCTGGAGACCGAAAAGCCCTGGGCGGAACTGGATGGCCAGGACGCCCGGCTCACCCACTTCAAGGTGCCGCGGGCGCATTAGAGCACGTGGGAGGGGCCGGATGTGCCCTGGATTTCGACGGCGGTGAGGGCTCGCGCGAGGAACAGCAGCACCTCGCGTGATATTCGGCTTCCAACTGGCACAGTGGGAGCGTGAACATACGTCATAGTGCGCTGGCCGTCCTCGTTGCCGTGCTGTGGGGCGTGAATTTCGTTGCGATCGACTTTGGCCTGCACCCCGAGGGCGCCGGCGACGTGCCCCCGCTGCTGTTCGCGGCGATGCGTTTCGTTCTCGTTGTCCTCCCGTGCATCTTCTTCATCCGCAAACCCGACGTCAGCTGGACCATAATCCTCGGCGTCGGGCTGTTTATGGGTATGGGGCAATTCGCCCTCTTGTATGTGGGCATGGCCATGGGAATGCCGGCAGGGTTGGCATCGCTGGTACTGCAGGCCCAAGTCCTGCTCACGGTGCTGATCGCGGCCGGGGTCCTGGGGGAGCGGCCCAGCGGCCGCCAACTTACCGGCGTCGTCCTGGGCATTGCAGGGCTGGCCGTCGTGGCAGCGGGCCGCAGCATGGTGGCGCCAGTCCTGCCATTTATCGTCGTGCTGGCCGCTGCCCTGTCCTGGGCTGTCGGCAACGTGATCGTGCGGAAGGCGGAAGATACCTCCGGGCTGGGTCTGGTGGTGTGGTCGGGAGCCTTGGTGCCGCTGCCACTTGCCGGGCTGTCCTTCCTGGTGGACGGATCCGACGCGGTAATTGGGACCCTCGCCAATCTCCAGCCTGCTACGGTGCTGAGCGCCATCTATACCGCGGTGTTTGCCTCCCTGGTGGGCTCCGGAATCTGGAACCGGCTGCTGAGCCTGTACCCGTCGTCGGCCGTGGTTCCCTTCACGCTCCTGGTCCCGGTGGTGGGCATAAGCACTGCGGGGCTGGTCCTGAATGAGGTGCCGTCTCCGGCTGAAGTGGCGGGGGGTGTGCTCCTGCTGAGCGGGGTGGCCACCGCTGTTCTGGGACCAGTAGGGCCCTTGATTACACCAGGGCAGCGCCGCTGGCACGCTCAGCGGCGGGACGTTGCCTTCGCTGGCCCGGCGCCTTTGGCGGGAGGCTTGGGTTTCAGCGCTGAGGGTGCGCGTTTGGACGCCGCCGACGCTTTGGACGCAGCTGAGGAGCTCCGCGACCGGGCGGCTGACGGCGAGACTGGTCGTTTCGAGGCGGACGACGTCGAGCCGGGACGCCGGGAGGCCGGAACAGGCTTCCGGCGCGAGGCCGGAGATGACTTGCGGGCGGACGGAAGCCTTTTGCCTGAAGGCCACACTGCTCCGGCAAAGAGCACCAGCAATGTTCCTGAGCCGGATACAAGGGCCAAATAGAAATAGATGTCCGAATCCTTGGTGGTGACGGCGGTACCAAGCGCCGCCGGATCCTGGTTAAAAGCCAGTCCCCACATCCGCAGGAAGGCGATCGCGAAGCCGATGAAAAGGCTCGTCCCGATGCCTCCTGCCAACAGGGCCAGGTTCCGCCCGCGGGTGACCACCTGGACCACGGACGCCAGGTAACCCAGCGCCACTGCTCCGAGGAAGGCGAAGAGGACCGTCTCTTCAAGGGTGATGGCAGTCAGGACCAGCAGGCCGACGGCGGCGAAGACCGCGCCAACCGCTGTCCTCCCGCTGCTCCCCATGGTGCCCATCTTCCCCGAAGGGTGGGCTATTTCAGGACGTAGCCACGCATAATTGCCATGATCGCCGCAATGCTTTGTTCCCTGGTCCGCTCGGGGTGGTACGTCTGCCGATCCAGGCCCACCACAAAGCAGGCGCCAAAAATCGCAGTTTCGAGGCTTCCGCGGGAAATTGACGTGTCCACAGGGTATGCAGCAGCCACCCGCTCTATCGCCGCGCCGATGACCTCCAGCAAGACGGCGCGGAGTTCAGCGAAGGTGTCCTGCCAGACACTGGGTGTCCGCCAGTTTTCACTGACCCAGAGCCTGGCAAACGAAGGATACTCGGCCATAAAGTCCATGGCCTGGCCGATCATCTGGTCCATCGCTTCGAGCGGGTCCGCTGAATTGTCCTGCGCACTCACCAGGCGTGTCAGCAGGATGTCCACGCCATGCCGCAGCAGCTGGGCAATGAGATCGGACTTGCTGCCAAAGTTGTAGTACACCGTTCCCTTGGAGACGCCTGCTGCGGCCGCTATCTCATCCACCGTGACGCCGGCCGCTCCGCGCTCGCCGATCAGTTCCATGGAGGCCTCGAACAGCTTTTGTTTCGTGGCGGTGGTCCTGCCGGGACGCAGCTTCCGCTCTCCGGCTTCCTGCGTGCTCATATTGCAATCTCCGGCTTCAGCGATTTAAGGGTCCAGAACTTGTGCTTGCGGACTGCCAGCGCGGACAGCACGGCACCCAGCACAGTGTAGCCAAGGAGACCCATCACAGTGGGCAGGATCAGAGAGAGGTCGGCCCCGTAGATCAGGTGGCGCATCCCGGTCACCACGTAGCCCATGGGCAGGACGTCATGCACAACATGGAGGGGCTGCGGCGTGGTCTGCCAGGGGAAGGTGCCGCCGGACGAGACCAGCTGAAGAACCAGCAGGACGAGGACCACCAGCTTTCCCGGAGAGCCGAGCAGCGCCACGATGCCTTGGATGAGGGAGCTGAACGCCATGGCGGCCGCCAGCATAAAGAGCCACATCAGAACCGGATGGGCAGGGTTCAGTCCCAGCCCGACGTCCACCACCAGAGTGAGCAAACTCGCCTGCAAAACGGAAACCGCGAGGAACGGCAACCAGCCGCCGACGGCGATTTTCCAGGCAGGGGCATTGGAAGCCAGTGCACGCTGGGTGATGGGACGCATCGCCTGGACCAGCATAAAAATGCCGATCCACAAAGCAAGCGTGAGAAAGAACGGAGCCAGCCCCGCACCATAGGAGCCGGCCTTGGCCTGGGAGACGTTGCTTACTGCAACAGGATCCGCAATGACCTTGGACAGGCTGCTCTTCTGGGACTCATCTGGATTGGGGACCTGGCCGGCGCCTTTGGCAAGTTCATCAGCCAAGGTACTGGCGCCGTCGGCCGCTGTTCCCGCGCCGCTTTCAAGCTTGCCGGCGCCGGAATCGAGCTCCTGTGCTCCCGTGGACAAACGGGCCGCGCCGTCCAGAGCGGCCTGCTCTCCGGCCGCCAGGGAAGTCGAACCGGATGCCAGCTGATCGGCTCCCGTTGATGCCTGGGCGATTCCGCCGGTCAGGGCGGGGGCAGCGGCGGCAAGCTCGGCAGCCCCGTCGCTGACGGCGGCAGATCCGTCCGCCAGCTGCTGGATTTGTGCAGCGTCCGCCTGAATTTTTGATTTGGCATCGGCCGCGGGGCCGGAAGCAGCGGCAGTATCGAAGTCGGCCAGGACCTTGTTGGCCTGTTCCTGGCTGAGCACGCCTGTCTCCACCAGCTTGGTGTTGGAAGCCACTACGCGTTCCCGCAAACCCTGGTCCGCTGCAGTCAGCTGGCCGACGACGTCCTGGACTTTGGTGTTCAGGGCAGCATTTCCCGCGGCCACCTGCGCAGCGCCATCGGCCAGCCGTTGAGAATCCGTGGGCAAGGTGGCCGTCTTGTCCTTCAGCTGCTGCAGCCCGCCGTCGAGCTGTCCCGCTCCGGCCGCGAGCTGATTGGCGCCGTCGCTAAGTTTTAGCTGGCCGTTGTAGAGCTCAGCTGCACCCTGGCTGAGCTGCCTCGTCCCTGTGTGGAGCGTCACCGTCCCGTCACGGAGCTGGCTCACGCCGCCGGAAAGTTGTCCGGCTCCCGTTGCCGCCTTGGTGACCTGGGTGTGAATGGTCCCGAAGCCGGTGAGCAGTTGATTTGCTGTTTCCTCGCCCACTTCCTGGGCAACGGAGGCGTGAACGGCGGTGGTCAGCTTGTCCACGATGGTGCTGAGGAGGTAGTTATTGGCATCGTTGGTGGTCACGTTCAGCATGGCCTGGCTGGCGGCATCAAAGCTGCCGGGGGACGTGAGGTTGGCCGAGAAGTCCTTCGGGATCTTCAGGGCGAAGGCGTACTTGCCGCTTGCGACGCCCTGATCGGCTTGATCGCTGCTGCTGACGTTCTCCCAGTTAAAGACATGGCCCTTGACCAGGCTATCGGCCACTTCCTTCCCCGCCTGCAGCTCTGTGCCGTTGCCAGACATTGCTCCCGTGTCCTCCACCACCAGGGCAGCATCGATCTGGTCCAGATTGCTATAGGGATCCCAGTTCGCGTAGAGGTATACCGCGCCGTAGAGCAGTGGCACCATGATCAGGGCGAGAAGGGTTAGTTTCGGCAGCAGCCCGCCGGTCATGCGTTTAAGTTCGGAACGGGCCAGCCGCAGCACAGTCACTTGGAGTTCTCCTTCTCGGGGATGTCGTTACCGATGACCGCTGAAGGTCCCGTCCAGCCGTCCGGGAGGGTGCTGACGGTGGCGACGACGGCGAGCGGCCGCCCGCCGTCGTGCGCCAGTTCCTCCAGCCTCGAAAGCCAGCCTCCCGGGTCTGCACTGTGGCGATCCGGGGAGTCCACCACCAAAAGGTCCGTTTCCGGGTTGGCGAGGGCCAGGGCGGTAAGCAGTTCAACACGCCGCAGCGGTGGAAGCTGCTCGGTCCACAATTCCGCAATGTCCTCGAATCGGTTGATCTTCAACCAGGGCCGGCTGAGCAAAGCCCCGCGGTACCGGCGTGGAATCAGGGCCAGGTCCTCGGTGACGAGATCACGGACGGTCAGGTGCTGCTCAGGTTCATTGACTCCGGGGGAGTCCACCAGGGCGCTCGCGACCCTGAGTTTCTTCGTCTTGCTGACGCCGTCCCAGCTGACGGATCCTGCCGTTGCCTTCATTCGAGCGCTCAGGCAAAGGGCCAAAGCTGTCCGCTGGTCCTGGCGTTCACCAGTGACCAGCAGGAGTTCGCCCCGACGGCTCTGCAGTGAGGTGGCAGCCAGAAGGTCCTCCCTCCGGCCTTGGATACGGAGGTTTTCTACGGAGAGCATGAGGACCTTTCACGGACGGAAACTCCTGCGAGTCTAACTAAACTGACCAGTCAGTTCAAATAGGAGGTTTTATTGAGGTGCGCACCTACCGTCTGCCTTTGGGCAGGTGGGTGAACCGTGATTGCGCACCCCCTGTAACCAACCGGCCCTACCCGGAAACTAACAGGTCAAGCGGGGCAGGGAGCTCCGCGGTCAACGCACACCTTCGGGGGATCATAAAAAATGACATCTAAACTCGGCTTTCTTGGAGCAGTAACTATGGCCGGTCTCGCCATCAGCCTTACCCTTTCCGCCTGCGGTCCGCAGACGGGAGTTGAGATCGCAGATGCCGGAAGTGCGGCTCCCGGGGTGACCTCCACTGCAACCGGCGAACCTACGATGTCAGCTACTGTTGCTCCCGCTGGCCCGGAGCCCCTGTTGTCGCCTGCACCTTCAGCAGTTCCAGCGCCCCAAGCGCCTGCTCCCGTGGAGCCGGTGGTGCCAGTGGAGCCGGTGGCGCCCTCGTTGCAGTCCTTCACCTTCCCCGATGGGCACATCTCATTCTCCTACCCGGCCGGCTGGTCCGTCAGAACCGAGCGTGGGCCAGGCCGGGACGGGCCTCCGTGGCAGCCTGTTGAGGCGATCGTCTCCGACGGCACAGGCAATGATCTCGTCCGGGTCTCAAGCGGCGCAGACGGGATCGGATGTGCGGGTGGACCCGTCCACCGCACGGTGCTGGACAAGGCAGATGCTCCCGGCATGCGTCAAGCTGACGGCACTACCCCCTGGTTCGGGTTCAAGGTGGAAAACGTCGGGGGTGAAGACTGGTACAGCATGTCGCTCAGCAGACCCAGCAACTTCGATGAGGGAGAAGTGAATTCCGGCTGCGGGTTGCTCGTGATGGAAAACGGGGGCGCCATGGTCGGGGCCATCTTCAACCCGCCGCCGCACCTGGCCTTCCCCAGTCGGGAGGCGGCTAAAGCCTGGATGGGCAGTGAACAGTACTCCCAGCTCAAGGCATTGTTGCTGAGCGTGAGTTACTCATGACTGCCGCACCTTGGTTCCGGAAGGGGGGCTCTATCGCTCTCGGAACGCTCCTGGTGAGCGGCTGTGCCACTCCGGCGGCGTCGGTTGGAGATCCAACGGGTACCACCGCGCCGCTTCCGGTGGCAGGGGAACTCCAGGGGCAGGGAATGGTTCTGCAGAAGGAGGCCGAACCGCCGCAGCTCTGTCTGGGCTCCATTGCGGAGTCGTATCCGCCGCAATGTAGCGGTCCCGCTCTGGCGAATTGGGATTGGTCGAAGGTGGACGACGAGGAGACCGCTTCCGGCTACACGTGGGGCTCGTATGCGGTGGCCGGGACGTGGGATGGGGTCCACTTCACCCAGACAAAAGATCCGGTCCCATTGTCGCTCTACGACCCGCCTGGTCCTACCAGACCCAAACTATGGGAGGAGTCTGCCGGACCAGGGAGCGAGGTGCAGCTCGAACTGATTCGAGCCGAAATTTACAGCTCCCATGAGTCGTCCATCCTGGGTTCCTGGACCGCGAACGGATACCTCATCCTCAATGTTTTCTACGACGACGGCGCCCTTCAAAACGAAATGGATGCCAGGTACGGGCCAAAACTCGTCCTAGTGGAGTCGGCGCTCCGGCCCGTCAGCGGATAGCACCTGGAAGGAATGCCTGGGACGGATAGCCGCGCCGTGCAGCTGACGAGCACCGGGGAACGCCGCTTGCAGGAGTTTGAGAGTTAGAGCTCCTGCTTCAGAGCCCGTACTTTTCCAGCAGACGCAGCCAGATCTCGCTGACCGTGGGATATGACGGCACGGCATGCCAGAGCCGGTCCAAGGGAACCTCACCGACGATGGCTATGGTGGCGGCGTGGAGGAGTTCCGAAACGTCGGGTCCCGCGAACGTGGCGCCAAGGATGACTTGCCGATCCTCATCGATCACCAGCTGGGCCCATCCCTCATAGCGTTCTGAACGGAGAGCAGAGCCCGCAACCTGGATAGGCAGCTCTACTGAGGAGACCCGGTATCCATCCTTTTCCGCACGGGCCACGGACCTTCCCACCGATGCCAGTTCGGGATCTGTAAACACCACATTCGGGACCGCGTGCTCGTTGGCGGTCTGGGCAAAACGGCTCCAGGGCGCCGGAGTTCCTTCCAGCTCGCCCTTGGCCCGGGCGGCAATGGCGTCGCCGGTTGCCCTGGCCTCGTACTTGCCTTGGTGCGTCAACATCACGGCACCTGCGGCATCACCAACGGCATACAGCCAAGGGCCCGAACCTTCACTGTTGGTTGCAAGCTCCACCAGCCCGCTGGCATCAGTGCTGAGCTGCAAGGTGCCATGCCCGTCCGGTTCCAGCCCTATGCTTTCCAGCCCCAGTCCCTCAAGGGCAGGGCGGCGTCCGGTCGCGACCAGAAGCTTTTCCACGGTAGCCGTGGCGCCGTCGTCAAGCAGAAGGGTCACCGAACCGTCGTCGTTGCCGGTAACGCTGACGGTTTTCGTATGGAGGTGGAGTTCGACGCCGTCAGCCCGCAGGCCGGAAGCGGCCAGTTCGGCAGCTTCCGGCGGGAAGCTGCCCAGCAAGGTGCCACGGGCAACCACAGTGACTGAAGATCCCAGCCGGGCGAAGGCCTGCGCGAGTTCAGTCCCGGCCACGCCGCCGCCGAGGACCGCCAGCGTCTTCGGAATTGCCTGGGCGGAGGTGGCCTCCCGCGTAGTCCAGTAATCCAGGTCGGCCAGGCCTTCGACCGGAGGAGTGCGAGGCGAGGATCCTGTGGCGAGAACAACTGCCTCGCGGGCTGTGAGCAGGTGGCTGACGCCGTCGAGTCCTGCTACCTCAACGGTGCGTGGACCCGTGATCCAGCCGTGGCCGCGAATCAGTTCGATACCGGAATTGTCCGCCCATTTGACCTGGCTGTCGTCCTGCCAGTTGGCGGTGAAGTAGTCCCGGCGCTTGAGGACTGCAGCGGCGTCGAGGGTTCTGGTGACTGCCTCCCCCGCCCCCGGAACTGTCTGGGCGCCATGAAGCGCTGTTCCTGAGCGGATCAAGGCCTTGGAAGGCATGCAGGCCCAATAGGAGTATTCGCCACCCACGAGCCCGGCTTCGACCAGCACGGTGGTGAGTCCTCCTTGTACGGCACGGTCCGCAACGTTTTCCCCGGCTGCCCCTGCCCCGATAACAATGACATCGACTTCCCGTACGTTTTGCGCCATCATGGCTCCAGACTACGCCCGGGGGGAGGGTGTGTCTGAAGGCAGCGAAAGACTATCGGCAGGCGATCATGACGAGGCACTACGCCGGTGGTCTAGACCGGCATATAGCTTTGGCTCACAGTCGGGACGCCAATGCGATACCTCTGATCGCCGGCGTGGTTGAGATGCTGCACCAGATTGTCCGGCCCGTTGCTGAAACGTGCCGGAATGAGGCTCCCGGTGCCCTGATAAGCGGGAACAAGCACGGAACATGCGGGGAACATCTGGGGGAACAAGCGCGCGAACAAGCGGGCCCAGGCTGCTTATTGGAGGGCGACGAGGCGTTTAGTGCGGGAGTCCGGGCGTGGTTGAGGCCAAGCGCGGCCCTACGATTCTGCAGCACCGGCCCTGATGCGGCACACAAAAAAATCCGCACCAGCGGACCGGTGCGGATTTTGTGTATTGTGCGCCCAAAGGGATTCGAACCCCTGACCTTCTGTTCCGTAGACAGACGCTCTATCCAGCTGAGCTATGGGCGCATTCGCGGCTCTTGGAGAACTTCGCTCTCTGCGAACCTCGAATTACTTTACGCGAGATGCGGCCGTACTTCCAAATCGAAACAGATGTAATCTGCACGACTAGACCGGTCTATGTGAGCTTACTCACAAAAGTCCAGTATTTTGATAGCGCTCTTCCTTGAGTTCACGCGGTTTTTCTGTTGGCATCCACGTTCGGCCCTGCATTTACGGCGGAATTTACAGGCGGTTGGACACCTAGCATTTAGGACACACCACTGAACCCGAGGAAGGGAACCGCAATGGGCGATCTGGCGCGACTGCCGCTGCTTGAGAAAGCACCAACCACACATGCCGGCCTGCTGGCGTGGGTCGAGGAGGTTGCTGAACTCACTCAGCCTGCCCGCATCCACTGGGTCGACGGCTCCGAAGAGGAAAATACCAGGCTCACCGACGAACTCGTCGCTGCCGGCACTCTGACCCGACTCAACCAGGAATCGTTCCCCAACTCCTTTGCTGCTTTCTCCGATCCTGCGGATGTTGCGCGCGTCGAGGAGCAGACCTTCATCTGCTCGCAGAACAAGCGCGACGCCGGCTTCACCAATAACTGGATGGCCCCGGATGAGATGAAGGAGAAGCTTCACGGCCTCTTCGCCGGTTCCATGCGCGGCCGGACCATGTACGTCATTCCCTTCGTCATGGGACACCTTGACGCCGAGGACCCCAAGTTCGGCGTCGAGATTACGGACAGCGCGTACGTTGTTGCCTCGATGCGCATCATGGCCCGCATCGGCACAGAGGTCCTGGACCGTATCACGGCAAACAACGCCTTTTTCGTTCCGGCCCTCCACTCCCTGGGGGCGCCTCTCGCGCCTGGCGAGGCAGACGTCGCCTGGCCCTGCAACCCGGACAAGTGGATTGTGCACTTCCCCGAAGAGCGCTCCATTTGGTCGTTCGGTTCCGGTTACGGCGGCAACGCCCTGCTGGGTAAGAAGTGCTATGCCCTGCGCATCGCCTCAGTCATGGCCCGCGATGAGGGCTGGCTGGCCGAGCACATGCTTATCCTCAAGCTGACCTCACCTGAGCAGAAAAAATACTACGTCTCGGCGGCCTTCCCGTCCGCCTGCGGCAAAACAAACCTTGCCCTCCTTGATCCCACCATTGATGGGTGGAAGGTCGAAACGCTTGGTGATGACATCACCTGGATGCGGTTCGGCAAGGAAGGCGAACTGCGCGCCGTCAACCCGGAAGCAGGCCTTTTCGGCGTAGCTCCCGGAACCGGCTGGGGAACCAACCCCAACGCCATGCGCGCCATCGCCAAGGGCAACAGCATCTTCACCAACGTCGCACTGACCGACGATGGCGGAGTCTGGTGGGAGGGCATGACCGATGACGTTCCTGCCCACCTCACGGACTGGCAGGGGAACTCGTGGACGCCGGACTCGGACCAGCCCGCGGCTCACCCCAACTCACGTTTCTGCACCCCCATCGACCAGATCGACATGCTGGCCGAGGAGTACAACAACCCGGACGGCGTCGAGCTTTCAGCGATCCTGTTCGGTGGACGCCGCAAGACGACCATCCCCCTGGTTACCCAGTCCTTTGACTGGTCCAACGGAATCTTCATGGGCTCCACCCTTTCCTCGGAAACCACCGCGGCAGCGGCGGGTGCCGTAGGCGTTGTGCGCCGTGACCCGATGGCCATGCTTCCGTTCATCGGGTACGACGCCGGTGATTACCTCAACCACTGGGTCAACCTTTCGGCCAAGGCGAACCCGGCGCGGCTTCCCAAGATCTTCCTGGTCAACTGGTTCCGTCGCACGCCGGAAGGCGGATTCGCGTGGCCCGGGTTCGGGGACAACGCCCGTGTCCTCAAGTGGGCCATGGAGCGCCTCGAGGGTAAGGCGGCCGCCGTCGAAACCCCCATCGGTTTCGTTCCCACCGGTGACTCGATTGATCTGACCGGCCTGGATATGACCCCTGCCCAGGTGGAAGAAGCCGTACGCGTGGACCCGCAGGAGTGGGCAACCGAGCTGGCCTCCATCGAGGAGTGGTACGCCAACTTTGGTGGCTCGCTGCCCGATGCGCTCCAGACCGAACTGGCCCACCTTAAGGCCCGCCTCAGCTAAATCCCCACTGCTTCCCCAGTCTCGCAAGCTCGATTGGGGACCCCTCGGCAGCGTGGGCCCAGGCGGAGGCCCGGATGACGACGGCGGCTCCGCACCTTTCCTCGGAAAGGTGCGGAGCCGCTGCGTTTAAGCCGGTTTTGGGACCCAGTTTGGGAAGAGGGATCAGAAGGGGGGATTGCTGCCCTGCCCTGATGCGGTTGACAAGTCTACTAGTAGATATGTCACCATGGCTTATGACACTTTCCCGCCTGATTCTGGGCTTGCTCAGCCTCGCGCCCATGACGGGCTACGAACTCAAGAAGCATTTTGACGCGACGGTGAACCACTTCTGGTCGGCCGATAAGGCGCAGATTTACAGGACCCTGACAACACTGGTCAAGGACGGGCTCTGCATTGCGGAAACCGTGCAGCAAGATGGTCTTCCGTCCAAACAGGTGCACAGGATCACCGAGCATGGGAGGGCGGCGCTCCTTGAGTGGCTCGAAACCGATCCGGCCCCCGACGCCGAACGGAATGCCTTCCTCGGGCGGGTGTTTTTCGCGGCCCAGCTCGATGAGAAGCAGCTGCACAAGCTGTTTGACCGCCGTCGGGAGGCTGCCCTCAGCTACCTTGCCTCGCTGCAGGAGCAGCTGGACGCAAGCCGTGCCGCTTCGCCGGGGGAGGCGCTGTACTTTCAGCTGGCCACGTTGAGGAACGGAATCCGGCACCTCAAAGCAGAACTCGATTGGCTGCAGGACATCGAAAAGGAACTGGTATGAGTGCGCACGCCGATACCTACCCCGAGATCCATCCGAGGTCAGCAGATGCCGGGGCTCCCACTGGCGGGACTATTGTGTTCCTGCACGGCGGAAACGTCGCCAACTGGATGTGGGACCCCCAGGTAAAAGCACTTCCTGACTACCGGATCCTCACCCCTGACCTGCCCGGTTTTGGAAGCAGGGTGGCCGAGGACTGGACAGACCTGGCAGGGGCGGCGGACGCAGTGGCCGCCTTCATTGCCGAGCAGGCAGAACCTGGACCGGTTCACGTCGTGGGCCTGTCCATGGGGGCTGTCGTCGCTCTCCACCTCATCGCCAGGCACCCCGAAATTGCATCTTCCGTGCTGGTTAGCGGAGCAGTGATGGCAGAGGTCCGGGGACCCACCCGATGGCTCGCAGCCCTCCAGTTCGTCTTTTGGGAGAGGGCCTGGTTCTGGCGGGGACAAGCCAGGGCGTTCCGCTTGCCCAAAGATTCCGTGGAGCTATACGTCCGCCACGGATTATCCGTCCGGCGTTCCAACGCGGAACGGATGCTCCGGGAGGTGTATGCGGGTGCAGTCCCTGAAGAACTGGCTTTGTTCCCTGGCCGTCTCCTGGCCGTTGCTGGGGAGAGGGAGCCGGCAATTGTGGCTGCTTCATTCGCAGGCTTGGGCTCTCTGCTGCCCCACGCAGAGTTTAGGGTCGCGCCGGGAATGCATCACGTCTGGAATGTTGAAAACGGAGAGCTGTTCAGTGCGATGGTCCGCCTTTGGGTAGCGGGCGAGGTGCACGCGGGGCTGATCCCTGCCGCGCGTCCCTCTAGACGCTGATTGCGCAGGTCGATCGGCACCTGATGCGACCCTGGCGTGTCTTCGGCCGGTGCCACCTGACGTTGATACCTCCGGGGAGTAGGTTGGAGTTCAGGCGATGGCATGGGGAGAGAGGCAATGCAGATGTCGAAAACAACGGGTGTGGCACAACGGCTCGCGCAAGCACTGGCTATTGTCTTGGGAGCGGAGGACATCCCGGTGCGTGTGCAGGCGTGGGACGGTTCAGAGGCGGGCCCGCCCGATGCTCCTCTGGTCATGTTTCGATCCCGGCGGGCTCTGCGGCGGATACTGTGGTCGCCGGGGCAGCTGGGACTGAGCCGTGCCTATGTTTCAGGTGACATCGATGCTCCCGGTGACATCTTTGAGACCTTTGCCGCTTTGAATTCCATCGCGAAGTTTGCCGAGGGTGCCCCTGCCCGCTCATTGACGGCTCGTGAAGTCCTGAAGCTGGTCAGGACGGCGGTCCGGCTGGGTGCTCTGGGGCCCAATCCGGCACCGCCCCCGGAAGAAGCGAATGTGGGCCGCCATGGGCGCCGGCACTCCAAGAAGAGGGACGCCGCGGCGATTTCCCACCACTACGACGTCGGCAATGACTTCTATGCTTTGGTGCTCGGTCCGTCACTGGTTTACTCGTGCGCGGTATGGGAGAACGAGCAGGCCGGCCTTGACGCCGCCCAGGAGGCCAAACTCGATCTTGTCTGCCGCAAGCTGGGTCTGCAACCTGGCATGCGCGTGCTGGACGTGGGTTGCGGCTGGGGGAGCTTCGCCCTCCATGCCGCCCAGCGTTACGGTGTCGACGTCGTCGGGGTCACCCTTTCGGCAGAACAGGCGGCACTGGCCAGCAAGCGGGTGGCTGAAGCCGGGCTGACCGACAGAGTGGAGATCAGGATCCAGGACTACCGCGACGTCAATGACGGCCCGTTTGACGCCATCAGCTCCATTGGAATGTCCGAGCATGTGGGCAGTGAGCAGATGCCAACGTACACATCCCAGCTGCGCGACCTGTTGCGCCCCGGCGGCAGGCTCCTCAATCACGCCATCTCGTGGAACGCCGGGCCTACCGATCCGGACCCGGACTCCTTCATTCCCCGCTACGTTTTCCCCGATGGGGAGATGCTTAGCCTGGGCGAGATGGTCACGGCGCTTGAGGCGGCCCGCCTGGAGGTGCTGGACGTTGAAGCCCTCCGCCGGCATTATGCGCTGACGCTCCGGGCGTGGGTGCGGAACCTCGAAGATCACTGGGATGAAGCGGTAGAGGCCGGCGGGGCAGGACGCGCACGGGTTTGGCGGCTGTATATGGCCGCAAGTGCCCTCGGCTTTGAGGACGGCACCACCGGCGTAAACCAGATCCTGGTTCAGAAGGCTGGAGGGGACCAGCCGCCATTGCGCAGGACGGCCTGGTTCTAACCCGACGGGTAGAGAGTGGTGCTAGTCCACCCAGACGGTGGGTTTATCTGAGTCGGCTGCGAGCTGTCCGAAAGTCAGCTCACCGGAGTCGGCGTTCGTCGTGTACGGAAGGACGGCGGAAAAGACAGCCCCGTCCCGGTGCTCCGTCGCCACGTGGATAGCGTCGGTGTCCTCTTCGAGCAAGGTGATGTCGCAGACCACTGCCGCTGCCCGGAAATCGTCACGGTTCTGCTTGAGGAGCTCCCTGAGATCGCTGATCATCGAATCGGCATCAAAGTCGGCGTCGGACCCGGCCGGGGCGTCCGACGGCGTGACCGCCACCAGACGGACCTCGCCGTCGTTCTCCACCACGAGCGCAAACGGCAGGAACCCGCCGTTCCGTCCGAGTTGTTCCTGGGCCGCGCCGACTCCGGTGCCCAGCAGGTTTTCCAGATCCGTCGCAGTGGCCGGGGCCACCGAGCTGCGCCAGGAGGTTTCGGGGTCGGCAGTTACGGGCTCCGAACCTTGAGGCAGGGATGTTCCGCGCAACGCGGAGTCGCCGGATGTAGTGGTGTTAGGGGATGCGTCAGTCATGGCAAACCGCGGACTAGCTCCGGACCAGGGCGAGGACGCGGTCGCGCAGGCTCTCCATTGTGGCCCTGTCCTTGGCTTCAGCGTTGAGCCGCAGGAACGGCTCGGTGTTGGAGGGGCGAAGGTTGAACCACCAGCTGCCGTCCCTGGCGGTGAAGGTGCTGCCGTCCATGTGGTCGATCTCAACATCTTCATTCTCGAAGTTGTTGCGGACCCGTTCCACTGCAGCAGCTTTGTCCTCGATCTCGGAGTTGATTTCCCCTGAGGACACGTAGGGTTCGTACTCGCGGCCGAGTTCAGACAACGGACCCTGCTGTTCACCGAGTGCCGCCAGCACATGCATGGCGGCGAGCATGCCGGTGTCTGCATTCCAGAAATCACGGAAATAGAAGTGCGCTGAGTGCTCGCCTCCAAAGACGGCGCCTTCCTCGGCCATGACTGCCTTGATGAACGAATGGCCCACCCGAGTGCGGACGGCGCGGCCGCCGTCGTGCTCCACGAGTTCCGCCACTGCCTTTGACGTCAGGAGGTTGTGGATGATGGTAGGGGTTTCTTCGCCCAGGGCTCTGGCCCGGGCGATTTCGCGCCGCGCCACCATGCCGGTGATGGCCGACGGCGACACCGGGTCGCCCTTTTCGTCGATGACAAAGCAGCGGTCTGCGTCGCCATCAAAAGCCAGGCCGATATCTGCCCCGTGCTCCACGACGGCGGCCTGGAGGTCCCGGAGGTTTTCCGGTTCCAGGGGGTTGGCCGGGTGGTTCGGGAAGGAACCGTCCAGCTCGAAGTAGAGGGGAACGATCTCGAGGGGGAGTTTGGGTAGCAGGGTGTCGCCGAGGACGGCCGGCGTAGTGAGGCCGGCCATGCCGTTGCCTGCATCCACGACTACTTTGAGCGGGCGGGAACTTGAGAGGTCCACCAGGCTGCGAAGATATTTGGAGTAGTCCTTGAGAACGTCATGGACGCCGATCTGGCCGCGGCTGGGGGCGGCAGCAATCGTGCCTGCTGCGAGGTACTCTTCCGCGAGAGCCTGGATCTCCTTCAGCCCGGTTTCCGAGGAGATGGGAACGGCTCCGGCCTTGGCCATTTTGATGCCGTTATACGCTGCGGGGTTGTGACTGGCCGTGAAAGTCGCCCCTGCCGCGTTGAGGGCGCCACAGGCGTAGTAGAGCTCGTCGGTGGAGATCAGGTCCAGCAACTGGACATTGGCGCCCCGGGTGGCTGCACCGTTGGCGAAGGCCTTGCTGAACTCCGGAGAGGAAGGCCTCATGTCCCCGCCGACAAGAACCGTCTGGCCTTCAAGGGCCAGGATGTCAACGAAGGCTGCCCCAACGGCTTCGACGATTTCCGCAGTGATGGATTCGCCCACAATGCCGCGCACGTCATAGGCCTTGAAGGCCGCCGAGAGGTCAAAAGTCTTTGTCTGGTCGCTAGTCACGCGTTCCATCTTACGTTGAAGCGGGAAACACCCTGTTCCCCTTTTCCGGGGTCGGCCCGTCCGATTATCCACATGGAAGGAGTGCCTTCTTTTGGGCTGTCAGAGGTGGCTGGGATACTGAAGAAATGCTCACCAACCGAGATGCCCCCGATCTTCAAGACGCTGCTCTTCAAGACGCCGCTCTTCCTGCCGCCGATGCCGGATCTGTATCCTCATCCGCTTCTGCCATCTACGGGGAGGCCCTTGAGGTTTTGCGGGAGCTCGTTGGCCATCCTGGTGCAGGCTTCCACGATGGCCAGTTTGAGGCCATCGAGGCACTCGTTGGAAACGGGCGCAGGGCTCTCGTCGTCCAGCGCACCGGTTGGGGGAAAAGCGCCGTATATTTTGTAGCATCCCTGCTGCTTCGCCGTCGCGGTGCCGGCCCCACCCTCATCGTGTCCCCGCTGCTTGCACTCATGCGGGACCAGGTGGCCGCCGCAGCACGGGCCGGAGTCAGGGCTGTCGCCATCAACTCTGCCAACCAGCTCGAGTGGGATACCGTCCGGGAGCAGCTGGCATCGGATGAAGTGGACGTGCTGCTGGTATCACCGGAGAGGCTCACGAATCCCTCGTTCCGCGAGAACCAGTTGCCGGAACTGATCCGGCGGACCGGGCTGCTTGTCATTGACGAGGCCCACTGCATTTCGGACTGGGGGCACGATTTCCGGCCGGACTACCGGCGCATTGCTGACCTGATTACCGAACTTCCACGTACTGTGCCGGTTCTGGCGACCACAGCCACCGCCAACTCCAGGGTGGTTCACGATATTGAAGAACAGCTCGGGTCGGATGTATTGACCATTCGTGGTGCCCTTGGCAGGGAGTCCCTGCGGCTGGGGGTGCTCAACCTCCCCGATTCCCGCGACAGGCTGGGGTGGTTGCTGACGCATCTTGCGGACTTACCAGGAAGCGGCATCATTTACACGCTTACCGTCTCCGCCGCGGAGGACACCGCGCGGCTGCTGGCTGAAGCCGGCCACAAGGTGCTGGCGTATTCGGGGCGAACGGACCCCGCCGACCGGGAACGGGCGGAACAACAGCTCAAAGACAACCAGGTCAAGGCATTGGTTGCCACATCCGCCCTGGGCATGGGTTTCGACAAGCCGGATCTGGGCTTCGTTGTGCACCTTGGAGCCCCGTCATCGCCTGTGGCGTACTACCAGCAGGTTGGCCGTGCCGGTCGAGGGGCAGCCAACGCTGACGTACTTCTTCTGCCCGGATCCGAGGATCGGGATATCTGGCAGTACTTTGCCACGGCGTCCATGCCGTCCGAAGAAAAGGCCGCTGCCGTCCTTACGGCCCTGGCGGACGCCGGAAGCCCCGTGTCCACCGTGGCGTTGGAAGCACGTGTGGACCTCCGCCGGACACCGCTGGAGCTGCTGCTGAAAGTTCTGGCCGTGGATGGAGCAGTGGAACGGGTAGGGGGAGGTTGGCGCGCCACCGGGATGCCTTGGGTTTACGACTCGGAAAGATACAGCCGTATTGCTGAAGCACGGGTGGACGAACAGGACTCCATGGTGATCTACCAGGACACCGCCGGATGCAGGATGGAGTACATCACCTCGGTCCTCGATGATGCGACGGCGCGGGCTTGCGGCCGTTGCGACAACTGTGCGGGGCGCTGGTTCCCTACCGACATCAACTCCTCCGCAACCGAGGCTGCAGGTGCCACGCTCAGCCGCGCAGGTGTGGCCCTGGAAGCCCGTCTTCAGTGGCCCACTGGGATGGACCGGCTGGGCGTCCAGGTGAAGGGCAAAATCAAAGCGGATGAGAATGTAGCGGAGGGACGTGTTCTTGCAAGGCTCACAGACCTTGGCTGGGGTGGCTCCCTGCGCGAGCTCTTCGCATCCGGCGCCCCTGACCGGGAGATCGACCCGGCCATGCTTCAGGCTTGCGTCCAGGTTCTTCGGGAATGGGGTACGGGCAGCGATCGTGCGCCGGGGTGGAGCGGGTCGGGCCGGCCTGCCGGAATCGTCAGTATTCCCTCCAGGAGCAAGCCCGTCCTGGTGCAGTCACTGGCCCGAGGCATTTCAGGGATAGGCCGCATTCCGTATCTGGGCCAGCTTCAGCTCGAGCACGGAGGTCCTACCGGCGCCAGAGGAGGGAACAGCGCTTACCGGCTCGCCGGCGTTTGGGACCGCTTGGCTGTGGGACCGGCACTCGCTGCCGCTTTGGAACCACTCTCCGGGCAAAGCATCATGCTCGTGGACGACCTCACCGACAGCCGCTGGACCGTCACGGTTGCCGCCCGCGCCCTCCGACGAGCAGGCGCGGGAGCCGTTTTGCCGCTGGTACTGGCGCAGGCAGGCTAGGCGTAGGCAGCTAAGGCGCTGCCTTCCGCTGGGGCTGCCGCCCGCGGCTCACTTCGGCGCCAGCGTGGCGATGCAGGGACAGGCTGTCCAAGGTGCTCAAGAGCATCAGGGCAGCCATCGCCAGGAAGGCCCCCCGGTACGGTGCCGTGGAGTCCCCGCCGAGGGCGCCAGTGCTATCAAAAATACGCAGGAAAAGCGCACCCAAGGCAATGCCCGAGCCTGCCGCCAGTTGCACCAGGGTCGCGGACACCACGTTGGCTGAGGGCAGTTGCGCCGGGATGATGTCCGCATACTGCACCGAGGCGTAGGCCGAGAAGCCAATGGAGCGGGCAGCTCCACTGATCACCAGAAGCACAGCAATCAGTGCTTCGGGAGTGCCGGCGTCGAGCATTGAGCAAAAAACGAAGGTGATGGCCGAAGCAAAGGAAGCAAACACCAGCACAGGTTTGAAGCCGAAACGCCGGATCAGCGGGGTGGTGGCTGGCTTGATGCCGATGTTCCCCGCGAATACAGCGGCCACCATCGCTCCGGCATGCAAAGGGTCCCATCCGAAGGCGTCCTGGAACATCAGGGGAAGCAAAAACGGCACGGCGCTGATGGTGAGCCGGTAGATGAAGCCTCCGGTGGCCGTTGCGCGAAATGACCTGGTGGAAAAGACCCCCAGATCGAAAAGGGGATGTCCGCTGTGGCGCATCCAGCCTGCAGCAGCAGCGAGGAGCGCCAACCCGAGGCCGACGACAGCCCAGGGGAGGACGTCGGAGGGATGATGGCCTGCATATTCCAGCCCCACCACTACGGACCCCACGCCCAGCGTTGTGAGGGCCAGCCCGGGCCAGTCAAGGCGGCGGTCCCGATTGCCGGCCCCTTGCGGAACCAGCCGCAGCGCAACCAGGAAGGCGCCAAGCCCCAGGGGAATGTTGATCAGGAAGATCCACTGCCACGACAGGTAGCTGGTCAGCGCCCCGCCGATGACGGGAGCCAACACCGGCGCCAGGAGCCCGGGCCAGACGAGGTAGGCGGTGGCGCGCAGCAGGTCCTGCTTGGGTGTCCCGCGGAGCACCACCAGTGTTCCTACCGGGACCATCATCGCGCCGCCCGCGCCCTGCAGGATCCGGCTCAACGTCAGCATTGTCAGGTCCTGGCTGACGGCGCAGAGCAGGGAAGCAGCAGTAAAGGTGGCGATGGCGACACAGAATACGTTCCGGGCCCCGAGCCTTTCCGCCAGCCAACCGCTGATGGGAATCCCCATGGCCACCGTCATGAGGTAGGCGGTCATGGTGATGTTGACGTCCGTCGGCGCAACGTCAAAATCTCTGGCGATGCTCGGAATGGCGGTGACCAGCACGGTGCCGTCGAGGAATTCCATAAAGAAGGTGGCTGCGACTAGCAAGGCAAGCCGCGGGCTCCAGGAGGCTGCCGCCACACTGCTGTTGTTTGCCATCCGCTTATCCTCACACGGTCTTTTGGAGGGCTGCGTCAGGTTGTCGTCCTACGCAAAAGGTCCCGGTCGATGACCGGGACCCAACGCGGAGACGGGGGGATTTGAACCCCCGGTGGAGTTGTGCCCCACACTTCATTAGCAGTGAAGCCCATTCGGCCGCTCTGGCACGTCTCCAATTGCTATTACTAGCCCACCAAGGATACGCAGAACCGGCCATCCAGTGCAAAACGGTTCGGGAATGCGTGGCCCGCAGTAAGGGACGGGGTCGGGGAGTCAGCGCACCATCCGGATCGTTTTCAGGTTTTCCCATTCCGCAATGGCGTCCTCCGCTCCATCCGGCTGAAATCCAAAGCGCCGGTAGAACGCGATGGCCCGTTCGTTTTGAGCGGCAACCCAGAGGCTGGCAGGCCCATCGCCCAGGGCGGCTTCGAGCAATTTTCGGCCCAGGCCAAGACACTGATGGGACTGCAGCACATAAAGGCCCCAGAGCAGTGCGGGCTGTCCCGGGTGTTGCTGTTCGGGCTGTTCACGTCCTGCAAAGCCGACGATTCTGTCAGCGTCGCAAGCCACCCAATGGTCAGAAACGCGGGGGCCTTCGAGGATCCTCTTCCACATTTCGAGCCGGGCCGTGGGGTTCAAGCCTGCGAGGAAGCCGTCCGAGAGGACGCCCGCGTAGGTCTCCTTCCAGGATAGGACGTGGACGAGGGAGAGCTCTTCTGCGTCCTTCGGTCCGGCCTGCCGGACGGACAGCGGGCCCGTGCCTCCTTGGATCATCCGGCCCGTCCGGCAAGGGCCCGCCACAGGAAGTGCTGGCTGCGGCTTTGGAGGGCTGCGGCCTGGCGGTTGTCCGATGCACCTGCATGGCCGCCTTCGAGTGCTTCGTGGTACCAGATGTTGGGAATCCCCATGGCCTGCATACGGGCCGCCATCTTCCGCGCCTGGACCGGGCCAACACGGTCATCGGAGGTTGCCGTCCAGATGAACGTTTCCGGATAGTCGACGCCGTCCCTGAGGAGGTGGTACGGCGAAAACGTCCTGATGAAATGCCAGTCCTCAGGGTTGTCGGGGTCGCCGTACTCGGCAATCCAGGAGTGGCCAGCGGACAGCTTCGTGTATCGCCGCATATCAAGGAGGGGCACCCCGCAGGACACAGCGCCAAACAATTCCGGGTACTGCGTGAGCATGTTGCCCACCAGCAGCCCACCGTTAGAACCGCCCACACAGCCCAGGCGTTCCCGTGACGTCACACCCCGGGAGATCAGATGCCTGGCCACTGCGGCGAAATCTTCATAGGCGCGGTGCCTCTTCTCCTTCAGCGCGGCCCGGTGCCACGAAGGGCCATATTCCCCTCCGCCCCGGATATTCGCCACCACAAAAACTCCTCCACGGGAGTGGCCTGTTCCGCTGTCTGAACCCTCAGCACCTTCAGAGCCTGAGGGCCCAACGGTACGACGCTCCAGCCAAGCCCGTCCGATGGTTCCGCTGTAGGCGGGGGTCCGGGAAATCTCGAAGCCGCCGTAACCTGAAAGCTGGGTGGGGTTTTGCCCGTCAAGGACCAGATCCCTGGATGCCACCTGGAAGTACGGCACCCTGGTGCCGTCCTCTGATACGGCGAAGTGCTGCTGGACCTCATAGGCCGAGTCGTCAAAGAATGACGGCGAGGACCTGATCACCTCATGGGTGCTGCCCACCGTATTGCCCTCGCGCTTCAACGTTCCGCGGGTAAGGGTGCTGGGGGTGGTGAAGCCGGTTGCGACGAGCCAGAAGTCGTCCGCGGAGACCTGGTCCTCATCCTCATCGTCCACGGCGTAGGCCGTGACATCGTGGAGGGGCGGGCAGGCGTCCAGTACGGAGGAAGCCCACGCTGAACCACTTTCACTGGCCGGCCGTGACGGATCAAGGACACGGATCTCGGAGGAAACATCGCGGAGCAGATTCAGCAGGAGAAAGTTGCGGGTCCAGCTCCACGACTGAAGAGACGTGCTTGAGTCAGGAGCGAACAGAACCACCAGTTCCCGTCCGCCTGACAGATAATTCTCAAAGTTGGCGGCCAGCAGTGATCCGGCAGGATACGTGGTGCCGTTGACTGTCCAGTCGCCCTGCGGCCGGAAGAGCAACCATTCACGGTGAAGGCTGAGGTTGACGTCCGTGGGAACGTCGATCCGCAGCCAGGCGCCATCGCGGAGTACTGATGTCTGCCGGTTGAAGAAATCGATCCAGTCAACGGCAAAGGTGCGCTCGAACCCGGGTGTGGAGTCGTGGGAGATGAGCGCCATCATGTGATCCTCGGGGATCTCAAAGAGCCGCTCAGCGGAGCCCAGTGTGCTGCCCCGCCGCAGTATCACGCCCGTTCGTGCGTAGGAGGAAGCGGTTTTCGGCAACTCTCCCGCTGTGGTGGCCACCAGGAGCGTGTCCGCGTCCAGCCAGGAGACATTGCCCTTCGCCGTCGGCAGATCGAAGCCGCCGTCAGCGGAGTCAACAAAGGTGCGGCTGACGACGTCGAACTCCCGGTACCGGTTTGCGTCGCCACCGTCGGGGGAGAGGGCGAGCAGCACCAGCCGGTGCTGTTCGCCTGCAGGCGGCCTCAGGAAGTCAGCCCCGTGGAAGACCCATTCCTCGCCTTCCGCGGCAGCGAGCGCATCTACGTCAAGGAGAACATCCCACTCTGGGGACCCGCTGCGGTAGCTGTCCCAGGACGTGCGCCGCCACAGGCCTTTGGGGTTCTTGCCGTCCTTCCAGAAGTTGTAGTACCAGCTGCCGTGTTTGCCCACCATGGGGATCTTGTCCGTGGAATCAAGGACTTCGAGGACCCGTTCCTCCAGCTCGGCATAGTCGGAGTCCTCAAGCAGGTCCTCAGTACGAGCGTTCTGTTCGCGAACCCAGGCCAGTTGCTCCTCGCCGTAAATCTTCTCCAGCCAGATGTTCTCGTCGATGGGTTCGGGGGCTGTCGCCGGAGCCGAGGTGTGGCCGGACGTGGGCTGTTGGTCAGCTTCGGTGGTGGTCATGGGCCCATCCAAGCAACATCGGTACGCCACTAGCAAGTCAAGCAGGCACGCCACATGCGGATACGCTGGATGCCGTGGGCATATCTCAAAGGATCCGGACGGCACTGATAGGCGCCGGACCCAGGGGTACCAGCGTGTTGGAACGCCTGCTGGCCAACTGGGCAGCCCGCCCTGCCTCAGAAAAGGGCCATCCCGATGCTGGAAGCCTCCACATTGATGTTGTGGACCCCTATCCTGCCGGACCAGGCCACGTGTGGCAGCCAGGTCAATCCAGGCTCTACCTCATGAACACCCAGTCCTTTTACCCCACATTGATCCCGGAGGACCCACAGCTGGCCCCTCCTTTGGCCGGTGGCACTTTTGATCGGTGGCGGCAGGACCAGCAGCAGCAGCCCCTGCCATCGCTGACCGCCGAGGAACGGGCCGAAATCTCCACCCTCGCAGCCGGAGATTTTCCGAGCCGTGCCCTGTACGGCCGGTACCTGAGCACCACCCTGGAGGAATTGCTCGGCTGTCTTCCCGACGGCGTCACCGTCCAGTTCCACAAAACCTCAGCCGTTTCGGTTCGGCCTTCCGGCAACGGAACGTTCGACGTCGGGCTCGACGACGGCGGCTTCCTCGCCGTTCAGTCAGTGGTCCTGGCCCTAGGGCACCTGGAGGCAAGGCTCAACGCGGAGCAGCGCGCCCTTCAGGCCGGTGCCCGCCAGTTTGGGCTGCTCTACCTCCCGCCGGCGGCACCAGCGGACGTGGACTGGTCCGTTGTCCCGGCGGGCGAACCCGTGCTGGTCCGCGGGATGGGCCTGAACTTCTTCGACGTGATGGGCCAACTCACAGAGGGACGCGGCGGGAAGTACGTGGAAGCCGTGAGCCAGGGCGCTCCCGGTTCTTCCGGGCGCTACGCACTGGAGTACCTGCCCTCGGGCCAGGAGCCAAGGATCATCGCGGCCTCCCGCCGGGGGACGCCGTACCGGGCCAAGGCAGCCTTGGCAGGCTATTACCCGCAGGCCGTAAAGCTCCGGTACCTGACGGACGCAGCCTTGGCCAGGTTTGCCTCAGCCGGCATTGTCCCCTCCTTCGACCATGACTTGTGGCCGCTGCTGCACCGCGATGCCCTCTGGGCCTACTACACAACGCTGGTCAGGACGAGCCCCGTCGCCGTGAACGAACCGGCTCTGTTCCTGGAGGCGCTTGAGGAGGTTCTGCGTCCCCACGCGCACAGCACCGTCAAATGGGAAAACGAAGTGGAGCGGGTGGTCACCTCGCACGTGGTGCCTTCCGGCAGACTTGACCTTCTCGGGCTGGCCGCCCCGTTGGCCGGGAGGTCCTTCGCATCCCGCAGTGATCTCGACGCCGCCGTGGTGGACTATCTGGAGGACGACGCCCGCCGCTCAGCTCTAGGTGAAGACGATCCCGTCAAAATGGCCATTGGCGCCCTGCATCATGGGCGGGCGGTCCTGAAATCGGCAGTGGCCGACGGCGGGATCACCGATGAGTCCTGGGTCGGAGGCCTGCGCGGCTGGTTCGAGTCGTTCGTCGAAGGGCTGGCCAGCGGTCCCCCCGCTATTCGCTCCGAGCAGCTGGCCGCGCTCGCCCGTGCGGGAGTGGTCAGTTTTGTCGGCCCCGATCCCAAGTTCGGCCTCGACAGGACGTCCCGGCAGTTCTCCGCAGCTTCCCCCTGGGTCAGGACCGGAAGCGTCAAGACCAGCATTCTTATTGAAGCGCTGGCCCCGGCGAACAGGGTGGCCAGAAACAGGTCCACGCTGCTGGAACAGCTGTTGGCCGACGGGCTCGTCAGGCCGCGGCTCATGATGACAGCGGAGGGTACTCCAGTGGAAACCTCCGGACTGGATGTGCAACCCCATCCCTACCGGGCTGTGGCCGCGAACGGCTCCCTCACGAACGGCCTCTATGTTCTTGGCCTGCAGTTATCGGCGGCGCAATGGGGTACTGCGATTGCAGCCGAAGCCAGGCAGCAACACGGGCCTGTGTACCCGAGCGGGCAACGGACCCTGCGGGACGCCGACGAGATCGCCCGCGGCATCCTGGGGCTCTGACTTTCTGCCCGGCAGAGGCTTCCGTTCTTCCTGCTGCTTCAGGGCAAGGAAAAGGGGCCCGCCCTCCCGTTCCTGGGAAGAAAGGCCCCTTTTGTCTGTTCAGATCAGCCCTTCAGGCACTTCCGGTACTCAATGAGAGCGAAGGCGTACCTGATCCAACCGCCAACGTGGTACCACTTGGCGGGCGGAACCGGTGCTGTGCAGACAGGCGGAACGGGGCCGCTGGACGCTACACGGACATCGGTCTTGATCACTGTCCCGGATTCCACAGCGGTGAGGACAAGCGTTGCCGTTCCTACCGCTGCACCGGCCGGTACCTTGACGTCCACAGCGGCTGCGCCGCCGGCGACGCCGATACTGCCCAGCTCGGTGGACACACCGGCAGCGTCAACAAAGACGGCCTTCAGGGAACTGTTCACCGGACTGCCGAGTGAGGTGAGATCCAGCTTGGAGACAGCCAGGGAGACAGGCTCGCCGGCTTTGACCTCAGTGGCCGTCGTGTTCACTACGGCCACGCTGCGCCGCGCGAAATCGGGGGATACGGGATTGTGTTCCTGCAGGTACTTGATCCACGCATCCCTGTCCACGAGTCCCGAGTCCTTGGTGTTGGCTCCTTCCTTGAAGACCCGGAAGTTATCCCCTCCCGTGGCGAGGAAGCTGAACGTCCCGATCCGGTAGGCCTTCGCCGGATCAATGGGGACCCCGCCCACACGGATGGAGGTGATGCGGTCTCCGGCGGGCCGGGCGGCGTCGAACGTGTAGTTGACATTCTTGGAGAGCCCCAATTGCTGGTAGGCGCGGCTGGGCACCGTACCGTCGGGGTTCGTCTGCCACTGCTGCTCCAGCAGCGTCTTGAACTGGGCACCGGTCAGGGACGTCGTCCACAGATTGTTCACGAACGGCAGTACCGCATTGGCCTCGGCATAGGTGATGGTTCCGTCAGGCGCGAAGTACAGCTCATTCCGCAAGCCGCCGGGATTCACGACGCCGATCTCCGCACCGCCGAGTTCCGCCGTTCCCAGGCTGGCAGCGAGGGAATCGGCCACGAGGTTACCCAAAGTGGATTCGCTGGCACGGTCATCACGCTTCGCAGGACCACCTGCGGGATCCGGGCTGAACGCCGTGGTGATATCCGCAGTGACCTTGCCGACAGGCTGGTTACCGATCAGCGCGGCATCAGAAATGGCCTTGTCCACGATGCTCTTCACTGCTGCCACACGCGGGTATTTGGCGATAAGGTTCGCCGCCGTTTCAGTGGGAGTGGGCACGAACCGTTTGACGTTACCGGCCTTGTACCCGGTCACGGTCATGGTGGCTGGATTTACCGTGAGCTGGATTTGACCGACGTTCTCGCCATAGTTGCCGGTCTGGACGATGGGGCGTGTCTTGCCCTCGACGCCGGGAACAGGTGCGTCCCAGGAGTACTCCTTGTGCGTGTGCCCGTTGAAAATGGCATCCACTTCCGCGGATGTTTCATTGACGAGCCGTGCGAAGGGGCCGCCTGCCGCAACTTCCTGCTCCAACGTGGCGCCTTCGGGGGCACCCGACCCGGCGCCGTCGTGGTTCTCGACGATGATGATGTCGGCAAGATTTTCGGCGGTGATGCGGGCTGCAACGCGGTTGATGGCGTCGACGGGATCGCCGAACTCCAGTTCGGTGATGCCTCCGGGAGTGACCAGCGACGGAACTTCCTGCGTCACGGTTCCGATCACAGCAACCCTGATGCCGCTCATGTCCAGTACCGTGTATTCCGGCAGCGCCGGCTCGGTGGTTCCCTTCTTGTACACATTCGCCCCAAGGTGCGCGAACCTGGCGTTGGCACCACCGGCAATGACGCGGTCCCGGAGATCGGCGAAACCGCCGTCGAACTCATGGTTTCCCACTGCCGAGGCCCTTAGGTCGAGGGCATTGAGGACATCGATGGTGGGTTGGTCTTTGGCGACAGCCGAGGCGAACAGTGAGGCACCGATGTTGTCGCCCGCCGAGATGAAGGCAGTGGGACCAGGCGCAGCGGCACGCAGTTTCTCGATGGTCCCGGCAAACAGGATCGTGTTGCTGTCGATCCTGCCGTGGAAATCATTGATGCCCAGGAAGTTCAGCTCTGCGGTCGCGGGAGTTTCAGTAGTCAGGTCCAGACCCACCACGACGGGATCGTGATCGCTGGCACGGAATTGATCGGGGGCGTAGTAGTTGGTCACGTTGTTGTTGTACCTGCTGTACTCCAGAGCCACTGACTCCACAGAGTTGATGTTCCAGATGTCAGCGCCGGTGACAACCGCATTGGCGCCCGGGGAGGCCAGCACGTGGTCAAGGGAACCCACCAGCCCGCCAAAGAGGTAGGAGTGTTTGGCTGAGCCGTCCGTGTTGCGGGCCTTTTCGTCCTGGTTGACATAACCGGCCGCCCGGAAAACGTTGAGCGGATCCTCCTGTGCGTAGGCGTTGAAATCTCCCATCAGGAAGACCTTGTCAGTGCCCTGCGAGCGCTGGAGTTCGTCGGAGAATGCCAGAAGGGATTTGGCTTGCTCCGTACGTGCGAGGTTGGCGTTGCCCTGACCCTTGTCCGTGTCCGAGGGATCTGCCGGGGGAGGCGAGCCCTTGGACTTGAAGTGGTTGGCGATCGCGATGAATTTCTTGTCATCCGCCGCGCCTGCCGGTTTGAAAACCTGAGCCAGCGGCTTGCGGGCGCTCGCGAAGGCAACGGTGTCGTTGTGGATGATGGATTCACCCACCGGCACGGCGGTGGCCTTCTTGTAAATAAAAGCAGTCCTGATCATGTCCTCGTCCGCCAGTGGCGGAGCGTTGGCCGGGCTGCGGACGTAATCCCACACCCCCGGCGTTTCGACGTTGAGGGCCTCGATGAGCTTGGCGAGGGCGTCGTCCCTGTCCTTGCCGAAACGGGCGGAGTTCTCCACCTCCATAAGCGAAACGACGTCGGCGCCGGCTTTGCTGATGGCGGCGACGATCTTGTCCTGCTGGCGCTTAAGGTTCTCAGCGTTGGCCGCCCCGCGGACGTTGCAGCCGTCCTTGACCGTGATCGGGTTTCCGTCTCGGTCGGTGTAGAAATTGCAGCCGGCCACCTGGTCACCGGTGGTGGGGAAGTAGTTCAGCACATTGAAGGAGGCGATCTTCAGGTTTCCTCCGACAGCGGCGGGAGCCTCTGTCCGGGTGCCACCGAAAGTTGCGGGCTGGGCAGCGGCACTGTTACCGGCGGTCAATGCTGTCAGCGGCTGGAGCTTCCACGCGTTGTTGGCGTAGCCGAGCACCACGTTGGTGGTGAACGTGACGGGAGCGCCGACCCGCACAGGATCAGCGGCAGTCAGGTACGGCAGGACCTGTGCTTTGGTGGCCGCATCCTTGAGGAAATTTGTGGTGGCACCGTCATCGAGCTTGATGCCGCGCGCAGCGTTGGCGGCGACGGTCGCTGTGTACTCAGCGGATCCGTAAGGGGCCACTGCAGTTGGCTGGACCAGCGGGGCAGTGCCGCCCGCCAGGCCGATCTCGCCGTACTGGTTCAGTGAGTAGTTGTCAGTGACGGTGACTGGACCTTGCGGGGCGAGAAGCATGCCCTCGAGGGATTCCCGGAAGGTTTCCTCTGCGGGGAGGCTGAACCCGGTGGCTTTCACCTCGGCGGCAGGTTCAGTCAGCTTGCGCACCTGGCTCGCGTCAGGCGCCGTCAGCTGAGTCATTCCGAAGAACTCGCTGACTGAGCCGGTCACCTCCACGAAGTCACCGATCTGGACTGACCCCACCGCTGAGGGCGAGTAGACAAAAACAGCGTCCGACGCCGGGTGGTTGGCCTGAGTGAGATCTCCACCCGTGCCTGCTGTCTGGAGGTAGAAACCGGCAAAGCCGCCGGTAGGGAAGGCAGCAGTGACCTTGCCCCTGGTGGTGACCGTGCTGCCGGCAAGAGGGCTGGTGGAGCCTGTGCCTTGAATTTCGGCGATAGTTTTCACAACGGGCGCCGGGGTGGGGCCGGGATCTACAGGGCCCGGATCTCCCGGACCCGGATTTCCTGCTCCACCGGCGGCCGTCGGGGTGATTGAGGCACTCAGGGTGAAGTCGGCTGAATTGCTGTTGCTGTCCGCCCCACCCGTGCGGTTGAGGCTTTTAACGTCTGTGTTTCCCCCAGGGGCTGTGGCTGCCTGGGTTTCAAAGGTGTTTGCAGTCCCGTATCCCAGCAAGTCAGCAATGTTCGCCGCTTCAACCACTGAGCCTGTAGGCAACGGGTCGATGGCGGTTGCCTGCCTGGCCAGGACGATTGTTCCGGTGGTTCCGGACGGGTTGAAGCCAGTGGCCACGACATCTGCCGTGGGCAGTTCGGCTGCCGTTGATGTGGCGCTGTTGGTGGCGCCCTTAATCAGGTAGTGGCCCTTGGCAGGGATGCTGCCGCTCAGGTGGGACACATTGTTTGGCAATCCTGTACCGCCGCCCGCCCTGTATTGGAGCGACCAGCCGTCCAGTGGCACTGCGGCGTCGGAGCCGTTGTAAAGTTCAACAAACTTGTTTTTATAGGCTGCCCCCGCGCTTCCGCCGCTGAGGTAGGCCTCGTTGATGACTACTGGTGAACTGCCTGCGGCTGGTGAGACCTCCGCCGCCACGGCCGGGACAGCTGCCAGCGGGGCGATGAGCCCCGCCGACAGTGCTGTGCCCAGCGCGATTTTCCAAGGTGTACCGTGCATTCGCTCTGACTCTCATTAGGGTGTCCCTGGGTGAGGGACCTCATTGAAGGCATCCAGGTTGTACCAACGGACACCGGGACCGGCCTGTACTCCTGGTCAAGTAGTTTCCGGCACATCAAAACAGCGTTGAATGAACGCAGGATGACCTGGGCGTGCATTCGATGAAACGTCCCCCAGCGAAACGTTTCATCCGTGACATGCCAAAAGAATACCGGCCAGTAGATTCGAGGGAAGATCCCGGCCGGTACTTTTTACAGCAAATTGTTCAAAGGCCTCCAAGGAGTGGAGCTGCACACCTTTGAGGCCTCCTTGGCTCCTCTAGGCGCCCTGGCTCACCGCCTCAATGATCTTGAACGTGGCGCCAGTAGGGTCCGCGAGGGTAGCTACCCGGCCGAACGGGCTGTCCTGGGCGGGCTCCAGAACGGAGGCCCCCATGGAAACAGCCTTGTCGACGGCGGCATCGGTGTCCTCAACCCCGAAATACACCTGCCAGTGGGATGGAATCTGCTCAGGCAGGAACAGTGAAGCGTCAATGATTCCTGCCCTGGCTGCATCCCCCGCTCCAAGGGTGGTGTATTTGAAATCCGGAGCATCGCTCATGACCTCCGTCTCCCAGCCAAAAACGTCCTGGTAGAACCTGACCGCGGCGGGGTAGTCCTTCGCATGGAGTTCGTGCCAGACCGGGGCGCCGGGTTCTGCGGCAATTTGGAACCCCTGGTGCTCACGGCGCTGCCACACCCCGAAGGCAGCACCCGCAGGGTCCCCGAAGAATGCCATTTGTCCCTGCTCGGGCACATCCATGGGCTCCATGAAAACCTGACCGCCGTGGTCAGCGACGGCGGTGGCGGTCGCCGCGACGTTTTCCGCGGCGAGGTAGGTGGACCACGCGTCGGGCATGCCGGCCTGGTCTTCCTGTTTGGGCATAATGCCGGCTACTGCCTTGCCGTTCTTGGCGGCCGAAATGTAGCCGCCGTACATCTCCTGGTCGCCGGTCTCAAAGGTCCAGCCGAAGAGTTCGCTATAGAAGGACTTCGCTTTTTCCGCATCCGAGGTCATGAGGTCGATCCAGCAGGGGTCACCTGAGTGGATGTCAGGAGTGGGCATGATTGCTCCTAGATAGGTCAGTGTTGAGTGCATCAACAGCGATGGGTCACCACCGCATGGTTGTTGGGGCAGCGGCGACAGGACAGACACTATGCCGGGGCACCGACCGTTTCAATGGCTCTTAAGCGAAAAGTGCCCCAGGTTCTGATGAAATTCAGAACCTGGGGCACTCGCTCGCGGAAGGTAAGAGATTCGAACTCTTGGTACGGGGTTACCGCACACTAGTTTTCAAGACTAGCTCCTTCGGCCGCTCGGACAACCTTCCAGTAACAGTAGTGTTTCATAGGCAGTTGGCTGCGACAAAAACAGCGTTGCTGAAACACTTCCGGCAAGCCTTTCGGTAACAATGGAAAAAGTGCAGCCGGACCCTGAGCCCGGGCGCAGGAATCAGCTAGGTAACGGGAGTTTTCAATGAAGGCCGTCTACATCTCGCAGCCCGGAGGGCCTGAAGCCCTGGAAATCCGCAACGTCCCCAGACCGGTTCCCGGCCCCGGTGAGGTGCTTATCGACGTCGTCGCCGCGGGCCTTAACAGGGCGGATGTCCAGCAGCGGAAGGGTTACTACCCGCCCCCTCCGGGTGCCTCAGAAGTTCCCGGGCTGGAGGTATCAGGACGGATCGCCGGCTTTGGGCCGGACGTGGCGAAGCCGTTCAGCGTGGGGGACAAGGTGGTGGCGCTGCTCGCAGGCGGGGGATACGCGGAGCAGGTCGCTGTGCCTGCCGGGCAGGTCCTGGGGGTCCCCGAGGGCGTGGATCTGGTCACCGCGGCCGCGCTGCCCGAGGTGGCGGCCACGGTCTACTCCAACCTCTTCATGACGGCGCAACTGCAGCGCGGCGAGACTGTGCTGATCCATGGTGCCACCGGGGGAATCGGCACCATGGCGGTCCAGTTGGCGAAGGCCTTCGGGGCCAAAGTTGCCACAACCGCCGGAACGGCGGAGAAGGTCAGCACAGCAACAGCATTCCTCGGAGCAGATATCGCCATCAACTACGCTGAGGAAGATTTTGGCGAGAGCCTCCGTGCACAAAATGGCGGGCGCGGCGCGGATGTGATTCTCGACGTCGTCGGGGCCAAGTACTTGAAGCAAAATGTTGACGCGCTCGCCGACTATGGACGGCTGATCGTGATTGGGCTACAGGGCGGAACCAAAGGCGAACTGGACCTCGGGAAACTGCTGCGTAAACGGGCCGCGATCGTCGGAACCGCCTTGCGTCCTCGGCCATCGGAGGAAAAGGCCGTCATCATGAACGCCGTCCGGGAAGCAGTCTGGCCCTTGCTCTCCGACGGCAGAATCAAGGTTCTGGTAGCCAAGACTTTCCCGTTGGACCAGGTGCGCGCGGCCCACGAGTACTTCGACTCAGGTGAACACATGGGCAAAGTCCTGCTCGTCATCTGAATCCGACTTATCGGCGTGGGGTTTTTGTCCCTGGGTTCCTGAACGCTAGGGTTGTTCCATACGCGGTATGCACGCGTCTAGCTTGGGGGCGCGTGCGTACCTGTGTCCGGCTATCAGTGGGAGCCGAATGTCCGTCCGTCACAGTCTTCTGGCCCTACTCCAGGACCAGCCACGCTACGGCTACCAATTGCGGGTGGAATTCCAGGACCGGACCGGGGCCACCTGGCCGCTGAATATTGGCCAGGTTTACACCACGCTTGACCGTCTGGAGCGGGACGGTCTCGTGAAAAAAGACGGCGACGACGGCGCCGGCCATGTCGTCTACAGCAGCACCGAGGCGGGCCGGGCACAGGTTCAAGGCTGGTTCGCCGCGCCGGTGGAGCGGGACAATCCGCCACGAAGTGAACTTGCCATCAAACTCGCACTGGCGGTTACCCTGCCGGGAGTAGACGTGGGTGCAATCATTCAAGTCCAAAGGACCGCCTCCATGGCTGCGCTCCAGGAATACACCAGAGCCCGCAGGGACACAGCGGCGAACCAGCGCACCGTGGATACCGCCTCGCTGCTTGTGCTGGACTCGCTGATTTTCCAGACAGAGGCTGAGGTCCGGTGGCTTGACCTCTGCGAAGCCCGGATGATCCAACTCTCCCAGAACTCCAACGGCGGGGCCGGAAACGCCGCGCAGAGCTCCATCGGCCAGACCGGCCTCAGCCCGACCAATGGCGGGGGTTCCTCGGCTGCCCGGCCTGCTCCCTGATTCACCGCCAAGCACAGGCGGTTCAGTTGTCACGCAATTTGACGGCTTTGTAATGATGTTTCAGCGAGCGTTGGCGTCAAGTACTGTGAGCACTGCGTCGGGGGATGTGGGGCTCCGCCCGGCGGAAACGAGCACAACGCTCTACCGGGTTCTCGAGGAGGAGACGTGGGAAAAAAGTACGAAGGAGAGTCGCCGAACACATTGTCGGAGGATCTTTTGGAAGGCGATCCGGCCCTTCCCGCTACCGCGGTGAATGAGGCCAGGGAAGCTGAAGACGCTAAATGGACCCCGGCCAAGATCGGGCTGTGGGTAGGTATTGCACTTTTGGGCGGCGTGGCCTGGTTCATGCTCGCCATTGTCAGGGGCGAAACGGTCAACGCCATCTGGTTTGTCTTTGCCTCGGTCTGCACTTACTTGATCGGGTACCGCTTTTACTCGAAGGTGATCGAACGCTACATCACCAGGCCCAATGACCGCCGCGCCACACCAGCTGAATACAAGGCGGACGGAAAAGACTATGTCCGCACTGACCGCAACGTCCTGTTCGGTCATCACTTTGCTGCCATCGCAGGCGCCGGCCCACTTGTAGGCCCTGTCATCGCGGCTCAGATGGGATACCTTCCGGGCACCATCTGGATCATCATCGGCGTCGTTCTTGCCGGTGCCGTCCAGGATTACCTTGTTCTGTTCTTTTCCATGCGTCGCGGCGGCCGTTCTTTGGGCCAGATGGCGCGTGAAGAACTTGGCGTGATCGGCGGCACTGCCGCACTCGTGGCCACGCTGCTCATTATGGTGATCATCGTCGCTATCCTGGCGCTCGTCGTCGTGAATGCCCTGGGCGAAAGCCCCTGGGGCGTTTTCTCGGTGGGCATGACCATCCCGATTGCCCTTTTTATGGGGGTGTACCTGCGCTTTATCCGTCCGGGCAAGGTGCTGGAAGTATCGATCATCGGTTTCGTGCTGCTGATGGCGGCGATCATCGGCGGCGGTGCTGTGGCGGGCACGGAGTGGGGTGCGGCCTTCTTCCACCTGGACAAGGTCACCATCGCCTGGGGACTCATTGTCTACGGGTTCATCGCTGCGATCCTGCCCGTTTGGTTGCTCCTGGCGCCGCGTGACTACCTCTCCACGTTCATGAAGATCGGTGTCATTGTGATGCTGGCCCTGGCCATCATTGTGGTCCGCCCGGAAATTACCGTCCCGGCCTTCAGCGAGTTCGCCAGCCGGGACAACGGCCCGGTATTCTCCGGCGCGTTGTTCCCGTTCCTGTTCGTCACCATCGCATGTGGGGCGCTCTCGGGGTTCCACGCCCTCATCGCTTCCGGTACCACGCCAAAGCTCATCGAAAAGGAGCGCCAGACCCGGCTCATTGGCTACGGCGGGATGCTGATGGAGTCGTTCGTGGCCATCATGGCCCTCGTTGCCGCTATTTCCATCGACCGCGGCCTGTACTTTGCCATGAACTCTCCGGCCGCACTGACCGGTGGAACGGTGGAAACGGCAGCTGCCTGGGTGAACAGCCTGGGTTTGTCCGGCGTCAACCTCACCCCGGACTTCCTGGCCCAGGCCGCTGCAAACGTCGGCGAAGAAAGCATCGTTTCCCGGACGGGCGGGGCTCCGACGCTGGCCGTAGGCCTCGCCCACATCATGCAGCAGTTCATCGGCGGCACCTCGATGATGGCGTTCTGGTACCACTTCGCCATTATGTTCGAGGCGCTCTTCATTCTCACAGCGGTCGACGCCGGAACGCGCGTTGCGCGGTTCATGCTTCAGGATTCCATCGGAAACTTTGTCCCCAAATTCAAGGAAGCGTCATGGCGTCCCGGGGCGTGGCTGTGCACTGCGGTCATGGTCGGGGCGTGGGGCGCAGTTCTGCTGATGGGCGTCACCGATCCGCTCGGGGGCATTAATACCCTGTTCCCGCTGTTCGGAATCGCCAACCAGCTGCTCGCCGCCATTGCCTTGGCTGTGTGTATGGCCATCGCTGCCAAGCGCGGGTCCTTCAAGTACATCTGGATTGTGGCGGCGCCGCTTGCGTTTGCCGCCGTTGTCACCATTACGGCGAGCTTCCACAAGATCTTCTCGCCGGTCCCCGCTGTGGGCTATTTCGCGAATAACGCCGCATTCTCCAAGGCTCTCGAAGACGGCAAGACCTCCTTCGGCACGGCCAAGACGGTGACAGCAATGGAAGCCGTTGTGCGAAACACCACCGTGCAGGGCTGGCTGTCGGTGATTTTCGTGACGTTGAGCATCATCGTCATCATTACTGCGGTGCGGGCTACTGTGAAGGCCTTCAGGAACGCAGCCTCGGGCATCCCCAACAAGGACCACGAGGATCAGGCGAGCGCATCCCGCGTCTACGCACCCGCTGGCCTGATTCCAACCCCTTCAGAACGCGCGCTGATGGCGGAATGGAACAAGCTTCCTGCGGACAAGCGGCTTGAGAGATCCGGACATCACTGATGAACGGAGTAAAGGCAGGGTTCCGCGGCTTCGCACAGTACCTTGGCGCCTTGGTTGGCGCGGACGCCTATCGGAAATACCTGGAACACCACGCGGCGTCCGGGCATGACGGCCCGCCACTGAGCGAACGGGAGTTCTGGCGCGACAGGACCGACCGTCAGGATAACAATCCGCAAGGACGATGCTGTTGAGGTAACCGGTGAAGGATGAACGGCCCGGGCCGTTCAGCCCTCACCGGACAGGCGTAACGTATCCGCCGGTCATGAGAGTATGAACCCATGAGCGATCCCGCAGACACTCAGTCAGCTGAAGAGACCCCTGTGGAGGGGACACCCATCGATGACGGCAGTCAGCCCTCCGTGGAGGTAACGGCAGCCGGGCCGGATTCCAAACCGAGGAACGCCGTCCAGGATCTGGTGGATGAGCCCGCCAAGGTCATGCGGATCGGCACCATGATCAAACAACTTCTGGATGAAGTGAAATCGGCTCCCCTGGACGACGCCGCCCGCGGCAGGCTCGCTGCAATCCATGAACGCTCCATCAAGGAACTCGAGGACGGGCTGGCTCCGGAACTCGTTGAGGAACTGCAGCGGATCAACCTTCCGTTCTCCGATGATGCGACTCCCTCGGACGCTGAACTTCGTATTGCCCAGGCGCAGCTGGTCGGCTGGCTCGAAGGGCTCTTCCACGGGATCCAAACCGCCATTGCCGCCCAGCACGCTGCCCGTGAGCATTCCATGGCCCAGATGCAATTACGGCAGCTGCCGCCGGGTACTGTCATCGCCCCAGGGGTCGTCATAGGCGAAAATGGCCAGCCCCAACGTGCACCCGCGGCCCGTCCCGGTCAGGGCGCTCCCGTTCCTGGCAGGCCGGAGGACCCGGACCACGGTCCTGGCCAGTACCTTTAGGGCTTCGCTTGGGCTTTTTCACCTCCGCGCGGCAAGGGCGGAAAGACGACGCTGAACTCGGCAAGGGTCTCTGGCGTCGCGCCCATGACCGCTTCCACCGCGGCCTGGATCGCTACCACCAGGTCCTGGAAGGCGTGGAAGACCCGCAGCTCTACGAGGAGCTCGTGGACATTGCCAATGAACTTGCTGCGCTCTCTCCGCGCGTCCGGCTGGTCTGCGTCGAGGCCCAGCGGCGCTCACCCAGCGACGGCCTCGATATTCCGGGTGCCCTTGCGGGTGTGCACCGTTCACTGTCCAAGGCAGGCAACTCGCTGGCCACCACCGCGGAGGCTGCCGCCATGCTGCGCCTTGCCGTCGGGCCAGTGCCCGTCGGAGCGGCCTCCGTACGACGGCGGGCGGAAGCAGTGTTCGAGCAGATTGCCGACGCCGAGCGGCGTTTGGCAGATTCCCTGCCGGAGTCGTATCCCGAGTCTTAACCCGGCGGGTGCTTATTCCCGGTTACGCGGGTAGCTGATCCGGGCGCGTCCGCTGGCCGGGGCGCGGGCTTATTGGGACGATGAAACGCATGACTACTTCACCCGTACTGACCTTTCATGACGGCAACACCATTCCCCAGCTCGGCTACGGGGTTTGGCAGGTTGAGGACGACGTAGCTGAGAAGGTAGTGGTCCAGGCGTTTGAAGCCGGCTTCCGCCACATTGATACCGCGAAGATTTACGGCAACGAGGCTGGCGTGGGCAGGGCCATTGAGCGTTCCGGTCTCACGGCTGGGGATATTTTTGTTACCACCAAGCTGTGGAACTCCGATCAGGGCTATGAATCAACGTTGAAGGCCTTTGAGGATTCCCTTGAACGACTGGGCCTGGAGTCCCTCGACCTGTATCTGATCCACTGGGAGCAGCCCAAGCAGGATAAGTACGTGGACACGTGGAAGGCGCTCATCGAACTGCAGAAGCGCGGGCGGGTTAAGTCCATCGGCGTCTCGAACTTCACCAAAGAGGGGCTGCAGCGAGTGATCGATGAAACCGGCGTTGTCCCGGCAATCAATCAGATCGAGCTTCACCCATTCTTCAACCAGGCAGAGCTGCGCGCCTTTAATAAGTCCCTGGGCATCCTGACCCAGGCATGGTCTCCTCTGGGCCAGGGCGGGGAGCTGCTGGACCACCCGGTGATCACCGCGATTGCCGACAAGCACAATGCCAGCCCCGCTCAGGTTGTCATCGCCTGGCATCTGGCACTTGGGAACGTTGTCATTCCCAAGTCCGTCACCGAATCCCGGATCCAGGAGAATTATGCTGCCCTGGATGTGACCCTTGATGCTGAAGACATCCAGGCCATCAGCGCCTTGGACCGGACGGCTGAAGGCAGCGGACGGATCGGCCCGGATCCGGCAGTTTCCGACTTCGCCTAGACCTTAGTGACCTGGGTCTTGCAGGGATCTGAGTTCATCTGACTGAGAGAGTCCCGTGCCTGCGTGCACGGGACTTTTTCATGCCGCGATGTTCAGGATGGCATAAGCCTTTCTTTTACGCCGCGATCCGGTTCTGCTGCAGCGGCACTGGATCGACAATTGCCCAATCGTCCTCGTCGCAAATCATCCGGTCCGCAAAGCGCTCGGCGCTGGCGGCGTCGTCGAAAATTTCAGTGCTGACGCGTCCGTGCCGGGAATTGTAGAACGTGACATGGAACTCCTGCCCGCCCGTGGCATGGCCAGCGTTTGCGGCAGCCAGCGGTTCCGCCCCGTTGACTTCAGTGCTGTTGATCTGTTCCCTGTTCATGAATCCAGTGTGAAGCGGGGCCCCGACAATTTAGAGATTTCAGTTCTGCGTGTCGCGAAGACGCAGTACGCGCTGGCGGGCCAACTCCTCCGTTCGCCGTCCCTTGTCCGCCGCCCGGCTGGTCTGCTGGGCTTCGATGGCTGCCGTTTCACGCTCCCTGCGGACCCTATCCAGCTCGCGGTCGAGATTTTTTAGTTCTTCCCTGAGCCTCCGTGATCGCTCGGCGAGCCGGCCCAGGTCCGCCTCCACCTCCTCCAAGCGGCTTTCAGCTGCTGCGGCGTCCTCAGCGGCAGAGCGTGTCACAGCTTCGGCCTCGGCAAGGGAAGCGAGGGCTTTCTCAAGGGCGGAAGGCAAGGCGGGCCGACGCATCGGCTGGACTGCCTGGAGGCGAGGCTTGTCCGCTCGTCCATCCGCCTGCTTCTTTTTTCGCTCAGCGCTTTCCTGAGCGCGATTCTTGGTGCCTCGCTTTTCCGATCGTTGGCCGGCATCGGTTGTCGCCGCGGGTGTGGGCCGGCGTCGATCCTTGCCATCATTCCGCGTCTCATTTTGCAGCGTATCGGTCAGCACCTGGGGAACGGCGACGGCGCCGTCGAGGTCCACCTGGTCGACGCCGTCGGATGACAGCACCTTCAGCAATTGGCCGCTTCGAACGGCAGCGGCGGCACCGCTGTCAGCAGTGGCTGCCCGCAGAGTCTCCTCAACTTCCGTGGCCACGGCGTCACTTATTTTCCTTCCGCGCTGTTCGGCTGCGGTACGGACAGTGTTCATGACCTCGGATAGAAGGCGCCGGCGCTCCTGGCCTAGCTCCCGCATGGCCACCGCATCAAGACTGTCCTGGGCAGCACGCATGGACTGGCCCAATTCGCTGAGCTGGCGGACAGAATCCGGATCATACCGCGCGAACATATTCACAGCCCAGGCCGCTGCGGAAGGTTTCGGAAGGCGGCGAATAATCGTCGCCATCTCCCGGTCTGCAGATTTGGCGGCCGCAGTGCGTGCAGCCACAAACTCCTCCAGAGGCAGCCCATAGAGTTCTTGGGCCATCTCGGCCAGCCGCTGGTCCGTCAGCTGCTTCTCTCCCATGCGAGCATCATAGGTTCATTCCAGAGCCGCGGAGGTAAGGGCTGGCCGATCCCGCCAGTAGCGCCGGTTTTCGGCATATGCCTAGGGCTTTTCTCCATTCGGGAGGATAATTCGAAGTGAGGTACCGTCCGGCATTGGAGGACAACATGCGTATTGTCGGGATCTTGCTCGTACTCTGGCTGGCAATCGGCGTGGCGGCGTGTGCACAGCGAGGATATTTCGCCGGCTCACCTGCTACGTGCGCTGAGGCAGGAACCATTGCGGTGACTATCGTCGCTGGTCCACTGAATTATGTCGGCGCTAACCCTCAGATCAATTGTGAGGTCCCGCAGCCGTCGCCGTAAGGCCGGCCGTTTGGGTGCCAGGACCAGCGGTCCGTTCAGCGGAGAAAGCGTCTCATTCGGCAGGCTCGATGAGCTCCGGGCCGTTGTTGCGAACGCTGTTCACCCGGTCGCTCACAATCCGCGGTGTGAGGATCGGCTCCGGCATGGAATCCAACAATTGCTGCACCTCTTCCTTGTCACTCAGTTCCGGGTTCAGCCAGTCGGCGAACATCTCCCGTGGAACGATAACGGGCGATCTATCGTGGACGTGGCCAAGGGAATCTTGAGCAGTGGTGGTCAGCACCGTGAACGTGAGCAGCCATCTGTTTGGGTCGTCCTCGGGCAAGGACGGATCCGGCCAGAACTCGTAGAGTCCCGCGAAGGCCAGGAGTTCATCGTCCTGCGAGTAGAGGTAGTTGGGGATTTTCTTCCCATCCTCTGTCTTCTCCCACTCGTAATACCCCTCGGCGGGAATCAGTGCCCTGCGCTTGATGGCAGCCTTCCTGAACGCAGGTTTATCCAGGATGGTTTCGCTCCGGGCATTGATGAGCTTGGAGCCGATCTTCGTGTCCTTGGCCCAGGACGGCACCAGTCCCCACTTGGCAATAAGGAGACGGCGCTTCGGGGCTTCCTCCGCTGGTTTTTCAGTGATGATGGGGACGTCATTGGTCGGCGCCACATTCCAGCTGGGAGGTGCTGGGCGCCCTTCGGTCTCCTGGGCATCAAAGTAGGCGAGGAGATCGCCGGTGGCTCGGGACATCACGTATCGGCCGCACATGCGTTCATTGTGCACCATTAATCCATCCCATCGGGAGGTGATGGAATGGATCGGCCGAAGTGGTGACGAATCAGGTCAGGAGTACCGGATCAATGAAGACATCCCGGGGGACAACTTCATTTGCATCACGAAACCGCCAGTGAGCCGGTATGCCCACGGCGATCGCACCCCCGGGGATATCGGTAACAACAACAGCATTTGCGCCGATCGCCGAATCGCTTCCGATCGTCACCGGGCCGAGCACCTTTGCACCAGAACCCAGCATGACCCTGTCGCCAATAGTCGGATGGCGCTTCTGCTGGTCCAGAGCTTTCCCGCCGAGAGTTACACCCTGGTAGATGAGGACGTCGTCGCCGATAACGGCTGTTTCACCAATCACGACTCCAGTGCCGTGGTCGATGAAGAGACGTCGCCCAACTGAAGCGCCCGGATGTATCCCTATGCCCGTCAAGGCCCGAGTAGCCTGGGAAAGCAGGCGGGCAACACCCCTTGTCCTGGGCCTTTGCCAGAGGATGTGCGTCAGCCGGTACATCCACAAGGCATGCACCCCTGAGTAGAGCAGGCCTACTTCAACCGCGCTCGTCGCAGCGGGATCCTGGGACCGTGCTGCCAGCAGGTCCTCCCTGAGCAGTGAAAACAGCTTCATGTGTCTCGATTCCCTGTTGAGGCGGTGGTGCACTCAAACGCTCCAACCCGTCCGGGCCGCACGATATTTCCGGGCCTCAGAGGTGTGCAGCTGCCAGGCTTCGGGCAGGGACTTCGGGGCGTAACGTTTAGCGGCTGTGCCGTCGCCCCAACAGATGAGAGGGTGGCGGTCTGTTACTGTTGCTACACCTTTCCGCAGCACAGTCCCTGTGCCGGCACGCCTGCACAGGAGGCATTCCAATGGCTGAAATCTCATCGAACTTTTCGGGCACGTGGCGCTTTGACCCCACCCACACCCGCATCGGGTTTTCCACCCGCCACGCAATGGTCACGAAGGTCCGCGGGGCGTTCAATGACTTTGAGGGCGTCATCGATGTCGACGGCGAAAACCCCGAGCGTTCCTCCGCACGCATGACCATCCAGGTGGGCAGCATCGATACACGCAACGCGGACCGGGACCAACACCTGCGCACAAACGAATTCTTTGATGCACCGCAGTTTCCAGAGATCACGTTCTCAAGCAACCGCGTGGACCAGGTCGACGACGGCCACTTTATTGTGGGCGGTGACGTCACCATCCGCGGCGTGACCAAGGACATCGCAATCCCGTTGGACTTCATGGGAGTCGAACGCGACCCCATGGGCAACCTCCGCGCGGGATTTGAAGGGTCGCGCCGGATTGACAGGCAGGACTTCGGCCTCACCTGGAACGCTGCGCTGGACTCCGGCGGAGTCCTGATCTCAGACAAAATCACCTTGGAATTCGAGATCTCCGCTGTAAAGGTCGAGGAACAGCCCGCATAGCTCCCGCCTGATCAAACCAGGCTTTACTCTGTATCTCACACAGAGCGGGGGAATTGTTGGCGCTCACAGGCTATACTCTGCGATAACGACGGCACTCCGCGGTCGCTTGGCGGGGGGACCTTCGTGCGTGCATTCGTTTTCAGGCTTGTTCTTTGGGTGGCCGTTATTCTGGCTCTGCTCGGCACCTCCATTGCAGTGCCCGGGGCAGCGAACGCCGATGGCAGTGACTCAGACAATATTGCTGTTCTTGGGGGCAGGCCTGATCCTGCTATACCAGGGGCCTTTGTCTCGCTGACGCCTTATCGGCAGTTGGACACGCGTACTGGGCGCGGTGGATTCAGCCGTCCTGTTCCGGCCTGGGGGACCATCCGGGTCAAGGTGACGGGCCAGGGCGGAATTCCTGCCTCCGGGGTGTCTGCCGTTGCAGTGAACGTCACGGTCACCAACACGGGGCAAGCGGGCAACATCACGGTGTACGCCGGCGGCACCGCACAGCCAGGTACGTCGAACCTCAACTTCAACACAGGCCAGACGGTCCCTAACTTCGTCATCTCTCCCATTGGCTCGGACGGCACCGTCGCCCTTACCAACAATTCCAACTCCAACGTGGATCTCATCGCGGACAGTTCAGGCTATTACCTGGGCGGTTCCGTCACGAATCCCGGAGCATTCTCCTCGCAGACTCCTTTCAGGCAACTGGACACGCGCTACAACAATGCGATTGCACCCTGGGCAACGATGCGGGTCAAAGTCACCGGCCGTGGGGGGATCCCTGTCTCGGGTGTGTTGGCAGTGGCCGTAAACGTCACGGTTACCAACCCGGGAACGGCCGGAAACATCACTGTCTATGCGGGCGGTACGTCCCAGCCGGGAACTTCCAACCTCAACTTCGTGGCGGGCCAGACGGTACCCAACTTCGTCCAGAGTCCTGTCGGAGCAGACGGGACTATTGCTCTGACGAACAACTCGAACTCAACGGTCCACCTTCTGGCAGACACCGCAGGGTATTACCTCGCCGGTACCGCCGCGGAAGCAGGGGCCTTCGCTGCCCGCACGCCATTCCGGCAATTGGATACTCGCTACAATTCCACCGTTGAGGCACATCGAACCATTCGTGTGAAGGTCACCGGCCGGGGTGGAATACCGGCCGTCGGCGTTGCAGCCATGGCACTCAATGTCACTGTCACCAGCCCCGAATCTGCCGGGAATATTACCGTCTACCCCGGTGGGACGACCGCCCCAGCTACGTCAAACCTGAACTTCGTACGGGGCCAGACCGTACCCAACCTCGTCAACACCCTCGTGGGGAGCGACGGCACCATCTTACTGACGAACAACTCCCACTTTCCGGTGCACCTCATCGCGGACTCAGCCGGCTACTTTGTGGCGGGCACGCCAATCGATGCGGTCTATGCCTGGGGACGGAATACTTACGGCGAGCTTGGCAACGGAACTACCACCGCCCATGACTACCCAACAAAGGTCAAGGGACTTGCCGGTGTTGCTTCCGTCACCGGAACCGGCACAAAGTTGGCGAGACTCAAGGATGGGACCGTATGGGGCTGGGGCTACAACACAACCGGTGTGCTCGGCAACGGAACCGTCACCCACAGCAGCCTGCCGGTCCAGGCAAAGGGGCTCACAAACGTGAAACAGGTTGCAATCGATGTGGCCAACGCCTATGCGGTGCGAAACGACGGAACCGTGTGGGCGTGGGGTCAAAACCAGTATGGACAGCTTGGCGATGGCACCAGCACAGGCCCTGACTCCCCAACCACGAGGTCCATACCCGCCGAGGTTCCTGGGCTGGCCGGTGTTCAGTCGATTGCAGTCGGTGGCTCCAGTGTCCATGCCCTGATGAACGACGGCACGGTCAAGGCCTGGGGCGTAAGGCTGGGCTCAGGGTACTACCCCCATCCCACCCCCATGGAAATTCCAGGTCTGACGGGCGTTCAGGAGATCTCCACTGAAGGCGGCAATGCCTACGCGTTTCTTACGGACGGAAGGGTAATGGGTTGGGGCGGCAGGCCTCTTGGCAACGGGTCGTCCCAAGGCAGCTCTTCCCCGGCAGAAATCCCGGAACTTTTCGGGGCACGGAAAATCTCAGATGGCCGCTGCGCGCTGATGGGCGATGGAACGGTCCGAACCTGGGGCTGGAACGGGACCGGGAGGCTTGGTGATGGTACGACGACCGAAAGCATGCTGCCGGTTGAGCCTATCGGTGTCAAAAACGCTAAGGACATTACCTGCAACAGGAACAACTCCTTCGTGGTCCTGAATGACGGAACCGTCCGGGCCTGGGGCTACCACGCCGGGATCCTGCTTGGAACGGGCGGGGACGAGACAGACGTCGCAGTGCCCACGCCGGTGTTGGAGCTGACCGACGTGAAGGAAGTGAAGAGCACCGCGGGCGTAAGTACGTTTGCACTGTTGAATGACGGATCTGTTCGCGGCTGGGGGGCCAATCCCGGAGGCTCGTATGTCGACTACGCTTATTCGCTTGACAGAAGCCCTGGACCGGCCACCGTTGCCTACATCACCGGGATCAGCGACCTGCAGGACTAAATTCCGTTGCGGGCTTTCTTGGCGGTGAGCAGCAGATATTCCCACTCCATCTGCGTCGGCGAATCGCCGTGGGTGTCGCTGAAAGCCTCGGCCAGCTCTGTGAGGGCCTTGTCCAATGCGTTGACCTTCTCTGCGTCGTCCCCCAGGAATTTGTAGACGGAGATTGTGGGGCCGTAGTGGGACTTGAAGTAATGAAGGAAGTCCTCCGGCCTGTGGAAGGTCCGGATGGTCACCGTCTGCTTGCGGGCCTGGACGTCTGTGATTCTGTCGCCGAAGAGCTCCCGAACGTGGTCCTCGCTGCCCCAGAGGGGAGGGGGTTGGGCGCCTGGTGGGGGCGGGGGAGCGAACGGCTTCATCGTTGCCAACATCCTCCCGAGGAACCCCTCGGGCGTCCAGTTCAACAGTCCGATGGTCCCGCCGGGCTTGCATACCCGGACCAGCTCGTCCGCGCCCGCCTGGTGGTGTGGCGCAAACATGACACCCAGGCAGGACATCACCACGTCGAACTCGTTGTCCTCGAACGGCAGGGCCTCGGCGTCACCTTCCATCCATTCCAACTCGACGCCGCGATCGGCTGCCAAGTGGCGGCCGGCGTCGAACAGTTCCGGTGTGAGGTCGCTGGCCACTACCCGGGCGCCCATCATGGCGGCGGGAATAGCGGCATTGCCTGCGCCCGCGGCAACGTCCAGGACCCGCTGACCGGGCTTGATTCCGCAGGTGTCGACGAGGATGGCCCCGAGGTCCGGAATCAGTTCACTGGCCAAGGCCGGGTAGTCGCCCTGGGCCCACATGGCCCGGTGCTTTTGCTTCAGCGCCCGGTCCGCCTCTTTAACATCTGTGTTGTCATCCATGTCATGGCCCCTTTGATGTGGCATGTATTGAGTGACAGCGCGCTGCTGGCCCAGTGCTGGCTGATGCGACTCATTGTGGGCGAGGAGAAGCGGAGATGTAAAGGTGTCCGCGGTAGGGAGTTGGCCAAGCTCTCAGTACGCTTGGACGTCCCGGGCTGCAGCCGCGATTTTTTGGCCTCCGAGAAGGATGGATTGTTCCGGCATTCGGTTCGATCCCGTCGAACAGGCAAAAAAGAAACCCCGCCGGTTCCTTGGAACGACGGGTTCTTTTTCGAGCTTCCTATCAGAATCGAACTGATGACCTTTTCATTACGAGTGAAACGCTCTACCGACTGAGCTAAGGAAGCACCGCACGAACTCAACCGGACGAACCGGCCGGATCATGCAAGAAACAACTGTAATCGAGTTCAAGGTTCCGGGTCAAAATGAAGCGGGTCCGGAGCCTGATTACCTGGCTCCGGACCTTCTACGATTAAAGCGGCCCCCCATGTTTAGGCCGCCCCAGCCGCAAAACAGCTCCCATTGCAGACGGTTTGAAGCCCGTCTAACTAGTAAGAGCATCCGCAGGCCGGAACGTGACGGGGGTTTTGGAAGTTTTCAGTGAAGAGTTTCAGCAGACGGTGTTGTCTACCGGGGACTTGCCGTCAATGAGATAGAGGTCCACCGCGTCCTCGACGCAGCTGTTGGACCGCCCGTAAGCCGTGTGGCCCTCGCCCTTCCAAGTCACCAGTGAGGCATTTCCGAGTTGCTTGCGCAGGGCCTCGGCCCATTCAACCGGCGTTGCGGGGTCGCCAGTGGTGCCGATGACGACGATGGGAGCGGAACCGGGGTATTCCACTGGTGCGGGCGTCCGGACATTCCTGTATGGCCAGTCCTTGCAGTTGGTGCCGCCGTACGCGAAGAAGTAGCCCAACGTGGGTGAATCCTGCTTCAGCAACTGTTCCTCCGCCCGCATGCCCTCAGTGTCTGTGACCATGGGGTAGTCAAGGCAGTTGATTGCTGTGAAGGCGAAGCCGCTGTTCGAGGTGTAAGTGCCGTCAGGACTCCTGTCAGCGCCGAAGTCCGCGAGCTGCTGCATGCCTGACGCGTCGCCCTTCATGGCGTCGTCGAGGGCCTTCGTCAGCAGTGGCCAGTTGTCGTCGTTGTAGAAGGGCAGGATGAAGCCGCTCACAAATGTCGAGCCAGTGACTACCCGGCCATCCTTTGCCTGGCGGGGGTTGGCGGCAACGCTCTGGATGAGGTCACGAATCTGCTGCACCGCGGTATCCACGGTTCCTGTCACCGGGCAGCCCTGTTGCTGAAGGCAGCTTGAAACGTAGGTGCGAATCGCCTTCTCGAAAGCACGTGCCTGTCCGCGGGTAAGTTCCTCATTGCTCAGCGAGGGGTCCAGTGCGCCGTCGAGCACCACTCGACCAACGTTGTCGGGGAAAAGGGAGGCGTAGGTGGAGCCGAGGAAGGTGCCGTATGAGTATCCGAGGTAGTTGAGCTTGCGGTCATTTACCACTGCGCGGAGGATATCCAGGTCCTTGGCCGCGCTGACGGTGTCGATATGGGCCAGGACCGGGCCGGTCTTCTCAACGCACTTGGCGATTGTTGCCTTGTTGGCCTCAAGATAGGCCTGCAGATCGGCGTCGAGGTCCAGATTGTAGTTTTGCTGTGCGACGGCATCACGTTCCTGGTCAGTGAGACAGGTGACCGGGGCAGAGCGTTTCACACCGCGGGGGTCAAAACCTACAAGATCGTAGTTGGACCGGACGCGGTCAGAAATGTTGGTGGTCCCGGAGTTCTTCACGAAGTCATAGCCGGAACCGCCGGGGCCGCCGGGGTTCACCAGCAGACTCCCCTTCTTATTGCCTTTGGCAGGCAGGCGCAGTGCAGCGATCTCAATGCTGTCGCCTTCGGGCTGGTTGTAGTCCAAAGGCACCTTGACCGTGGCGCACTGGAACTGTTCCTCGCACGATTTCCACGAGACACGCTGCTCATAGAACGACCGCAATTCTGCGGGAGCTGCGTCTACGATGGCGGGGTCAGCCTGCCCTGTTGAATCATCCCGCTTCGGATCCTTGGGCTGTCCGAAGAAACTGCACGATGCCAGCAGCAGAACCAGCGCCATCGCGCCGGCAGTCCGCACTGCGGTCACCACCGATCTGGGTGGTGCGGGCAGGCGTCGTGCAGGCTTCATGCGGTTCTCCTTCAAAATATCGGCCTGCCCGGATCGGCCGTGCCGGCCGGGAAGGCTCACTGTACGCTCCGCTGCAGCGGACGCCTGGCTGAATCAGATGAGGCTGGCGGCCATGGACTCGACTGCCAGGAGAGGCGCAGCGTTGGTGGTGGTGATCCGATTGCGGGCCTTGTTGATGGCTTCCATCCTCATGAGGGTTGCTTCGGCGCTGGAGCGGGCCGCGAACTCGTCCAGCTCACTCCTCAACTCAACGTTCACCAATTCCACGGCGTTCCCCATCTGGATAATGAGCACATCCCGGTAGAAGGACAGCAGATCCGTGAGCGTGCGGTCAAGGGAATCAGTAATTGACCGCTTGGCCCGCCGCTTCTGATCGTCCTCGAGCTGCTTGACCTGGCTCCTCATCGCCGGGGGCAGAGTCCCGGTTTCCGGTGCCCCGAGCGTCGCCAGGAGGGCGGCTTTTTCCGCGGCATCGCGCTCCTCATTGGAGCTGTTGGCCTCCTCCGTGGCAATCTTGACGAGTTTCTCGGCCATGAGGATTGCAGCCGTTATCCCGCGCAGGCCCAAAGGGAAACGAACGGTCTCCAGCCGGCGCTCCCTTGCGTCTGGATCCCGGGCCAGCCGCCTCGCGATTCCCACATGGCTCTGGGCCGCGCGAGCCGCCCGCTCAGCGAGTGCCGGCTCCACGCCGTCGCGCTTCACGAGGAGGGCGGCAACATCCGCTGCCGGCGGGAGGCGCAGCGCTACGGGACGGCAACGGGAGCGGATAGTGACGAGGACATCAGCGGGGGAGGGTGCACACAGCATCCAGATGGTGCGGGGAGTGGGCTCCTCGATGGCCTTGAGGAGCACGTTGGTGGTGCGTTCCGCCATTCGGTCTGCGTCTTCGACGACGATGACCCGCCACCGGCCGGAGGATGGCCTGTTGCCGGCCTTGGCTACCAGTTCGCGCGATTCCTGGATAGTGATGGTGACTTTGTCGGTGCGGACGAACGTTACGTCTGAATGCGTCTCGCCCAGAATGGTGCGGCAGGCCGCACATGTGCCGCAGCCGCGCTTGGTGACATCTTCCTGGTCGCAGTTCAGCGCGGCCGCGAACGCCTTGGCGGCATTGGAGCGGCCGGACCCGGGTGGCCCCGTGAATAGCCAGGCGTGAGTCAAACCGTCACCCTCGGCGGCCTGGCGCAACTGGTCGACGACGGCGCTCTGGCCCTGCAGGTCATCCCAGACACTCATGCGGTACTCCGCTGGGATGTTGCCAGCAGGGCGTCCACGCTCGCCAGGATTCTGGCCGCAAGTTCCGCGACCGGCAGATGCGCGGGGAGGACCAAATAGCGTTCGGGACGGGCAGCCGCAAGATTCAAGAAGGCTTCCCGTATTCGCGTGTGGAACTCGTCTGCTTCGGATTCCAGCCGGTCTTCAGCCGCATCCCCCGCTGTGCGCCGTTGACGTCCGACGGCGGGATCGACGTCGAGCAGTACGGTCAGGTCCGGCAGCAGGCCGGAGGTTGCCCATTCATTAAGGCTGCGGACAGCCTCAGCGCCAAGGGACCGCCCTGCGCCCTGGTACGCCACGGAGGAATCTATGTACCGGTCGGTGAGGACTGTTTCACCCCGCTCCAGGGCGGGCCGAATGACCTGGCTGGCGTGAGACGCGCGGGAGGCGGCAAAAATGAGGGCTTCAGTGTGGGCGTCAATGTGGCCGTGTCCGTGATCGAGGACAAGGGAACGGAGCTTTTCGCCAATGGGTGTGCCGCCTGGTTCGCGGGTGCGCAAGACGGTCATGCCCCGTGCCTCCAGCGTGCGGGCCAGCTCAGCCGCCTGGGTTGACTTGCCGGCGCCGTCGCCGCCCTCGAAGGCGATGAACAGTCCGGGGCTCTGGGTAGTCACTTGACTAGCCTACCGATAATCCACGACATAGTTCGCCTCCGGCAGGCGAGGTAAACCCGGTGGACTCTTGTCTGAATGGTCGGTCTGGTGCTATAAAAATGTATATCAGCGGATATATATCAGAGCTAAGAACTACAGATCGCGTTCCTGGCCGGACGAGCCGGGTCATCGGGGTCTGACATAAGCCGGGGCGGGGTGTCCGGACATGCCAGGGCTGCCTTCGAGGGCGGTTGGCATTTAGGTGCACGCCACAGCGCCTTGTGGTGCAATTGCAGCAAACGGTGCCTGCTCATCCCGCCCCCCCAAACACACGTGGTCACTGGCTGGTAAGAGCGCCAGGTGACCACGTGCTGGTCAGGCCACGAACGTTCATTTAGCTGCAGAGGACACGCGACGTACGCTTTCTCCATGACTCTCTCCCAACAGCAGGTCGCCGCGCTCTCAGCTGAAACGGTGGTTGTAGCCGCCGGCCGCCCACCCCGTGAACGCAATGAACCGGTCAACCCTCCTGTGGTACTCTCCTCCACCTACTTTGGCACCGGCCCGGTAGATTCCGGCGACAGAGGGTATGGCCGCTACTCCAACCCCACCTGGGAGCCGTTCGAGGAGGCCTTGGGCCAGTTGGAGGGCGCTGAGCTCCCGGGTCTGCTCTACTCCTCGGGCCTCGCCGCCGCCAGCTCGGCGTTCTCACTCATCCCGGCCGGAGGCATCCTGGTCATGCCGACCCATAGCTACTCGGGTTCACTGGCCATGGCCCAGGAGTTGGCAGGCAAGGGGTTCATTGAACTGCGCACTGTGGATATAGCGGATACAGAAGCGGTCAAGGAACAGCTGTCACCCGCCGGGGGCCCGGCAGCCAATATGCTGTGGCTGGAAAGCCCCACGAATCCCATGCTTGGCATCGCCGAAATAGCAGTCCTGGCGGACGCAGCCCATGCTGTGGGTGCCCTGGTGGTTACCGACAACACTTTCTCCACCCCTTTGGTGCAGCAGCCGCTCGCCTTCGGCTCCGACGTCGTCCTTCACTCGGTGACCAAGTACCTCGCCGGACACTCGGACGTGGTGCTGGGCGCTCTCGTGACGTCCGACGCCGGTCTCAGGGAGACGCTGCTGCAGCACCGTTCCATTCACGGCGGGATCGCCGGGCCCTTCGAGGCCTGGTTGGCACTGCGGGGACTGCGCACTCTTGCCCTGCGGATCGAGAAGTCCCAGGCGTCGGCGGCCGTTCTGGCCCAACGTCTCGGCCAACATCAGCGCATCGAAAGCATCCGGTATCCCGGGCTGGAATCGGACCCGGGTCACGAGCGGGCCAAGACCCAGATGAGAGGCTTTGGCTCCATCATCAGTGTCCAAGTGGCGGCGTCGACGGGACTTAGCGGCGAGGAAGCGGCCGATCGGGTCATTGCCGGCTTGGGTTTGTGGCTGCCGGCCACGTCCCTGGGCGGGGTTGAATCCCTGATGGAACGACGCCGCCGCCACGCCGCTGAACCGGAAAGCGTTCCGGATAACCTGCTCCGGTTGAGTGTGGGGATTGAGGATGTTGAGGACCTTTGGGCTGACATTGCGCAGGCGTTGGACGCTCTGGACCGTTAGGCTGGGGTAGTGGACGGAAAACTTATGATTACGTTTGTCGAAGGCGGAGTGTACTTCCTCCTGGCCGTTGTTGCCTTCGGCATTGAGGCGTGGGCTTTCTTCGATTGCCTCCGCCACAGGGCCAACGCCTTTGAAGCCGTGTCAAAGCGGACCAAGTCGTTCTGGCTCGGGATGACGGGCGTCGCCTTTGCCATTGGTGCCTTGTCGGTCTTCACCGGATCCCGGGGCGGCCTTTTTGGAACTCTTGGCTTGTTCGGGCTGGCGGCAGTCACAGCCGCTTCTGTTTACCTGGCTGATGTCCGCCCTGCCGTCAAGGATGCGGGACGTGGCGGAAGCCGGAACACCGGCCCCTACGGTCCCTGGTAAAGGTCAGCGTCCGGGAGTCACGGCTTCCCAGTCCACGGTAATTTCCCCCAAGCGCCAGCGCGATGCACCATCCTGAACCGGCCACCCGTCCTCGCGGAGTGCGCTGCACATCGATATCCAGCGCTGCCGGTTACCGAACGGCTGCAACGGTGCCGAATCAAGCCAGGCCTTATCCATAGCCTGGAGCAGAGCATGCACCGCTTCACCGGGAACGTTGCGGTGAATAAGGGCTTTCGGCAATCGTTCCGCCGCCTCTGATGGCAGGTCGAAGCTGCCGAACCGCATGGAAATACTGAGGCTCAGGGGCCCCTGCCTGCCGACCGCAATCCAGGTGAGACGCCGTCCGATCTCGTCGCAGGTACCGTCAATGAACAACCCTTCGGGTGAAAGCCTGCCCTGCACCAGCTGCCAAATGCCTTCGACGTCGGCTTCTTCATATTGGCGCAGCACATTGAAGGCGCGCACCAGTACGGGCCGGCCTTGAACCGGGAGCTCAAACCCACCCAGCAGAAATCCCAGGCCCGGACGTTCAAGGGCCGTGGCTGCCCGGACCCGTTCCGGTTCAATCTCGATTCCCCAAACACGGACGTCGGGGCGGACGGTGGACAGACGGTCAAACAGTTCGACGGCGGTTGTCGGCGTTGCGCCGTAGCCCAGATCGACCACCAGCGGGTCCCCGGCGGTACGCAGACGCCATGCCTGTGGGCCGGTAAGCCAACGGTCCAGGCGGCGCATGCGGTTGGGATTGGTGGTGCCGCGGGTGATATTGCCAATCGGCTTGCCTGCCCGCGCCGGCTTTCCTGCCCGCCGATTACTTGCCTGCACCAAGGGAGCTGCTATTTCGCGGGTTCCAAAGGGTGCAATCACCCGCTCTGCTTTCTGCACCACCCTGCAAGGGTATCCGGCCTTCAGGCAACCGTATGTAACGCTCGGCAGCACGCATAGCTGCTCGGCTAGGATGAAAACCATGACTTACAAGCTGATTCTGCTGCGCCACGGCCACAGCGAATGGAACGCCAAGAACCTTTTCACCGGCTGGGTGGACGTCGACCTTAACGAGCAAGGCCGTGAGGAAGCAGTTCGCGGCGGGGAGCTCCTGGTAGAGAACGATATTCTCCCGGACATTCTTTACACCTCGCGTCTGAAGCGCGCCATCAACACAGCCAATCTGGCACTTGAGAAAGCCGATCGCGGCTGGATCGACGTCAAACGCGACTGGCGCCTCAACGAACGTCACTACGGCGCACTGCAGGGCAAGGACAAAGCGCAGACCCTCGCTGAATACGGCGAAGAGCAGTTCATGATGTGGCGCCGTTCATACGACACCCCGCCGCCGCCCCTGGATGCCGACGCCAAATTCTCGCAGGTTGGAGACCCCCGGTACGCTGAGCTCGGCGATGCCGTGCCCCGCACGGAATGCCTCAAGGATGTCCTGATCCGTCTGATGCCCTACTGGGAATCTGACATCAAGGAAGATCTCAAGAAGGGCAAGACCGTTCTGGTCACCGCGCATGGCAACTCGCTCCGGGCCCTGGTCAAGCACCTCGACGGCATCAGCGACGAGGACATCGCAAGCCTCAACATACCCACAGGCATCCCCTTGGTTTACGAGCTGGATGATGACTTCCAGCCCTTGATCCCGGGCGGCACTTACCTTGACCCCGAGGCCGCAGCTGCGTCCATCATGGCGGTTGCCAACCAGGGCAAGCGGTAGGGCTTCGTCGAGAACCCTGACCTCGCATAGTTAAACGAACGACGGCGGGCGGCCCACTCAGTGGACCGCCCGCCGTCGTACTCTCTGCTTGTCCTCAACTGGCGCGGAGTCAGACGTTTTCTGAGCTGTTCGGCTGCCAGGCGCCGGTCACAAGGTAAGTGACCTTCTGGGCCACGGACACTCCATGGTCAGCGAACCGCTCGAAGTACCGGCTGGCGAGGGCCACGTCAACCGTAGTGGCCGGGGACTCGTTCCAATCACTCCGGGCGATTGCCTTGAACACGCTCAGGTGGAGGTCGTTGACCATGCTGTTGGCCTTGAGGATGTCACGGGCGACTTCCAGATTGCGAGTCTGCAGGAGCTCAGTCAGCTTGTGCGCGATCAGTATGTCCTGCTCGGCGAAGTGCCTGAAGGTCTCGGACAGCTGATCGGGAATCACGTTGGCCGGGAACCTAAGCCGGGCAAGCTGGGCAATGTGCCTGGCGAGATCGCCCATGCGTTCCAGCGAAGCGCTCATGCGGAGGGAGCCCACGATCATCCGAAGGTCGCTGGCTACCGGCCCCTGGAGAGCAAGGATGTCGATGGCACGCTCGTCCAGGCTGTTCTGAAGGAAATCGATCCGCGCGTCGGCGGCGATGACATCCTGGGCGAGGTCGACATCGGCGCCTTCAAAGGCAGTCGTCGCCTTGTCTATGGCCTCGCTGACCAGTTTCGAGATTTCGACGAGCTGTTCGCCCACCTGGGTCAGCTCTTCCTGAAAAACCTTACGCACTAGGCGTCCTTTCCTTTGAAACTGTGCAAGCCACCAGCGTGACCGGCAGGTTTCGTGTCACCGTTCCGGCAGTCCAACTGATAACTCTGTCACCGTCCGGTGAACTGTTAGGCGTCAATAAGTGAACGTTAGCTGAACCGCTGGCTCAATCGCAGCTATTGCCCGTTTCCCACGGGTTGCACCGCATAAGCTGGAGCCGTGGATCCTATGCTTATCGGTGTTATCGCCGGCCTGGTCGGGCTGTCGTTGGGCGTTTTTGGCGTCCTCGCGTTCCGGCTCAGCGAGCAGCAGCGCAAACTGGTCGATGGCGACTTCGATGAGCCGGCCCTGCCCGATGGAGCCGCCGAAGTCCTGGCAGTGCTTGGACGCGCCTTCCTTGTGGTCGATGCCATTGACGGCGTCGTGCGAGCCAGTCCGGCTGCCTATGCCTATGGGCTGGTCCGCGGCCATACGGTGGTGCATAAGCAGTTGCTGGATATGACGGCCAGGGTGCGGCGGGACGGCGTGATTCTGGAGGAACAGCTGGAGCTGCCTCGCGGGCCATTGGGGCAAGGCACCATCATTGTCCAGCTTCGGGCTGCAATGCTCGGCGAAGAGTACATATTGCTGCTCGCCGACGACCGCACTGAAATCACCAGGACCGAGGAGATCCGCAACGACTTTGTCGCAAACGTCTCGCATGAGCTGAAGACTCCCGTCGGTGCCATCTCCCTGCTTGCGGAGGCGCTTGAAGCCTCACCTGATGACGAGAAGGCTGTGCGGCGCTTCGCCCAAAGGATGCATAAGGAATCAGCCCGGTTGGCGGCCCTCGTGCAGGACATCATCGAACTATCCCGGCTGCAGGGCGCGAATGTGGCTCAACAGGGCCATCCGGTGGACGTCAATTCGGTGATCTCCGAGGCCGTGGACCGATCGCAGTTGCCGGCCGAGAGTAAGAACATTGAAATCGTGATCGGCGGACGGGTGGAAGCAATGGTCTTCGGTGACCAGGACCTGTTGGTCACGGCGCTGCGGAACCTGATCGACAACGCCATCCGTTATTCCCCCGAGAACACCAGGGTGGGCATCGGCGTGAAAGCCAGCGAGGGCCTGATCTCGGTGTCTGTGACCGATCAAGGCGACGGACTCACACCCGAGGACCAGGAACGGGTTTTCGAGCGGTTCTACCGCGTTGACGCGGCCCGCTCCCGTCACACCGGAGGCACCGGCCTTGGTCTTAGCATCGTCAAACATGTCGTCTCGAATCACGGAGGCGAAGTGACGCTCTGGTCCCAGCCCGGCCAGGGATCCACGTTCACCTTGCGGCTTCCCGAAATGGAAGGGCAGGACGACGGCGACGCAGGCGACTCCGCCAAGCCCACCGAAGCAGCCGTGCCCGGCCGCCAAAAGACACCACAACGACGCGACGCCGCAGGCGTCCATGAGCAAGGAGCCAGTGCTTGAGCCGGATTCTGATTGTTGAGGACGAGGAATCGTTCAGCGACCCCCTTTCCTTCCTGCTGGGTAAGGAAGGGTTTGAAGTGGAGGTGGTCGATAACGGCTTGGACGCCATCACCGAATTCGACCGCAACGGCGCCGACCTGGTGCTGCTGGACCTTCAGCTGCCGGGTCAATCCGGCACGGAAGTCTGCCGCCAACTCCGCCAGCGCTCCAGCGTTCCTGTGATTATGCTGACTGCCAAAGATTCTGAGATCGACAAGGTGGTGGGGCTGGAGCTGGGGGCCGATGACTATGTCACCAAGCCATACTCATCACGGGAACTGGTTGCCAGGGTTCGGGCGGTGCTCCGGCGGCAGGCGGAACCCGAGGAGCTGATCTCGAACACCGTGCAGGCCGGGCCGGTCAGGATGGACGTAGAGCGGCACGTCGTCAGCGTGTCCGGTGCCCAGGTGTCCCTTCCCCTGAAGGAGTTTGAATTGCTGGAGATGCTCCTGCGCAACTCCGGCCGGGTGCTGACGCGTGGGCAGCTCATTGACCGGGTGTGGGGCTCCGACTATGTCGGCGACACCAAAACCCTGGATGTCCACGTCAAGCGACTCCGCAGCAAAATTGAGCCAGACCCGTCGAACCCGCGATACCTGGTAACAGTGCGGGGCCTTGGCTACAAGTTCGAACCGTAAGAAGTCCAGAAATGAAAAGGAGCGGCTCCCCTGGGGAGCCGCTCCTTTTCGTTAAATCTGTTTCCGCGGCGGTTGCGGACGCCGGAAAGGTTAGTGGCTGGCGCTGCTGGTCGGCGTCGGTGTCGACTCCGGGGAGGCAGTGCCCGTGGGTTCGCTGCCCTCGGGCAGGTATTCCTGGTATTCAGGGAGCGTGGCGTCCAGCACGGGGACCTTTGCTGCTGCATCCTGGCCAGTTCCGCTTTCCCGGAACCTGACCTCAACGAGGGAACCCGGAATGCCTCCGGTGGTGCTGAGGATGGCAGGGTCTGTGGTCTCGTTCAGCAGGGTGTAGGAGTTTTTGGCTACGGGAATCTCGGTCTGTGACCCATCGGCGCCGTTGAGGGTGAGTTTCACGTCATTCGATGAGGAGTTGTAGACAGCACCGACCACCCGTCCAGGCTGGTCCTCGCCAGTGGAGACGATCATCAGGTTGCGGATCTGCAGCGGTCCGACGTCGGCGCGGATTCCGTCGGACGCAGAGTACTGCTGGGCGGTCTGCTGAGGGTTGATGTAGCCGCAGCCTGTCACTGACAGCAGGCTGACACCAAGAGCGGCAGTAGCCATTACAAGCCTGCCGCGCTGGCCCCGGATGATCGCAGTGAAACGCACGTCAAGTACTCCTCGAGAGTTTGAAACATTATTCAGGCCATAGCCTAGCCGTAAACACAGCGAAACGAGGATTCCGGCTGTACATAATAAGCCCCATTCAGCACCTCGCAGGAGGTGACTCGTGGCCTGCAACAGTAACCGGGAGATCCTTGGCAGCACCGGTCGCATGCACTATTATCCGCATCCGTCAAGGGGTCACAGGAACCTGATTCTGCCCCTTTTCCCTGTATTCATGCGGTTCCGGAGCCCCTTCGGTGCCGGTCATATGCCTGAATCGTGATAAACTGGTCTGCGGGAAAGGGGAAAGTCCACATGGTTTTTGAGGTCGGCGAGACAGTAGTTTACCCTCACCACGGTGCAGCCAAAATTGAAGAAATCAAGATGCGCACTGTCAAGGGCGAAGAGAAGATGTATCTCAAGCTCAAGGTGGCTCAGGGTGATCTGACCATTGAAGTTCCAGCAGAGAACGTTGACCTTGTTGGGGTCCGTGACGTAGTGGGCAAAGAAGGTTTGGAGCACGTTTTTGATGTGCTGCGAGCCGAGTTCACTGAAGAGCCCACCAACTGGTCACGTCGTTATAAGGCAAACCTGGAGAAGCTTGCTTCCGGGGACGTCATCAAGGTAGCAGAGGTCGTTCGTGACCTGTGGCGCCGTGATCACGACCGCGGCCTTTCCGCAGGCGAGAAGCGCATGCTGGCCAAGGCCCGCCAGATTCTGATTTCAGAACTGGCACTGGCTGAAAAGACCGATGAAGAGAAGGCTGCAAGCGTTCTCGACGAGGTCTTGGCTTCCTAAGAATTGAACCCCGGTGGCAAGGTGCCGCCGGGGTTTCTTTTTGCCCTGATTCACCCTGATGCTACCTGGTTGGGCGTGCGGCGGGGGAGCGCCAGTAGTGTTATCCCCATGAGTTCACCACACGAATCTGCGGCAACAGGACTGGATGCAGGAGTCGCCTCGCCCACGCCCGCCGTCGCTGTCATTGTTGTAGCTGCCGGATCCGGGCAGCGGCTTGGTTACGGTATCCCTAAGGCGCGCGTCCCGCTTGGCGGCGAGCCCATCCTCATGCATACCTTGCGAGGCATTGTTGCCGCAGGCGTCGCACGGCAGGTTTGCATAGCGCTGCCGAAGGGTGACGGGGAACTGCGCAGATTGTGCGAAGAGTTCAGCACCGAACTCGTGGACGGCGGGCCCCTTCTTACCATGGTCGACGGCGGTGCTACCCGGGCCGAGTCTGTCCGGGCCGCCCTTCGTGCAGTTGAAAGCGGCACAGACGCGGTCCTGGTCCACGATGCAGCCCGGGCGCTGACCCCCGAGACCGTATTTCACCGCGTGGTCAACGCGCTGGCAGCTGGTGCTACTGCCGTGATTCCCGTGATCCCAGTGGTGGATACCGTCAAGACAGTCGCTGTGACCAATGGCGACGACGCGCGGATCGCTCCCGAAATCGTCACCGGCACAGCTCCCCGTGAAGATCTGCGGGCAGTGCAGACACCTCAGGGCTTCGAGCTGGGCACCTTGCTTCGGGCCCACGAGGCTGCAGAGGGCTATGACGAACAGCAGTCCGCGGCCATTACTGACGACGCCATGCTGGTGGAGCTTCTCGGCGTCCCGGTGCATGCCGTCCGCGGAGCCAGCCAGTCCCTGAAGATCACAACACCACTGGACCTCATCCTGGCCGAGGGGTTACTCGAAGGTCCCTTGGGTATCCGATGGGTGGAGGGCTGACATGGTTGCGGCAGGGCCCATGGTTCCATTCGTTCCGCGGGTAGGTATTGGGATAGACGTTCATGCCTTCGCGCCCGAAAACGAGCCGCGGGACCTCTGGCTGGGCGGGCTCCATTGGGAAGGTGAACGAGGACTCGCCGGTCATTCGGACGGCGATCCTGTGGCACATGCCGCAGCTGATGCACTCTTTTCCGCGGCCGGGGTGGGCGATCTCGGGACCCATTTTGGAACAGGCCGCCCCGAACTTGCCGGCGCCTCCGGGGTCACCCTGCTGGCCGAGGCCGCGAGAATCGTTCGGGCGGAGGGCTTCGAAATCGGCAATATAGCGATTCAATTCGTCGGCAACCGGCCTAAGTTTGGCCCACGGCGTGAGGAGTCCCAGGCTGTGCTCAGCAGTGCGGCCGGAGCGCCCGTCAGCGTGAGTGCCACCACCAGTGACGGTCTCGGCTTTACCGGCCGCGGAGAAGGTATTTCCGCTATGGCCACTGCGCTCGTCTACCGCATCAGCTGAACGGGACGGACGTGGCCCCCGGACCGGCTAACCCAGCACATTCGCCTACCCTTAATGACTGACCCTGCTTCCAGACCCTTCAGGAGACATCCCGTGAACAAGCCGCTGGCCGCCGTCGTACTTTCTGCAGCAGTACTGCTGACTGGCTGTTCGGGCTCCCCCAGGATGAGCGTGGAGGAAAGCTGCAAGTTCCTTAGCGGTGACACCTTTGTGCCCAGCGGAAACGAGCAGCAGAAGGCCGACCAGACGGCCAAGCACTATCAGGAAGTCGCGGACAAGGTGGCTCCCGAAGTGGCGGATCCGATCCAAAAAATGGCGGACATCATGAAAAAGGCGGCGGGCACTTCACTGGGCACCAAGAGCGCTGAACAGACGCAGCAGCTCAAGGAGCAGAACAACAGGATCGGCGAGGTCTGCAAGTAAGGGCCTGCAGCCGCATCGGCTAATCTGGAGCGGTGACCCTCCGCTTTTACGACACCGCATCCGCCGAAATCCGGAACTTCGTTCCCCTGGTACCTGGCAAAGTGAGCCTGTACTATTGCGGTGCCACGGTCCAGGGCATGCCCCACGTAGGGCACATCCGCTCGGCCATCGCCTTCGACCAGCTGACACGCTGGCTGCAGTACAGCGGCTTCCGCGTGACCGTGGTCCGCAACGTGACAGATATCGATGACAAAATCCTCGCCAAATCGGCTGCCTCTTTTGAGCCCGATTTCAGCGGCGGGCCGGGAGAGATCGTCGGCGAGGAGTGGTGGGCGCTGGCCTACCGTTACGAGCAGGAATTCCTGAAGGCCTACGACACCTTGGGAGTTTCCCGCCCTACGTACGAACCGCGGGCCACGGGCCATATCCCCGAAATGCATGCTCTGATCCAGCAATTGATCGATCGGGGCCATGCCTATCCTGCGCTCGATGGCTCCGGTGACGTCTACTTCGACGTACGGTCCTGGGACAAATACGGCTCCCTGACGCGCCAAAACATTGATGACATGCAGGGGGCTGCAGACGCCGATCCGCGGGGGAAGAAAGATGCCCGGGATTTCGCCCTGTGGAAGGGGTTCAAGCCTGGGGAGCCCACGACGGCGAGCTGGGTATCGCCGTGGGGAACCGGCCGCCCGGGCTGGCACCTGGAATGCTCAGCGATGGCCACGAAGTATCTCGGGACGGAATTTGATATTCATGGCGGTGGCCTGGACCTCCGTTTCCCGCACCACGAGAACGAGATGGCTCAGTCGCAGGCGGCAGGCCAGGGTTTCGCCAACTTCTGGATGCACAACGGGATGGTCACCTACGAGGGTGAAAAGATGTCCAAGTCCATCGGCAACACCATCAGTCCAGGCCAGATGCTGGAACTGGCATCGCCCAGGGTTGTCCGCTACTACCTGGGCCAGGCACACTATCGCTCAATACTGGATTACCGCCCCACCTCCCTTCAGGAGGCTGCTGCGGCGATGGAGCGCATTGACGGTTTCATCAACCGTGCCGTCCGGACCCTGTCATCGGCTGGCCAGTCCTTCACGTTCTTCAGCTACGGCACCGTTCCGGACGCATTCGCCGCTGCTATGGATGACGACCTCAACGTTCCCCAGGCCCTCGCAGTCCTTCACGAGACGGTCCGCACGGGCAACACTTCGCTCACCGAAGGCAAGCTCGATGAGGCCAGGGAAGCGTTGGTGAGCGTCACGGACATGCTTCGGGTCCTGGGTATCAGCGCTGCTGCCACGCCACCGGCAGACAACCAGGCCAACACCGCACTTGAGGTTCTGGTGGAAGCGCAACTCGCGGCCCGGGCTGAGGCCCGTGCCAACAAAGACTGGGCAAGGTCTGACGCCATCCGGGACACTCTCAAGGCCGCGGGCGTCATCGTTGAAGACGGGCCTGACGGTGCCAACTGGAGCCTGCAGCGGGACTGACGGGTAGGCACCAACAGGCCTGGAACTCGATTTAACTTGATTCAGTAGACTGGTATGCAGACTTAGTCAACACAATCAAGGGTGGAACTCATGGCCAACAACGGTCGCCGGTCGGTCAAAGCAAAGAAGGGCCCCACCGTCGGTACAGGTGGTCACGGCCGAAAAGCCCTCGAGGGTAAAGGCCCCACGCCCAAGGCGGAGGACCGTCCGTATCACAAGGCTCACAAGAGCAAGCAGCTCTCCGAAAGGTCGGCAGCGAAGCGTGGAACCGGCGCCCGGAGCGCAGGGGCCGCGCGGACCGGTCCCAAGGGAAGGGCTACTGAAGAAGTGGTCACCGGCCGCAATTCCGTAGTCGAAGCACTCCGCGCCGGTATCCCGGCCAAGGCTCTCCACGTGGCCGTCCGCATCGAGATGGACGATCGCGTCAAGGAATCCCTGAAGTTGGCCGCCGAGCGGGGCATCCCGCTGCTGGAGACTGGCAAGCCCGAGCTAGACCGGATGACCGAAGACGCGGTTCACCAGGGCCTTGTGCTGCAGATTCCGCCGTACGAATACCAGGACGCCTACGATCTCGCGGAGCAGACTGTTGACCGCTGGAAAAAGGGTCACGTATCCAACGCGCCCCTTTTCGTTGCCCTTGACGGCATCACGGATCCCCGCAATCTCGGCGCCATCATCAGGTCGGTCTCTGCCTTCAGCGGCCACGGCGTCATCGTCCCGGAACGCCGCTCCGTCGGAGTCACGGCCTCCGCCTGGAAGACCAGCGCCGGAGCAGCCGTACGGGTTCCTGTAGCCCGTGCCGCCAACCTGAACAACGCTTTGAAGCAGTTCAAGAGCATGGGCATCTTCGTCCTGGGCCTCGACGGCGACGGCGACGTCTCCCTGCCGGACCTGACCCTCGCAACGGAGCCCGTCTGCATTGTCGTCGGCTCTGAAGGCAAGGGCCTCAGCCGCCTGGTTCGAGAAAACTGCGACCAGATCGTGTCCATCCCCATCGACTCGGCCATGGAGTCCCTTAACGCCTCCATGGCAGTGGGCATTTCGCTTTATGAAGTGTCCAGGCAACGCGCCACAAAGTAAGCCACAGCAGGGGAACGCTCCCTCACCTCTAGCAATAAAAACGGAGACGCTCCTTCACCTTTCGCACTAAAAAAGGAAACCCTCCCTCATATTTCGCACAAAAAGCAGAGATCCTCCCTCACCATTAGGTGGGGGAGGATTTCCGCTTCTGGAGCCGCCGCCAGCCAAAATTAAGTTGATAAGACGGTTCATTTGTTCCGTCCCGCTAAGCTTTAATCGATGGTCATGCCGCTACTGGACACAGCTTCAACCGTAGACGCCTCTCGCGCGTTCCCTCTCGGTGTTAGCGTTCATCGCACGGGTTCCCCGGCGATGGACGGACACAACCATGCCTCCGTGAACGTCGCTGTTTACGCTCCCGGCGCATCAGCCTTGGAGGTTGCCTTCCAGCCGCCTGGTGGAAAATGGCAGTTGGCAGCCCTGCCCAACCTCACCAACGGCGTTCATCATGGCGTTGTAGAGGGCATGCCGGTGGGGTCCCGTTATGGCTTCCGGACGGTTGAAGGCGAGCGGGCGCTGCCCCTTTCGCTTCCCGCCATTGATTTTGACGACGCCGGTGATCAGCCGCTGCTGCTTGACCCTTACGGCCGGGCCGTGGACCAACGGGAACGGCTGATTACCAGCGTCCGCGTGGCCAACGGCTTCGACTGGGGATCCGATAGAAGCCCTCGCGTACCGTGGCGCAACACCATCCTTTACGAGGCACACGTCCGCGGGCAAAGCATGCTGCATCCGGACATCCCGGAGGAGCTGCGCGGGACCTACGCAGGGATGGCGCACCCTGCCATGATCGAGCACCTGACTGGCCTCGGCGTGACGTCCATCCAGTTGCTGCCCGTACATTTCCATCTGGACGAGCCGCACCTTCAGAACCTGGGTCTGACCAACTACTGGGGCTACAACACTGCCGCCTTCTTCGCCCCCCACCCCGGGTACGCCACCCGAGCTGCCCAACAGGCCGGTCCGCATGCCGTCCAGGACGAGTTCAAGGGAATGGTAAAGCTTCTCCACGCTGCCGGGCTCGAGGTGATCCTCGACGTCGTCTACAACCACACTGCCGAGGGCGGGCGTGATGGGCAGACCCTGAGTTTCCGAGGACTGGGCGAGATGCAGTACTACCGAAATGACGGCAACGGGAGGTACATCGATACCACCGGCTGCGGCAACACCTTGAACTTCGGGGAGCCCCGCGTTGTGCAGCTCGTCCTGGATTCGCTGCGCTACTGGGTGGATGAATTCCATATTGATGGTTTCCGCTTCGACCTGGCCGTGACACTTTGCAGGAACGCTGCCAACGATTTTGACCCAGGGCATCCGTTCCTGGTAGCGGTAGCGGCAGATCCTGTTCTCTCCGAAACCAAACTGATCGCCGAACCTTGGGACGTAGGCTACGGCGGCTGGCAGACTGGTCGCTTCCCGCCAGGCTGGGTGGACTGGAATGACCACTACCGTGACGCCCTGCGCTCGTTCTGGCTTGCAGATCGCGCTGCACTCAATGCCGGCGGACATGGCGGGTCCGTTGCACGCCTGGCTGATTCCATTTCGGGTTCCGCGAGCCTCTTCGAGCCGTCGGGACGCTCCAGGATGGCTTCCGTCAATCTCATCACTGCCCACGACGGCTTTACCCTTGCGGACCTGGTGTCCTATGACCGTAAGCACAACGAGGCAAACGGCGAGCAGAACCGTGATGGCCACGGAGACAACCGCAGCTATAACCACGGAGTCGAAGGCCGCACCGAGGATGAAGCGATCCTTGCAGAACGTGCCCAGACCAGCCGGAACCTCATGGCTACGCTCATGATCTCGTTGGGCGTACCCATGCTGACTGCGGGCGACGAAATCGGCCGGACCCAGCAGGGCAACAACAATGCCTATTGCCAGGACAACCCCATTACCTGGCTGGACTGGACCAACACACCGGAAAAGCACGCCATGCTCCGCACCACCAAGCGTGTGATCCGCCTGCGTAAGGAATTTCTGGCCAGCCAGCCGCATGACTACCCTGCCCGGGACAAGCAGGCGTATCTGCATTGGTTCGACGAGAACGGCGATCCAATGTCCATGGAACGCTGGAACGACCCCCGGCACCGCGTTGTGCAGCTCCTGTTGGGCTCCGAAGACGGACAGGTGGACGGCCTGGTAGTTATCAACGGAAGCAATCAGGACTTCAAGATCAAGCTGCCCGAGGTCCTCAATGCGGAGGGCACAGGAAAGCGCGCCTTCGAGCTGCGCCTCACTACTTCCTCACTCCACGACCGCCGCCAAGGTGCCATGGTGTCCTCCGGCGAGCGGGATGTACTCCAAGCGAATACGATCAGTATTTACCGGACCTAAGACCCTCCGGACGCCGGATGGGCTTCCTGGTTGCTTAACTTTGGTTGATCGTACGTAAGGGCATTTTGTGAAAATCTATTCCGCTGACACCTGGACCATTGATGAATTAAAGGCCCAGGCCGACGACGCCGGGCGGCGCTCCCTCGTGATCCCTGCGGCTGACACCAAGCGAGCTGTCCTGGCGACGTTCGGCGAGGCTCTGGACCTTCCCGAGTACGACGCCCTGGATCTCGATGACCTGAACGACTCGCTCCACGATTTCGCCGACGCCGTCGCGGAAAACGGAAACAAGCCGGTCACCGTTATCTGGCAGGTATCGGCCTCTTTCCGTACAGACCGGTTCTTCGGCATTATCTGTGAAACTCTCCAGGACGCCGAAAGTTACGCAGGCAAGGACCTGACCGTTATCACTGTCTGCCTGTAGCCCCGGGCTGGACCGTTCACCTTCAGGACCCTCCAGCTAACACCTCAGGCGTTGACGATCAGGCCCAGCTCGGCCTTCGAAGCCAGAGCCTCATGCTTCGGAAGTACGCGAACGGTGTAGCCGAACGAGCCTGAGCGGTCGATCAGCAGGGAGCCGCTGAAGAGATGCCGCCCCTTGCCCAGATCTTCCTTGGCAACGAGTTCCACCACCGTGATGTCCGCCAGTTCGTCCGTCTCTTCCGCCCGGCCGTAAGCTACCTCAACATACACGTCGTCGGGGGTCAGCTCATGCAGTGCCACGTACGCGTTGACCTGCAGGGTATCGCCGATCTGCGGGTCCTCGGATACACCGACGGAGTCAACGTGCTCGACCTGGATTTGGGGCCAAGCAGCCCGGATCTTGGACGTCCAGGCGGCGAGGGCCTTGGCCTGTGAAAACGAGTGGGCCGTGGCAGCCCGCCCGGCAACGGCGGCAGGCCTGTACAAGGTATTGACGTAGTCCTGCAACATACGGTCTGCCGAGACGGCTGGCCCCAGGTGGGCCATGGTGTGCTTGATCATCGATACCCAGTGCGTTGGAACTTTCTCGGGCGCGGTCTGGGAAGGTCCCGCCGCCCCTGCGCCTTCAGACACCGTAGAGCCATAGAACCGCGGCGCTACCTGGGTCTCGAGGAGCTCATAGAGTGCAGCGGCCTCGATGTCGTCGCGCTCCTCAGGAGAAGCATCATTGTTGGCCGTCGGGATGGCCCAGCCGTTCTCGCCGTCGTACATTTCATCCCACCAGCCATCCAGCACCGAGAGGTTCAGCGAGCCGTTGATGGCAGCTTTCATTCCCGACGTTCCGCAGGCTTCCAGCGGGCGCAGCGGATTGTTGAGCCACACGTCGCAACCAGGGAAAAGCGTCCTGGCCATCGCGATGTCGTAGTTCGGCAGGAAGGCGATCCGATGCCGCACCTCGGGATCGTCGGTGAAGCGGACCAGGTCCTGGATCATCTTCTTGCCCGCATCGTCGGCAGGATGGGACTTGCCGGCGATAACCAGCTGAATGGGATGGGTCTTGTGGAGCAGCAGCGCCTTCAACCGGTCAGGTTCACGCAGCATCAGAGTAAGCCGCTTGTAAGTGGGAACACGCCGGGCAAAACCGATGGTCAACACGTCCGGATCCAGCACGGAATCGGTCCACCGGAGCTCAGCGTCGGCCGCGCCGCGCTTCTTCCATGACGCCCGGAGCCTGCGGCGCACATCCTCCACCAGGGACACCCTCATCTCACGGCGAAGTGCCCAGACATCCTCGTCACTGACGTTGTAGGCCAGATCCCAGCGGCCCGCGGCCTCTGCTTCAGCGCCAAATTGCTCTCTGGCAAGCTTGGAGACCCGCCCGTCAACCCAGGTAGGAACATGGACGCCGTTGGTGACGGACGTGATGGGAATTTCTGAATGGTCAAAGCCCGGCCAGAGAGCCGAGAACATTCCACGTGAAACCACACCGTGGAGTTTTGCCACGCCGTTGGCCCGCTGCGCCAGCCGCAGGCCCATGACTGCCATATTGAAAACGGACGCGTTGCCTCCGGCGAAGTTTTCGCGGCCCAGGTCCAGGATCTTCGAGACGGGGACGCTCGGGGCCAGGCCGGCTTCGAAGAAGTGCTGGATCTGGGAAGCCTCGAAGCGGTCGATTCCGGCGGGCACGGGAGTGTGGGTGGTGAAAACCGTGGACGCCCTCCCGGCTGCCAAGGCCTCCTCCCAGCTGAGCGGCTGGTCTGCCGACATCAGCTCCTGGATGCGTTCGATTCCCAGGAATCCGGCGTGGCCTTCATTCGTGTGGAACACCTCAGGGGCCGGCATGCCAGTGAGCCGCTGGTAGGCGCGCAGAGCCTTGACTCCGCCCATACCCAGCAGGAGCTCCTGCTGAAGCCTGTGGTCCCCGCCGCCGCCATACAGGCGATCCGTGATACTGCGGGCGGCGTCGTCGTTTCCGGGAACATTTGAATCCAACAGCAAAAGGGGAACGCGTCCGACGTCGGCACGCCAGATATGCGCCAGAAGGCGCCGCCCGTGGGGGAGCGGAAGCGAGATCTGCAGGGGCTTGCCGTTGCCTTCGGGCGATGCTTCCCGAAGGAGCGTCAAGGGCAACCCATCTGGATCCAGGACGGGGTAGGTTTCCTCCTGCCAGGCGTCACGGGACAAGGACTGCTTGAAGTAGCCCGCCTGGTAAAGCAGGCCCACACCGATCAGTGGGACTCCGAGGTCGGAGGCAGCTTTGAGGTGGTCGCCGGCCAGGATTCCGAGACCGCCCGAATACTGCGGAAGCACTTCGGTGATGCCGAATTCGGGGGAGAAGTAGGCGATGCAGGCCGGAGCATCTTCGCCAAGGCCCTGGTACCAGCGGGGTTGTTCGAGGTAACGGTCCAGGTCCTCAGCTGCCTCCTGGACCCGGCGGACAACATCTTGGTCAGCAGCCAGCCGCTGAAGTTCCTCGCGGCTCACCAGCCCAAGGAATGTCACCGGATCGTTGGAGCTTTCGCGCCAGATCCTGGGGTTCAATCCTTCAAACAGCTCACGCGTGGGCCGGTGCCACGACCAGCGCAAATTGCCCGCCAATCGTGCAAGCGGCCGGATCGACTCCGGAAGAACGGTTCGGACGGTAAATCTGCGGATTGCCTTCACCTGCGCCACACTAACGGACAACTCGGACTCGTCGGAACATGTAGAGGTTTCATTTGTATAAATGACGAATCGCTGAGCCGAAAAAAGATCGCTTCCTTAGCATTTCACCGGATTTCTCGATAACGTCGAGCCTGTGACTACTTCCCGAACCAGTGCCTCATCCAAGCAAAAGCCCAAGGCTCTGATCACGGACGGCCTGCAATTCGGCCGTTTCCCGATCACAAATGTGAAGCCCGTCGTCGAGGGCGGGAAGTTCCCTGCCAAGGCCCTGCCCGGCGAAGATCTTGTGGTGGCAGCCACGGCCTTCCGCGAGGGCCATGATCAGCTGGGCGTTAGCGCAGTGCTCCTGGACCCCAAGGGCAAAGAGCGGCAGCGCGTGCGGCTCTATCCACCCCGCGGTGACCGGGGCAAGGGCACAGACCTATGGGAAGGCATCCTGACCCCCACGTCCACCGGCAACTGGTCTTTTGTGATCGAGGCCTGGAACGACCGCTACGGAACATGGCACCACAACGCCGAAGTCAAGGTTGAGGCAGGCATTGACGTGGAGCTCATGCTCGCCGAAGGTGCTGCACTCCTTGCCGAAGCTGCCGAGGACTCCAGCCGGAACTCTGCCGATCGGCGCACACTCCGAACCGCTGTCGTGGTGCTGTCCGACACGTCGCTGTCCCCTGAAGAGCGCCTGGGTGGCGGCTTCAGCGCAGAAGTAACCGCCGTCGTCGAACGCCAGCCCATCAGGGATATGGTTACTACCTCAGAGCAGTTCCCCCTCCTCGTCGAGCGTGACCTCGCAGGCCGCGGCGCCTGGTACGAATTCTTCCCCCGCTCCGAAGGTGCGGTCCGGAACCACGAAACCGGCGAGTGGATCTCGGGCAATTTCCAGACCGCCGCAAAGCGCCTTGAAGCCGTGGCCGCCATGGGATTCGACATCATCTACATGCCGCCGATCCACCCCATTGGTGTGCAGCACCGCAAGGGGCCCAACAACACGCTGATCGCCGGGCCCAACGACCCCGGTTCGCCTTGGGCAATCGGGGCGAAGGAAGGAGGCCATGACGCCATCCACCCGGACCTCGGCACGTTCGAGGATTTCGACTCTTTTGTGGCACGGGCAGGCGAACTGGGCCTTGAAGTTGCGCTGGACCTGGCGTTGCAGGCAGCCCCGGACCACCCCTGGGTGCAGTCCCATCCGGAATGGTTCACAACACGGGTGGACGGCAGTATTGCCTACGCCGAGAACCCGCCAAAGAAGTACCAGGACATATTTCCCCTGAACTTCGACAATGACCCCTCAGGGCTGTCGAACGAGATTCTTCGCATTGTGCTGTTGTGGGTAAGCCACGGGGTCAAGATTTTCCGTGTTGATAACCCGCACACCAAGCCGGTCTGGTTCTGGGAATGGCTGATCCGCAAGGTCAACAAAAAACACCCCGAGGTTGTTTTCCTGGCCGAGGCTTTCACCCGGCCTGCCATGATGCACGCGCTGGGGCGCGCAGGTTTCCAGCAGTCCTACACGTACTTCACCTGGCGAAATACCAAGACCGAACTGGAGACGTATTTCCAGGAAGTCAGTCACGAGTCCGCGGCCTATTTCCGGCCCAACTTCTTCGTCAACACACCGGACATCCTGACGGAGTACCTGCAATACGGCGGTCCGGCCGCTTTCAAGATCAGGGCCACCCTCGCGGCAACGGCAAGCCCGATCTGGGGAATGTACGCCGGCTACGAACTGTATGAGCATGTGGCCCGCCCCGGAGCCGAGGAATACATCGACAACGAGAAGTTCGAGTACAAGGCCCGCGACTGGGATGCCGCTGCCGCCTCGGGACGGACGCTGGCGCCGTACATCACCCGGCTCAACGAGATCAGGCACACCCACCCTGCACTCGGCGATCTGCAGAACCTGACCCTGCACCAGAGCACTGATGAAGCCACCATCGTGTACTCCAAGCACAAAACCCTCCCCGACGGCACCAAGGACACTCTGATCATTGTGGTCAACGTGGATCCGCACAGCGCCCGTGAGAGTACGGTCGCGCTGGACCTGGCCGCGCTGGAGCTCGATACCGAAAACCTGACGCCTGGCGGCGGGTTCCGGGTGGATGACCTGCTTTCCGGCGAGAGCTATGAATGGGGGGAGTACAACTACGTAAGGCTTGACGCGCACATCGAACCTGCCCACATCTTCAGCATCCGGAGGTAGCCTAGTGAGTTTCAGCCCGCAGAACCCTACCCATCACTTCACGCCCAAGAGCAGCTTCGAGCTGAACGCGCCCGGACTGCCCCATGATCCGATGTGGTACCGGAAGGCCGTGTTCTACGAGGTACTTGTCCGTGGGTTTGCCGACGGCAACGGCGACGGCTCGGGGGACTTTCACGGACTGATCGAAAAGCTCGACTACCTGCAGTGGCTTGGTGTGGACTGCCTCTGGCTGCCGCCGTTCTTCCAGTCTCCGTTGCGCGACGGCGGGTACGACATCTCGGACTACAACTCCGTCCTGGACGAGTTCGGCACCATCAGCGACTTCAAGCGACTGGTTGCAGAGGCACACGCCCGCGGAGTCCGTGTGATCATCGACCTTCCGCTGAACCACACATCCGATCAGCACCCGTGGTTCCAGGAGTCGCGGAAGGATCCGGACGGGCCCTTCGGAGATTTCTATGTCTGGAGCGACACGGATGAGAAGTATCAGGACGCGCGCATCATCTTCGTCGATACCGAAGAGTCCAACTGGACCTTCGATCCCATCCGCCGGCAGTTTTTCTGGCACCGCTTCTTCAGCCATCAGCCGGACCTGAACTTTGAGAACCCCCGGGTCATTGACGCCCTGTTCGATGTGGTGAGGTTCTGGCTGGATCAGGGCATCGACGGTTTCCGTGCCGATGCGATTCCCTACCTCTTTGAAGAGGAGGGGACCAACTGCGAAAACCTGCCGGCAACCCACGAGTTCCTGCGCCGGCTCCGGAAAATGGTGGACGAGAACTATCCGGGTCGCGTCATCATCGCCGAAGCCAACCAGCCCCCCAATGAGGTGGTGGAATACTTCGGTACGGAGGAAGAGCCGGAGTGCCACATGGCCTTCCATTTCCCCATCATGCCCCGGCTCTATTACGCGCTTCGGGACCAGAAGGCGGCACCTATCATCGAGACGATGAGGGATACGCCGGACATTCCCGAAGGCGCCCAATGGGGAACATTCCTGCGGAACCATGATGAACTCACCCTCGAGATGGTCACAGCGGACGAACGCGCGGCAATGCTGGGCTGGTACGCTCCGGATCCCCGGATGCGGGCGAATATCGGCATCCGGCGCAGGCTTGCCCCGCTCCTGGACAATTCGCGGTCTGAGATTGAGCTCATCAACGCGTTGCTGCTCTCCCTGCCTGGAAGCCCGTTCCTGTACTACGGGGACGAGATCGGGATGGGGGACAACATCTGGCTCGAAGACCGCGACGCGGTCCGCACTCCGATGCAGTGGAACCCCGACCGGAACGCCGGCTTCTCCCATGCGGATCCGGGCAAGCTGTACCTGCCTGTCATCCAGTCCCTCGTGTATAACTACTCCATGGCCAACGTGGAGGCTGAGGCTGCACACTCGGGCTCGCTGCTGCGGTGGACCCGGCAAATTCTGAGCGTCCGCCGGAACCATCCGGCCTTCGGCCTCGGCGGATTCCGGCACATTGAAGCGGATCACGACGTCGTACTTGCGTATCTGCGTGAACTCCCTGAGGGGAATTCGGCTGGGGAGGACGGCGAAACCATTCTTTGCGCCTTCAACCTCTCGCAGCATCCCGTAGCCACCACGCTCCGGGTGCCGCATCTGGCCGGCCGCGGGCTCCGCGACGTCTTCGGCGGCCAGACGTTCCCGCCCATCGGCGACGATGGAAACCTTACTCTCACCCTGGGAAGCCACGACTTCTTCTGGCTGCGGGTACGTTCGGCGGCGTCCAACCCATCGTCCCCCTACACCCAGGCGATGCCAATCCTTTCCATCGAGGGCTGACATGAGGACAACGACACTCAACCCGCCCCTCAGCGACCTCCTCACGGCCTGGCTTCCGTCCCAGCGGTGGTTCCCGGTTAAGGGCTCAGACTTTTCCCTTGCCCCCGTCGGCGGACTCACCTTGGCAGGCAGGGAAGGCAGTGGCCACGAAGTATTCATGGTTGCCGTCACCTACTCGACTGCCGACGGTGCCAGCCGCACGGATGTGGTTCAAGTGCCCCTCAGCTACCACGACCAACCCTTGCCGGGCGCTGAATCAGCCCTAGTAGGCGAAAGTGTTTTCTCGGACCTGGGACACCGCTGGATTTACGATGCCGTGCACGACCGCGACTTCGTTTCTTCCTGGCTGGACCTCATGCGGACCGAGAGCACGGCCCCGGGCGGAACTGCCGAGGGCCACCTTGTGCCTTCGGGCTTCCGCCTGCCAACGGCCGAGGGCAAGGTCCGGGTCCTCTCCGGTGAGCAATCCAACAGTTCTGTCATCGTGGACGACGGCGAATCGGCAGCAATCCTCAAGTTCTTCCGTGTCCTCACGGCAGGACGCAACCCGGAGGTTGAGGTAGGAGCGGCCTTGACCGCTGCCCGCACCGTCGAAGTGCCGGCTACCCTTGGCTGGGTCAGCGGCCAATGGGAAGCTCCGGGGCCGGGGACAGGACCGGATGGGACAGCAGCCACTCGCTTTGGGCAGGGAGAGCCTGTTCATGGCGAACTGGCCGTGGCCCACGAGTTTCTCGCCGGGGGGCTTGATGCCTGGCGCCTTGCGGTGGATGCCGCCACCAGCGGTAAGGATTTCTCCAGGGAAGCGCATGATCTTGGCGTGGCGACAGCCACCGTGCACCGAAGGCTCGCTGAGACCCTGGGACTCACTGCTGAGTCCTCCCCGGGCCAGGACATCGCGCCCGGGGTAGCCCAGCGCGTGCGGCAGTCCTGGGCGGAGGCCGGCACCGTCGTCGGACCTTACGACGACGAACTGGCAGTCCTGCTCAAACGTCTGGACGGTTGTGAGGCAGGTCCGCTGCAGCGGATCCACGGGGACCTTCACTTGGGGCAGATTCTGCAGGTTCCCGGAACGGGAGAAGATCCCGCCCGCTGGGCGATTTTGGATTTTGAGGGTGAACCGCTGCGTCCCATTTCCGAACGCAACCAGCCAGACGTCCCTCTCAGGGACGTCGTGGGCATGCTGCGGTCCTTCGACTACGCTGCCGGTGCAGCCGTCCGGGAAAAAGCAGGAACCGAAGTGCCCGCTTCCTGGGTGGATGACTGTGCCGAGGCGTTCCTTGCCGGCTATGCGCAGGTCACACCGGGAACGATTGACCGCGAATCACCCTTGTTCGTGGCATTGTGGCTGGATAAGGCACTCTACGAAGTCGTTTATGAATTGCGGAACAGGCCGGGTTGGCTGGCCATTCCAGTGAACGCATCCCAGCGTCTCCTCAGCAGTACAGGCTCCGGCACATCCGCCGGAGCGGCAGCGGAAGGTAACAAGAACATGACAGGCTCAGCACGCACCGAACGGCCCGGGGCACCTCTACACGTGAATCCCGATGTCCTGGGGAAAGTCGCTGCGGGGGAGTACCACGCTCCCCACTCGGTCCTGGGGGCACACCTGGATGACCACGGCCACGTCACCATCAGGACGGTGAAGCACCTGGCGGAGGCTGTCTCCGTTGTCACCGCTGCCGGGACTTTCCCCATGTCCCACGAAGCACACGGCATATGGGTCGCAGTCCTTGACCCTATTGATCCCGGCCATGTTCCGGACTACCGCCTGGAGGTCACCTACGAGGACCGGTTGCCGCAGGCCACTGACGATCCCTACCGCTACCTTCCAACTGTCGGGGAAGTGGACCTGCACCTCATCGGTGAAGGCCGCCACGAGAAGCTCTGGGAAGTGCTGGGAGCGCACGTTCAGAACTATGCCTCCTCATTGGGAGAAATCCATGGCGTCTCCTTCGCCGTCTGGGCACCGAACGCAGAGGCTGTACGCGTCAAGGGTGATTTCAACGCGTGGGACGGGCGGGAGTACTCGATGCGCTCCCTCGGTTCCTCAGGTGTATGGGAACTCTTCATCCCCGGCGTGGCAGCAGGGGCGTGCTACAAATTCGAAATCAAGACCAAGGCCGGTCATTGGGTCGAAAAGGCTGATCCGCTGGCCTTCGGCACCGAGGTCCCGCCGCTGACGGCGTCCCGCGTCGTTGACTCCAGCTACAACTTCCAGGACGCAGAATGGATGGCTGCCCGGGCGGAGCGGGATCCGCACAACTCGGCCATGAGTGTCTACGAAGTCCACTTGGGCTCCTGGCGTGTAGGACTGGACTACCGCCAATTGGCCAAGGAACTTGTGGAATACGTGAAATGGCTTGGCTTCACGCACGTCGAGTTCATGCCTGTTGCCGAGCACCCGTTCGGCGGATCCTGGGGCTATCAGGTCACATCGTATTTCGCCCCCACATCACGGTTCGGGCACCCCGATGAGTTCCGCCACCTCGTCGATGCCCTCCACCAGGCAGGCATCGGTGTGCTGCTGGACTGGGTCCCCGCCCACTTCCCCAAGGATTCATGGGCGCTGGCGCAGTTCGACGGTCAGCCACTCTACGAGCACGCGGACCCCAACCTGGGTGAGCACCCTGACTGGGGAACACTCATCTTCGACTTCGGCCGGACTGAAGTGCGCAACTTCCTGGTTTCCAATGCCCTCTACTGGCTTGATGAGTTCCACATTGACGGACTTCGGGTGGATGCTGTCGCATCAATGCTCTACCTGGATTACTCGCGGGAAGACGGCCAGTGGCAACCCAACAGGTTCGGCGGCCGGGAAAACCTTGAAGCCATCTCCTTCCTTCAGGAAGCCAACGCCACCGTCTACAAGACCCACCCCGGTGCTGTCATGATCGCAGAGGAATCCACGGCCTTCCCCGGGGTTACCGCCCCCACCAGCCACAACGGGCTGGGCTTCGGGCTGAAATGGAACATGGGATGGATGCACGATTCGCTCAAGTACATCTCCGAAAACCCCGTAAACCGTAAGTGGCACCACGGCACCGTCACGTTCTCCCTTGTCTATGCCTTCACCGAGAACTTCCTCCTGCCCATCAGCCACGATGAAGTCGTACACGGCAAGGGGTCGATGCTGCGCAAGATGCCCGGTGACCGATGGCAGCAGCTGGCTAACCTCCGCGCCTTCCTCGGTTTCCAGTGGGCGCATCCGGGCAAGCAGCTCATTTTCATGGGCACCGAATTCGGCCAGGAAGCTGAGTGGTCCGAACAGCATGGCCTTGACTGGTGGCTTGCTGACATTCCTGCCCACCGTGGAGTTCAGCTCCTGACTAAGGACCTCAACGAGTTGTACAGCTCGACGCCCGCCCTGTACGAACGGGACAACGAACCCGGCGGCTTCCAATGGATCAACGGCGGTGACGCTGATCGGAACGTCCTGACCTTCATCCGCTGGGATACCAAGGGAAGTCCTGTGGTGGTCGCTGTGAACTTCTCCGGCGGCCCGCATCAGGACTTTGTGCTCGGGGTTCCGTCAGCAGGCGTCTGGGAGGAAGTTCTCAACACGGACGCGGTAGCCTACGGCGGTTCCGGGGTGGAGAACAAGGGCACACTGAAATCATCCGGCCCCGGGATCGACGGGCAGCCCGCGAGCTTGAAAGTGACGCTGCCTCCGCTCGGAGTTGCGTACTTCAAGCCGGCTACCGACACCCTGCCAGGTTTGCCGCCGGCCATCGTGATGTAAAGAACGCCTGCGGGAGCTGGAACAGTTGCCGAGACAACCAGTGGGAGCCCGGAATCGAGAGGATTCCGGGCTCCTTTTGGTCGGCGGGCCCTCCAGGCTGAGGGGTTTTGTCTCCGGGGCAAAGTGGTGGTAACGTTAATACCCGCGCTGCTCCCCGGAGTTGGTCGGTGAAGATGACCCAGATGCCTCAGGCAAGAATGAGTCAGGATCACCGATTTGACTAGGGTGAAGCTAGCGGGTAAGTTTGAAAAGTTGCTCCGGAGCGATCCACGGCTGTGAAGTGTTGTGGTGGTGCCGGGTGTGTCTGTTGTTTGAGAACTCAATAGTGTGCCAAGTTTGTTGATACCAATTGTTTTATTGAT
>NZ_JAPSHJ010000049.1 GCF_031179985.1 Arthrobacter sp. | reverse complement strand
GTGAAGGAGGGTTGTCAGGCGCCTGGCCCGCCGTCGTCGAACACGGGAAGGAAGCGACGGTTCCTGATGCGGGACTCACCGAACTCGATGGCTAAGGGTTCAATCACCCATGATCCGGCACCCCTCGTCTTTGGGCGGCCTACAGCAACATGGGGCGTCCAATGGGGGTACCTGAAGCCCAGGGCCTGCGAGCTGAGGATAAAGTCATCGACATTATCCACCAGCAGGTCGTTTAGCAGATCGTGAAGCGCCTGCACGAGGGAGACCTGAAAGTCATGCACGTGGGCGGGCACCTCAACTTCAAGACCGCTCACATTCCCGCCGCCCAGCACGATCAGTCTCTCGGCCCATCCGGAAAAGCTCCCCAGCACCGGCAGCGCCTGCAACCAGGCAACAGTCTTACGCCTCGCAGCCTCTGCACTGGTGAGCCCTTTGGTCCAGTCGGCCACGTCCTGGCTGAAGTCTTCAAGGACGCCAATGTGCAGGAGTGTCAGGTGCAGGCCCTGCAGCCGGCGCAATGCGTCGACGTAGCGGCCCAGGTGCTCATAGTCTGAGGGTCCTTGACCAATGGCAAGCACCGGGACCTCTACCGTGATACGCGGAAGGACCTGCACCGGAATCCTGCCTTCTACTTAGATGCACTTCTACTTAGATTTCCTTTGACATACCAGGATGAACCGGCACGAAATCTATTCCGGATTGCACCTTCTTCTTCGGGCCGCGGGAGTACCCCTTGGCATCCAGGTGATTTTCGGCCCGGTACACAGCCAAGGCATCGTCGTAGGCCTCATTGAGCCGTGCGCCGGAGACCGCTTCCTGGCTTCCGTCACCAAATGTGATGGATATGGCGGCGCTGCCGGGGAAGTGCCTGTTCATCCGGATAAAGCCTTCGGAGTCCTGCTGCAGATTGATCAATGGTCTTCCCGCTTTCATGTTGGGTGACCTCCATTCTCGCCCATGTGGCAGTCGTGCCGAGATCGGCGACCAGTATTGCGGGCACAATGGACGGATGACCTTCAATCTACCTGTCATCGGCGCCGGTCTGGTTTTTGCCGAGTCGCTGGGGGAGCTTGCCGCAGCGCTGCGGGCGGGAGGTCCGGCGGGGACGGCCGTGGTGCAGGCGCCTCCCGGAACGGGCAAAACCACGCTCGTTCCGCCGCTGCTGGCCAACCTCGCGTCCAGTCATGCTCAAGGCCAGCTGCGGGCCGGGCGCCGTCATCCTCGTGTTGTGGTCACCCAGCCGCGGCGGGTGGCTGCCCGCTCGGCTGCCCGCCGCCTTGCCTCGTTGGATGGCAGCCGCGTGGGCGACCGCGTCGGGTACACCGTCCGCGGCGAACGCCAGGCCGGTCCGGAGACGCTGATCGAGTTTGTCACGCCGGGGATCCTGCTGCGCCGCCTGCTCGCGGACCCGGGGCTCGAGTCGGCCGACGCAGTAGTCCTGGATGAAGTCCACGAGCGCGGCCTGGAAACAGACCTGCTGCTCGGCATGCTCGCCGAGGTCCGGGAACTCCGGGAGGACCTCACCCTGGTGGCCATGTCCGCAACTCTGGACGCGCCACGGTTCGCCGCCCTGCTTGGAAGTGCCCAGGATGGGAATCACGACGACGGCGGGCCGGCCCCGGTGATCGATTGTCCGTCCGCGCTGTACCCACTGGAAGTGGAATGGGCGCCGGCGGCTTTCCCGCGGCTGGACGACAAGGGAGTCACCCGCGCTTTTTTGGACCATGTGGCGGACACCGCCGCGGCCTGGCATGCCCGGGCACTGGGCGAAGACGGGGACACCGACGCGCTGGTGTTTCTCCCGGGGGCGTGGGAAGTCTCCTACGTCGCCTCACGACTGCGGGGCAAGGTGAGTGGGGAAGTTCTGGAGCTTCACGGGCAGGTTAACCCGACGGAGCAGGACCGGTCCGTCTCCGGACGTAAGCCCGGGGAGCCCCCACGGATTATCGTTTCGACAGCGCTCGCGGAATCCTCCCTGACCGTGCCCGGGGTCCGCCTCGTGATCGATGCCGGGCTCTCCCGTGAACCGCGAAGAGACGCAAACCGCGGCATGACGGGGCTGGTCACTGTGTCCTGTTCCCGCGCCTCCGCGAACCAGCGCGCCGGACGTGCAGCCCGCCAGGGGCCAGGCCGGGTTGTCAGGTGTTATGACCAGAAGACCTTCGGCGCTGCACCTGCCCACCAGACTCCGGAGATCGCCGTCGCTGATCTGACGGGTGCCGCTTTGGTCCTTGCCTGTTGGGGATCGCCGGGCGGCGGGGGCCTGGCGCTTCCCGATGCGCCGCCTCAAGCCGCGATGGACGACGCCGTGGAAGTCCTCCGGGAACTCGGCGCGATCGAATCGGACGGTCACGCCAACGACATCGGCAAGACGTTGGCCCGGATACCTGCTGACCCGCGCCTCGGGCGTGCGCTGCTGGATGGAGCGGCTGCCGTGGGCCACCGGGTTGTTTCAGAAACCGTGGCGGTGGTCTCCGGCGACCAGCGCGCTCCCGGAGCGGATCTCACCCGCCTTCTCACCATCCTGCGGAGCGGGCAGGACCCGGCTGCCCGACGCTGGGCCGAGGACGTCCGGCGGATGGAGGCTATGGTGCGTCAGGAAGCACTCGACGTCGTGCGTGAACCGCTTGCTGCCGAGATCGCCGCATCGGCCGCGGCCGAAACGGTCGGCTTCGTCGTTGCCCTAGCGTTTCCGGATCGCGTGGCGTGCCGTGTCCCGGGACAAGGTCCGGAGCGATACCTGCTCTCATCGGGTACCCGGGCGGGTTTGCCTGCCGGCAGTGGGCTGTCCGGACATGAATGGCTGGCAGTAGCCGAGGTGTCGCGCGCCCAAGGCCGGGACGCTGCCGGTACCGGCGCCGTCATCCGTTCAGCCGCGCCGCTGTCCCAAGAACTGGCGGAGGCCGCCGGCCGGCACCTTCTACGCGAAACAGTAGAGGCGCAGATCAGTCAGGGTCGCGTCACGGCGCGGAAGGAACGCCGGCTGGGAACGATCACCTTGTCATCGACACCGGTGCGCCCCTCGCCGGAGGAGGGGCGTGCGGCCGTTGTGCGGGCGTTGAAGAAGGAAGGCTTGGGAACCATCGGGTGGTCCACGGCGGCAGAGAGATTGCGTCGCCGCCTCGCCTTGCTGCACCGGGAAGTGGGCAGTCCCTGGCCTGACGTATCCGAACCGGCCCTGTTGGTACGACTGCAAGAGTGGCTGGCGCCCGAACTGGAAGCTTTGGCCGTCGGTACCCCCACGAACAAAATCGACCTCGCGGAACCGATCCGGCGACTGCTGCCTTGGCCGGAAGCTGGGCGGCTGGGCGAACTGGCGCCCGAGTGGCTTGAAGTTCCCAGCGGTTCCCGGGTTCGGATCGACTACCCGGACGTGGGGGACGACGGCGGGCGGCCGGTGGTGGCGGTCAAGCTGCAGGAGTGCTTCGGCTGGGCAGACACACCGCACTTGGCGCGTGGCAAGGTGGCGGTCCTGTTCCACCTGCTTTCGCCTGCCGGGCGGCCGTTGGCTGTTACGGACGACCTTGCTTCCTTCTGGTCCGGTCCTTACACACAGGTCCGCTCCGAAATGCGAGGGCGCTATCCGAAGCATCCCTGGCCGGAGGATCCGTGGACAGCTCCCGCCACCGCGAAGGTCAAGTCCAGGATGTGAGGGAGCGTTGGGCGTTTGGGGCCAGGATGTGATGGAGCGTTGGCGGGTGGAGTTGGATAGCCGGCAGGAGGTCCTGCCGGCTATCCCGGGCTCCTAGCCCTTCACCACCATGATCCAGCTGACCTGGACGTCGTCGGGGGTGGTGGGCGCCAGATTCACCTTCAGTTTCCCTTCGCCGTCGGGGGAGTGCCCGGCGTATTTCATCGTGGTGTTGGTTCCGCTGATCCGCCTGCTGGCATCAACCACCGTGCCATTGATGCTGATTTTTGCAGCCCGGTTCGGCGCATACTGTGCCCAGGGGTCGTAAAGCCCCACGTAGACGGTGTAGGCGCCGGCCTCAAGGTCGCCGAACAGATAGCTGACGTCCTTCCGCGCGGACTCCTTGGTCACGTACCGGAGGGTGCCGAAGATGTTGTCGCCGCCCACGGTGGCTGTGCCTGGATTGTCGTAGCCCCATGTCTTGCCGGTTCCGGGGTCAGCTCCCAGAGGCTGGTCCTTGGCCGAATTTGAGAGCGCTCCTGCTGCCGAGGCCGCAGCACGGATCGCGGCGTAATCAGCGGTGTCAGTGGACCCAGGATCTGCGAAGTAGACCAGCCCGGAAGGCACTACCATGACGGTGTAGCTGGCGGTGCGGCCGTTGGAGGCGAAAGTGGCAGTTACTGTCGCCGAGCCAGGCACGGAGAAGTCTGCGCCGCTCCAGGTGACTGCCGACGTCGTCGAACTTCCGTTCTGGCTGACAACAGCGGTGGCGGGCAGCGCGGACGGTCCCGATCCCAGCGGAACGCTGGCGGGCATCGCCATGTCAACGGTGAATTTGCCCCGGTTCTCCAAATCTGCCACGGTCCACCGGTCCGTCCAGCGGAAGCTCAAGTCACCGTTGGCCCCGAACGTGAGCGGCAGCCACACCATGGGTGAGTTGCCGAGGTCCGACGGTATCCACCGGTCGCCCATGTAGATGAATTTTCCTGCCGCGGGATCAATCGGGATCACTGAGGTGCTTTGGGTCCGGAAGGTTGTTTCCGAGCCGGGCCCGACGGCGGGGCTTCCGTGTTGTGTCCACGGCCCGATGGGCGTGGGGGACGTCGCGTATCGTGCCGGGTTGGGATCCCAGCCGGTGGCGCCGGAGGTGATCAGGTAGTACGTGCCGTCGTACTTGAACATGGCGGGAGCTTCACGGGCCACGCCTTGGAAGTTGCGGCTGAAGTCCACCCCGTCCACTGAGCGGTGCCACGGCACGTTCAAGTACATATAGCTGGAGTTGAGCCTGGACACGTACATGGTGCGGTTCTCTTCGCTGGAATAGATGATGTAGCCGGTGCCGTCATCGTCCTTGAAGAGGTTCATGTCGCGGGCCATTCCCGGTTGCGACGGGTACTGGTTGTTCGGATTGTCCGCGGGAATCCTGTCGAGGCGGTAGCTGTCCACGTAACGGAACGGGCCGAACGGCGTGTCTGAGACGGCGACACCAGCGGTTGCCTTGGCGTACTGCGCATTCGAGGTTGTTGACGGGCCGTCTGTGTGGACCCAAAGAACCCACTTGCCGGTTGACTCGTTGTACATCACTTTCGGGCGCTCAAGAACGATGGCGCGGCCAACGGCGTTGCCCACACCCTTGCTGTCCAGGTCCCTGAAAACAGCGTCCTTTTCGTGCGTTGTGTAGTCAGCATAAAGAGCGGTGAAGTACGGATCTGTGTCCAGCTGGGCGCGGGTTTCTGCGGTCTTCAGGACCAGTCCTTCGTCCTTCCAGTTGTAGAGGTCGTACGAGGAGTAGCCGTGAAGGCCCGCCATGGGCTGGTAGCCCTGAGTTCGGTCTTCGCCGTACCAGTAGTAGATGGTCCGCCCCTGAGCGTCCTTGGACGGGATCACCTGGCCTCCGTGGCCCTGAATGGCGCGGCCATTGGTGTCGAGCCAAGGCTGGCCCGGATTGAAGGAATCGTAGGTGACGAGTTTCCGCAGCCCGGCGGTGGCTGCGCCAATCGCCTCGTAGGCTGCCTTGTTGGCGGCGGTGTCAGCGGAGCCTGCACCCACCAGGGACTGTGCCGCGGCCAGCTTCTCCCCGAGGACAGCTACTGAGTCCGGCGCATACAGGGACGCCTGTTCCGGAGTGAGTGTCGCCTGGCGGATTTTCTCTGCAAGCAGTTCCGGCGTGTAGTCCAGGGGCTGCCTGATCACTATGAAGTTCAGCGCCGGATCGTGGAATGTGTTGGTCCGGCCCGCCTGGCTGTGGGCCTGCAGGTTGAGGATGCCGTCGGTGACTGCCACGCTGTTGAAGGTCTTCTCCAGCGCTGTGCCGCTCGTGGCTGCAGTGCCGAGGATCTGGCCTTCCGCCATCAGGTCCAGCGTTCGTCCGGCCCAGCCGCCAGGCAACTTGAAGCCGAACGTGACGTCGTAGTTTCCGTTGGGAAGCGCGAAGTCGTACTTCACTGCCCGGCTCGAAAGAGCGGAGCCTGGGGGCGGTGCGTCGTACAGGATTGAGTCGTATTTTCCGAGCGTGCTGTTGGTGTTCCGTTTGGGATTGGAGAAGGCATCGGAAACGAAGCCCCAACTGCCGCCCGTCTTGGCGTCCGGCCCGTAGGCCTGGTCGGATCGGGACTGGTAAATCCCCATGGTGTCGCCGGGCGCAACCTTATCCGTCACAGTGGCGCCGCTGTTGGCGAAGTAGAGTACGCCGTTTGTCGCCACCAGTTGTTCGAGGCTCGGTTTCGGCACCGGGACTGACTCCTCGGCCAGTGCGGGCGACGCGGGGACCAGCAATGCGGCTCCGACGGCGGCTGTCAGCGCCGCGCCAACGATCCGCCTCGAGTGACGTGGCCGCCTGGAGTTGAATGCCACCAGGCACGCTCCGGACAGCAGCAGGGCTGCACCCGCAAGATACGGGACGGCTCCATACGTCACGGCTGCAGTTATGACGCCGGTCATTCCGTTCGCCGGATCCAGAGGCGCCCCGTTTGCTGGCGAACCAGGAAGAACGACGGCGGCAGGGGCGCCGTCGTCGTCCGGTCGGGTAAAGACCACGCTGTGCGCTTCCCCAGCGGCCATCGCCACGATCCTGGGTCCGTACCCCGCCGGGACTGTGCTTTGTGCCGCGTTGTTGTCTCCCCAGGCGAAAATTTGTCCTGACTCCGTGGAGACGAGGCTGTGATACCCGCCAGCCGCGATTGCAGTCACCTTTTCGGAACCAAGCTCAGCCGGCACGTTGAGCTGCCCGTAGGTGTTCGAGCCCCAGGCCACCACTGTTCCTGTATCGGTGAGGGCCAGCGAGTGTGTCACTCCGCTGGAAATGGCCTTGATCTTCGCTGTGCCCAGAGCTGCGGGAAGCTCGATCTGTCCATAATCGCTCCTGCCCCAGGCAGTCACCTTGCCCTCGGCCGTCAACGCCACGTTGAACCCGGCGCCCGTGGATATTTGCTTTATGGCTTGTCCTGCCAGGGATGCGGGAATCTGGTTCTGGGCAAAGGCGTTGTCACCCCAGCCCACCAGGGTTCCGTCCGTCTTGAGTGCCAGAGAGTTGCTTCCGCCCGCTGAGATGGCAGCAACTCCGGCGCGGGCCGCTTCGGGAACAGTTGCCTGACCGGACGTATTTCCGCCCCACGAGGTGACTTTCCCATCAGTGCTGAGGGCAAGGGAGTGGCTGGCGCCGGCAGCAATCGCCTTAAACTTCCGGTCAGCGATGGGCGGTACGGTCGACTGCCCCTGCACGTTGCTGCCCCATGCTGAGAGTCGGCCGGCGTTGCTCAGAGCAATGGTGTGGCCGTTTCCGGCTGCGAGGGCCTTCAGGGGTTCCTTGGCGAGGCTTTCAGGGACGGCCGTCTGCCCTGCGGCGTTCGAACCGAAGGCGAGCAGGAAGATGCTCGGCGGCGAGGGAGGGGAAAGCTCGGTGGCATGCGCCGTTGCAATGCCAAGATGGCCGGTGGCCACCATCACGAAGGCGGCCAGGGCGGCCCTGACTCCGGGTCTGATCATGATTGGTTCTCCAGGTGCTTGCGGTCTTGTTTCGCGGGTGCGTCGTCGCACCCGTTTGTCCCGCCCACAGCTAATCCTGCGCTCTGCCTCAAAACAACAAAAAGCACACTTTCGAACTCAAACGATCACAGCAGAACACTGAACGCCGAGGGCAAGGGCGGTTCGCGTGAACCGATGCCAAAAGCAAACACACACCTTGTCCAAGCCCTCGGGGCCCTCTTGCTGTTCGGGTGCCTCAGGGTGTCCAATCCTTTAACAAAGACAAAGGCGCACGGACACACGCAGGAGATGCACATGTCGGGAAAAGGAGCAAAGAGCCCGGCGAGAAGTTCGGCCCGGGGCAATGGGGACCCGCGCCGCTCTGACGCCTCCACATGGTCGCCTGCAGAGCGCCCGGAACAAATCCGCAATGTTGCCTTGGTGGGGCACTCGGGTACGGGGAAAACGATGCTGGTTGAGGGCCTGCTGGCTGCGACCGGTGCCATCACCAGGATGGGCTCGATTGCCGAGGGCACCACCGTGAGCGACGCTGATCCCTCAGAGATCCATCAGCAGCGCTCAGTCGCGCTCGCCGTCGTGCCCGTGATCTTTGAAGACATCAAAGTGAATCTGCTGGACACTCCCGGATACCCGGATTTCACTGGCGAGTTGCGTGCAGGGCTCCGAGCGGCGGATGCAGTGCTCTTCGTCGTGTCAGCCGTTGACGATATCGACACCGCGACGATCGCACTCTGGGGGGAATGCGAAGCCGCCGGCATGCCGCGCGCGGTGGTGATCAGCCGCCTCGATCATCCGCGAGCCAATTTTGATGCAGCGCTGGCTGCCTGCCAACGGGCGTTCGGCGATTCCGTGCTGCCGCTGTATCTGCCGCTGTCCTCTGGTGCCGGGTCCATTAGTCTGCTCGGCCTGTTGTCGAGGACCGTTTCCACCTACACAAACGGCAGCGCGGAGCGCCAGGTACGGGAAGCCGACGACGGCGAGCTGGCCGTCGCCGAAGAGGCTCGCGGAGCGCTCATTGAAGGAATTATCGCCGAAAGCGAGGACGAAACGCTGATGGAGCGGTATCTGGCCGGTGAAGAGGTACCCCTTGAGGTCCTCGTCGCCGATCTGGAGACCGCCGTCGCCCGAGGTTCCTTCTTTCCGGTGCTGGCAACCGCTGCTGAATCCGGCGTCGGGATGCTGGAAGTGCTCGAGGTCCTGCGTGGCGGATTTCCGTCCGGGGCCGAGCGGGAGCTTCCGGTGGCCAGGGAGGCCGACGGTACCTCCACAGCGGAGCTGGCTTGCGATCCCAAGGGACCACTGGTGGGTGAAGTCGTGCGGACCACCATCGATCCGTTCCTGGGACGTGTGTGCCTCGTGCGCATTTTCTCGGGCACACTGCGGGAGGACTCAGCCATTCACGTCGGCGGACGGGGGCTGGCGGATCGCGGACACCTCGATCACGACAGCGACGAGCGCATCACCCACTTGTACGCGCCGATCGGCGCATCCCTGCGGCCTGTGCCCTTCTGTGTTGCCGGCGACATTTGCGCGCTGGCCAAACTTGGAAACGCCGAAACCGGGGACACTATTTCCTCACGTGAGCGGCCCTTGCTGGTGGAGGCCTGGGACATGCCCGAACCGATGATGCCTGTGGCCATCGAGGCGGCTTCCCATGGGGACGAGGATGCCCTTGCGAAAAGCCTCGGCAAGGTTGCCGCCGGCGATCCGACTCTTAGGGTGGAACGCAACTCCGAAACCCATCAGCTGATCCTGTGGTGCATGGGCGAGGCGCACGCGGAAGTTGTGCTGGACCGGTTGAGAGAGCAGGGTGTGAAGCTGCAGACAGTGGAGGTAGTGACTCCGCTGCGCGAGACCTTTGCGGCCCCCTCGGCTGGCCACGGCCGGCACGTCAAACAGTCCGGCGGCCATGGGCAATACGCCGTTTGCGACGTCGAAGTGGAGCCACTGGACCGCGGATCCGGCTTTGAGTTTGTGGACAAAACCGTTGGCGGCGTGATCCCGGGACCCTTCATAACGTCTGTGGAAAAGGGCGTCCGGACGCAGATGCAAAAAGGGGTAGCAGCCGGGTTCCCTGTGGTGGATATCCGCGTCACACTCGTGGGCGGCAAGACCCACAGCGTTGACTCCTCCGATGCCGCCTTTCAGGCCGCCGGAGCACTTGCCCTGCGGGAGGCGGCTTCCGCCACCCGCATCCAATTGCTTGAGCCGGTTTCAGCAGTGACCATTACCGTGTCAGATGACTACGTCGGTGCAGTCATGAGTGATCTGTCCTCGCGGCGGGGGAGACTGACGGGAACAACATCCGTCGGCGATCTGACGGAGATCAGCGCCGAGGTCCCGGACCAGGAGTTGCTGAAGTACGCAGTGGAGTTGCGTGCCCTGACGGCAGGCACTGGACGCTTTAGCCGGCGGTACCTCCGCCATGATCCGGTCCCCCCTAATGCGATTCCGGCATCGTTGAAAGCCTGACGCTTCCTCCCACACGGAGGTCAGCGGCGTGCGGCTCGGCTCAGCAGTAATGTGCGCAGACGGTGAAGGTGCGGCATGATCCCGTAGATGACGATGGGAACCGCAACCGTGGCCAGAACGAAGGTCCGCAGTACAGGATGCAGGATCCCGAGCCACTCCCCGAAAGCCAGGTTGATGAGGGTCAGGGTGGGGAACACAGCCAGCCAAATCATCAGCGCGAGCTGGTGTTTGTTGGGCGGCGCGGGACGGGTTGACGTTGACTCGATGGACATAGGTTCTCCTCAGGGTCTTGCAGGCAGTGGGCGGGACGATGCGGGGAAGGACAAGTTGCTGTCTGTCAGAATCCCCTGTTGAAATCGCGGACGGCCTTTCGGATGTCCTCTTCGACGAGGTCCGCGTTGATGGCCATGGCTGCGGCGGAACCTTCCCCTGCGGCCGTGATCACCTGGGCTCGAGGGTTGGCGACATTACCGGCTATCCAGACGCCGGGAACAGTGGTGCGGCCGTTACTGTCCCGCACAGCCCAGCCTTCCTGGTCCAGTTCGCAGCCGAGACCCACGAGCAGGCTGTTGTTCGCGATGAACTTCGGCGGCACGAACAATGCGTCCCGTGGGATGACGGTGCCATCGTCCATTTCGACGCCGGACAAATGGTCGTCCTCAACAACTATCCGCCTGACATCGCCCTCGATGACCCCTATTGACCGGGCAACCAGCTCCGAGCGGTGAACGTTCGTCAGCGATTTAGCGGGCACGAACAACACGACATCCTTGGCCCACTGGCGGACGATCTGGGCGTAACGGACCGCATCCAGTGCGCCGCCCAGGACACCCAACTGCCGGTCACGGACTTCGTAGCCGTGACAGTAAGGGCAATGCAGAACGTCACGCGCCCATCGGTTGGCCAGACCCGGAATGTCGGGCAGCTCGTCCCGCAGCCCGGTGGCCACCAGAAGACGCCGCGTCGCGATCCGCCTCCCGTCGGAGAGCAGCGCCTGGAATCGCGACTTCCCGCAAGCAACGAGGTCCGTGACCTCCCCGTCCAAGACGTCAGCGCCGTAGCCCGTCACCTCCTGGCGGGCAATCGCCAGAAGCTTTGCGGGAGGCAGGCCATCGCGTGAAAGGTACCCGTGCATGTGAGCGGCGGGGGAGTTGCGTTGGGACCCTGAATCCACCACCAGAACCCTGCGTCGGGCTCGGGACAACACTAATGCGGCTGACAATCCTGCGGCGCCACCGCCCACTATGACTACATCAAATTCGTTCATGTCTTCAAGGCTCTGTCCATGCTCCTGTTTCGACAACAAACGTTGCTGTTTCCGGGAAACGGAGGTTGGATGGTCCTGTGAATGACACCACGAAACTGATTGCTGCTGCCCTCGATCAGGTGGGGGTGCGCCTCAAACGACTACGAATGCAGCGTGGCGTCACCCTCACCGGTCTCTCCACAGCTACCGGTATCTCGAAAAGCACCCTGTCGCGGCTGGAGACCGGGCAGCGCCGTCCAAGCCTGGAACTGCTCCTCCCGCTGGCCCAGGCTTACCGGGTGCCCTTGGAAGAGCTGGTGGGGGCACCCGAAATCGGGGACCCCCGAATCCGTCTCAAACCCCATAAGGCGAACGGTCGGACAGTCGTACCGTTGACCCGGCAGCCGGGCGGGATGCAGGCCTGGAAAATAATCATTCCCGTCTCCAAAGCCGACCCGGACCTCAAGGCTCACGAAGGATACGAATGGCTGTACGTTCTTTCCGGCCGTATGCGACTGCTTCTGGGCAACCATGACCTCGTCCTCCGGGCAGGTGAAGTAGCCGAATTCGATACCCGCGTACCTCACTGGTTCGGCAGCACAGGAGAGCAGGCGGCAGAAGTCCTGAGTGTATTCGGAGGACAAGGGGAGAGGATGCATGTGCGCGCAAAGGCCAACAAGGAGTGATTATGGCGGGCCTGGCTCGCCTCAGAGGTGCTCAGGAATGCGCGCGGAGGAAATCAGCCACAGGCTTCGCAAGCGATGCCCCCACTTCTTCAGGGCTGCGCTTGAAGCCCTTGACAGCGAAGGAATGGTCTCCGCCTTCGACCCAGTTCAGCGTTGCCGCGTCTCCGATTCGCGCGACCACGGACTCAAGCAAGGCAGTGGTCGCGAACGGGTCAGCTGTTCCCTGGAGGAAGAGCATAGGCAGCGTGAGGCCGTAGAGGTGCTCGTCCCGGACCTTCTCGGGCTTTCCAGGAGGATGCAGGGGGTAGCCGACGTAAACCAACCCGGCGGCCGGCATTCCTTCGGCTACCGCCATTGACGCCATCCGCCCGCCAAAGGACTTGCCGGCCGCCCATAAGGGCTCCCCTTCCGAGTATTGGGAAGCGACGTCCATGGCTGCCCGCCAAGCCGCGATCGCAGTCGGCGGCCTGTCCGGGAACTTCTTACCGGCCTCACGGTACGGGAAATTGAAGCGGAGGGTGGCAACCCCCTGATCACCCAGTGCGGCCGTGAAGCCGGCCATAAACGGATGGTCCATTCCGGCACCTGCACCGTGGGCGACCACGAGTGTCGCAAAGGGACTGTCAGGACGTCCGTAAGCCGCGGAAACTGTACTGTCAGCGATGGTGAAGGCGAGGGGGACTTGGGGGACGGGCATGCCTCAATAATGCCTGAACTCGCGGCCCGGCCGGACACAACTCGAAAGAGTGTCGGCCATCCACACGGAAGATCTGCTGACGTGGGTACTTCTGCGGGGTAGGTTGTTCCCATGGCGAGCGAAGCAACCACCCTCACCGTCGACGGTCCGAACGGCCCCCGGGAGATGCGGATATCGAGCCCCGGCCGGGTTCTCTGGCCGGAGCCTGGTATCACCAAGCTGGACCTGGCCAACTACATGGTGGACGTGGGGGAAGCTTTCGTCAGAGCAAACGGCGGCCGGCCAATTACGCTCCAGCGCTTTTCGGAGAATATCGACGGCGAACAGTTCTTCTCGAAGAATCCTCCTAAGGGCGCACCGGACTTTATCCGGTCAGTGAAGGTGGTCTATCCGAGCGCACGGACCCATCCCCAGTTGGTCATTGACGAACCCGCTGCGGCTGTCTGGGCGGTGCAGATGAACACCATCGTTTTCCACCCCTGGCCGTCAAGAGCGGAGAACTCGGACAACCCGGACCAGTTGCGCATTGATCTGGATCCTCAGCCCGGAACGGACTTCGACGACGCAGTCCCGGCCGCCATCGAACTGAGAGCTGTGCTGGCAGAAGCAGGGCTCACTGCGTTCATCAAAACGTCCGGAAACCGCGGCCTCCATGTATTCGCCCCCATTGAGGCCACCCGGGAATTCCTGGACGTCAGGCACGCGGTCATTGCGGCGGCTCGCGAACTTGAGCGCCGCATGCCGGACAAGGTCACTACCGCCTGGTGGAAGGAAGAGCGTGGCGTGAAGGTATTCGTGGACTTCAACCAGGCCAACCGTGACCGCACCATGGCCGGGGCTTACAGTCCGCGGCCCCTTTCCCACGCACCGGTCTCCTGCCCCATTGAATGGGATGAACTGGAAAGCGTGGATCCCAGGCAATTCACCATCCTGACAGTTCCCGAGCGGTTGAAGGCAACCGGCGATCCCTGGGCGGACATGCACTCCGAGACGGGGAACATCGACACCCTCCTAGGCTGGTGGCAGCGCGATATCGACACCGGCCTGGGCGAACTCCCGTTCCCTCCGGACTATCCGAAAATGCCGGGTGAACCGCCCCGGGTCCAGCCCAGCCGTGCGAAGAAAGCCGCAGACTGAGAACCAGCTGGCCAGGCACGGAAACTGTCTGTGGGGGTCTGGGAACGGCACATGAATTGGGGCACCATATGAAGTGTTCCCAGCCTGCCGTGCTGCCTAATCCCGGCCCCGGCCTCCACCAGACCCCAAGGAGATCCCAAATGCCAACCCGCCTCAACCCCTACATTGGCTTCCGCGACAACGCCCGCGAAGCCATGACGTACTATCAGTCAGTCTTCGGCGGGGAACTCACCATGAGTACTTTCGGCGAGTTTCAGGCCAGCGAGGACCCTGGTGAGCAGGACAAGATCATGCACGCCATGCTCACCACGGACTCGGGAATGGTGCTGATGGGGGCGGACACACCTAATGGCATGAGCTACAACCCCGGTGACAACTTCTCTGTCTCCCTCAGCGGCGAGGACGAAGCTGAACTGCGTGGATACTGGGACCGTCTCTCTTCGGACGGTAGGATCACGGTCCCGTTCGAACCGGCTCCGTGGGGTGACACGTTCGGCATGTGCACCGACAAGTTCGGTGTCCCGTGGTTGGTCAATGCTGCCGGGGCGCAACCCGCGTAGCTCTTAGCGTCCGGCTATCCCCGGCGCCGCCTTTCGTGCCAAAAAAAAGCATTGAAGGGGTCCTCCTCAAGGTCCTTGACCTCTACCTGCTCGAAGCCGGCGTCGTGGACCATGGATTCGGCCAGTGCGACACCCCAAACGGTTCCGAGGCCATCGCCGCCTTGGGACAACGAACGGACATGCAGTGGGTCGTGGAGATGGCGTAGAAGAAGGTGGCCCAGGGGAGCTCAAAGTTCTTCTCAAGCCTGCTCGAGGCCTTGATGTCCACCATCAGGAAGGTTCCGCCCGCGCGGAGCGCCTCGTGGATATTGTGGAGGACGGTGGCGGGGTGTGCCTGGTCGTGTATGGCGTCGAAGACCGTGATCAGGTCAAACCCGTCACGGATGTCCAGAGCTGCGGCGTCACGGGTTTCGAGCCGGACGTTGTCCAGTCCCAGCCGGGAAGCTTCGGCGTCATGTCAGTGGGCTTCCGGATGGTTCCTCCAGAGTACTGCTCGCCCGATGAGCGGGAAAAGGAGCCAGTGGACCTCAACTCGGATGGCCTTGGGCCCTTTACGGGGGGCCGCAGTGGCGGGAAGCTGGAGTGAGAAAGGCAAGCGGAGAACGTCATGGAAGACAGCCAAAACAGAGGATCCAGGATGAACGACGTTACTGTGAATCCAGCGGTTACGGCGGAGATCCTTGCGCTTGCGCGCCCTCTCGCGGGGCTGCGCGACCTCGACGGCTTGGTCCGCCGCTCTGCTGGATGCGAACTCGTGGCTATTGGTGAAGCCTCACACGGAACGCATGAGTACTACACATGGCGGTCGCGCCTGAGCATCCGGCTGATCGAAGAGCAGGGGTATAACTGGATAGGCGTCGAAGGTGACTGGCCGGACTGCTGGCGGATCAACCGTTGGGTCAAGGGGCAAAGCGGGCTCGACGTCGGAGTGCACGCCTTGCTGGCAGGCTTTGAAAGGTGGCCTACATGGATGTGGGCCAATGAGGAAGTGGCAGGGTTCCTGGACTGGCTTCGCGGCTGGAACATGGAACGTCCGCTGTCTGATCGCGTGGGTTTCTACGGTCTTGATGTCTATTCTCTGTGGGACTCGCTGCGGGAGACCATCGGCTGGTTGGAAGTTCATGCGCCGGAAGCTGTGCCTACAGCAAAACGTGCCTGGCAATGTTTTCAACCGCATCATCAGGACCCGCATGAATATGCCTGGAACACACGGCTGGTTCCGGAAACCTGCGAAGCCGACATCGTCACGTTCCTGGAGGAAGTACGAACGCGTGCGCTCGCCGCCATGGACCATCACGACGACAACGCTTTTAACGCCTTGCAGAACGCCGAAGTGGCGGCAAACGCCGAGCACTACTACCGCACCATGGTCAACGGCAGCAGCGAGTCGTGGAACATCCGCGACCGCCACATGGCAGACACCATTGACCGCGTCCGTCAGCACCTGGGTCCGCCGTCGAAAGGAATCATTTGGGAGCATAACTCCCACATCGGGGATGCCAGGGCCACCGATATGGCACGTAACGGACTGGTGAACGTTGGCCAGTTGATCCGGGAGCGGTACGGGGCCGACCGGGTCCTGCTGGTCGGATTCGCCGGCTACGGCGGGACCGTGCTTGCCGCCGATGACTGGGGTTCCCGTGAACAGGTTGTCAGAGTGCCCGAGGCTCGGACAGGAAGTCATGAATACCTGCTTCACCATTGCCTGGGTGTGCCTGCCATCCTGGAATTCGGGGGGCACCGTCCCGGACCATGGTTGTCACGGAGCCTTGGCCACAGGGCCATAGGCGTCGTCTACAGTCCGCAAAGCGAGCAGGCCAATTATGTTCCGACCGTCATGGGCGGCCGGTATGACGCGCTTTTTTGGCTGGAGCGCACGGGGGCACTGCGACCGCTCCACCATGAGGGTCCACCCGTAGGACCTGAATTCGAAACGGAGCCCAGCGGCTTCTAACCCTTCCGGCTGATCCGGATGCCGCCGCCTTCAGGAATCGGGGAAAACCATGAAGAAGCCGATAGTCGTTGGGATCAACGGGTCCGCCGCGAGCGAGGCGGCTTTGGCCTGGGCATTGGAGCGGGCCTCCAGCCACCAAGTCCCGGTGGTAGCAGTTCATGCCGCCGACGACCGCTGGATTTCCCCCGAATTCCAGTATCACGATCTGATCCGGGACCGGGCGGCGGAGCTGCTGAAGACGGTGGAGGCTGATGCTGCCCTCAAGGCACCCGACGTCGACTTCCACGCCCAACTGCATTACGGGAGTCCAGGAGCGGTACTGAGGGAAATGTCTGCTGCGGCAGCCGTGATTGTGATCGGCTCCCATACGCGACAGTGGACCGACGGCGGTCCCGTAACTGACCGGGCACTCCAAATCGTATCGGCGTCGGACTGCCCGGTAGTGGTGGTTCCCCGGGAATTTGTGCCGGGCAAGCGGGGTGTGGTTGTGGGCGTCGACGGCTCGGAGGAGTCCTTACAGGCCGTCAACTTTGCCGCCGCTGAGGCGGACCGCGAGGGCGATGAGCTGACGGCGGTGCTTGCTGTGAACCGGCCCATCCGGTGGATTGAACGGGAGACGCCGCCGAGTGGCTTGAACAAGGTGATTGAGGAAGAGGAGAAAATCGTTCTTGCGGAGTCGGTAGCCGGCCTGCGGATTTCGTTTCCTGACCTGGTGATGCATCAGCGGCTTGAAAAGAGCCTGGACCCGGCGCAGGCATTGGTAGAGCATGCGACGTCCGCGCGGATCCTTGTTATCGGGAGTCGGGGGCGAGGAGCGTTCGCCAGGCTCATCCTTGGATCAACCGCCCACGCAATCCTCGTGCGCGTTCCCTGCCCCACCGTCGTGACCAGGCTCCATAAAGTCAGTCACGACGACTAGGGCAGGGGGTCGGTACTACTTCAGCTGTCCGCGGACCTCTCCGCCCGGGAACGTTGGTGTATGCACATTTACGTAGTACGCCCGGGGGTTTGCCTCAAGAGCAGCCAACACCGCAGGGTCAGCAGGAACGCAGGCGGTCTCGGTCCAGGTGGTGCCCGTGCCTGTTTCCAAGGGAATGACTACGGGGCCAGCTACCTTGCGGCCTCCAACGTGGATGTGGGCTGCGGCTACCGGGGCCGACAGATCCTCAACGGACAGGGTGTAGCAAACTTCACCGTTGACGATCTCGTAGCTGAAGAATCCGTGGGCGCCGGTATCGGAACCGGTGGTCTCCTGCCCAACATTCAGTGGAATGGCGGCTCCATCACCAAAAGGAGCCGCGGTTGCAGCGCCAACGTTGGCAGTGGCAAGGGCAGTTACGGCAGCCAAAACGGCCATGGTACGGAACCTGGTCGAGTGAGCATTTAGCATGATCGTTTCTCCTTCGATTAGCCCCAGCAACGTCACGGTACGCCCGCGGGGAAGCGGCGCACAATGGCTTCACCGCTATGTTTTGTCCTGATGCTGTTGACGCGTACGATCTATAGGGTTTCAAGCCTGCTTTGCTGAACCGCGCATACCCCGGTGAACTACCCGTGAACTGTGCTGTTCGCTTCGGGCAACGGGGAGTGGAACTGCTGACCGTCGACTCTGCAGATTGGGCAACAGGTGGATATCACCTTCATGGTGGCGCTGGTTATAGCGCTGGCACTATTTTTCGACTTCACCAACGGCTTTCACGACACGGCAAATGCTATGGCTACGCCGATCGCCACAGGTGCCATCAAACCCAAAACGGCAGTGGCACTGGCAGCCGTTCTGAACCTCGTGGGTGCGTTCCTCTCCACGGAAGTGGCTAAGACTGTTTCCGGAGGAATTATCCGGGAAGGTTCCGAAGGCATTCAGATCACCCCGGAGATCATCTTTGCCGGTCTCATGGGAGCCATTCTCTGGAATATGATTACTTGGCTCAAAGGCCTGCCGTCGAGTTCCTCACATGCTCTCTTCGGCGGCCTCATCGGCGCCGCGATTGCCGGCATCGGGTTGCATTCGATCAACTTTGAATCCCTGATGCAAAAAGTGATCCTTCCCGCGATCTTTGCCCCGGTTATTGCGGGCGCTGTGGCTTACATCTGTACGCGCCTGGCCTATGCGCTGACCTCCAGGCACGATCCCGAAACAGGGGACAAACTGACGCAGAAGCGCGGAGGCTTCCGCACAGGCCAGATTTTCACTTCCAGCCTGGTGGCACTCGCCCACGGAACCAACGATGCACAGAAGACCATGGGCATCATCACCTTGGTGCTGATCGCCGCAGGAACCCAGCCCACAGGTTCCGGGCCGCAGTTCTGGGTCATTGCTGCCTGTGCCTTCGCCATTGCAATCGGCACCTACGCCGGAGGCTGGCGGATCATCAGGACAATGGGGTCAGGGCTGACTGATGTTAAGCCTGCGCAGGGGTTCGCCGCTGAAACCAGCACGGCCTCGGCCATTCTTGCGTCATCCCATCTGGGGTTCGCCCTGTCCACCACGCAGGTGGCTTCGGGTTCGGTCATCGGTTCCGGGCTTGGCCGCAAGGGAACCTCCGTGAGATGGGCGACGGCGGGACGGATCGCCATCGGCTGGCTGTTCACCCTCCCGGCTGCCGGCATCATGGGAGCTCTCACGGCCTGGCTGGTCAGCACCGGCATCGTTGGCGTCGTCATCGCTGGAGCCGCAGGATTTGCCTCAGTGCTCCTGATGTACTTCGAATCCCGCAAATCCCACGTCGGCCACCACAACGCCGTCGAGGTTGAGGAAGCCGGACACGCCGTGCGGTTCCAGAAGAAGAAGGCGGCAGCGGCAGCACGGGCGAACAAGAAGAAGGGCGGCCAGAAATGAAGTGGTTGGAGCTTTTGATGGTGGGCGGAGCCACCTTGGTTGCGGCCGTGACAGTGGTGGGCCTGTACTCCCTTGGCGTCCGGCTGACAGCCATAGCCGGAGATGTTACTCCGCAAGCCCCCCGGTGGATTCAGCCTCTGGCCTACATCTGTTTCGGACTCTGCGGCGTTGCAGTTCTCTTTGGGCTGTACCTGATCATTCCGTACTTCAACAAGTAGCCTTAGTCGGCCGGTCCGGCACCCAGGGGTTCGAAAGCAGTATTTGAACCCGGACCTGAAGTGATTAGGCTGGGGCCATGTCGAGTCTTCAGTACTACGTCGGCGCCTCCCTTGACGGTTACATCGCCACGCCCGACGACGACCTTGCCTGGCTCCTGCAATTCGACGGTTTCGAAGGCGGGAAGGAAAGCTATGACGCGTTCATTGAGGGCGTCGGCTGTATCGTGATGGGAGGGGAGACCTACCGCTGGCTGCTCGAGCATGAGCCCGGCAACTGGCCTTATCCCACCACACCCTGCTGGGTTTTCACCCATCATGAGGGCACGGTCCCCAAAGACGCTGACATTACCTTTGCCCACGGCGACGTCAGGACGTTTGTCGGTGATCTGAAGGCAGATGCCGATGGCAGGAACGTGTGGGTGGTGGGCGGAGGAAACCTCGCAGCGCAATTTGCCGATGCCGGGCTGTTGGATGAACTGATTGTTTCGGTCATCCCCCTGATTCTTGGCGATGGCAAGCCGCTCCTGCCGCTGCGGAAGCCTACGCAGCCGTTGGAATTGGTTTCCTCAGCAGCACTCGGGCGCGGCGTAGTGGAGTTGCGTTACCGGTTAAATCCCTGATCAGCCTTCGATATCACGTATGAGGTTGGTGATTCGCGCAGTTGACAGCCTTCTACCCTGCTCGTCTGTCATGACGATCTCGTGGGTAGTGAGCGTGCGGCCCAGGTGAATGGCGGTACAGGTTCCCGTCACTGTGCCCGCGGAGATGGACCGGTGATGGGTAGCGCCGACCTCGATTCCGAGCGCCTGCCTCCCGGGGCCTGCATGCATTCCTGCAGCGAAAGATCCCAGAGTTTCGGCGAGGACGACGTGCGCCCCGCCGTGCAGGATACCGGCGACTTGTGTGTTGCCCTCCACAGGCATCGTGGCCACGGTGCGCGCCGGACTCATCTCGACAAAGCGGATGCCCATCTTGACCACCAAGGCACCGATTCCGTAGCCGCCGAGCCAATCATGCAGGTCCTTGGGGATTCCGGCTGAGGTCAGTTCGTCCGCAAACCGGTGGGGCGTGAAATTGTCCATCATGCCAACTAGGCTGGCACCTGTGAGTGAAACTACCAAACCGGCCCCCTTCCCGTTCGAAACCGCTGATCTTCAGGACGATGCTGCCCTGAAGGCCAACGCCCCTGCAGATGCAGCCCTGCCCACTGACGCTGCCTTGCAGGACGTGAAGGTCCCGCCGCCCGGTGATCGTTCTGTTTCAGCCACGGAAGCCCCTGTGATTCCTCTCACCGATCAACCGCGCCTCCTGGTCCTGGACGGGCACTCGATGGCCTTCCGGGCTTTCTTTGCCTTGCCGGCGGACAAGTTCTCTACGGCAAACGGGCAGCACACCAATGCCATCCATGGATTCACGTCGATGCTTATCAACCTGATCAAGGAACAGAAGCCCACCCACGTCGCCGTGGCCTTCGACGTATCGGATGACACCACCCACCGTAAGGCCGAGTACAGCGAGTACAAGGGCGGCCGCAATGAAACTCCCAGGGAGATGAGCGGCCAGATTGACCTCATCGACAAGGTCATGCAGGCGTGGGGCATCAAGACGATCAAAATGCCGGGCTATGAAGCTGACGACATTTTGGCAACACTCGCCGCCATGGGCGAAAAGGCCGGTTACGAGGTGCTCCTTGTGACCGGTGACCGTGACGCATTCCAGCTCATCACCGACAACGTTTTTGTGCTTTACCCCAGAAAGGGCGTCAGCGATATTCCCCGGCTGGACACGGCTGCAATTCAGGAGAAGTACTTTGTGACGCCCCCGCAGTACTCGGACCTGGCCGCATTGGTGGGGGAGTCAGCGGACAACCTTCCAGGCATCCCGGGAGTTGGCCCCAAGACGGCAGCCAAATGGATCAACCTCTATGGCGGGCTCGAAGGTGTCCTGGAAAATGTGGACGCCATTGGCGGCAAGGTAGGGGACGCGCTCCGCGAAAACGTGGAGGCCGTCAAGCGCAACAGGCGGCTGAACAGGCTCCATACAGACCTTGATCTCCCGCTGACGCTGGACGATCTCGCGGAACCCCGCCCGAATGAGGCCGCCCTGGAGCAGCTGTTCGACGACCTTGAATTCAAGACCATCCGCACCAGGCTCTTCGCCCTCTACAGCAGCGAAGAATTGGAGTCCGCTGAGCGCGAGAACATTGACACGCCTGACTTCACCACCCCCGCCGGTGCCAAGGAGCTGAGCGCCTTCCTGGCGGCAGGCGCAGGCAAGCGGTCCGCCGTCGCTGTCGACCTGGTTCCCGGCAGAATCGGCGAGGACGCCGCAGCGCTGGCCATCGTCCGTGACGACGCCGCCGTCTACATCGACCTCGCCGCGCAGGACGCTGAAGCCGAAAACGTCCTCGCGGATTGGCTGCGGGACGAGCAGGCTCCGAAGGTCATGCATGGCTACAAGGCAGCCTTGAAGGCCCTGTCCAGCCGTGGCCTGGGCTTGGAAGGGGTGGTGGATGACACATCGATTTCCGGCTACCTCATCCAGCCGGACCGCCGCACCTATGAGCTCTCAGAACTTGCCCAGCACCACCTCAACATCAGCATCTCGCCCGAGACCGCCAAGGCGGGCCAGCTCGAGCTGTCGTTCGACGGCGACGACGCCGCTGCTTCCGGCGCTCTGGTCCAGGCAGCCGCCGTGGTGCAGGCACTAAGCCGGCACTTTGAATCCGAACTCAAGGAACGCAAGGCCGAGGACCTGCTGACCACCCTGGAGCTGCCCGTCAGCCGGGTCCTTGCCGATATGGAGCTGGCTGGAATTGCCATCGATATGCCGCGCCTCGATGAGCAGCTGGCCGATCTCTCGAAAGTGATTGACAATGCCCAGGAGCTGGCCTTCGCAGCAATCGGGCATGAGGTGAACCTTGGATCGCCGAAGCAGCTCCAGACTGTCCTGTTCGAGGAACTCCAGCTGCCAAAGACCAAGAAGATCAAGTCCGGTTACACCACCGACGCTGCGTCCCTCAAGAACCTGCTGGAGAAGACGGGGCACGAGTTCCTGGTTCAGCTCATGGCCCACCGCGAGTCCTCGAAACTGCGCCAGATGCTGGAATCTCTCAAGAAATCCGTAACGGACGACGGAAGAATCCATACCACCTACGCGCAGAACGTTGCAGCCACAGGCCGCATCTCGTCAAACAACCCAAACCTGCAGAACATCCCAATCCGCAGCGAGGAAGGCCGCCGGGTCCGTGGCATCTTCGTGGTCAGCGAGGGCTACGACTGCCTGCTTTCCGCCGATTACTCGCAGATCGAGATGCGGATTATGGCGCACCTCTCCGGGGACGCTGGCCTCATTCAGGCATACAAGGAAGGGGAAGACCTGCACCGGTTTGTTGGCTCCAACATCTTCCATGTCCCCACCGAAGAAGTCACCAGTGCCATGCGTTCCAAGGTCAAGGCCATGTCTTACGGCCTGGCCTATGGGCTGACGTCGTTCGGGCTCTCCAAACAGCTGGAGATTTCAGTTGATGAGGCGCGGACGCTCATGAAGGACTACTTCGACCGGTTCGGGGCCGTGCGTGACTACCTTCGCGGGGTGGTGGACCAGGCCAGGGTCGACGGCTACACAGCCACCATCGAAGGACGGCGCCGCTACCTGCCGGACCTGACCAGTACAGACCGCCAGCTTCGCGAGAATGCGGAGCGCATCGCGCTGAACTCGCCCATCCAGGGGTCGGCCGCGGACATCATCAAGCGGGCAATGCTCGGAGTGCACTCCGAACTTGAGGCCCAGGGGCTGAAGTCACGGATGCTGTTGCAGGTCCATGATGAGCTCGTCCTGGAGGTAGCAAACGGCGAACGGGTTGCCGTGGAGAAACTCGTGACAGAGCAGATGGGTGCAGCGGCCCAGCTGACTGTTCCCCTGGACGTCCAGATTGGCGTGGGCTCCAGCTGGTACGAAGCCGGGCACTGAGACCAGAACCAGAAGCAGACATTTCGATGGCCGGCGCGCGTTGATCGTGCGCGGGCCGGTCACCAACTTGGGGAGAATCACGTGGTAGAGAAATACGAAGTAAGGCGTTTCCGGGTAGCCGACAAGGATTCCCCCGACTATTCAAAAAGCACTGACTGGATGCGGGCAGTCGAGGACGGTTTCCACGACAACCGGCGCAGCGCGGAGTTCGTGGACAAGATCATTTCCATGTACCGGACGGACGACCGCGAGCTGACCGGTGTTTATCAGACCGGTTCCGTTCCTGCCCATTCCTTGACAGCTGACATCCCTGTGGCGACCTTTGGGACGCTCTTGAAGACTCTGAACACCGGCTACGGCAGGCAACTGGCCACGCGCCTGGTGACTGCTGTTACGGTTCGGGGAACGCACCGCCGCCGCGGGCTCTTGCGGAGGATGATGACCGAGGACCTGACTGTTGCGAAGTCGGAAGGGCTGGCCATGGCGGCCCTGACAGCCTCTGAGGGCTCAATTTACGGGCGCTTTGGATACGGGGTGGCCACGTTCGAGAGGAGCATCAAGGTGGATACCGGCCCCAGGTTCCAATTGCGGCACGTGCCTGCAGGAACCGTGGAGATCGCCGATCGAAAAGTGCTGCTCGATGTTGCGCCCCGGGTGTTCGCGGACGCCCATCACCTTACGCCTGGCTCGATCGTGCGCCAGGAAGGTTACCGCCAGCGGGTTTCCGGAGCTTACGGGCATGATGGTGCCGAAGACCCGGGGATAAGGTGCGCTCTCCATTACAACTCCGACGGCGAGATTGACGGCTACGTCTCGTACAAGTTTTCGGGGTGGGAGACAAAGCCCTACACGGTGAACATTGTGGACCTGGTGGCAGCTTCCGATGCCGCCTACCTGGATCTGTGGAAATTCCTGGGCTCCATCGACCTCATCCAGCGCATCAGCTGGGAGGAGGCCCCGGTGGATGACCCCCTGGGCTGGGCACTTGAGGATCCTCGTTGCATTGAGTCTTCGGACCACAGGGATATGCTCTGGCTTCGCATCCTCGACGTCGCAGGTGCTCTGACGGCCCGCCGCTATTCGGCTGACGGCACGCTCTCTCTCGAGATCTCGGACAGCCTGGGTTTCGCCTCCGGCACGTACCGCATGGAGGTTCGGGATGGGGATGCCAGCCTCACGAACGCCTCGGCGGACCAGGCACCTGACCTCACCCTGGACGTCGCCGAGCTGGGTTCCATCTATCTGGGAGCCGTTTGTCCCGTGACCCTGACGGCGGCGGGAAGAATCAGGGAGAACACCCCAGGGGCAGCGCTTAAGGCGCGGCAGATGTTTGCTGTTGAGCGCTCGGCGCACTGCATGACGCACTTCTAAAGCCGGTACCCGCCGTACGCCCCGGAGCAATTCCGTTGGATCGCAGCCGGGGCGTATGGTGAGGCATGCGTCAGAGTTCCGACGGCGGATCGCACTGGTTCCGGGAGTGGTCTCCCTCCTTGGGTACGAGTCTGGCCATGGTCACCCTGGCTACTTCACTGGTTGCCATTCCCTTGTCCGGCGCTCAACAACTGGACCTGTCACGCGGGCAGCTGACTGCTTGGGTCATGACCATCTATACACTGCCCTGCCTGCTCGGCCTGGTTCTGTGTCTGCGGTTCAGACAGCCGCTCCTCCTGACCGG
>NZ_JAPSHJ010000014.1 GCF_031179985.1 Arthrobacter sp. | reverse complement strand
TGCGCATCTCCTGGGCCACGGCATCAGCCTTGGCTGCGACCCGGGCTTCCAGCTCTTCGCTCCAGGATTCCCTTCGTTCCAGAAGTGACCTGACGCGGGCCATGGGGTCCTTCGCGGCCCAGTCCTCAAGTTCGTTGGCGTCACGGTAGCGGGTGGGATCGTCGGCTGTGGTGTGGGGGCCCATGCGGTAGGTAACTGCCTCAATGAACGAGGGCCCTCCGCCGTGCCGTGCTCTTTCGAGTGCTTCCCTGGTTGCCGCCATCACGGCGAGCACATCATTTCCATCCACGCGGACGGAGGGAATTCCGAACCCTGTTGCACGGTCAGCAAGTTGAATGTGGGACTGCAGGCCCACCGGCTCTGAGATGGCCCAGTGGTTGTTCTGGCAGAAGAAAATGACGGGTGCCTGGAAGCTGGCAGCGAAGACCATGGCTTCGTTGACGTCGCCCTCACTCGTTGCGCCGTCGCCGAAGTAGGCCATTGCAACGCTGTCCGCGCCGTCGTGCTGAATCCCCAGCGCATAACCGGTTGCGTGGAGTGTTTGTGCACCGATGATGATCTGGGGTGTGGCCATGTTGATGGCGTAGGGATCCCAGCCTGAGGATGCGTTGCCCCGCCACACCCGGACGATGTCGCTCAGGTCCACTCCCCGGCAGTATGCCACTCCGTTTTCCCGATAGCTGGAGAAGACGAAATCGTCGTCGCGAAGTGCCCTGGCCGAGCCGATCTGGGAGGCTTCCTGCCCGGCAAGCGGCGGCCAGAGGGCCAATTCACCTTGCCTCTGCAACGCTGTGGCCTCGGTGTCGATGCGGCGGATGACAACCATGTCCTCATAGAGCGAGGCAAGCTGTTCGTCGGTGACGTCCTTGACCCAGACATCGTATTCAGGATGGCTGACGCGTTCACCGCCGGGGGTTATCAGCTGGACCAGGTTCCCACCGGTCCGATAGTGATGGTTTGCCCAGTTATCCGGGCCAGCTGCGGTGGTGCCGCCCTGGCTCAAATCGTCTGCGTTCATAGTTGCACGCAACCTTCTGACGTCGTGTGACCGGCGGCTCCAGGAACTCGTGGTTCCTGTGCACGCCAGCCCGCCGGGCCCCGTTGCCCCGGATAATTGTGACCATACTCACAATGTTCATGCGGTACAACCACTTCAATTTGAACTGAGCATTGTGCACTGTCTGGAGCGTTGGCACCGTGCTAACGTTGCGCATTATGCAAGCTTTGGATGGCACTGATACCCGCCTGCTTTCTGCCTTGGCACGCGATCCACGGCGGACAGTAGTGGCGCTCGCGCAAAAACTTGGTCTCTCCCGGAACACCGTCCAGGCCCGCATGGCGCAACTGGAGAAAAAGCACGTCTTCCTCTCCTTCGAACGGCGCATCAATCCTGTATCGCTTGGTTATCCGTTGATGGCCTTTATCTCAGTCCACGTGCAGCAGCAGAAGTTGAAACAGCTTGCGGTTGATCTGGCCGCGATCCCTGAAATCCTTGAAGGGCATGGACTCACGGGTTCGGCGGACCTGTTCCTTCGTGTTGTAGCGGTTGACGCCGAGGACTTGTTCAGGATCAACGGGAAGATCCTGTCCTGCGAGGGTGTGGACCGGACCGACACAGCCTTGGCGATGGGCGAGCTGATTCCTTTCCGGATCCAGCCACTGCTTGAACGGGATTCGGCGGAATCCACTTAGCGGTATTGCAGAGCCGGAAGTTACAAAGACGCGGGCACTGCAGCCTGAAACAGCCGCGTGGGCAGGTGTCCTGGCTATAGGCTGACTTTCGTCGTATCCATGGACCGCCCCGGCTCCTTGAACACCAGGCAGTGGCGCAAAAGGCTGCCGGAAAGGCACCCTCTTGAGCAATCCTCCGCAATTTGAACAACCCGGCCCTTATGCCCGCCGATCGCCGGAGCAGGACCCGGGACAGCTTCCCCCTGAGCCGCATCCGGAACAGGGCGGGCAGCAGGGCGGGCAGCTACCGCCCGTCCCCGGATTCCGGGGACAGGTCCCATACGCGCAACACGGCTGGCAACAACCATCCCCGCAGCCGCCTTATCCACAGCAGGGCTGGCAACAACCATCCGTCCCAGGATCCCCGCCGCAGCCCCCTTATCCACAGCAGGGCTGGCCGCAATCCCAGTTCCCAGGGCAGCCCTTTTACCCCCAGTCCCAAACCCAGTGGCCGCCACCCCCGGCCAGCAGCAAAAAGGCGCTGTGGATTGTGCTCGGGAGTGTGGGCGGCGTTGTGCTCCTGGTAGCAGCGGGGGTGGTGCTGTTGGTCAACGTTCTGGGCGCTACCAGTGACCAGGCCAAAGACGTGGCCGACGATTTTACGAGGCTGATGGTTTCTGGTGAGACGGATAACGCCTATGACAACTACCTTGATTCCTCATTCCAGCAGGAAGTCTCCAAGGAGGACTTCATCGCAGGCCACCAGGAGCTCGAACTTGACGCTTCTTGCGAGCCTTCGTATGACTTTGTGGATTCGTACAAAGTGGACGGAACAAAGTATGCCGAGGTCTGGGGTGTGCTGGCCTGCGATGCTCAGGACCTCGAGTTTGAGTACTTTCTTGAGGGAAAGGACCAGCTCAAGTTGACCAGTGTCTGGATAGAGCCCGTGGAATGAGGCGAACCCCTGACTAGCACCAGAGTCAAGCAAATAACAGAATCGACAGGAGCTCCCGCGCATGTGCACGGGAGCTCCTGTCGATTCAAGTCGTCAGCAGTTAGGGGCTAGTGGTTGGTTGCCTTCTCTGCGCCGACCCCCGTCAGGGAGCGGACCTCCATTTCGGCCTGCTTTGTGGTGTCTTCCCGCTGCTTGTCAAGGACTGTTCCAAGCCAGCCGAGGAAGAAGGCCAGCGGGATGGAAACAATGCCGGGGTTGCTTAAGGGGAAGATCGCAAAGTTTGCGTCCTTGATCATCGAGGTCGCTCCGCCGGAAACAACCGGCGAGAAAATGATCAGGATGATTGCCGAGCCGAGCCCGCCATACATGCTCCACACGGCACCCTGGGTGGTGAACTTGCGCCAGAACAGGGAGTAAAGGATGGTGGGCAGGTTTGCGGAGGCGGCCACTGCGAAGGCGAGCGCCACAAGGAACGCCACGTTCTGGCCGTTGGCGAAGATACCGCCCACAATTGCCATCACCCCGATGACCACTACGGTACGCCTGGCAACCTTCACCTCAGTGTCGGCGTCGGCCTTGCCCTTGGAGATGACGCTCGCGTAGATGTCATGGGCGAACGAAGCCGCCGCAGTGATGGTCAGACCGGCAACCACCGCGAGGATGGTGGCAAACGCTACAGCGGAGATGAAGCCCAGCAGCAGCGGGCCGCCAAGGTGGAAGGCCAACAGTGGAGCCGCAGAGTTGACACCGCCGGGTGCGGACTTGATGGTGTCTGCCCCCACGAGGGCGGCTGCGCCATAGCCCAGGACCAGGGTGAACAGGTAGAAAAGGCCAATAAGCCAGATGGACCAGACCACCGATTTGCGGGCCTCTTTGGCCGTGGGGACGGTGTAGAAGCGCATGAGAACGTGGGGAAGCGCTGCCGTGCCCAGCACGAGGGCAAGCCCGAGGGACATGAAGTCGAGCTTGGAAGTCTCCGACTTACCGTACTGAAGGCCCGGGTTCAACACGTTGGGATTGTTGGCGGTCTCCACGGCAGCACCAAGCAGGTTGGAGAGATTGAAGCCGTAAATGGACAGAACCCACAAGGTCATGACACCGGCGCCGGCGATCAGCAGGATCGCTTTGATGATCTGGACCCAGGTGGTGCCCTTCATCCCCCCGATCAGGACGTACATGATCATGAGGGCGCCGACAACGATGATCACCAGAGCCTGTCCGCCCCAATCGCTGATGCCCAGCAGGAGGGAAATCAGGCTTCCGGCTCCTGCCATCTGCGCGAGCAGGTAGAAGAAGCACACAGCGAGTGTGGAAATGGCGGCTGCGATGCGGACGGGACGTTGCTTGAGCCGGAAGGACAGGACGTCGGCCATGGTGAACTTGCCGGTGTTGCGAAGCAGTTCGGCCACGAGCAGGAGTGCCACGAGCCAGGCAACAAGGAAGCCGATGGAGTACATGAAGCCGTCGTAGCCGTTGATGGCGATGGCCCCGGTAATTCCAAGGAAGGAAGCGGCGGACAGGTAGTCGCCGGCGATGGCAGTCCCGTTCTGGGATCCGCTGAACGAACGCCCGGCAGCGTAGTAGTCCGCCGCCGTCTTGTTGTTGCGGCTGGCCCGGAAAACAATGACCATGGTGACCGCTACGAACAGGCCGAAGATCGCCATGTTCAGCAGGGTGGTGTCCTTGAGGGCGGCAACGTTCACCGCAGACGGAATTCCGATCATTTCACTGCTCCGCTCACAGGGTTGCCTGCCTTATCGAATTCGTGGCCTTCAATGCCCTGGCGGATTTCCGCGGCAATCGGATCCAGCTTCCGGTTGGAGTAGCTGACGTACCAGCCCGTGATGGCAAAAGTGGACACAAACTGCAGCAGGCCCAGGATAAGGCCGATGTTGATGTTGCCCCAGACCTTCGTGGACATAAAGCCCACTGCGTAGTCGGCCAGCAGCACGTAGGCGAAATACCACAGCAGAAACGCAATGGCCATGGGGAAAACAAAGCTACGGTGACGTTTACGCAGTTCCTGGAACCGCTCCGTCGACTGGACTTCCTTGAAGTCCACGGACTCCGCTGTATCCGGTGTTTGGGCGTCGTTACCCATCATTCCTCCTCGTTGAGACTTGCTCATCCACACCGGTTCCAGATTCCCCCGGCCAATGTGACTGCAATCACTGTGCCCCGTGACCATGCCGGCCTTCCAGAGCCAGTACCCCATCCGTCGCCCAACGGTTGCGATGCTGCGACAAACGGCGGTTACGCTGGCACCATGCCGGACTCTCCCCTCTATACCGTCGCCGCAATTGCCGTGATCGCCTTGACCATTGCCGTCGTCGTGGGCGTTGGCCTGAAAGTGTTGCGCTCCTTCCGGGAGTTGGGCAGTGACGCTGAACGGGCAACCTACAAAACACTCCATGCGGCCTCCCGCGCCGGGCAGCATTTGAGAACCGGGCTGACCCCATCCGGAGCGGCCAAAGCAAGCCGCCAGCTGCGGAGCCTGCTGGGTTGTGAGGCGCTGGCCATCACCGACACGTCAGGAGTTCTGGCCTGGGATGGCGGAGCCGAGGAGCTGAAGCCCCACCTGATGGCCCGGGCGGCTGACGTCCTGACCGGCGGGCGCACCGCCGTCGTACCTGCCGGAGAACTCCTGACTGTGGAGGCGGCAGCTCAGGCGGGAGCGAGCAGTAAAGGCCGGAACAGGGTCAAAAACAATGACATCGAAGCAACAGAGCTTGCCGCCGTCATAGCGCCTATCAAGGCCGGCGGCAGGGTTGTAGGAGCGGTTGCTGCGTTCGCTCCGTCCGCCGGATCAGGGCTTGTCCGGGCAACCGGCGAGGTGGCGGAATGGGTGGCCACTCAGGTGGAACTGGCAGAGCTCGATGCCTCCCGGACCCTTCTCATGGAAGCCGAAGTGCGGGCCCTTCGTGCGCAGATCAGCCCTCACTTCATCTATAACTCCCTCAACGCCATCGCCTCCTTCATCAACACCGACCCCGTCCGGGCCAGGGAGTTGGTGGTGGAGTTCGCTGACTTCACCCGATATTCCTTCCGCCGCCACGGGGATTTCACCACTCTCGCGGAAGAGCTGCGGTGCATTGACCGATACCTGCTCCTGGAACGGGCAAGGTTCGGTGACCGGGTCCAGGTAAGCCTGCAGATCGCGCCGGAAGTGCTGAGCACAGTGATTCCGTTCCTGAGCCTGCAGCCGCTGGTAGAGAACGCCGTCCGGCACGGGCTTGAAGCGAAGGAAGGGCCGGGCCACATATCGCTGACTGCCCATGACTCCGGCGCTTTCGCCGAAGTGACAATCGAGGACGACGGGGTCGGAATGGATCCGGACGAACTGAGGTCCATGCTCGCGGGCCACACCGACGGCGATCATGTAGGGCTCCGCAACGTGGACGCCCGGCTTCGCCAGGTCTACGGCGAGGACAACGGCCTGGTGATCGAGACTGCTCCCGGGGAAGGAACCCTGATCACCATGCGGATTCCAAAATCCCAACCCCACCACGACGCTTGAACTCCATTCGCGAACCCGCCAGCCCGCCATTTCTACCGTTCCTGTTGCACTGTCGCTGGGGCCACCGGCGCCCACTACCCTAGAACCATGATTAATGTTCTCGTCGCCGACGACGAGCTGCCGGCCGTGCAGGAGCTCGCCTTCTTACTGGGCAAGGACGACCGCATTGGCACGATCCACCGCGCTTCCTCGGGTGCCGCCGCCTTGCGGGCGCTCGAAGCGGAAACTGTTGACGCCGTATTCCTGGACATCCACATGCCTGCCGTGTCCGGCCTGGACATCGCCCGGGTGATTTCCCGAAGCTCCCGTCCACCCGCCGTCGTATTTGTCACTGCCGATGAAGACTGCGCACTGGAAGCGTTCGAACTTGCCGCCGTCGACTATCTGCTCAAGCCGGTGAGGGCCGAACGTCTCGCCCGTTCCGTGGGACGGATCTGTGAACTGCTCAAGGACGGCGCCGAGCCCCCGGAGCTGATCACAGTGGACCTGGGCGGCACCACAAAGATGATACGGCGCGACGACGTCACCTACGTGCAGGCGCAGGGTGATTATGCACGGCTCCACACTGCCGAGGCGAGCTACCTCATCAGGGTTCCCCTTGCCGATCTGGAGCAACAGTGGGCCCAGGCCGGGTTTATCCGCACACACCGCTCGTACTTGATTTCGCTGAAGCATGTCACGCACATGAAGCTGGCGGCTGCGCGGCCCAGCGTCACGGTGGTCGGTGCGGAGCTTTCCATCAGCCGCAGGCACCTCCCTTCTGTCCGGGAAAAGCTGGAGGCCACAAGGATCCGGCCACAGACATGACCCGCGTACGCGTCACAGCACCCCGCTCGGCGGCGAGGCCCGCCGTAGACAGCCGCGAGGCGGCCCAGGAATCAGAGGTGGGCCAGGTTTTTGTGAGATCACTGATCCGCTCGCAGTTGCGGTTGGGAATCGTGGTGGCCGCAGGCTTCCTGCTGATCCTCGTTGCTTTCCCCCTGCTCCTGGGTCTGGTCCCGGGGCTTGCCGCCCTGCGGATCGCCGGGATCCCCTTTGACTGGCTCCTGCTGGGGGCCGGGATCTACCCGGTGATGGGGATAAGCGCCTGGCTCTACATCCGAAGCGCTGCACGGAACGAATCCCGGTACCGGGACCTTACGGAGGACAAGGGATGAGCGGATGAACCCGGTGGTGGGCATCGCGGCTTTCGTTGCGGTAACGCTGGCGACGGCGGCAATCGGCTTCTACGGGCTGCGGATCTCCCGGACCACCGGCGACTTCTACGTCGCCTCCCGCACTGTACCGCCCTGGTGGAATGCTTCCGCGATCGGTGGGGAGTACTTGTCCGCGGCAAGCTTCCTGGGCGTGGCCGGACTCATTCTGCTCTCGGGAACAGATGCCCTGTGGTTTCCGGTAGGCTACACGGCCGGCTACCTCATGCTGCTGCTTTTTGTGGCGGCGCCGCTTCGGCGTTCGGGGGCGTACACTATTCCTGATTTCACCGAGTCGCGGCTGGACTCCAAAGCTGTCAGGCGTGTCACGAGCCTCATTGTTGTCATGGTCGGCTGGCTGTACATCGTTCCGCAGCTCCATGGGGCGGCCCTGACCATCCGTATCACCACGGGGCTTCCCTCCTGGGTGGGCTCGGTGGCGGTGGTTGTGGTGGTGTGTCTGACCGTGGTGGCAGGGGGAATGCGGTCCATCACGTTCGTCCAGGCCTTCCAATACTGGCTGAAGCTCACGGCTTTGGCCGTCCCGGTTATTTTTATGCTTCTTGTTCTGGCCGGAACCGGCGCCACTCCCCTGGCCGAACCAGTCACCAACCCAACCGGGCTGCCGTCAGCGGGGCTGTATCAGAACATGTCCCTGCTGGTGGCGCTGCTCTTCGGCACCCTCGGGCTGCCGCACGTGCTGGTGCGCTTCTACACCAACCCGGACGGTCAGTCAGCCCGCCGTACAACGTTGATCGTTCTCGGTTTGCTGTCCGTCTTCTACCTGTTTCCCACCGCCTATGGACTGGCCGGACGGATGTTCGCTCCCGATCTGGCGCAGAGCGGCCAAGCGGATGCCCTGGTGCTGCTGCTTCCCGGCAGATTAATAGGCGGCACGGCAGGTGATCTGCTCTCCGCTTTGGTGGTGGCGGGTGCGTTTGCAGCCTTTTTGTCCACCACATCGGGCCTGGTGGTATCGCTCGCTGGTGTCATCAGCCAGGATGTCCTTGGCGGCAGCGTCCGCGGATTCCGGGTAGCGGCGCTGATCTCCGCTGCGGTGCCTCTGGCTTTCGCGTTCTCGACAGATTCCCTGGCCCTGGCCGGCAGTGTTGGCCTGGTCTTCGCCTTCACAGCCTCCACGTTGTGCCCGGTTCTGTTGCTGGGCATCTGGTGGCGTGGCCTCACAGATGCAGGCGCCATAGCCGGCATGGTGACCGGAGCAGTCCTATGCGGCGGCGCGATGGTTGCCGGAGCTATCTTCGGCTCAGCGGCCACACCTTTCTGGCTGGCCCAGCCGGCAGCATGGTCGGTACCGGCAGCTTTCGCTGTCATGGTCCTGGCCTCCCGGGCAACCCGCAGCAGAGTGCCGTCAACCACCTCTCGCGTTATGACCCGCCTGCATACCCCGGAGCGTCCGCTCGAGACGGTACGCCAAACGGCCGAACGCCAGTCAGTGCAGGGCCAGTCATCCGAGCGTTAGTCGATAGCGGCCATGAGTTCCACGACGCGGTCGAGGAAAGCATCCACTTGGGTTTCCTCATAGCCATCCGGACCTGATGCCTGACGAAAGACGGCCTTGCGGACATTGTCAACGCTGAGCGGCCGGTCTTCCTCAAGGTAACCGATCAGATCGCGGCAGAGATTGTCGACGTCAATCATGTTGTAGCTCCGCGCCCGGGACTTGGTTGGCCGGCGGAAGCGCTCACCATCTGGCCGGTGCAGGCGTCCCCTCAGGAGCCCGGAGAGCTTTCCGATTTCCTTGAGCCAGGCTTCCTCACCCCGCTGGGCAATGAGTTCATCACGTTCCCGGCGCGCGAAAGCGTCCTCCAGCCGGTCCAAAGCAGCGTCCACGCCGTCCGCGGCATAGCCTCCCTTGACGGGGTCAAAGGACACTGCACGGACGTCGGAGCTTTTGATAACGGAGGCCGCAGCCTGCGGATTTTCGAACGAGATCCGGGCACGTTGCAGGAACTCGTCCACCTGCTTGGCGTTATAACCGTATTCATTCCGCTCTACACGGTCGAAGGTTGCGGGTATCTGCCGTTGCATGTCCACTCTCACGTTCTGTCCTTCAATACGGTCCAGCCTGGGTTGCTCCGCACCATTCTAGGGTGCCGGATAGGAGCGGTGCGAAGACCCGTCATGTTCGCGCGAAGGCTGCGAACAGGATGAAAGCGGCAGGGGAAGCGAACACGATCGAGTCCAGCCTGTCCATAATGCCGCCGTGACCGGGCAGGACGCTGCTCATGTCTTTGATCCCCAACTCGCGTTTGACCATCGACTCGGCAAGGTCCCCCGCAGTGGCCGCCGCCACCATACCGACGGCAAGGGCCACGCCCACCCACCAGGGTTTGTCCAGCAGGAAGATGCTCGCCAGGACTCCGATAACCATGGCGCCTGCCACGGAGCCGGCGAAGCCTTCCCAGGACTTCTTTGGGCTGATTTTCGGGGCCATCGGATGCCTCCCCAAGGACGCACCAACAAGATAGCCGAAGGTGTCGTTGGAGACCACCAGCAGCAGCAGCGTAACGATCTGCCACGCACCCTGCGGCACCACGCCGTCTTCGTACAGCCCCACGGGAGTGGCCCCGCCGGTAGCATGCAGCGGAAGTACGGCAAAGCTGATCAGGAAGGGTACCCAGGCGAGCGTGAAGACACCGCCGAAGATGCTCCGGGCGGAGCCTTCGGCGCTTTCAATGGATCGCCAGAGAAGAACAGCCACGCTGCTGAGCAGCATCGCGAACAGCAGGCTTTCCAGTCCACCGAAATAGGCCGAGATGGGCATTGCCACCGTACCGGTCATCACGGGGACGATCGGGATCCTGGTTCCTGACACTTCGAGGGCCCGGAAAATCTCCCAGGCTCCCATCGCGGCAAAAGTGGTGGTGACCACCACAAAGCCAAGCGGCAGGAACAGCAGCCCGCCGAGTACCGCAAAAAGCATGGCAAGCCCGACGGCGATAGCAGCCGGAAGGTTGCGTCCCGCCTTGGGGGTCGGGTTGGGACGCTGCATCCGACGCACCCGGGGCTGAGCCCCCGAGCCCTGCTGTGCCTGACTCATCAGACCTCGAGCAGCTCGGCTTCCTTGCGCTTGAGCAGCTCGTCGATGCTGTCCACGTGTGCCTTAGTCATGGAATCGAGTTCCTTTTCGCCGCGGCTTCCTTCGTCTTCGCCGGCTTCGCCGTCCTTGACCAGCTTGTCCAGCGTCTCCTTGGCCTTACGGCGGATGTTGCGGATGGACACCTTGGCGTCCTCACCCTTGCCCTTGACGATCTTGACGTATTCCTTGCGCCGTTCCTGCGTCAGTTCCGGAATGGTGATGCGGATGACGTTGCCGTCGTTTGAGGGGTTGGCGCCAACTTCGGAATCGCTCAGGGCGCGCTCGATGTCCCGCAGCGCTGTCTTGTCATAGGGCGTTACCAGGATGGTCCTGGCGTCCGGAACTGCGAAGGAGGCGAGCTGCTGCAGCGGCGTGGGCGTGCCGTAGTACTCAACGATGACTTTGTTGTAGAGGCCCGGAGTGGCGCGGCCCGTGCGGATCGAGGCGAAATCTTCCTTGGCTACTTCGACTGCCTTGTCCATCTTGTCCCCGGCTTCGAGCAAGGTTTCTTCGATCACGATCTCTCCTCAGAAAATTAGTGCACTCCGGCTTGCCTGCGAGTTGCACGGTTGTGGTTCCGTCTGCCTGTTCGTCCCGCCTGCGGGACCAAGCCTAAAAACATCCTAGCCGTTGCTAGGGCGTGACCAGGGTGCCCAGTTCCTCGCCACGGATGGCACGGGTCACGTTGCCCTCGCCCTCCATACCAAAGACCACCATGGACAGGTCATTGTCCTTGCACATGGTCATGGCTGTCTGGTCCATTACCCGTATATCCCGGCGGAGGGCGTCGTCGTAGCTGAGCCGGTCCAGCTTTTGGGCTTTGGGATCCTTTTTGGGGTCAGCCGTGTAGACGCCGTCCACTCCGCTCTTGGCCATCAGCACGACGTCGGCATGGACCTCGAGTGCCCGCTGGGCAGCGACGGTGTCCGTGGAAAAGTACGGCAGTCCTGCCCCCGCGCCAAAGATGACAACCCGGTTCTTTTCCATGTGGCGGATGGCGCGGCGGGGTATGTAGGCCTCTGCGACCTGGCCCATGGTGATGGCGCTCTGGACTCGGGTTTCGACGCCGGCCTGCTCCAGGAAATCCTGGAGGGCCAGGCAGTTCATCACGGTGCCCAGCATGCCCATGTAGTCGGCACGGGAGCGGTCCATCCCGCTCTGGGAAAGTTCTGCGCCGCGGAAGAAATTGCCGCCGCCGACGACGATAGCCACCTCAACGTCCGGTACTGCGGCCGCGATCTGCTTTGCCACCCCGCGTACGGTGTCGGGATCGACACCGAGCTTGCCGCCGCCGAAGACCTCACCTGATAGCTTGAGGAGGACGCGCCGTCGGTTCTTCTCCGAATGGGGCGAAGTGTTTACGGTTTCCATGGTGCCTTCCCGTTGGTGAACTCTGAGCTAGGTTATCGTGCGGCGCGGTAAAAGTGTCATTGCCGGCGCCTTTGGCCAGGCAACGGCCGCTGCCATCTGTGCATGCAAAAGGGGCGGTCACCGCAGTGACCACCCCTTGGCATGTATGACTAGGAACCTACGCGGAAACGCGTGAAGGCGACGGGCTTGACGCCGGCCTCTTCGAGAACCTGTGCCACGGACCTCTTGGCGTCCTTGGCGAATGCCTGGTCAACCAGGACCTCACCCTTGTAGAAGCCCGTCACGCGGCCTTCCACAATCTTGGTCATGGCAGCCTCAGGCTTGCCTTCAGCCTTGGCAGTCTCTTCGGCGATGCGGCGCTCGGACTCAACCAGATCGGCGGGAACGTCGGCGCGGGTCAGGTAGTTCGGTGCCATGGCAGCGATGTGGACAGCGATGTCGTGGGCTGCCGTAGCGGCAGCTTCGCCTTCGCCTTCAACAGCAAAGAGCACGCCAACCTGGGCCGGAAGGTCCTTGGAGGTCTTGTGCAGGTAGGCGTCAACCGTTCCACCCTCCACGCGGGAGATGCGGCGGACAACAACCTTCTCACCGAGGACAGCGCCTTCTTCGACGACGACCTCGGACAGCGGCTTGCCGTCAACGTCAGTTGCCAGGAGGGTATCGAGATCGGCAGCACCGGACTCAACAGCAACAGCCAGCACCTTGTCGGCAAGCTGGATGAACTTGTCGGCCTTGGCCACGAAGTCGGTCTCGCAGTTGACTTCGACCATAACGCCGACGTTGCCCTCGACCTTGGCAGCAACCAGGCCTTCAGCAGTGGAGCGGCCTTCACGCTTGGTAGCGCCCTTCAGGCCCTTGATGCGAATGATCTCGATGGCCTTCTCGGCGTCACCGTTGGCTTCGTCAAGAGCCTTCTTGACATCCATCATGCCGGCGCCGGTGCGCTCGCGCAGAGCCTTGATATCAGCGGCAGTGTAGTTGGCCATGTGAACCCCTCTGTCTAGAAAATTATGTGTTTGTGGTCACCGCCAAGATGGCTGCTCAGCGAGTGAGCAGCCATCCGGTCGGTAATCCCGGAACTGCGGGCAGCCCAGGGATGGTCAAGCCTTGAATGCCTGCTTACTTGGCAGCGTCAGCTTCGGGTGCTTCGGCGGCAGCCGGGGCTTCCTCGGCAGCAGCTGGAGCAGCTTCGGCGGGGGCGGCCTCAGCGGCAGGTGCTTCTTCAGCCTTGCTGCCCTCGAGAAGCTCGCGCTCCCACTCAGCCAGCGGCTCTTCGGGGGTCTCGGCAGTGCCGGTTGCCCGCTGGTTACGGGCGATGAGGCCCTCAGCAACGGCGTCGGCGACTACGCGGGTGAGCAGGTTCACTGAGCGGATGGCGTCGTCGTTACCCGGAATCGGGAAGTCGACCTCATCGGGATCGCAGTTGGTGTCCAGGATGGCAACAACCGGGATGTTCAGCTTCTTGGCTTCGTCAACAGCAAGGTGTTCCTTCTTGGTGTCCACGATCCAAAGCACCGAGGGTGCCTTGGTCAGGTTGCGGATACCGCCAAGGTTGGTTTCAAGCTTGGTGAGTTCGCGCTTGAGGAGCAGCAGCTCCTTCTTGGTGTATGTGGAACCGGCGACGTCGTCGAAGTCGATCTCTTCGAGTTCCTTCATACGCTGGATACGCTTGGCAACCGTCTGGAAGTTGGTCAGCATACCGCCGAGCCAACGCTGGTTGACGTAGGGCTGGCCAACGCGCATTGCCTGCTCGGCAATGGCTTCCTGGGCCTGCTTCTTGGTACCGACGAAGAGAACGGTGCCGCCGTGTGCAACGGTGGCCTTCACGAACTCGTAGGCGCGGTCAATGTAGGACAGCGACTGCTGAAGGTCAATGATGTAGATGCCGTTGCGCTCCGTGAAGATGAAGCGCTTCATCTTCGGGTTCCAACGACGGGTCTGGTGTCCAAAGTGGACGCCGCTGTCAAGCAGCTGGCGCATAGTTACGACGGGCATGCCGACGCTCCTTCCGGCAGGTCATTCATGAGAGAGCCCATGGCTCTCTTACCCTGCCAATAGTTGACGGTTGATTTAGCTTTGCCCAGGCGGGCTTTTGCTCCTGGCATCCCTTGCTCCTCTCATCAGGACCGTTGCCGGCACTGACCGCAAGAGGCGCAATCCTCCACAGCCGAAAGTCCGGACTAACCCGGACTCCAGAAAACGGAGGGCTGGATGCGCGTAGTCAGCTGCTGCTCCCCCACACCTCTGAATGAGACGTGCCGACGAATGACAGCCTGCAGAACACGGACGCGGACGTGGCGTGGGCTGAAGGCAGGCACCGTTGAGGGCACAGCAAACTGCTCCGTCAAGTGTACTACAGCGCGTTCGTTGCCAGAGACCAACTCCGGGGCCATCAGGACGTTCTCCACATAGCAGGATCGGCGCCTTACAACGCCACGCGGAGGCGGACAGGCTGGAGGCATGAAAGCATTAATCCCGGCAGTGCTCTTGCTGCTCATCGCGCCGCCGGCAAGTCAAGGCGCCGCTCCACCGGCCATTGAGGAACCCCGGGGCAGCTGGAGCTGGCCGCTGTCTCCGCAGCCCGCGGTGCTGCGGGAATTCGACCCGCCGGACAAGCCATGGTTGAGCGGGCATCGGGGAGTGGACCTGAAAGCCGAAGATCCGGCGCAGGTCATCTCCCCTGAGTCAGGCACTGTCACCTTTGTAGGCGTTGTGGTGGACAGGCCGGTCATCACCATCGACCATGGGGGCATCAAGAGCAGCTTCGAACCGGTGGAGAGCACCCTGGTTGTCGGAACAGCGGTATCCAAGGGCGATGTGATCGGCACGGTGCTTGCGGGTCATTGCGGGGATGCGCCGTGCCTCCACTGGGGAGTCCGCCGCGGCGAGGAGTACCTCAACCCGTTGTCATTCGTCAGGGACCTGCGTCCCTCCGTCCTGCTCCCTCTGACAGCCCGAGGGCCCTAGATGATTGCCGGCTTAGACGATTGCCGAGATTCCGGTGATGGCCCGCCCTGTCACCAGGGTGTTGATTTCGTGAGTGCCCTCATAGGAGTAAATGGCCTCGGCGTCAGCGAAGACTTTAGCCATTTCGTAGTCGGTGACGATCCCGTTGCCGCCCAGGATGCTGCGGCCAAGGGCAACACTCTCCCGCATGCGGGCGGTGGTGAAGGCCTTGGCAAGCGCCGATTGTTCGTCCTTGGCTGCGCCTGCATCCTCCAACTGGGAGAGCCGGACCATCATGCCCATTGAGCTCACGGCGTTCCCCAGGATCTGAACCAACTGGTTCTGGACCAGCTGGAAGGAGGCGAGTGGCCGCCCGAACTGGTTCCTCTCAACTGCGTAGCGGCGGGCGACGTCGAAGGCGGCAAGCTGCTGACCGACCGCTTGCCAGGCGACGCCCAGGCGGGTGACCTTGAGGACCTTGTTGGTATCCCTGAAGCTGTTGGCGTTCGCGAGTTTGAAGAACTCGGGAACCACCACGTTGTCGAGCACAATGTCCGCGTTCTGTACGGTGCGAAGGGAGATCTTGTTCTCGATCTTGGTGGCGGTGTATCCGGCGGACTTGGTGTCCACCAGGAAGCCCTTGACCTGGTTGTCGGCCTCGTCGCGCGCGTAAATCACCACCCAGTCGGAGAAGGTGGCGTTTCCAATCCAGCGCTTGGCTCCGTTAAGGATCCATTGGCCTCCGTCGTAACGTGCCGTGGTGCGGGTGCCACCCGCAACATCGGATCCGCCCAGGGGTTCGGTCAGGCCGAAAGCTCCGATCTTCTTCATTGAGTAGATATCGGGCAGCCAGGCTTCCTGCTGTTCCTGGGAGGCGAGGGCCTCGATGGAGCCGGTGAACAGCCCGTCGTGGACCCCCATAAAGGTGGAGATGGACGTATCAGCACGTGTGACTTCGGCGTGCATGATGCCGGCGAAAAGGTTTGAGTGGCCCTGGCGCCTTACGGGGCTGACGAGGTCAATCTCTGCCAGTTTGGGGATCAGGTCCATAGGGAACTCTCCCCTGTTCCAGCAGTCCACCGCAATCGGCTTTACTTCCCGGGCAAGGAACCCGCGGATTTCGGCAAGGCGGTCCTTCTCTTTGGTGGTGAGCATCTGTTCGAATCCAAAGAAGTCGCCGTCAGCGTAGGGGAGGTCGTCGATGTCAATAGCAGCTTTGGACATGGTGTTCCTTCACATGTGGTCAACAACGGCCGGAGGGCCAGGAGTCCGCGATCGCGAAGTTACCCTCGAGTAACATACTGACCAGTAACATACCGCATGTTGACCCAAAAACAAAGGAGCCGTGGCTGAGGTTTCACCATCAGCCACGGCTCCCGTGTGTTGTTCAAATACTGTTCAAACAGTAGGGCTACTCGGACTTGAACCGAGGACCTTAGGATTATGAGTCCCGCGCTCTAACCAGCTGAGCTATAGCCCCATGCGCCCGGCGGCACCGTCCAGACAGGACCGCGCCCGGGGCCAAAACACTCTAACAATAGTAGTCGAGCACGCGTGGGGCCCACGCCACGCGAACCCGGGGTGTCGTCAGAGCTGGATGTCGTCGTAGCTGGCGCCCCGGTACAGACCTTCAAATTTCTGCAGGACGCCGTCGATGCTGTGGGGTTCCACCATGGAGCGGCTCGCTTTGCCCATCATGGCCCGGTCTTCGGCCGGGAGGCTGAAGACCTGGGTTATCTTCGCCGCGAGGTCACTGCTGTCATTGGGCCGGAAGAGGTAGCCGTTTTCGCCGTCGTTGACCAGGTGTGGCAAAGCCATTGCATCTGCCAGCACAACGGGAGTGGAAGCCGACATCGCCTCGAGGGTGACCAGGGACTGCAGTTCGGCGGTACCGGGCATGCAGAAAAGGTCTGCCTTGATATAGGCCTCTCTGAGCTCTGCGTCGCTCGCCAGGCCCAGGAAGGTCACCCTGCCCTTCAGGCCAAGGCGCTCCACCTGCGCCTCAAGCGCCGGCCTGACTTCGCCGCCGCCCACTATCTGGAGGTGCACGTTCAGCTCAGCGGGAGTCTTTGCCACAGCATCGATCAGCACATCCACATGCTTCTCTTCGGCCAGCCGACCGGCGAACACCACGGTGAGCGCTGGATTTGGCTCCAGGACTTCCCCCGGCTGGAGCTCGTAGGCTGCTGAATCAATGCCGTTGGAGAGGGGAAGGACCTTCCGCAGGAAGGCGTGCTGGTGCATGGCCTTGGCTGCCAGCGGCGTGGGAGTGGTAACCACGTCTGCCTTGCCCATGACCTTGCCCATGTCCTTCCAGGAAATGCGCCCGATGATGTCCTTGAACCACTGCGGGAACGGCATGAAAGGGTTGAGGTTCTCCGGCATGAAGTGATTGGTGGCCACCACCCTGATGCCCCTCTTCACGGCTTCGTAGAGCACGTGCTCGCCGATCATATAGTGGCTCTGGATGTGGACGACGTCCGGCTGCACTTTGTCGAACAGGAGGCTGATTTCCTTCTTGATCTCCCAAGGGAAGCAGATCCGGAAGTATTCGTGGGTGGGCACCTTGTGGGAGCGCAGCCTGTGGACCGTCGCCTCGTCCCGGAACTCGGTGTAGCTGGAGCCCTTGTCCTGCCGGCAGGCCAGCACATGCACGTTGTGCCCGCGTCCGGTCATGCCTTTGGCCAGGCGGTAGCCGAACTGCGCAGCTCCATTGATGTGGGGCGGGTAAGTATCCGCGGCGATCAGGATGGTGAGCGGATCCTGGCTGTCGGGCGCTTCTTGGCTATCGGGCATTGTCACGTGGAAAGCTCCTGGTGTTCACGTTGAGGACAGCGGCAGCCGCTGTTCCGTGCAGGGTGCCCGGTGCCTAAGGCACCGGTTGCCGGCTGAGTCTGGTCGGCTGAGCGCCCTACTGGACCCGCCCCGCGGCCTTCCGCGCGTCCTTCTTGCGCTTCGTGACCTCGGGATGGTGCCTGGAAAGGGCTATCACTCCCACGATAGCAAGGGTTGCCGCGGTACCCATCGAAATGGCCATCACGGCGTGGACATCCGGCCTCAGTTCGCCGAGGATAGCGATGCCAATCGCAATCCCCACAATCGGGTCCACCACAGTAAGTCCGGCAATCACCAGGTCCGGTGGCCCGCCGGAATAAGCGCTCTGGACGAACCAGGAACCCAGCCCTCCGGCGGCGACGATTGCCACAACCGAGTACCACGGCACGTTGAGCAGTCCCAGCCCGTTCGGATCGAGAAGGTGCTTGCCGATGATGCGCGTCAGGACGGCCACGAAGCCGAACAGGACGCCTGCTCCGATGATGTACACAAAAGCGCTCATCCGGTGCCTGAACATGGCTGCCAGGGATCCGAAGATGCCCACGGCGAGAGCGAGGAGGAGCACGATGGTGAGTTCGTCGTCGGAACTCACATGATGGTTTTCCTGGGTCACGTTGACGGCCAGGAGAACGAACAGCGCGGACCCTGTCACACACGCCGAAATGGCCACCACCGTGGCCCGGTTGATGCTGATGCCCTGGTCACGGGCGTTGACCACAGTGGTGATCACGAGGGCGATTGCCCCGATGGGCTGGACAACGGTGAGTGGTGCAGTTACGAGGGCAATGGAGTTCATCGCCATTCCCGCCACTAACAGGAGCAGCCCGAATACCCAGCGGGGGTTACGGAGCAGTCGCAGGAACCCGTTCGAGCTCAAGGCAAGCCCGCCCGTGTCGGCTTTGACCGCGCTCCCCTGCCGCTGTGCGCCGAAAGCCAGAAAAAAGGCTCCCAGTACCGCAAGGAAAACCGCCAGCCATACCATCAGTGACGTCCGCCGTCGTCGGCGCTTTGCATTTTGCCTTTCCTGACGATGGCCCGGAAGTAGTTGAAGGCAGCCACCCAATGCCCTAGAAGTCCAAATCCCAAAAATACCCAGGCGATGACGAAGTACACCTCCGTCAGGGGGATGGGCAGTTTGGACAGTACCAGCAAAGGCGTGCCCACCAACAACAGGGCTGTACGGATCTTGCCGATACGGCTGACGGGAAGATCGGGGTGGTTCCCGAAATAGAACAGGGAAGCTGACAGCAGGACGGCGTCCGGAACCAGCAATGCGGTGAGGTACCACCACTCCACCACTCCGGCTATGACCAGGGTGACCGCAACTGAGATCAGGGCCAGACGGTCAGCCATCGGATCGAGAATGCGCCCGAGCCTGGACGTCTGGTTGAAGCGCCGGGCGATATACCCGTCGATCCAGTCGGTGCTGCCCATGATCGCCAGGACAAGCACGGCGAAGCCGTATTCCTTTCGGGCAAGCACGAGCCAGACGAAGAGAGGCACACCCATAAAGCGCAGGACGGTAAGGATATTGGGGACGGTGAAGATCAGGTCGTGATCGACCTGCGGCTGACCCGGCCGGGCACCAGCGCCGATAAACTTCATCCGTTCACCCTTTCGATGCCGGCAACGGCGTTGTGGCTGAGCTCAGCTCAGGGTCCTAACTCTTGAACAGTTTCCGCAGCAGAACCAGAAAAACGGCGGCGGAGGCGGCGAAGGCGGCGAGAGGCTTCCAGCGCAATTCCGGCTTGCCTGAGCTCCCCTTGGGAATCGAGGCTGACGCCGCTTCCGTGAGGGCTGCGATCCGGCCTCCAACTGCGGCCTGCCCGTCCTTCAGCATGGCTTGGGCTCCATTAAGCAGGGCCTGGCCCTGCACCTTGACGTCGAGTTCTTCGCCGAGATCGTCCCGGACCCCGGTGAGATGATGACGGCGCTGAGTCAGGCGGCGGCGCAGCTCGGCTTCGGTGGGGGCGGGAGCAAGATCGGGTTCGGCAGCAGCCTTTGCTTCCTTCTCCGCCTTGGCCATGGCGGCCTTCGCGTCCTTTTCGGCCTTGGCGGCCTTGGCCTGCTCCGAGGAAGGATCAAGGATGCTGGCATCAAAGTCCGAGCCCTCCTTGACCACGCCGAGATCGTGCTTGAATCCGCGAATGGTTTCTTCGGGCAGCAAGGGCATGGCCTTCTTGAACTTGCGGAGGCCCATCAGGGCTCCTATGAGGGTGATCAGAAGGAAGACCGCGCAGACGATCAGGGCCGCGAGCCAGGCGGGCATGATGGTTGCCAGGCCCATAATGGCTGCAACAATAAGTCCTGTCAGCAGGAAGGCGGCGAAAACCAATGCCACGGCGAAGAAAGCAGCCGCCGTGCCAAGTTGAATGCCTTTACGCTTGATCTCCACCTTGGCCAAGGCGATCTCATCGTTGATCTGGCGTGGCAAGAGCCTGATGACAAGCCTCAGGGTTTTGGGCAGCGCGGTGAGGCGCAGCCCGTTGCTTGTCCGGCCGCTGTGACGTCCGCTCATCGGTACCGCCTAACTGGTTCCATCTTCGTTCCGCTATCGCTGGGTGCCGGGCCGACGCCACTAACCGCATCCCCCGTTGTCAAAACTATCATTCAGGGTGTTGACGGGCTTGGGGCGGCAGCGCGCCGCGCGTCCTCCAACGCTGTAGAAGTTTTCTCAGGGCCCTAGGATTGACTTCCGTGACTATTTCCCCCACTCCGGGCGATTTCCTAAGCCGCCGCCGGAAGATCCTGTACATTCTGCTGCTCGGTGCCCTCACTGCCCTGGGTCCCTTCACAGTGGACCTGTACCTCCCGGCTTTCCCTGCGCTGGAGGCCAGCCTCGGGGTTTCTGAGGCGGCGGTTCAGCTGACGCTTACGGGCACGACTGTGGGGTTTGCCCTGGGCCAGCTGGTGGTTGGTCCCTTCAGCGACAAGTTCGGCCGCAGGCTTCCGCTCATTATTGCCACGACACTGCATATTGCCGCATCGGTGGGCGCAGCGCTCTCTACTGACATCACCAGCCTGGGAATCTTCCGTGTCCTCATGGGAGTGGGTGCGGCCGGAGGCGGAGTAGTGGCGATGGCCATGGTCCGTGACCTCTTCAGCGGATATGCCATGGTGCGGATGTTTTCACGGATGGCCCTGGTCAATGGTCTGGCGCCGATCCTGGCACCGGTTATCGGTTCGCAGCTGCTGCTCGTGATGCCGTGGCCCGGCATCTTTGTCTTCCTGGCGGGCTACGGCACGGTGGTGGTCGTGGCTGCGATCTTCCTGGTGCGCGAGACCTTGCCGTCCGAGGCCCGCGGACGATCCGGCCTGACCGCAGGACAGCGTTACAAGCTGTTGTTCTCCGACAGGATCTTCGTTGGGCTGTTGCTGGTGGGAGGCCTGAACTTCGCGGGACTCTTCGCGTACCTTTCCGGCTCGCCCTTCCTCTTCCAGGACGTTTACCGTTTCAGCCCGCAGGAGTACGGCCTGCTCTTCGGCATCAACTCGCTGGCAATTGTCGCAGGGGTGCAGACAAGCTCACGCCTCATAAAAAACGTCCCGCCGCAGTGGATCCTCGCCTGCTCCACTGCCTGGATGTTTCTTATGGCCCTGCTGATCGTTCTCTTCGACCAGTTGGGATTCGGCCTGTGGGGCGTCCTGGTGCCACTGTGGTTCTACATCCTGGGCACCGGCTTCACCTTTCCGTCCGTTCAAGTCCTTGCCCTGGCCAATCATGGCGCCCAGGCGGGGACTGCTGCCTCTCTGCTCGGTGCCGCCACCTTCATGCTCGCCGGTATCATCTCTCCCGTAGTGGGCGCCCTCGGCGTGGATTCGGCCACGCCCATGGGAGCAGTCCAGGCTGGCTGCATTCTGCTTGCCGCTGCGGCCCTCTGGCTGGTGGTACGGCCCCGGACTGTCCCTTCCATCCACGGGTAGGCTGAAAGCATGGCTCAAAATCTGCACCGCAACGGGCGCGGGCTCTTTCTCGGAGCGCTGTTGGGTGGCGTGGCCGGCTTCTTTGTGGGGCGGATGATGGGGAACCTCGCCCTCGGAATCATCCTGGGTGCAGTGGTGGGATCGGCCTTGCTCTATCGGGTAAACCCGGGACCCTGGAACCGCGAGTAGTCCGCTCCACCAGTAGTCCCTGCGCCCCGATGCGCGATAAAGTTGTGCTATGCCGAACTGGCGGGATCGTCGTTCTCTTCCGGCCACGTGGCAGCGGTGCGACACCGGGATCCTGCCACTGTGGTGGGAACGGCTGTGCAGCCAAACAAGTCCCCAATCGGCTGCTCTTTATGCTGCGGGACTTTTTACAGAGGACCGTCGGCGCCCCATTGCCCAATGGTTCAATCCAGCATTCAACGCCGCGCTCCTGGTAGCACCTGAAACATCCCCGGAGTGGCCCGTCCAGCGTTTCGGGATCTTCTACGCACCGCCCAACGCCGGCTTCACCCGCGTCCACTCCGCCCCGCATGAATGGCATCCGCGGAAACCGCGGGAGTCCCCCACCGAAGACGAAGCCTTCCATGCTGCCGTAGCCGAGGCAGAGCGGTTTTTGCAGGTTGAGATGGACTTTGTCTGAATCTCTCCATACGGCCGGCATTCGCGGGAATCCCTCAATCTCCGAAAAACCGGTTGACAGAAGCTAATAAAAAAGGTCCCGCAGCGGGTTTTCACCTGCTGCGGGACCTGTGCGCTCCTCCTGCTGGACTTGAACCAGCAACCCTTCGATTAACAGTCGAATGCTCTGCCAATTGAGCTAAGGAGGAAGGAAGCAGGTACGACATTAGCAAAGCTTTTGCCCCTATGGGAAATCGAGAGCCCTGCAGGGACAAATACCCCACCGGGGTACGAAAAAGCCTCCGTCCGAAGAGTCCGGACGGAGGCTGTGCGCTCCTCCTGCTGGACTTGAACCAGCAACCCTTCGATTAACAGTCGAATGCTCTGCCAATTGAGCTAAGGAGGAATGAAGCGGCTATAAGCCTAGCAAACACTGGCCGTGGAAACGAAATTGGAACAGTTTCACGCCTCAGCCCGCAGCGCCCGGCGCTCCATCTCGAGCTGCATGAGTTCCCGGTTCAGCCGCTGGAACTCCTCCGGGTCAGCTGATGCGTCCAGCCGTTGCAGCTGGCCCATCTTCTGAGCCTTGACCCTGGTGATCTGCAGTTCAAAGAGACGCGCCAGGATGTCTTTGCAGTACTTCTGCACGCCCTCTGCCGTGCTGGCGGGCAGAGGCACGACGGCGAGCTCGGACACCAGCGGACGCAGCGGCTCGGGAACCTCCTGGCGCAACTGCTCCACCCACCGGACGGGGTCACTTGCGAATCCCAGCCCAGTGGCACGGATTGCCTCGTGAACTGCAAGGTAGGCGGGGGTTGAGAACCTGGCATCGGTGAAACGCTGCCAGGTTTCGCCCTCGAGCATCCCGGGTTCCTGGACCGCGACTTCCAGGGCCTGCCGTTCCATGGACGCGACGGGATCCCTGGGATCCGGACGGTTGAAGGAGGGCACGACTCCGGATGGGGTGGACGCAGCCACACCTGGCCCCTGTGACGGCTGCAGTCCTTGTTTCGCGGCCGCATTGACCACACGCAGGACTTCATTGGGATCCGGCATTCCCAGCCAGCCTGTAAGAGCCTGGCAGTAGCCCGTGCGCGTTGAGGCATCCCGGATGGCCGCCACCACCGGAGCCGATGCCCGGAGGCCCTGCACCCGCCCCTCCACGGTGTCCAGGTTAAATTGCTTAAGGGTGCTTCGGATGGCGAATTCGAACAGGGGTCTCCGCGACTGAACCAGTGCGTGGACTGCGGCATCACCCTTCGTTTGGCGGAGGTCACAAGGGTCGGCCCCTGTTGGCTCCACAGCCACGAAGGTCTGGGCAACGAACCGTTGGTCCTCCTCGAAGGCGCGCAGCGCCGCCTTCTGCCCGGCAGCGTCGCCGTCGAACGTGAAAATTACTTCCCCGCCGCTGCCGTCGTCGGACAGCAGTCTGCGGGCAATCTTGATGTGGTCAGTGCCGAAAGCCGTTCCGCAGGTGGCCACGGCGGTCGCGATGCCCGCGAGGTGGCAGGCCATCACATCCGTGTAGCCCTCCACCACCACCAGTTGGCGCTCTTTGGCGATATTGCGCTTGGCGAGGTCGATCCCGTAAAGAACCTGGGACTTCTTATAGAGGGTGGTTTCAGGGGTGTTGAGGTACTTGGGGCCTTGGTCGTCCTCGTACAGCTTGCGGGCACCGAAACCGATGGTGTCGCCGGCGATGTCCCTGATGGGCCAGATGAGGCGTCCCCGGAAGCGGTCGTAGATTCCGCGCCCGCCTTCGGAAAACATGCCCGTCAGTTTCAGCTCCGGATCCGTGAAGCCCCGCCCGCGCAGATGTTTCAGCAGGGCGTCCCAGCCCTGCGGGGCATAGCCGACGCCGAAGTGCTCGGCGGCCGCGCGGTCGAAGCCACGGGTCTGGAGGAATTTACGCCCCTCGGCCGCGCCGGTGGTCAGGAGCTGCCCCCGGAAGAATTCGTCCGCTATCTTGTGCGCGTCCAGGAGCCGTTGCCGTTTGCCCACTTCTTCGCGGTTCGGCCCGGTCCCACCGTCCTCGTACCGGAGTTCGAAGCCGATACGGGCTGCCAGCTTTTCGACGGCTTCCTGGAACGTCGAATGGTCCAGCTTCTGCACGAACGCGATAACGTCCCCGTCTTCACCGCAGCCGAAGCAGTGGTACCTGCCAACTTGCGGCCGCACCGTGAAGGACGGCGAACGCTCGTCGTGGAAAGGGCAGAGGCCTTTGAAGGTGCCCATGCCAGCGCCCTTGAGGGTCACGTAGCCGTCCACGACTTCCTTGATGTCCGTGCGCTGCCGGACCTCGTCAATGTCTTCGCGTTTGATCAGGCCGGCCACAGAGTCATCCTAGTACGAGGGTCCGTCAGCCTTTGGCCGGAGGCGGCGTTCGACGCCGGAACAGCCTTTGCCGGCCGGGTTACCAAAGCGAGGGCAGGCTGCCCACGAGCCGTTCATACATCGCGAGCGCGGAGCCGTCTGTCAGGGAAGCCACCTGGTCGATGACCACGCGCAGCCTGGCGCCGTCGTCGTCCGCGTCCCGCCAATCGGCAGCAAACATGGGCTCGAGGTGCCGGTCGCCGCTGGCGTTGAGTTCCGTGACGAGGGCATGGAGCACTTCCCGCTGGCGCTCGTAGATGGGCTGGCGGTGCTCTGTGGTCATCACAAAGGTGGTGGCCAGTCCTTTCATGACCGCGATTTCCATCACTGTCTCATCCGGCACGATCAGCTCGGCGTTGTACCGGGTCAGATCCTCGGGACCGTAGACGGCACGGGTAGTCTCCAGGGCGCTTTGGCAGAAGCGCCCGATCAGCTGGCTGGTCATATCCTTCAGCGCGGCCATGGCCTTGCGGCTGCCGTCTGCCTCCCGGACCCACACTGAGGTTGCCTCAAGGCGGGCCAGGGCGGCGTCGATGGCTTCTGGATCGTTGTGGGGCAGGTACCACTGCTTCGCGTAACCAACTACGCGGGCCCGATGGTCGGGGTTGTCCATCCAGCGCAGCTGGAAGTGGCCGGCAACGATGGCGTCCTCGACGTCGTGGACGGAGTAGGAGATGTCGTCGGCGAGATCCATGACCTGCGCTTCAAGGCATGAGCGCCGTTCCGGGGCGTCGTCGCGGATCCAGTTGAAGATGGGCAGGTCGTCCTCGTAAGCGCCGAACTTGCTGGTCCGCTGCCCATGGATCACCGGCGCTTCAAGGGCGGACCAGGGGTATTTGGCGGCGGCATCAAGGCTGGCACGCGTGAGGTTCAGGCCAGCGGGCCTTCCCTCCGCATCCAGCACTTTGGGCTCCAGCCGGGTCAGGAGCCGCAGGGTCTGCGCGTTTCCTTCAAATCCGCCGATGGAGTGCGCCATTTCATTAAGCGCAGATTCGCCATTGTGGCCGAAGGGAGGGTGGCCCAGATCGTGGCTGAGGCATGCGGTGTCCACGACGTCGGGGTCGCAGCCAAGGGCCCGGCCAAGCTCGCGGCCCACCTGTGCCACCTCAAGGGAATGCGTGAGCCGGGTCCGGACGAAGTCGTCGGTGTCCGGGGCGACCACCTGCGTCTTCGCTCCGAGCCTGCGCAAGGCCGAGGAGTGCAGGACGCGTGCCCGGTCCCGTTCGAAATCCGAGCGGTAGGTGTTTTTGGGCGGTTCCTCTACCCAGCGGGCAAAGTCGTGGGCTTCATAGCCGGGAAGGACAGGGGCTGTCGTCCTGGTTTCAGCCACCAGAGACGTCCAGTTCCGCTGCGGAGATGTCCCGCGACTGGTCGGCGTCCATACAGCGGTCCTGCAGCCAGTCCTTTGGCAGGGAAGGCTGTTTGGGTGAGCCTGCACGGCCACGGGGACCCTCTGCGTCCACGCCGGGGTAAGGGGAATCGAGGTCCAGCTGGTCCAGTATCCCGCGCAACACCTCCAGCGTGGGCACGGTTGCCAGCTTGGTGCGGAGTTCGCTGCCCACGACGTAGCCCTTGAAGTACCAGGCCATGTGCTTGCGGATTTCCCGGAGCGCCTTGTATTCGTCGTCGAACGTCTCGATCATCAGTTCCGCGTGCCGATAGACGCCTTCGGCCACCTGACGCAGGCCTGGCTTGTGGCGTTCGTCGCTGCCCTCGAAGGCAGCCATGAGGTCCCCGAAGAGCCACGGCCGGCCCTGGCAGCCCCGGCCGATCACCACACCGTCCACTCCGGTCTCGCGGACCATGCGGACCGCATCTTCGGCGGACCAGATATCGCCGTTACCCAGGACCGGAATGTCCGGCAGCGCCTCGCGCAGGCGGGCAATTGCTGACCAGTCGGCCTGCCCCGAATAGAACTGGGCCGCGGTACGGCCGTGAAGAGCGACGGCGGCGACACCTGAATCGCGGGCAATCCGGCCGGCGTCGAGGTACGTCAGGTGGTCCTCGTCTATGCCTTTGCGCATCTTGATGGTCAAGGGAACATCGCCCTTGGAGGCTTCGCGCACAGCTGTCTGGACGATCGAGGTGAACAGGTCGATTTTCCAGGGCAGGGCTGCTCCCCCGCCGCGCCGGGTCACCTTGGGCACAGGGCAGCCGAAGTTCAGGTCGATGTGGTCAGCGCGGTCTTCTTCGACGAGCATCCGCACTGCCTGCCCCACGGTTACGGGGTCCACGCCGTAGAGCTGAACGGAACGGACTTTCTCATCGTCGTCGTGGGAGATGATGCGCAGCGATTCCGGAGTACGCTCCACGAGGGCGCGGGAAGTGACCATCTCCGCTACGTACAGCCCGCCGCCGTATTCACGGCAGAGCCGGCGGAACGCGGTGTTGGTGATTCCGGCCATGGGGGCCAGCACCACGGGGGTGTCCACCGTGATGGGGCCAAGTTTCAGCGGAGGGAGTTCCAGCTTGGGGGCGGGAGGCGTTGCTACAACAGTCACCCGTCCATTGTCTCAAAGCGGGGCAAATCGGGCTGCAGCGTGTGCACCTGGCAGAAGAAAACTTTGGGGAGCGGAATGCTGCCCGGTCAGGGCCGTTCGGCCGCCCGCCTACCCCTCCGGGTTCCCTCTGTTGCACCGGCGTCCCGCGGTGTACCAGGTGGTGATGCTGTTCCAGGCACTGCCGTGCCAGGTGCTGCTGTCTCTCCAGAGTTTCGTGTCGTATCGCCGCGGGCCACCGCTGCAGCCGCTGCCAGCGCGCCGGTGTCCTCGACGTCGTCGGGCTCTATGGCCGGGGAGCCCGCCCGTGAAGCTGGCAGGATGCCTGCGTCCGTAACGCCCGCTGCCCTTATCCCGGTGGCTTTAACAACGAGGACGGCGATAAGAGTCGTGACCGGGATGGCCAGCACCAGGCCGACGGAGCCGACGAGAGTCCTGATGACTTCCTCGGAGAGCTCGGCGCTGGTGAGCGCTTCGCCCAGGGGCCTGTTGTAGAGCATTACGATGATGAGGGTTGGCAGGGCCGCGCCCGCATAGGCGAAGGCGATGGTGTACACGGTGGAGGCGATGTGATCCCGGCCGATCCGCATGGCCGAGGAGAAGAGTTTGCGCGCACTGGTCTCCGGTGCCAGTTCGTAGAGCTCCCAGACAGCCGAGGACTGGGTGATGGTGACGTCGTTGAGCACGCCCAGTCCGGAGATAATGAGCCCGCAAAGGATGATTCCGGAGATGGAGATGTTGGCCGAAACATTGCTCAGGGTGGCGGCATCGTGACTGCCCACTCCGGCGAGGTTGGCGGCATCAGTGGCCCAGGCCGCCAACAGCGCGGTGATCACCAGTCCGAAGATGGTGCCCAACAGTGCCGTCGATGTCCTGGCCGAGAAACCGTGGGCAAAGTACAGCACCCCGATCATAATCACCGTGGAACCAACCAGCGCCAAAAGGAGCGGCGGCTTGCCCTCGACCAGCCCCGGGAGCATAAAAGCGACAAGAACGGCGTAGGCTCCAACGAGTCCCACCAGGGCCCGGAGCCCCCGCCAGCGTGCCACCGCCACTACGACCACCGCGTAGAGGATCGCAAGCAGGATGATGGGCAGGGTGCGGACGAAGTCAACGAAGATGTAGGCCGGTGCACCCTGCGAGGACGAGGCGCCCTGGGCGTTGGAGAGGTTGAGGTAGCGGATATTGTCACCCACCTTGACGCCGTGGGACTTCACGACGTCGGGGTTGATGACCACCTTGACGGGATTCCCGCCTTTATCAGGCTCGGTGTAGGCAAAGGTGCAGTCGGATCCTTGCTGGGACGGCTGAGCGCCGCTCTGCTCCCCTGTGCCCTGCTGTCCGCTGTTCTCTTGTCCGCTGCTGGCGGGGGCCTGAGTGCAGGATTCCACCACCACCCGCTGGATTTTGCCGGTATCAAACGTGACTCCGGGGGCAGCTGTGTAAGGGCTGGCGAGGGTCAACCCCTCCTTGCTGCCGGAGGGCCACATCATCACCATGGCGGCCAGCGTGAGCAGGGTCAGGGGAACGAGGACTGCCGCAAGGAGCCAGTTCGCCCGCCGCCTGGAAGCGATGGCTTCCGGCGTCAGCTCTGAATGCTCTGTGTGGCCGTGCGAGTGTCCTGATCCCATCAGCAGTTCGACCTCATATCTTCAACTCTACGTGAGGTGCAGTGGCCCCCCGGAACCGATCAGTCCGAGACGACGAAAGTCTCGACGCCCTGCCGGCGGGCCTTGCCCGATTCCAACAGGGGTTCGACGACGGCGCGCAGGGCAGTCATTGAGTCATCCAGTTCCAGCAGGACCGGGTACTGGTAGGCAATAAGGGCCAACAAGTCACGAACTGCCGCCTGTGCCTCATCCGGAGCAAGCTGCGGATCATGGCCCAGAAAGACGTCGGACGGCTGCGCAGGCTGCCCGGGTTCTGCGGTGCCCTGCGCATAACTGATGGCGAAGGCCAGCAGCTTGCCTTTCCTGCTCGCAGGTACGCCGGCCCCGAAGGCGCTGGCCTTGGGAGCCCTCAGCACAATGGCACCGTGCGCTCCGCTAAGGTCATCCAGGAAAAGCCGCTGGACGGTAGAAACGGCGAGGTCCCCCGGGCTGTCCCAGTCGTGGACAGCTGTGTAATATCGGCCGACCACGTCGCTGAGCTCCACGGAACCAGTGGCCAGGTCCTCCACCCGTTCCGACGCTGCTTCCTCTGAACCGTCCCCGAACACCGGGAGCTTCAGGGCTGCCGGTTCCACCACTATCAGCTGCGAGCGCTGGATCGGAGTGAGCCCGGCCTGGGCGGCAAAAGCTGCGCCCGGCGTGCCCGGCTCCACCTTGCAGCGCAGTTTGGAAACGCCCGACGGCGCCGCCTTTGCTTCGTGCCGCAGCATGGTCAGCAGGGTGGAGCCTACGCCCTCCCGCCGGTGGTCCCGGGCAACCTCAATGTAGGCCCAGAGCCGTTCAGGGTGGAGGGACGCTTCGTGCACCACGCCTGCCGCCACCGGAATGGCGACGCCGTCAACGACGTCTTCGGCCACAATGCAGCGGCGCCACGGAGCATTTCCTGACGGCGCGAGCGTTCCCCGGAACTGTCCAGCCTGGACAGTTTCGGGGTCTCCCCAGATTTCCAGCAGCGCGAGGTCGTCTCCGTCGCGCCATTCCCTGTACTCAATGGCCATACTCAGGCGCCTACCAGCCGGGCTGCGAGGTAGGCCTCCACCTTGTCGAGCGAAACACGGTCCTGGCTCATGGTGTCGCGTTCACGGATGGTGACTGCCTGGTCCTCGAGGGTATCGAAGTCCACAGTGATGCAGAACGGTGTGCCGATCTCATCCTGGCGGCGGTAACGGCGGCCGATGGCGCCGGCGTCGTCGAACTCGATGTTCCAGTTCCGGCGCAGCTGGGCCGCAAGGTCCTTGGCCTTCGGGGACAGATCCTCGTTGCGGCTCAGCGGAAGAACGGCAGCCTTCACGGGAGCGAGGCGGGGATCGAGCCTGAGCACTGTTCGGACATCGACGCCGCCCTTGGCGTTGGGGGCCTCGTCCTCCGTGTAGGCGTCGATCATGAACGCCATAAAGGAGCGGGTCAGGCCGGCAGCGGGTTCGATCACGTACGGCGTGTAGCGCTCGTTGGTGGCCTGGTTGAAGTAGCTGAGGTCCTGGCCGGAGGCCTTGGCATGGGTGGAGAGATCGAAGTCCGTGCGGTTTGCGATGCCTTCCAGCTCGCCCCACTCTGAACCCTGGAAGCCGAAGCGGTATTCGATGTCCGTGGTGCCCTTGGAGTAGTGGCTGAGCTTTTCCAGCGGGTGTTCGAAGAACCGGAGGTTTTCCTCCCGGATACCCAGCTCGGTGTACCAGGACATGCGTTCCTTCATCCAGTACTGGTGCCACTGCTCGTCAGTGCCTGGCTCCACGAAGAATTCCATTTCCATCTGCTCGAACTCGCGGGTACGGAAGATGAAGTTTCCGGGCGTGATCTCGTTGCGGAAGGACTTGCCGATCTGGCCAATGCCAAACGGCGGCTTCTTGCGCGAAGTAGTGAGCACGTTGCTGAAGTTCACGAAGATACCCTGGGCGGTTTCCGGGCGGAGGTAGTGAAGGCCTTCCTCGTTTGCCACGGGGCCCAGGTAGGTCTTGAGGAGGCCGGAGAATTCCTGCGGCTCCGTCCACTGGCCGCGTGTGCCGCAGTTGGCGCAGGCGATGTCCTTCAGGCCGTTCTCGGCCGGGCGGCCCTTCTTTTCCTCGTACTCTTCTTCGAGGTGGTCAGCCCGGTAGCGCTTGTGGCAGGAGAGGCATTCCACAAGGGGGTCTGAGAATACGTCGACGTGGCCGGACGCTTCCCATACCTGGCGGGGCAGGATCACGGAGGAGTCCAGGCCGACGACGTCCTCACGGCCGCGGACCACTGACTGCCACCACTGGCGCTTGATGTTTTCCTTCAGCTCTGCACCCAAGGGCCCGTAGTCCCACGCTGAACGGGAGCCACCATAGATTTCACCGGCCTGGAAAACGAATCCCCGGCGCTTGGCGAGGGAAATGATCTGGTCGAGGACGGATTTTGCTGCCATGGTGGTAACTCCAATTTCTACAGGCCGCTGGGTGCGGTCCGCGTGGTCTGGCCCCGTATCCCCGGCTGGTTGCCAGGCGGGGCGGTGCATGATTCACAGTCCCCAACCAAGTAGCAGTGGATGCTGTTCTGAGCCCTCAAAACGACATTCAGTGCTGCATGGTTGGGTGCGCGGGAAAGCTGTGCAGAAAAGCTGCGTTTCCTAGACTACCGGCCTCCCGGCGTGATGGCTCGCCCAGTGGCGACCCGGGGACCTACCTTCTGAGTATCCCCCGCGGCCATGGCAGCGTGGCCAGGACAATCGCACCGAGCGTAAGGAGTGTGCCAAGGACTGCAGGGAGGGCTATCACCGTTCCGGGGGTAGGGAAGGCCACGTCCAACCCAAGGGACCCCAGGAGTTGGCCGGCGATCATCCCCAGCCCCGTCACCAGCACTCCGAGGCTGCGGACCAACAGTGCCCCGAGCCCGATAAAGATGCACCCCATCGGACCGCCAAGGTAGTACCACCACTCTGCAGGCAGCGCATTGCCTGCACCCAGGACAGCAAGCTTCACCAGCCATGCCAGCCACAACACCACGGTGCCGGAAATGAAGTTAACCAGCGTGGCAGCCAGGGGCGTGCCGTAGTGGGCGGTGGCAGTGCCGTTCATCGCCTGCTGGAAACTTATGAAGAAGCCTGCCAGTACAGGGAGCAGCAGGGGTAGGAGCAGTTGGCTTGGTTCACTCAATCCCGCGTCTGCACCCGGCCCTGCCGGGCCTGTGGCCGCAGCCGTCGGTGCCCCAAACCGTGGCGATACCGCCCAGCACACGGCTGCAATTGTGAGCAGGGAGCCCAGGATCCTGATACCGGTGACGGACCGCTTTCCTGCCGGCCCGATCCCCAGCCTGTCCACGAGGAGCCCGCTGAGGGTCTGGCCCGTTACCGTGGCCACGGTGAACAGGGCTACACCGAGCAGCCCGATGGTCAATGACTGGGCAAACACAAACAGGGCACCAATACTTCCGGCCATGACATAGATGGGTGGAAAGCGGCGTTCCTTCACAGCCGGAAGGATCTGTGCGAGGCCGGCCCTTCCCTTGGGCAGGATCAGGCAAATGACCAGCATCAGCACCAGTCCTGTGGTGAAACTCACCGTCGCTGCTGCAATGCCGTCATCCAGTTTCGTGCCCAGTGCCCCGTTAATCCGGCCTTGGAGGGGAATGGCCAGTCCGGCGGCAACAGCCAACGGCAGTCCTGCGGCAAGGGGAAGGCGGGGAACGGGAGTCACCGGATCCACCCTACGTCAGGCATTATTGCTTGTATGAGCAACCCGGAGATTGAAGAGATTCCCATCCGTGACCAGATGATCCGCCTCGGCCAGCTGCTGAAGCTTGCCAACCTGGTGGAGGACGGGGTGCAGGCTACGGAGCTGATCAAGAACGGCCTCGTGCAGGTCAATGGGGAAATCGACGACCGGCGGGGCCGCCAGCTCCACGATGGGGACACCGTCACCGTTAACGGACACACGGTCCAGATCATCGCGCCTTCCGACATTTAGCTGCGTTCGCTTGTGCATTCACTTCGGACGTTGGTGACATTGCGCCAGCCACGGGGGCACCATCGAGTCATGACCAAATACCTCATCTCCTTCCCAAGCCAAGCCATGGTGCTCACCGACGAGGAGTTCCCGATTGTCTTCGCCGAATCCCACGCTGTGATCGCGGAGGCGAAGGCCGCGGGCGTCTACATATTCGGCGGCGGGATCAACGAGGAAGTCGATCCCTTGCTGGTCTCCCCCGACGGATCTGTGAGCACCGAGACCTATCCGGGCTTCGAAATCAACGGTGGGTTCACCGTTTTGGAGCTGCCCACCCGCGAGGACGCTGTCGAGTGGGCGAGGAAGATCGCGGTGGCCTGTCGTTGCTCACAGGAGCTCCGCGAGTTCGGGTACGACCCCGACAGCTAGCTGTCGGGCTACTTGTTCAGGACCTCATGGGTGAGGAACTCGGACACGTGGCCGATCTCTTGCTGGTTGATCCCGTGCCACATTCCGGTGTAAAGCACCTTGGTGAGCTTTACGTGCTTGCGCACCCAGCCCATGGTGAATTCGATCTTGTCCGGCGTGATGACCGGATCCTGCTGGTCGCGGCCCCAGAACATCGGCACACCGCCGTCGAGCTCGTGATCAAAGAAGTCCGGATCGTCGCCGGAATCCACCACAAAACCTGAAAGTCCGACGATGGCGGCAAAGTCCGTGGGGCGCTGCCTGAGCATTGTGGTGGCCATGGCCATGCCCATGGAGAACCCGAGCAGGGTCACGGACGGATGGTTGGCCTTGACGCCGTCGAGCCAGTCAAGGACATAGGAGGAGGCAATCTTCACAGCGTCGAGTGAGTATTCGACCGATCCGGTCAGCGGGAACCACGTGAAACCCGGCCCCATGGCTATCGGAGCCCTGACGGATGCAACAACAAATTCCTCCGGCAGCATCTCCGCCAGGCTCGACAGGTCCTGCTCATTGGCACCATAACCGTGCAACAGAACAAGGAGCGGCTTGCCGGCCCGCTCCTCTTGGGGCTTGGACCAGAGAACAACAGGGGCGGGAAAGCTATCGGCTGAAGTCATGGATCCATTCTTACAGTTACCCATAAGTAACAACCTACGGTGGCGTACCTTTGGACCTGGAGGGCAGGATATGAAGGTGAGCCAAATTCAAGCCGCCTCCAGCCAGCCAGAGCCCATCCAGCCGCATCCCTGGAGCCGTTACGTAGCCATGGGCGACTCGTTCACCGAAGGCATCGGCGATCCCGAACCGGGCAATCCCGGCGGGCATCGAGGCTGGGCGGACCGCGTAGCCGAGGAACTGAGCCGCGGACACGAGGACTTCGCCTACGCCAATCTGGCCGTCCGGGGGCGCCTCCTTCAACAGATCGTGGATCAGCAACTTGCCCCCTGCCTGGCTCTGAAGCCGGACCTGGTGACGCTCTCAGCCGGGGGAAATGATCTCATCCGCCCCGGGGGCGATCCGGATGCCCTGGCGGAGAAGCTGGATTCAGTGGTCCAGATCCTCAGCATGGACGGCGCCACGGTGGTGCTTTTCAACGGCCCGGACACAGGATCCTCGGTGTTGGGCAGGATCCGCAGCAAGGTGGCCATCTACAACGAGAATCTCCGCACGGTGGCGGCGAGGCACGATGCCGTCATCGCCGACATGTGGTCATTGCGGCAGCTGCATGACCCGCAGATGTGGGACGCTGACCGGCTGCATTTCTCACCGCTGGGACACCACACCATAGCGGCCATGGTCCTTGATGCACTCAACGTCAAGCACACGCTGGAACCGCTTGCGCCAAAACCATTGCCTCCCCGCAGCTGGCGCGAGGCACGGACCGGCGATCTTGTCTGGGCCAGGGAGTACTTTGTCCCCTGGGTTGTGCGGCGACTACGGAACCGCTCATCCGGTGATGGAATCACCGCCAAACGGCCGACTCCGGGCCCGGTGTTCGGACCCGGCATGCCACTGGGCTCGGGTGAAGGCCCCCTTGCAACCGAAGACTCACGGCACGCGTAGCTTTCCCCGGCCGTTAAGCTGGAAGGAATACATCTGAGAGGCGTGACGTCGTGGACGCATTTTTCCTGCTTATCATCCTGGGGGTCCTGGTTCCCGTGGCAATCCGCCTGTTCCGCAGGTCCGGCAGCCGGAACCAGAATCAGGGCATCAACGGTCAGTACCCTGGCCCGCTGAACAACCAGAACAACCAATACAGGGACGGTTACACCCAGCGGGACTACTACGGAGCTTTCGGCGCCTTCGACCAACCAGGCAACCAGCCCGGCAACCAAGGTCAGTATGGACCGCCTCAGGTTCCACCGTTCCAAGGACCAAACGGCTATCAGGATCCAAATGGCTACCAGGGTCAGGGCGGCTATCAGGGTCCCGGCGGTTACCAGGCTCCCGGCCAGCCCGGTCAGCCTGGTCAGGTGCCTTTCGAGGACAGCCCGGAGTATCGGGAGTGGCTGTCCCGCCAACAGCCCCAGCAGCCTTCCGCCCCTGAAACCCCGCCGCCGCCGTCGGCCCCCCAAGGATACCGGGCACGAAAACTGGCTGAACTGGATCAGCAATACAGCAATGGTGAGATCGCCATGGAGGAGTACATGGCCCGCCGGGCGGAGATCATGAAGGGCTAAGCTACCTTGGCCTCTTGCCGCCGGCAACGTCGCCGCCCGAAACCCGGCCGCTCTTCTTCTGCAGCCTGTCGATGTGCTTTGAGGCCTCTGCCTTGCTGATATTGGCCGGGATCTCTTCGCCGGCCTCCCTCGCCAAGGTGTCCAGATAGCTGCGCTGAGCCGCAGTCATCGGTTCATCACCCGTGACCCAGTCCTCTGGATCGCGGTCCATTCCTGCTCCGGGTTCCGGAACAGCGCTGCCCAGAGTCTCGTCGTCGTTGTCCATAAAAACACTCTAGGACAAGCAACAATCCCGGTGTAGGGGGCCTCGCTGCCCTGCTCTGAAGACGGGTCCGGCAACTCCCTTCTGCGACGCGCCTGCAGCGCGCCTAAGCCCGGAAGAGCCTCCGGATGACAGTGCCTGCAGCAAGGGCGTCCAGTCCCTCGTTGATCTCCTCAAGCGGTCTGGTGTCGGTGTGGAGCAGTTCGACCGGGAGCTTTCCTTCCCGCCAGAAACCGAGGTAGCGGGGGATGTCACGTTCCGGGACCGAATCCCCCATATACGAACCGAGCAGCCGTTTCCCTGCCCCGGCGAACTGCAATGCGGGAACGGCCAGCTGTGCCGACGGATGCGGCAGTCCGACCGACACCAGGGCCCCTCCTCGGGTCAGCAGGCCAAGGGACGCGGCCATCACCGCTGCCGAACCGACGGCCTCAACGGTCACGTCCACGCCGTCCCCGGTCGCCTCCTCAACGAGCCCTTCCGCCTCTTCAGGAGTGCCGGCTGCTGTCGCCCCGCAGTCCCTGGCGAACCGGTGCTTTCCGCGGTTCGGGTCTATGGCGATGATGTGCACGGCGCCGGCCAACCGGGCGGCCATTACTGCTGACAGGCCAACTGCACCCAGCCCGACGACGGCGACCGACTGTCCAGGCGTTACTTCCGCGGTGTTAAGCACAGCCCCCATTCCCGTGAGTACCGCGCATCCGAACATGGCTGCAACGGTGTCAGGGACGTCGTCGGGGATGACGACCGCGGACTCCCTTGCCACCACGGCATATTCGGAGAAAGCCGAAACCCCGAGGTGATGGTTGATCCTTTCTCCGGAGGCGGTCCTCAGTAAGGCGTCTCCGTGCAGAAGGTCCCCGGAGCCGTTGACTTCCGCCGCGCGGTGACAGAGCGCCGGCCGTCCCGCCAGGCAGGCGCGGCACGATCCGCAGCTGGGGACGAACACCAGCACCACGTGATCCCCGACGTCGACGTCTGTTACACCCGGCCCGAGGGCGGCCACGCGGCCTACCGCCTCATGGCCAAGGGCCATAGGTAACGGCCTGACGCGCGACCCGTCCACCACTGAGAGGTCAGAGTGGCAAAGGCTCGAGCACGTAATGGCCACACCGATCTCGCCGCCGCGGGGTTCCGGTTGCTCGAGCTCCTCCATTCTCAGGGTGTTTGCCTGGGTGTGAACGGTGCCGGGCGGAACTGCTGCATACAGGATGGCCGCGCGCATCGGGTGCTACTTTCGTCCGGTTGCGAGCAGATCCGCTGTTCCCCTGGCGTCGGCGGCATCGACGTCGAGAAGGGAGATTCCGCGGGTCTCTTTCAGCACGAGTACGGCCACCGCCGTCACCAGGCAGGCACCCATAAGGTACAGGGCTACCGGGGTGGAGGAACCGAAGGCGTTCAGCAGGGATGTTGCGATAATCGGGGCGAGCGAGCCGGCAACAATGGAGGTTACCTGGTAGCCAAGGGACACTCCGGAGTAGCGCATCCGCGTGGGGAACATCTCAGCCATGATGGCAGGTTGTCCGGCGTACATCAGGGCGTGGAAGAGCAGGCCGATGGTAATCGCCGAAAGGATGATGAGGTCGTTCGCAGTATCCATCATCGGGAAGGCAAAGAACCCCCAGGTGCCGCCCAGGATCGCTCCAGCCAGGTAGACGGGCCGGCGGCCGAAGGCGTCCGACAGCTTCCCGACGAGCGGCACGGCGCAGAAGTGCACGAAGTGGGCAACCAGGAGCAGGAGCAGGATCCGTGACGTGTCTGTCTGGACAACCACTTTCAGGTACGTGATGGAGAACGTCACCACGAGGTAGTACAGGATGTTTTCCGCAAAGCGCAGGCCCATGGCGGTAAACACACTACGGGGATAGCGGCGGAACACCTCGGCCACGCCATAGCCCTTTTTTTCGACGGCTACTTCTTTACGCGCTTCGAGGAAGATCGGGGCGTCGCTGACTTTGGTGCGGATGTAATAGCCGACGACGACGATCACCGCGGACAACCAGAACGCTACGCGCCATCCCCAGCCCAGGAAGTCAGCAGACGACAGCACTGCCGAGAGCGTGAAAAGCACACCGGTGGCGAGCAGGTTGCCCACCGGCACGGCCGCTTGGGGCCAGCTGGACCAGAAGCCACGGGACGCGTTGGGGCTGTGCTCTGCGACGAGAAGCACTGCGCCTCCCCATTCCCCGCCCACAGCGAAACCCTGGACGAAGCGAAGGAACACGAGCAGCGCCGGCGCCCAGTAGCCGATCTCTCCGAAGGTGGGCAGGCAGCCCATCAGGAAGGTGGATACGCCCACCAGGATGATGCTCAGCTGCAGGAGCTGCTTCCGGCCGAACTTGTCGCCGAAGTGGCCAAAGACAATTCCGCCGATGGGGCGTGCCACGAAGCCGACAGCGTAGGTGACGAAGGCTGCGATGATGCCGTCCAGTTCCGTGCCCGAGTTCGGGAAGAACATCTTTCCGAAGACGAGGGTGGCGGCCGAGGCGTAGAGGAAGAACTCGTACCACTCCACCACAGTCCCGGCCATGGAGGCGGTGACAACTTTCTTGAGCCCTGAAGCTTTGATATCAGTTTCTTCTGCGCGCCTTGCGGCGGAGTTTTCCGTACTCATGATGCGAACTCCTTCAACGTCTACATCGACGCCACGTGGAACCATTCGAAGGCGGACGCTGGTGACCTGCACCACGAACCGCCGGATTCATCGAGTATGGCCGCACATCAGTGCAGGCTCAACGGCGAAAAGTGCAGACAGGCTCTGCAAAAATGCAGAAACTCTGCGCTCGAAGCCTAACTACGGAAAGAAGCTCCTGCGCAGCTCTTCGCTGAGCTGCCCGATCTCCGTGAGGAAACCGTCATGGCCAATGGGCGCCTCAATGACGTGGACGGGAACGTCGCCCGGCAGCGCCTGGGCAAGCTCGTGGGACTGGGCAGGAAAGTACAGCCTGTCCGTGTCTACCGCCGCCACAAAGAACTCGGCGGTCGTGGAGGACAACGCGACTTGAAGCGGGCCGCGCCCCCGGCAGACGTCGTGGCTCATGAGCGCCTCGGTGATGGCGATATAGCTGTTGGCATCAAAACGCTTTACCAGCTTGCTGCCTTGGTGGTCCAGATAGCTTTCCACCTGGTACCGGCCGCGGTCCCCCAGTGACACCCCCTGCAGCGGGCTTTCGCCGTGCTGGGCATCCCGGCTGAATCTTGTGTCGAGTTCAGCAGCTGAACGGTAGGTGATGTGGGCGATGCGTCGGGCAAGGGCGAGCCCTGCTTCGGGCCCGGGCCCACCGTAGTAGTCCCCTCCGTTGAAGTTGACGTCCTGTCGGATGGCCAGGGTCTGCGCCTGGGCAAAGGCGATCTGCTCTGCGGTGCTGCGCGCACCGATGGAGATCACTCCACAGCGCTGCACCCGCGCCGGATGGCTGACAGCCCACTCAAGGGCCCTGGCGCCGCCCAGAGAGCCTCCCAGGACGGCGTACCAGCTGCCGATGCCCAGGGCGTCAGCAAGGCGCGCTTCCGCCGCCGTGGTGTCCCGCAACGTCACCAGCGGGAAGCGTGAGCCCCAGGGACGGCCATCGGGTGCCGCCGTCGATGGTCCCGTGGACCCGTAACAGCCACCGAGGATGTTGATGGAGACGACGAAGAACTTGTCGGTGTCAACGGGGGCTGCCGGACCTACCAGTTGCTCCCACCAGCCTTCCTCCTCGCTCTCACCGCGGGTAACGTGCGTGCTTCCGGTCAGGGCATGCTGGATCAGGACAGCGTTGGAGCCATCGCTGTTAAGGGTTCCCCAGGTCTCGTAGGCCAGTGTGACGTCTGGAAGGTGGCCCCCGGCTTCGAGTTCGAGGCCGCCGATGGTCAGGAACCGGACAGTCCCATCCGGAACGCTCTTCGGACTCGCAACGGGTTCCGTAGCGGGCAGTGGCGTTCCGGGCAGTTGGATTCCGGGTACGCCGGTGCGGTTGACGGCAATCGTCATAAGAGGACCTTTTCTACGCGCTTGCCTGCCGTCAGCTGACCGACAGGCCAGGTCTTCACCCGGGGCACCCCACCGCGGAAGGAGGGTTGCCGGCCAGCAAGCCGGGGCTGTCGCTGGCACTCATGACCTTTTCAAAGTCTACGAAGAACGGTGCCGGAATAGCGAAGATTGTGACAGCAATATGACTCAGGAGGACAATGCACGCCGGACGACGCGGATAATAGCGCAGTTAGGTGACCCTAAGCTGAGAGGCCCATCACAAAGTGCCAAGATGAAGCTATGCGCATGGATCACGTCTCTTACGCCTGTGAAAACGATGGCCTCGCGGCCACCACCGAACGAATTTCGTCCGCCTTGGGCGTCGAAGCTGTAAAGGGCGGGGTACATCCCCGGTTTGGAACCCGAAACATGATCATCCCGCTGGCCGGGCACAAATACCTTGAAGTTGTGGAGGTCCTTGACCACCCGGCATCAGATAAGGCTCCCTTCGGGCAGGCTGTCCGGGCCCGCTCCGCAGCCGGCGGCGGCTGGATGGGATGGTGCGTCGAAGTAGACGACCTGGCACCGTTTGAGGAGCGGCTGGGCCGTGCGGCCGTCAACGGAAACCGTAAATTCCCCGACGGACGCGAACTTGTTTGGAAGCAGATCGGCATCCTGGGACTCATCGCCGATCCCCAGGTTCCCTACATGCTCAAGTGGGAAGGTGACCCGTCACTGCACCCGTCCAACGCGTACCCAAGCAGCGTCAAGATGTCCAGCCTCACCATTGCCGGATCAGCCGAGCGGGTCACCGAATGGCTGGGCGAGCCGGTGGAGCGGCCGCTCGAAGACGTCGCCGTAAACTGGCTGGCCCCGCACGGAACGCCGGGGATCCTGTCCGTCACGTTCGAAACCCCCGTCGGAGCAGTCACCATCTGATCCCGCCTCTGTGGGGAGCATCCTCTTTCTTTGGAGACAGCTCCCCCATGTCCCTGGGCAAAGTCTGCCCGCAATACTTCGGCCGCCAACAGCGGGTGCCAATGACGTCACCGGCTGATGGCGGCCGAACTCCGTTAAGCCCCTATCCCAGCCCGATTGCCTTTCCAAAGAAACTGAAGCCCACAAAAGCCACTGTGTCCAGCAAGGCGTGGGCAATCACGAGCGGCATCACCCTTCGCGTCCGGGTGTAAAGCCAGGCGAACACAGCTCCCATCACCGCGTTGCCGATGAAGGGGCCAAAGCCCTGGTACAGGTGGTAGCTTCCCCGGAGCACTGCGCTGGTGAAGATGGCCAGCGGCACGCTCCAGCCGAACTTCCCGAGCCGGTTGAGCAGGTACCCCACCACGATTACTTCCTCCACGATTCCGTGCCGGATGGCAGAGAGAACCAGGACGGGAACGGTCCACCAGTAGGCGTCAAGGGCGCTGGGGATGATGGCGGTGGTGATGCCCAGTTGCCTGCCAACGGCATAGAGCGCCAGCGAGGGGATGCCGATCAAGGCAGCGAGTCCCACTCCCTGCAGCAGGTCCTTCCCCGGCCGGGCCAGGTCGAAGCCGAGCTTGCCGAACGCTGACTGTCCCCGAAGGCCTGCGGGCCGTTGTTCGGTGAGGAAGTAGAAGACCAGGAGCACCGGCACCAGGGCAAAGGCAATGTCCAGCAACTGGTAGGTCAGGTCGAAGTATTCCCGCGTACTTTGGGAACGGTTGAGGGTGGACGTGCCCTGGGCCAGCGGTGCCTGGCTCATCTTGTCCAGCAGCTGCACCACTGAGTAAACGGCGGACTGGCCCAAGGAGAGGCCCAGGACAATCAACACTTCAATCCGCAGACGACGGCGGGATGGCACCAGCATGTTCCTATCTTGCATGCATTTGCTGGTTCTTTCCTGTACCCGCCCGGTACAAGACGGACCTGCCCCTATGCTTGAGGCTTATGAGTGCGCCCGGGAAAATCATCATGATCCGGCATGGCCAGTCGGCCGCCAACGCCGATACCTCGATTTACAACCGCGTGCCCGATTACCGCATTCCCCTCACGCTTGCGGGATTGGAGCAGGCCAGGAAGGCCGGGGACGACGTCCGCCGTCAGCTGGACGGTCAGCAGGTGTGCGTCTATGTCTCCCCTTACCTCCGGGCCTATCAGACCCTCGAGGCGCTGAACCTGGGGAACCTCGTTGAACGCGTCATTGAGGAGCCCCGGCTAAGGGAGCAGGACTGGGCCAACTTCCAGATTTCCGGGGAGATCGAGGACCAGAAGGAGCTCCGCAACGCCTACGGGCACTTTTTCTACAGGTTCCGGGAGGGTGAATCAGGCTCCGACGTCTACGACCGGATCTCCTCCTTCATGGAAACCCTGTACCGGCACTGGTCCAAGCCGTCCTACGCGCCGAACGCCTTGCTGGTAACCCACGGACTGACGATGCGCCTGTTCTGCATGCGCTGGTTCCATTGGTCGGTGGAGTACTTTGAGTCCCTCAACAATCCCGAGAACGCAGAAGTCAGGACCCTGATCCGCACCGAGCTCGGGAAATACGAGTTGGACAAGCCCTTCAGCCAGTGGGTGGAGCGCAGGGTGGACGAGACGGTGCTCGACGCTCCCCCGATGCTCTTCTAGCCCGCCTGCAAGCCTGGCCCCTGGTCTGGCTTTACTTAGCCCGTGCGCCGGCACGCCAGACGGCATGCGTCAGCGGGATTCCCGGGCGGTAGGCCAGGTGAGTCGCCGAGGGCGCATTGAGCATGTGAAGGTCTGCCCGGTGACCGACGGCGATGGAACCCACCGCCCGTTCGCCGTCGACATCGTTCCCCGACTCCCGTCCCAGCGCCAGGGCGCCGCCGTAGCTCGCCGCCCGGACAGCTTCGTGGACGCTGAGGCGCATCTGCAGGACTGCAGTGGTCACGCAGTAGGCCATGGAACTTGTGTAGGACGTTCCCGGGTTGCAGTTGGAGGCCAGGGCAATCGGGACTCCGGCGTCCAGGAGCTCCCGGCCGGGCGCAAGGGGCTGCCTCGTGGACAGGTCGCAGGCGGGAAGGCAAGTGGCCACCGTTCCCCGGTGTCCGTTTCCAGTGTCCCCGGACCAGCTGCCGGCGAGCGCGTCCACGTCTGCCTGTGACAGGTAGTTGACGTGGTCAACACTCGCTGCGCCAAACTCCACCGCCAGCTGGACCCCAGGGCCTTCGCCAAGCTGGTTGCCGTGGACGCGCAGGCCCAGTCCTGCATCCTTGCAGGCCTTCAGCACCCGCCTTGACTGCTCTTCGCTGAAGGCGCCGCGTTCACAGAAGACGTCTGCCCAGCGGACGTAGGGCCGGACTGCCGTCAGCATGGGGCCGCAAACGAGGTCCGTGTACTCTTCGGCATCCATCCCGTCCGGCACCAGGTGAGCTCCGAGATAGGTCACCTCGTCGACGGCGGTGGCGGCGATGCGGGCACTGCGCGCCTCGTTGTCCACATCCAGTCCGTAGCCCGTTTTGGTTTCCAGGTACGTGGTCCCCTGCGAGACCGCCTCTGTCACCCGGCCAAGAGCAAGCCTCGTCAGGTCGTAGTCACTGGTGTTCCGGGTAGCGCCGGTGGTCACCGCTATGCCCCCCGCGCTGTAGCTTTCGCCAGCCATGCGGGCCTCAAATTCTGCAGTCCTGTCCCCGGCAAAAATCAGGTGGGTGTGGGAGTCCACCCAGCCCGGCAGCACGGCACGGCCGCCGGCGTCCACCACATCGTCAGCCGCCGGGGCCTCTGCGGCTGCGCCGATCCACGAAATACGTTCCCCTTCGATTACCACAGCGGCATTCTTGAGGACGCGGTGCTCCATGTCCTGGGTCATCAGTTCGGCGATATTCGTAAGGAGGGTGCTCATGGATCAATTCTTCAGCGCCGGATGGACCAGCGGGTGGCGGCCAGGGCTTCAGCTGTACGGGATGCCGGACGCTTCCCTTCCTCGGAAGTCTGTTGTCCGGCAGTCTGATGTCCGGCAAGGATCTCCTCTGCCGCCAGTTCAGCTATCGCCGAGGAGGTCTGGAAGCCGTAACCGCCCTGTCCGGCGAGCCAGAAGAATCCGGGGGCCTCGGCGTCGAACCCCACGATGGGAAGGCCGTCGGCCGCTTGCGTCCGCAAGCCTGTCCAGGCGGTCCTGACTCCGTTGATCCCCAAAGTGGTCACTGAGTTCAGCCGCGCGATCAGCGCCTCCACGTCTCCGGGGTGCGGCTTCGCGTCTTCGGGACCGCTGGGCACCGCTTCCGAAGGGGAAACCAGGACGTCGGCCCCCTCGCGGCGGAAGTAGAAGGATTCGTCGGCTGCCGCCACCATGGGGCAGTTCTCCGGAAGTGAATGTTCGACGGCGACAATCGCCGCGGTCCGCCGGTACGGTTGCAGGCCAAGCTTTTCCACCCCGCTGATGACAGCGAGCTCATCGGCCCAGGCGCCTGCGGCGTTGACCAGCACACCGGCCTGCAGCGCCTCCTGACCGGCGCCGATCTGCCAGCCGGAGCCCAGATGCTGGGCCGAGTGAACCCCTGCTCCCGTGATGATGTCGACGCCCGCACTCTCCGCCACCTGCCGGTGATGCTCCAAAAGCACCGGAGCATTGCAGCCGAAGGACTCTGTATCCAGGCCTGCCGCAGTGAACGAATCCGGTTCAAGGACAGGGCAAAGCGCCAACGCCTCCGTATGGCTGATCCGGCGCATGGACCCGCTGGCCTCCGCCCGGACGGTATCCTCATCCCCGATCAGCATGAAGCTGCGTGGTGTAAGGACTTTGACGGGCCTGGCCTCATCCTCTGCCGCGATCAGCTCAAGGGTACGGGCAGTCAGCTCCTGCACGACAGGCGGGCCGTAGCTCGGAATCAGCTGCCGGGCCGAGCGCGATGAGGTGTGATAGGCAAGGGTCTGCTCGGCTTCCACCAGGGCCACCGCACATTTTCCGGCAAGGGCCGAGGCCAGTGACAGCCCGGCGATGCCGCCGCCCACAATCACCACATCATAATTTTCTGACATTGCTCCATCCTTGCAGACAGTGGCGGTTGGCGCAGTGCAATATCAGCTCAGGCTGCGAGGGCCTCACGGCTTTCCACGAATGCCCTCACGCAAGCTTCGACGTCGTCAGTGCTGTGCGCTGCCGAAAGCTGTACCCGGATCCGCGCTGCGCCCTTGGGTACCACCGGGTAGCTGAACGCCGTCACGAAGACTCCGTGCTGCAGCATCCGGTCTGCCACCTTGGCAGCTGCCACTGCGTCACCGAACATCACCGGAACGATCGCGTGTTCGCCCTCAAGAAGTTCAAAACCTTCTTCGGTCATTCTGTTGCGGAACAATTCGGCATTGGCGAAGAGCTTGCTCCGCAGCTCCGCGGAATTTTCCACCAGGTCGAGGGCCTTGAGGGTCGCTGCGACGATGGAAGGCGCCAGCGAATTGGAAAAGAGGTAGGGGCGCGCCTTTTGGCGAAGCATCGCCACAATTTCGCTGCGTCCTGAGACGTAGCCGCCGGATGCGCCTCCCAGGGCTTTGCCGAACGTTCCCGTGTAGATGTCCACGCGGGAGGAAACTCCGGCATGCTCAGGGGTGCCGGCCCCTGTGCCTCCCATAAAGCCCACAGCATGGGAGTCGTCCACCATGACCAGGGCGTCATGCTGCTCGGCAAGATCGCAGATGGCCTCCAGCGGGGCAAGGTAACCGTCCATCGAGAACACACCGTCCGTGACGATGATGGTCCTTCGTGCCGGCTTCTCCCCCTGCGTTGCCTCAATCAGTTTCGCCTCGAGGTCTGCCATGTCCCGGTTGGCATAGCGGAACCGCTGGGCCTTGCACAGGCGGATACCGTCGATGATGGACGCGTGGTTCAGGGCATCGGAAATGATGGCGTCCTCGGCGCTGAACAGTGACTCGAAAACGCCGCCGTTGGCATCGAAGCAACTGGAGAACAGGATGGTGGCCTCGGTGCCCAGGAACCTCGAAACCCGCTCCTCCAGGGCCAGGTGAACATCCTGCGTGCCGCAGATGAAACGGACGCTGGCCATGCCGAAGCCCCGCTCGTCCAGGGCGGACTTCGCCGCTGCGATGATCTCCGGATGGTCGGCGAGGCCGAGATAGTTGTTGGCGCAGAAGTTAAGGACGTCTGCTCCTGCTTCACCGATTTGCCCTGCCAGGATGTGGTTGCCCTGCGGGGAATCGATGTGCCGTTCAGTCTTGAAAAGCCCTGCGGTGCGGATTTCGTCGAGCTCGCCCTGCAGCTGATCCTTGATGCCTGAATACATGGTGCTCCTTAGATTTCGGTCCAGTTGAGGACGACTTTGCCGCCGATGCCGGCACGGGCGATTTCAAAGCCTTTTTCCCAGTCGGCGGCCGGGAGGGTGTCGGTAACGACGGCCGATATGCCGGCATGCAATGCAGGGTTTGAGGACAGCATGGCGCTCATGGCGTACCAGGTCTCGAACATCTCACGGCCGTAGATGCCTTTGAGGGTCAGCATATGGGTAACCACCTTGCCCCAATCGATATCAATTGACTGGTTGGGAAGGCCAAGCATGGCGATGCGGCCGCCATGGTTCATGTTGTCTATCATCTCCGGCAGCGCGGTGGGATGGCCGGACATTTCCATGCCGATGTCAAAACCCTCACGCATGCCAAGCGCCTGCTGCGCGTCCTTGATCCTCATCTTGGAGACGTCAATGGCCAGGTCGACGCCCAGTTTGCGGGCCAGTTCCAGCCGTGGAGCCGAGACGTCAGTAATGGCGATGTTCCTGGCTCCCGCATGCCGGGCGACGGCGATGGCCATCAAACCAATGGGACCGGCCCCGGTGATAAGGACATCTTCACCGACGAGCGGGAAGCTGAGGGCGGTGTGGACGGCATTGCCGAAGGGATCGAAGATCGCGCCCAACTCCGGGGTCACCGAGGGATCGTGATGGACCCAGACGTTCGTTTCCGGGATAACCACGTACTCAGCGAAGGCGCCGTCGCGCTGGACACCGACGCTGACGGTATGGATGCACATCTGCTTCCGTCCTGCTCGGCAGTTACGGCAGATCCCGCATACCACGTGGCCCTCGCCGGAAACCCTGTCGCCGACCTTGACGTCCCGGACGCCGTCCCCTGTTTCCACCACTTCGCCGTAGAACTCGTGACCCGGGATGAGCGGGGCCTCAATGATGCTTTGCGCCCAGGCATCCCAGGACTGGATGTGGAGGTCGGTGCCACAGATTCCCGTGGTCATTACCCTGATCTTGACATCGCCGGGGCCGGCTTCGGGCTCTGGCCTGTCTGCCAGTTCAAACCCGGAATGGGCACCGGACTTATACAGAGCCTTCATTGGCTTCCTCCACTCTTGCTGGCCTGCGTCTCCGAGGCTGAACTTCCTTCATTAGAGCCTCAATAACGCATTAGCACAACCGGCAATTCCTCAATCGACGATTTAGATTTTGCTTAGGCATACAATCATGCTTATGGAAATTCACCAGCTGGAGATGCTGCGGGAACTCGGTGCCCTTGGCAGCGTCAAAGCCGTGGCAGAAACGCTCCTGGTAACACCTTCCGCCGTGTCCCAACAATTGGCGGCTTTGCAGAAAAGCCTGGATGTGCCGCTGACACGGAAGGAAGGACGGAACCTTGTCCTCACCGACGCCGGGCAGGTTCTGGCCGATGCGGGAGCCGCCGTCGTCAGCGCAATGGCCGAAGCCCGGCGGGCGATAGGCGCCTACCACGTATCTCCCGTCTCCCCGGTGACGGTGAGCGGTTTCCACAGTGCCGGCCAGGTGCTGTTCGCCCCGCTTGCCCGGGTCCTGGACGCTCCTGATACTCCGAAGGTGCTACTCTCCGACGAAGACGTGGCCCAGCAGGACTTTCCGGCGCTGACCGCGCGCTATGACCTGGTGCTGGCGCACCGCATGGACCACAGCCCGCCATGGCCTGAGGAGAGGGTGGCCGTGATTCCGCTAGCGCGGGAACCGCTCGACGTCGCCCTGCCAGCCAACCACCCGCTGGCCCAGTTGCGCTCACTCACAACCGCCGATGTCGCTCGCGAACGCTGGGTGACCAGCCGCGCGGGCTACTCCCCGGCGGACGTCCTGACCGCCGTCGCTGCCTCATCAAGCCGGGAACTCAACATCGTGCACCGCATCAACGACTACTCCACCGTCGCAGCCCTCGTGGCCGCAGGCAGTGTCATCGGCCTGCTGCCGCGCTACACAGCCAGGCCGGCACTGAACCCGGGTATCGTGCTGCGCCCGTTGGAGGGCATCAGCACCCGGAGGAGGATCGACATCCTGGCACGCCCCGAAAACCTGAAACGGACGTCGGTCATGATGGTCTGCGAAGCACTCCAGAAGATCATGGACGGACTCATTGACGCGGACGGGTCTCCGGTTTAGGACACGCAAAGGGCATCAGGACGCCGAAACGGTCAGAGGACACCTAAATTTGGGTGTCCTCCGACCGTTTGCGCGTCCCGAGCGGCTCTGGTGGCTCAGGCGTTCCGCCTAGGGTGCCTGATCTTTGCCCAGGGACTTGCCATTGCCTTTGGCGTGATCCTTGCCTGGCCGGTGATCCCTGCCGAAGCCCATACCGTTCCCGCGTCCGTCCGGAGCTACCCCGGCAACAATCTTTTCGGCTGTAACCGAGTCGCCGTCCCTGATCCCCTGGGCGCGGACGGTGTCGCCGGCCTTCAGGTCCGCTGCGCTGACATCGGTGGGCTTGAGCCGCTTCCCCGACTCATCAGTGGGTGCGGAGCCATCCTCTGCCAGTGGCGGAAGCTTGGTGATCCGTGTTTCAGCGTTGATGGCGTAGGTCTGGCTGAACCCGTCCTCGCTCTTGACCGTGACGGAGTTCTCGCTGACTGATTCCACCGTTCCACGCTGGGAGACCTCGGTCTGGAAGGAACCATCGCTGTTCTTGACCACGGTCTCGCTATGCAGGGCCTGACCTCGCTGGGCCTTGTCCGGCCTGTTCTTCTGTCCCTTGTCCTCAGAATGGCCCGGCGGGGTGGCTGACTGGGACTGGCCGTTGTTGGGCGGATCACCGGCCGACCATGCGACAGCTGCTCCCGTTCCGGTCAGCGCGACTGCAATGGTGCCCACGAGGGCAGCTTTACGTATGTTCCTGGGCTCCTGAGTAACCATGGCACTTCCTCCCACCGCGCCGAGTGGACACCGGCGCCCTGTGAGCAGTTTACGACCGGAAGCAGCGGCGAATGCACAAGATTGACACAAGTTCAGATCCGGCAATTCTGCTGCAGACTTCCCCGGTCCCAAACCCGACCGGGTCGCAGTTGTTGCTGTTTTGACTGCTCAAAACAACGTTCACTGCAACCCGGTTGGGAAGGAAAAAACCTCAGGCCTCGACTCAGGCTTCGACGCCAAGCTTTTCCAGGATCAGCTCGCGCACCCGGCCCGCATCGGCTTGTCCGCGCGTTGCCTTCATGACTCCGCCAACAATTGCTCCGATGGCCTGCACCTTGCCGCCGCGGATCTTGTTTGCGACGTCGGGCTGCGCGGCGAGGGCCGCGTCGATGGCTTCCAGGAGCGGGCCGTCGTCGGACACCACGGCGAGGCCGCGCTTCTCCACGATCTCCGCCGGAGTGCCCTCGCCGGCGAGCACGCCGTCGAGTACTTCCGTGGCCATCTTGTTGTTGATCTTGCCGTCTTCAACCAACTTGTTCAGCTCAACGATGGTGGCAGGCGCAACACCCAGCTGGCCGGGATCGACGTCGGCGTTCTTGGCGCGCCCGACGATCTCGCCCATCCACCACTTACGGGCCACCGATGCAGTGGCGCCAGCGGCAATGGTTTCTTCGATCTCGTCCATCACACCGGCGTTGACGACATCGCGGAATTCCAGATCCGAATAGCCCCAGTCGGCCTGCAGCCTCTTGCGCCGCTCGGCCGGGGGCTCGGGCAGAGTCGCCCGCAGTTCCTCGACCCATTCGCGGGAAGCCACGACGGGAACCAGGTCAGGCTCCGGGAAGTAGCGGTAGTCGTCGGCGTCGGACTTGGCCCGCCCGGACGTGGTGGTGCGGGTGTCCTCGTGCCAATGGCGGGTTTCCTGGACCACGGGCTCGCCCGAGTCCAGAACCGCGGCGTGCCGCTGGATCTCGTAGCGGACGGCGTGTTCGACGGCGCGCAAGGAGTTCACGTTCTTGGTCTCGGACCGGATGCCGAAGCGTTCGCGGCCGTGCGGGCGGAGCGAAACGTTGGCGTCACAGCGGACGTTGCCGCGTTCCATCCTGGCATCCGAAACGCCGAGGTTTTTCACGATTTCACGGACCGCGGCCACATAGGCCTTGGCCAGTTCCGGAGCCCGCGAGCCGGCACCCTGGATGGGTTTGGTGACGATCTCGACCAGAGGAACACCGGCGCGGTTGTAGTCCACCAGGGAGTAATCGGCACCTTGGATGCGGCCGGCGGATCCGCCCATGTGGGTCAGCTTGCCGGCGTCCTCCTCCATGTGCGCCCGTTCGATTTCGACGCGGAACACCGTTCCGTCGGAGAGCTCAATGTCCAGGTAGCCGTCATACGCAATGGGTTCGTCGTACTGCGAAGTCTGGAAGTTCTTTGGGGTGTCCGGGTAGAAGTAGTTCTTCCGGGCAAAGCGGCAGTACTCGGCGATCTTGCAGTTGAGTGCGAGGCCGATCTTAATGGATGATTCCACGGCCGTTTTGTTCAGCACGGGCAGGACGCCGGGCATGCCAAGGTCCACCTCGTTGACGTTTGTGTTGGGCTCGTCACCGAACACGTTGGGCGCCGAGGAGAACATCTTGGTCTTGGTGTTGAGCTCCACGTGGACCTCGAACCCCAGGACGGGATCGTACTTCTCCATGGCCTCGTCGAAGGTCAGGATCGGGTCGGACATCAGCGTGAACCTCCGGGTGTGGTGACAAGCTCAGTCAGCGACGGCGCACTGGCCAGGATGGGGCCACCCCACTTCGCCTCGAGCAATGATTCAAGGACTGCACCAACGCGGTACAACCGGGCATCTTCACGGGCCGGAGCAAGGAGCTGGATGCCCACGGGGAGCCCGTCCTCGTCGGCCAGTCCGCCGGGAAGGGACAGGCCTGGTACACCCGCCATATTGGCGGGGATGGTGGCGACGTCGTTGAGGTACATGGCCAGGGGATCGTCCAGCTTCTCACCGAGCTTGAATGCGGTGGTGGGTGCCGTGGGCGAAACCAGGACGTCAGCTTTGGCGAAGGCGGCCTCGAAGTCACGCTGGATCAGGGTGCGGACCTTTTGCGCAGACCCGTAGTAGGCGTCGTAGTAGCCGGCGCTCAGGGCGTAGGTGCCAAGGATGATGCGCCGCTTGACTTCGTCGCCGAAGCCGGCTGCGCGGGTGGCTCCCATCACGCGTTCAATGGTCATCGGCGCGTCTTCGGGGAGGACCCGCAGGCCGTACCGGACGCCGTCGAACTTGGCCAGGTTGGAGGAGGCCTCGGAGGGCATGATCAGGTAATAGGCACCCAGCGCGTACTTGAAGTTGGGGCATGAGACCTCAACGATTTCGGCTCCGGCCTGCTTCAGCAGCTCAAGGGACTCGTTGAAACGGTTCTCGACGCCGGCCTGGTAGCCCTCGCCGTGAAGTTCCTTGACAATGCCGATTTTCATGCCCTCGATGTTGCCGATGCACGCAGCGGCAACAAGGTCAGCGAGGGGATCCGGCAGTGAGGTGGAGTCGAAGGGATCGTGCCCGCCGATTACCTGATGCAGCAAGGCCGAGTCCAGTACCGTGCGTGATACGGGGCCGATCTGATCGAGGGAAGAAGCCATGGCGATGGCGCCGTAGCGGGAAACGCCACCATACGTGGGCTTGACGCCTACGGTTCCGGTCACGGCGCCGGGCTGGCGGATGGAGCCACCGGTGTCCGTGCCGAGGGCCAGGGGTGCTTCGAAGGCCGCGACGGCGGCAGCGGAGCCACCGCCGGAACCACCGGGGATGCGGTCCAGGTCCCACGGGTTGCGGGTGGGTCCGAAGGCGGAGTGCTCCGTGGAGGAACCCATCGCGAACTCGTCAAGGTTGGTTTTGCCCAGGATGGGCATCTTCGCGGCGCGCAGCTTCTTCACGACCGTGGCGTCATACGGGCTGTGCCAGCCTTCGAGGATTTTGGAGCCCGCCGTGGTGGGCTGGCCGACAGTGACGATGAGGTCCTTGACGGCGATGGGCACGCCGGCGAGCGCGTGCAACTCTTCTGCTGCGGCTCCGCCGGCGGCGCGGATGTTGTCCACCTCGGCGGCAACGGCCAGCGCTTCTTCGGTGTTGACGTGCAGGAAGGCGTGGACTCCCCTGTCGCCGCCGTCTACTGCGGCGATGCGGTCCAGGTGCGCCTGGGTGACCTCGACGGCGGAAACCTCGCGGGCCGCAAGCTTCTCAGCCAGCTGCGCGGCGGAGTTGCGGATGAGCTCGGAGGCACTTGTACCGGTGGTGTTGTATTCAGTCATGTCTCAGTCCTCGTCCAGGATTGCCGGAACCTTGAACCGCTTCTCATGGGCATCCGGCGCGCCGGACAATGCCTCTTCTGCGGTGAACGTGTGCCCCACGACGTCCTCACGGAAAATGTTGGTGAGCGGGATGGGATGGGACGTCGCCGGGACGTCATCACCGGCGGCTTCACTCACCGACTTCACGGCGTCAACGATGACGGCGAGTTCGCCTGCCATTCTGTCGAGCTCGTCAGGACTCATCTCGATGTGCGCCAGCCGCGCAAGATGCGCGACGTCGTCACGGTTGATCGCAGCCATGGATCTCCCCTGCAAGGTAGTTGGTTTCCCCCATAGTCTACGTGGCAACAGTGTGCCCGCCTGACGACCCCCAGCGGGCGTGAGACGGGCACAACCGGCCAGACGGCAAGCCGCCGGCAATTTCAGGTTAGCCGATTCCTATCGCTCCTGTAAGGACTCCCACCCCGAGCATCACGAGGGAAATAACGGCCGTGCGCCACAGCACCTTTTTGTGGTGGTCGCCGAGGTCAACCTTTGCGAGGGAGACGAGCAGCAGGATAGCGGGAACCAACGGGCTCTGCAGGTGGAACGGCTGGCCGGTGATGGAGGCGCGCGCCATGTCCGCGGCGCTGATGCCGTAGTGGCCGGCCGTCTCGGCCAGAACGGGCAGCACGCCGAAGTAGAACGCGTCGTTGCTCATGAAGAACGTCATCGGGATGCTCAGGACCCCGGTGATCACGGCCATGAAGGGACCCATCTGGGACGGGATGATATTCACCAGCCAGGCAGACATGGCCTCGACCATGCCGGTGCCGGTGAGCACGCCGGTCAGTACAGCGGCGGCCATGACCATGCTGACCACGGCAACAATCGACGGCGCGTGGGCGATGAGCTGGGTGGCCTGGTCCTTGACCCTGGGGAAGTTCACCAGCAGGGCGATGGCCGAGCCCACCATAAAGACGTATGGCAGGGGCACGAGGTCAGCGATGAGCATGCCCATGACGGCAACAGTCAGGCCAAGGTTGAACCACTGGAGCTTAGGGCGCAAGGTCTTGCGGTTGGGGTCCAGTGCGGTGTCTGCCATGGCTGAATCCTTGTCATCAACCAGCAATTCAGGATGGTCCAGGACCGCAACTGCTGAGCCCCCGACGGCGGGGCTTCCGCCGGCAGCTGCGTCACTCCTGCCTCCGCTGCGGCCGCTACCGGATATACCCGTCGCACCCGGACCGCCCAGGGCCGGGGTGCCGCCGTCGAACGCGTCGGACGGATCCGAAAGATCGCCCCAGACCTCGGGAGCCGTTGCCCGAAGCCGGTTGCGCTCCTGAAGGCCCAGCAGCCAGGCGAACACGAAGACTACAACCAGGCCTGCGATCAGGGACGGGATCATCGGAACGAAGACGTCGTTGACGTCGATCTTCAGCGCGGAGGCGGCGCGTGCCGTGGGCCCTCCCCATGGAAGGATGTTCATGGTGCCGTTGGCCAGGCCGGCAACGCAGGTCAGGACCACGGGGCTCATCTTCAGCCGGAGGTAGATCGGCAACATGGCAGCCGTGGTGAGGATGAATGTGGTGGAACCGTCGCCGTCCAGGGATACTGCTGCCGCCAGGATCGCCGTGCCCAGTACGACCTTTGCGGGGTCGTTGCCGAGCTTGCGCAGGATGAACCGGACCAACGGATCGAACAGCCCGACGTCAATCATCAGGCCGAAGTAGATGATGGCGAACATCAGCAGCGCAGCGGTGGAGGTCATGGACTTCATTGAGTCCATGACCATGTCGCCGATGCCCAGGCCAGCGCCTGCAAACAATCCGAATACGGTGGGAACAATGATCAGCGCCAGGACCGGCGTCAACTTCTTCGTCATGATCAGCACCATGAATACTGCGATCATGGCGAATCCAAGTAATACCAGCACGGCCGGCTCCTTTTCCTGTGAACAGCACCACAACGGTGTGATGCGCGATACAGACGTTATAGTGGCCTCGATCACGGCTGTGCCTTTGGCTCAATTGATTGGCATACTGCTTATTGGGAGCATTTTGCTCATTTAGCTCACAGCCATGTGGCAGATGCATTCAACGCCCGCTCAGCAAGGGTCAGTTAGATTGAGGGGATCGGCAGGAGGATCATGAAGCGCTCCACAACCCGTCTTCCCCTGCGGTTTTCGACACAGACCCTCTTCCTGCAGCTTGGCGTCGTATTGCTCGTAGTCCTGCTCAGCGGGGCAATGCACGCGTGGCTCACCTATGACCGTTTAGGCCGCGAGGCGGAAAACCAGGCGCTCACGCTGGCCCGAACCGTAGCTTCGGATCCTTCTGTCCGTGCCGAGGTGCAGTCCATCAGCCAGAAGGAGGGCACTCCCCCGGCATCAGTGCTGATAAAGGGCCCCCTCATGGCTGCGGCGGAAGGTGCCCGCAACCGCACCGGGGCACTCTTTGTGGTCATCACCGACGAGACTGGACTCCGACTGGCCCACCCTGACGCCGACCGTCTGGGGGAAAAGGTAAGCACAGATCCTTCCGATGCGCTCGCGGGCAAGGAAGTGACCACCCGGAACACAGGCACGCTGGGTCCTTCCGCCGGGGCAAAGGTGCCCGTTTTTGCCCCTGACTCTCCGGCCATCGTCGGCGAGGTAAGCGTGGGATATTCCACGGAGAGCATCTCCCGGAGCCTTGCCCGGGATATTGTCCCCATTGCAGTGACGGCGGCCGGAGCCCTCCTCGCCGGCGTGTTCGCATCGTTCCTTTTGCGACGCCACCTGCAGCGGCTCACGCTGGGACTGGAACCGGAGGAAATCAGCACCCTTGTCCACGACCAGGTTGCTGTCCTTCAGGGTGTGGACGAGGGCGTTATCGGCATCTCCGGCGACGGCAGGATCAGTGTCTTCAACACAGCAGCCCAGAGGCTTCTCGACTGCGACGATCTGACAGGGACTCCCTGGACCCGGGCCCCGCTTCCCGCCCAGCTGAAAGCACTGACGGAACCCGACGGCCAGGAGAGGGATGCAATCGAACTTGTTGTCGGTGCCCGGGTGGTCGTCGCAAGCGCACGGAAAGCCCTGCACCGGAAAGAGGACCTCGGCTGGGTCATCATGCTGCGGGACCGCACCGAGTTGCAGCATCTGACGCGCCAACTCGACGCTGTTGGGACCATGTCCACGGCGTTGAGGGCCCAGCGTCACGAATTCGCGAATCAGATGCACACCCTTGCGGGATTCATGAGCATCGGACAGTTCCGGCAGGCGCAGGACTATCTGAAGCAGCTGGTGGCGACGGGCCCTTTGAAATTTCCGGTGGACCAGGCTGAATTGCTGCAGGATCCATATCTTCAGGCTTTTGTCGGAGCCAAAGGTGTGGAAGCCCATGAGCGGGGCGTTGCGTTGCGCATCGGCCCGGAAACACTGGTGCGCGGACATGTCACAGATCCCCAGGATGTCACTACTGTGCTTGGCAACCTCATCGACAATGCCGTCAATGCCGCCGTCGCGGGTGCGGCTGCCGATCGCTGGGTTGAAGTGGAGGCTCTGGATGCCCCGGGCGAGGACGGGGGAACCCTGCACATTGTGGTGGCCGATTCCGGGGACGGACTGGACCCTGGCCACGTTGACGATGTGTTTTCGGAGGGGTTCACCACTGCAGGGAGTTCGACGACGCCGGCTCGCTCCTCCGGGGGCCAGGGACTGGGCCTCGCCCTCGCCCGCCAGCTGGCCCGGCGGCGGGGCGGGGACGTCACTGTCCTTGAGAAGGGTACCGCCGGAGGACCGGGAGCGGTGTTCATGGCTACCTTGCCGGGCACCACGGACACCGGCATAACGGTTTCATCAGGAAGGGACAACGATGTCTGAGGATTTCAGGGTGCTGATTGTGGATGACGATTTCCACGTTGCCAAACTCCATGCTGCCTACGTGGATTCGGTGCCGGGATTCCTTGCGTTGGCTCCCGTAGGTTCTGCCTCCCAGGCCCTCAAGGCCATCCACAGCCTGCGCCCGGATCTGGTGCTGCTGGACGTGTACCTTCCCGACGCGTCGGGCCTGGACCTGCTCCGGCAGCTCGACGTCGACACCATGATGTTGAGCGCGGCCTCGGACACCGGATCGTTGCGGCTTGCCTTCCGCCGCGGTGCCCTGGCGTATCTGCTCAAGCCTTTCACTTCGGAGTCCTTGTCCCAGCAGCTGCGCTCCTATGCCCGCTACCGCCGTATCCTCGCCCAGCCGGGAAACGTCGATCAAGAGACTGTCGAGCGGGCCAAACGCGCGCTGGTTCCCGGTGAGGTCAGCCCCTCGGCGCGGCCCCGGTCGGCAACGGAAGCAGCTGTCCTGGAGTCCTTGGTCCGGGGGGAACAGTATTCGGCCGCGGAGGTTGCCGCGAGGGTGGGCGTCTCGCGCGCCACTGCGCAACGGTACCTGTCCTCCCTGGCGGATGACGGCTCGGTCGATATCCAGCTTCGCTACGGCACCACCGGCCGGCCCGAGCACCGCTACGGACTTCCGCCTGCGTCCTCCGGGGCGGCACGAACAGACAACTAGGCCCCGGCTTCCCGGAGCCGGCCCGGCTTCCCGGAGCCCGAACTGGCAGGCGTGCCCTCAGCACACGGTGTTGCGGTCATTTCCTGCCAGTTCGCGCGGGATGGGTGCGAAGCTAGCTGGCGCTCTTCTGGGCTACGAGTTCGATTTCCACCAGCATTTTGGGGTCAAGGAACGGCAGCACGTGAACCAGTGACAGGGTGGGGCGGATTTCCCCGAAAACCTCGCCGTGGGCGCGGCCCGCCTCTTCCCATTGGCTGATGTCCGTCAGATAGAGCTTGGACTGGACCACATCAGAGAACTCAAACCCGGCATCGGCGAGTACCCTGCCCAGCTTCCCGAGGATGAATTTGGTCTGCGTGTAGAAGTCCTCGCCCACAATCCCGTCCTCGCCGCTGGCAGCGGTAGCGGAAATGTAGAGCGTGTTGTCCACCTGCACGGCACGTGAATAACCAAGGATCTTTTCCCAGGCGGAGCCGGAGCCAAACGTCTTGCGCATCGTGTGCCTTTCGCAGTGCAGCATCCTGGCGGACGGCTCTTTGCCGTCACCGAATGCAGCAGGGTCATGGAGTCGGCACTACTTTAGGTCGCCGGGAGGTCCCGCCGGTAAACGAGCAGCTTTATGTCGGTGCCCGGGACGAGCCAGTCACGGTCAGGCACCCTCTGGAACCCGGTCTTCTTATAGAGCCCGTGGGCGCTTTCCCAGGTCATGCCGGTGGTCAGTGAGACTCCTCGGATCCCGTCCAGGGAGCCGGCGTAGTCAAGAATGGCTTCCACCATGGCTTTGCCTGCCCCGCTTCGCTGGACCGCCGGATCCACCACCAGCATGCGGAACTCCAGTTCATCCTCCAGGGCAATGTCCGCGAAGGGTTCGCCAGCCACGGCCAACGTCACCGAGCCAATCACTTTCCCCGCACGCTCAGCCACCCATACCGTAGCTTTCGCGGCCCGGGCATCCACTTGTTGAATCTGCCGCATGTAGGGGTGCTCGGCGGTTTCGAAGTAGCCGGCAGCCAGGTAGGAGTCCCGTGTAATGCGCGCTACGGAATCGTAGTCTGCGGGGACAGCGGGGCGTATGAGAATCTGCGAAGGCACGTGGCCATGCTAATAGGGGCTTCCGGGATATCACCGCGAAAGCATCGTTTCCGTGATTGAACTATCACTCCCGACGCCCACTCCCGGCGCGGCACAAGACTCCGGGCCCCGCCGCCAGCACCAGGCTCAAAGCTCAGAGCGGGAACTTGCCTGACATGTCCAGCGTGCCCGCACATGTCCACGCGGACAAGCGCTCCTCAAGGGAGGGACCGCCATCGAGCGGGCTGGTAAGACGGGGACGGCGCACCCAGCAGCCGGCCTCCTCGGCGATCAGCGCCCCAGCCGCGAAATCATGCTCGTTGAGCCCCCGTTCGCCGTAGGCGTCATGGGTACCGTCAGCCACAAGGCAAAGATCCAAGGCAGCGGAGCCGAGCCTCCTCAGGTCCGCGAAGCCCTCCATAAAGCCGGCCAGGGCGTTTGCCTGCTCGGCCCGAACCTCGGGGTCATAGCTGAATCCTGATGCCAGGATCTGCCCGGGACGACCGGGCTCGGGGCCGTTCAGACGGGTGACGTGGCCACCCTCCTCCAGCCAGGCGCCCTGACCTCTGGAGGCGTAAAACAACTTGCCCAGGGCAGGGGCGTTGACCACCCCGGCCAGCCAGACGCCGTCGGGATCCGCGACCGCCACAGATGTTCCGTAGTAAACGATGTTGCGGATGAAGTTGGTGGTTCCATCCAAGGGATCGATGGACCAGCGGTAACCGCTGGGCGACGCCGGCACGTGCGTACCGTATTCCTCTCCGGTGATGGCGTCCTCAGGCCTGGCCCGGACGAGGACATCACGGACTGCGTTTTCAGCAGCGACGTCGAAAGCCGTCACCCAGTCGCCGGCAGCGCCTTTGTTGCTCGCCTTCAGCTCGGCGGCGTTCCGGCTGGCCAGGACAGCCGCACCGGCGGCAGCGGCTTCCTTGGCCAGTTCCAGCAGTTGGGTATGGTCCTGACTCATTGAGCGCCTCCCGCATTGTGGAGTTGCACGTCGTCGTTGTCCTCTGCGGGCTCCGTGTCCCCGCCGGGGCTGCCGGCAGGGGCTGCATTGGCGTCGTCTGCGGCGGATTCAGGTTCCCCGCCCGTCGCTTTTGCCGGTCCGTTCGCCAGCAACTCCCGGAAGCCTTCCTCGTCCAACACGGGAACACCCAGTTGCTCCGCTTTGTCCAGCTTGGTTCCGGCGCTTTCACCGGCCACCAGATAGCTCGTGTTCCTCGAGACCGAACCTGACGCTTTCCCGCCACGGATCAGGATGGCTTCTTTTGCTTCATCCCGGCTGAAATGCTCAAGACTTCCGGTGACAACAATGGTGAGGCCCTCCAGGGTCCGAGGCGTTGATTCGTCCCGTTCGTCTTCCATCCGCACTCCGGCCGCAGCCCAGGCATCGACGATTTCCCGGTGCCAGTCTTCAGCAAACCATTCCGTCACGGCCGCGGCGATGGTCGGTCCGACTCCGTCGACATGGGCAAGCTGGTCCTCGGAAGCCCGGCGGATGGCGTCCATGCTGCCGAATTCAGTGGCCAACGCACGCGAAGCACGGGGGCCAACATGGCGGATGGACAGCGCCACGAGAATCCGCCACAGCGGTTGGGACTTGGCTTTCTCGAGTTCCTTGAAGAGCTTCTCTGTATTGGCCGTGGGTTTCGAGGGTGACTTGGCCGTGGGCTTCGAAAAGAAATACGGCACGAGTTCATATTCTCCGGTGCCCACACCCTTGGAGCGCTTCTCACGACGGATCCGCACATTCGCCAGGTCCTCGGGCTTGAGGTCGAAAAGCGAGGCTTCCGTGGTGAGGGGAGGGGTCTCCGGCTCGGCAGGTTGGGTAAGGGCGATCGCCGCCTCCCAACCAAGTGCCTCGATGTCAAAGGCGCCGCGTCCGGCCAGGTGGAAAACCCGCTCGCGAAGCTGGGCCGGGCACGAACGCGCATTTGGACAACGAATGTCCACATCGCCCTCTTTGGCCGGCGCCAGCGAAGTTCCGCAGGACGGGCATTCGGTGGGCATGACGAAGTCCCGGACCGGAGGGTCCTGCAGATCGCGCAAGGCCAGGACCGGCCCTACAATTTCCGGGATGACGTCGCCAGCCTTCCGGAGGACCACAATGTCACCTATTTTCACGCCCTTGGCCCTGACAACATCCTGATTGTGAAGCGTCGCCATTTCCACGGTTGATCCGGCGACCTTGACGGGCTCCATCACGCCGAACGGAGTAACCCGGCCTGTCCTGCCGACGTTGACAGCGATGTCCAGCAGCTTCGTGTGGACTTCCTCCGGCGGATACTTGTACGCAACCGCCCAGCGTGGCACGCGCGTGGTGTAGCCGAGGGCGCGCTGCGTGCCGAAGTGATCGACTTTGACCACGATGCCGTCGATTTCATGCATCAGCTTGTGGCGCTTTTCGCCGTAACGGGCAATGAAGTCAAGAATGCCCTCAAGACCATCGAGCACCTCGAAATAAGGGCTCACCGGCAGCCCCCAGCTCTCGAGCTGGCGGTATGTTTCTGACTGGCTCCCGGTGTCCAGGCCTTCGCGGGCGCCGATTCCGTGAACGAACATCCGGAGCGGGCGTTTAGCGGTTTCGGCGGGGTCCTTTTGCCGCAGGGAGCCGGCGGCCGCGTTTCGCGGATTGGCAAGCGGGGCCTTTCCAGCCTCGATCAGGGCTGCATTGAACTCCGCGAAGGCTTCGGAAGGAATGAAGACTTCTCCCCGCACTTCCATTTCTGCCGGAAAGCCGCTGCCCTTGAGCTCCTGGGGGATCTCCTTGATGGTCAGGACATTGTGGGTGATGTCCTCACCCGTGGTGCCGTCTCCACGTGTGGCGGCCCGCACGAGCTTCCCGTCCCTGTAGAGAAGGTTGACGGCGAGGCCGTCGATTTTGAGCTCTGTCAGCCATTTGGGGCGCCCGTTATTGTTCCCACCCAGCTTTGCCACGGAGGCCTCTGCCTTGGTGATCCATGCCTTCAGCTCTTCGAGGGAAAAGACGTCCTCCAGGCTGTACATCCGCTGCAGATGCTCGACGGCGGCAAACGCCGCGGAAACTTCTCCGCCGACTTCCTGGGTGGGGGAATCGTTGGACACGAGTTCCGGATGCAGGGCCTCCAGTGCTTCCAGCCGACGGTAAAGCTCGTCGAACCCGGCATCCGAAATAAGCGGTGCGTCCTGCTGGTAGTAGGCGAAGCGGTGTTTGCGGACCTGATCGGCCAGGGCCTCATACTCTTCCCGCAGGTCTTCGGGTGGTACCGCGCCGGAGGAAGTTTGGACCGGTGCTGCCTTTTCTGCCGGTGCTGCGTCGTCTGCCAGTGCTTCATTTCCCGGTGCTGTGCTCACAGACCTATCTTGCCTTAAGGGGGCGACAATGTCCGGCCGCCAGAAGGCAGTAATCAGAAGCAGTAAACAGGAAGGCCCGGACCGCCGCCTGAACCTGCACAGCGCTTCCGGGCCTTCGTGTCAGCGGACTCCAACCGCCAGATCTGCCTTAGACGCCGGCCGCACCGACCCCGCTGAGGGCTGACTCCCCATAGGCACGGTCCTCCGGGGGCAGGGCCACCTGGAGTTTGCGCACCTTGCCCCTCCCGACGATGTAGCCCCGTCCGGGAATGAATTCAGTGCTGATCCGGCCCAACGAGGTGTTGAGCAGGCTGTCCCCCTCAATGTCTCCCGGATTGATGAGCAGGCCGCGGCGGCCGGACTTGAACGGCTGCGCGAGGGACCAGGCCGAGGACCAGGTGGACGTTTCGGATTCGCCCACCACCCATTGGTCCGCCTTGATCGATGCCGTCACGAGGCGCCCGATGCCGGATTCCGCCATGGTGTCCGTGAATTCAGTAAGGCCTTCGATAAAAATGGCGAGGCTCCCCGGGTTGCCCGTGGAGTACTCCGTCAGATCGTCCAGGGCCTCCTGGACATCGTCCACTCCCACGAGGGAGCGGTTCCAGACCCGGAGAGAAGCTACTGCTGAGCGGCGGGATCCGATATAGATAAGCTCCGTGTTCGGGTTGGAGCGGCGGAGGGCGTAGGCCATGGTTACCAGGGCCACGGTCCTGCCGGCACCAGGGGGACCGGCCAACAGCAGCGGTCCCTTCGCTAGAATTTCGGCTGGTTGCAGCGTTTCGTCGTCCACGCCGATCACCGGCGCGTCCGGACGTCCCGCCGGAAGGATGTCCAGGTCCACCTGGTCCGGCAGCCGTTCGATCTGCGGCGCTTTCTCCACCCCTTGACGAAGCATCGCCTGGGCGAGCTTGTGCACTTCCCTTGCCTGGAGGGCGAGGTTGGAGTTCCCGCCGAGCACGGCCAGTTGAACTTCGTTGTTCCCGAGGAGCCCGCGGCCTGGCGGAGACGTTTTGCTCAGTACGTCCTTGGCCACATCGACTGACATGTAGTCGTCCTCAGAGGACAACCGCAGGACAAGCCGCCGCTGGATGGATGCCAACAGCGATGCCGGTACCGAGTTGGGGCGGTCTCCTGCCACCACAAGGTGGATACCAAGGGGCCGGCCGTCAGTGGCGAGCTGCAGGAAGATGTCCCAGAGCGCAGACAGCCTGCTGAACTCATACGTCTCGCGGAAGGCCGACATACCGTCCACCAGCACGAAGATCCGCTTTTCGTCAGGCCTGCCTGAGAGTTTGCGGTACTCCACAATGGTGGATGCCCGGACTTCGGCGAAGCGGGCTGATCTGTCATCGGCGATATCGCGCAACCAGCGCAACAGGCGCCCTACCCGCTCGACGTCGTCGCCGCTGATCACCTCGCCGACGTGCGGGAGTTCATCGAGCATTTTCAGTCCTGAAGAACCGCAGTCAATGCCGTAAACATGAACCGGTCCACCCCGGGGTGTCACTGCCGCCGCGATGGCGATTCCCCTTAGGGCGGCCGACTTGCCGGAACCGCCGGTTCCGTAGATGGCCATGTTGCCATCCCGGTCCGGCTCATAAAAGACGGTCGGTTGGTCCTGGTGGGCGGGGTCATCCGCCACACCCAGCAGGAGCCGCTCATCGGTCCGGGGATTGGGGAGCTTGGAAAAATCGTAGGTCGTGGCGAGCTCGTTCAGCCACGGCTTTCGCGGGGCTTCAATGGCCAGCACGTCAGCGGCCTTGATGATATTCGCGGTCATGCGGGCAATATCATTGGGCCCGGCCGGCTCTTCCTTGACGGGGTTTTCCGGTGCAGGAGGCTCCCAGCTTGCCCCTGAGCCGAAGGCCATTTCCACGATGTCGATCTGGGGACGCTGTGGCTTTTCCGTGGTCCAGCCACCCGCATACCCGGTCTGGAAGCCCTGGATGCGGCCCGGACCGGTCTTGGCGGCACCTCGCCCGGGAATGGATGGGTCGAAGTAGGCGGCAGTGGGAACGCCAAGGATGTCTGTGGCGTCGTCCTCATCGGCCATCCGCAGTGCGACACGGAGGTTGGTGTTGGCGCGGAGGCTTTCCTTGATGACGCCTGCCGGCCGCTGTGTGGCCAGGATCAGGTGCAGTCCCAGGGACCTTCCCCTGGCAGCGACGTCCACTACCCCGTCCACGAATTCCGGTACTTCTGTGGCGAGGGCCGCGAACTCGTCCACGATGATGATCAGATACGGCGGCGCTTCAGGGTCAGCTTCGCGTTGAAGGCCCAGAAGATCCTTGGCCTTCTTCCGGTTCAGCAGGTGTTCCCGGTAATGCAGCTCCGCCCGCAGGGATGTCAACGCACGGCGCACCAGGTGCGGCGACAGGTCGGTAACCAGTCCCACGGTGTGAGGGAGGTGGAGGCAGTCAGCGAAGGCTGCCCCGCCCTTGTAGTCGACAAACAGGAAACTGACGCGGTCCGGACTGTAGGCGGCGGCCATGCCCATCACCCAGGACTGCAGGAACTCCGATTTACCGGCACCTGTGGTTCCACCCACCAGGGCGTGCGGACCCTCGTTTTTCAGGTCCAGGTACAGAGGTTCTATGCCCTTCGACCCGACCAGGGCGCGGAGGGTGCCGTTGTCCTTGCGGTTGGGGACGGCCGTGGCCCGGACGGAATTGTTTTCCTTCCAGCGGTCCGCCACTGCCTGCGGGTTGTCCATGAAGTCCTTCCCGATCAGCGTCGCATAGGACACTGCCCGGGGAAGGTCGGATTCGTCGTCGACAGGTTTACCGACGTCAACGACGGGTGAGAGCATCCGTGCAAGCTGCTGGGCGAGCTCAGCGTCCAGGCTCTCGCAGCTGACAGGGTATGTGTGGCGCCCGAGCCGGACCTGACCGGTAGTGGTTCCGTGATCGCCGTCGACCACCATAAAGTCCCGGCAGGCTGCAGGCAGGGACTGGACGCTGGTAGCAACCCACATCACGTGCACGCCTGAATCCGGTCCCCGCTCCACGAGCCGGGTGAGCCGTCCACGGTCCACTGGAGCATCGTCCTCGACAATGACCAGGACCGAGGGCAACACCGGGCCGGGAAGTTCCTCTTTGTCCGCTTCGATGGCTGGCCTGGCCTGCGGACCCTGGATCTTGGCCGCCGCCTCACGCTGCTCGATCAGGTCTTCAAGGCGGGCCAGGAGCGTGGATCCGCTCGCCGAGCCGGCCGCGAGGTGGTCCCCGTTCAGCGGGCTATGCCCTGATCCGACGTGCGGGAGCCATTGCAGCCAGCCCCACCGGTCCTTTGATTGAGCCGAGGTGATGGCAGTAACCACCACCTCCGCGGGCGAATGCAAACCGACGGCCTGGAGGACTACTCCCCGCGCGACGTCGTCGACGAGACCACGGGCGCCGGCCAGCCCGAACGAGCCTGCTGAACGGAGCTGGGACACCACCGGTACGCCTTCGATGATCTGGAACTGCTTAATGCAGTCCTGGATCTCCTGCATGAACTCCGGCTCGGTGTCGTTGCTGCCCGGTTCCTCAAGGGGAACTCTCGACGGAAGAGTACCCAGGCCAAAACGGATCCCCAGGAAGCCGCCGTGTTCAGGCCGGTGGGTCCAGAGGAGCGGGCCGAGTTTGTAGATGGAGTCAACTGTGTCGCTGACGGACGGCGCCTCCTGAAGGCGTACTGAACGCTCAACGTGCTGGAGCTCGGTGATGTCACGCCGGAACGCTGCCATTGATTCACGGAACTGCTTCAGTTGTTCCTTCCGCTCCCGCTTACTGCGCATCCTTTGGTCCACATAGTGCCCGACGATGAACAGCGGCATCATGGCCATAAACATCGCCGACATGGCGTTCTGGGTCACGATCCACAGAACGGTGCCCATCATCAACGGGGCGATGAGCATGACGAACGGAAAAGGGTGGTTATCCGGACGTTTCGGCCCGGCCGGCAGCATCCGCTTGGGAGTTTCGAAGCGCGGCACCACCCTGGGGGAACGGTTGAAATCGACGAGGGGCGACGTCGGTGCTGCCGCCTGGTTGCGTGACAGGGACACCACAGCCACCGTGGTGTCTCCGAGCATCAGGGTGTCTGAAGAGTTCAACGTGGCCCGGGTGACGGGTAGTCCGTCCATGATGAGCCCGTTGGCGGAGTTCGTGTCCACGATCTCCACCGTCTCGCCCACCGTAATCCGGGCGTGCCGCTTCGACGTCATAGGGTCCGACAACCGGATGTCCACGTCCCGGCCCCGGCCGATGTAGCTGGTTCCGGTGGGCAGCGAAAATTCCTGGCCGACGTCGGGGCCTGTCAGGATCCGGAGCGTTGCCGCGGCCGGTCCCCGGTTGGCCCCCGGGACGGCGAACTGGTCACTGACCTGCGTCAGCGAAACCACGGAACCCGGCCGGAGCCCCGACTCCAAAAGGTTGTCCGTCCTGTTGAGGACGTTGCCCGTCATGCCGCCGGCCACAAAGGCTTCGTCGATGCTCAGGGTGAGGTTGGGGGGTGCCGGAGTGCCGCGCCGTTCCGGATCTGCGGTCCAGAGCTCGACGGCGATGTCAGCCACCGTGGCCAGCCCGTCCACGGTAACGGCCAGATCCTTCGCTTCGGCCGGGTCACGGCGCAACGTCAGTCGGATTCTCACCCTTCTTCGACTCCCCTCATCTTTTCGATCAAATACAGGTCATCGACAGTTACCAAATGGGATGTCACGGCGTGTTCCACGAGACGGGCGCGCCTGTTGGTGGCCAGCTTCCCGCCTCCGCCGCGCAGTCCGGCCACGCCGACCCGGTCCAGTTTGTCGCACACGTTGTCCAGCTTTCGGTTGAATCTGGTCAGGGCCCAGCCCAGTTTTTTTGCTGCCGCGGCCGACGATGGAATGGCGCTGAAGCCTGTTCCTTCACGGCGGAGCATCGGTTCAGCCAGGGCCACGATCAGCGCCTTCTGGGAGTCTGTGAAGACCACGGGCCCGATGGTGGTATCCCCTCCGCTCTCGTCGTCGCGGACCTCCTGCCGGAAAGACGGAGTCTTCAGGTGCACGGCAAACTCGTACGTCGTTGGACCAGCGGTAAAGATCACGTTGGTGTGGCTGAAGACGAGCGGGATCCGGGCCCCCGGTGAAAGCCAGGCCTGCATTCCGCCCGAACCGTCCGCGATGGTGGCGGAGAGCATGCTGCCGACGTTGCTGAGCCACCAGATCCCGTCATAATGGGCTATCTGGAGGAATCTCCGATGCAGGTAGGGGTTGTCGTCCACCTCAAGGTCACCCTCGCGGCCGATGCTGAAGACATCCTCGTCTGAGGGCTCATGCCACTCACCACAGAAATCTATTGCTAGATCCCCCATATTTCCGTGCCTCCTTGTAGGGCAATGCCCGGATCAGTTCCGTAATCTTTTCTTGGTCCTAGAGTGAATGGCATAGGCGTGAGCCCATGGTCAGTCCAGCCGAAGCAGTGCCATCCTGACGAACTACTATCACCGAGATGCACGTGAACTTTCCGGGCGGGTTTGCAATAATCTCAGCCCTGGTCTCAGTCGTGGACTCGACAGGTCCGCCATCAAGGTTCCATTTATAGACATCGCCCGGTTTCGGACTGGGGTTGGTCCACGTGAAAATCACCTTGCCCGGTGCTCCATCGACTGCCGTCAAATTCTCGACATCAGGAACGACGCCATCGTCCAAGGGATCAGCGGGTGGCTGGCTGAACTGTTCAGTAGCGACTACGTGCGGTTCGGGCCTCGTCTGGGACAACGTTATTCCGAGGATGATCGCCACAACCAGAATGGTTCCACCGGCGATTGCCAGCCAGAGGTTCCGTTTCCCGGTGTCCCCGGGACCTTCCTCGGCATCTGCCGCTCCCATTGCCCGGGGCCGGTTGACCGTGGCGGCCAAGTCATCATCCCGGACGTCCTGATGTGCAGCGTACTGTCCAGGGGCAGCCTGTGGGCCAGCGCCAGCCTGTGGGCCAGCGCCAGCCTGTGGGCCAAGGCCGTCAGCTGACCGGGCCGGAGCTACCGCCCTTGGTCCGCGCAGCATAGTTGCCTGGGCTGAATCGTCCTGTTCGGTGGTGTTCCCCGCTGCGTAAGCCGTGCCGGGAACCTGCCATCCAACCTCCGTACGATCCTCGGGTTTGGGCGTGAACAACTGTGGCCCCGGTACCTGGGAAGCAGGTGGAGGAGCCACCGAGGGAGCAGGCGTCTGAGACTTCGGCCCGATCGGCTGCCCGGCTGGCTGACGGGTCGGTTCACCGGCGAGGGGGCGGGTACGTGCGGGGAACGTGGGAGCGCTGCCGGTCAACTCGGGGTCGATCGAAGCGACGCTCCGAACCCGTGTCTCTTCGAAGCCGTCATCCGGGTGTCCGTCGTCGTGCTGCGGCTCTTCCAAAACCTCAAAGGGCGTCACGGACAGGTTCAGTTCAGCCTGGATGCGCTGGAGTGCAAGAGCAAAGGCGTGAGCCGAGGAGTACCGGGAAGTCGGGGACTTGGCCATCGCCGTCGACAATGCCAGCTCAAGGGACTGAGGGACGTCGGCGCGGCCGAGCCGTGGAACCGGCATATTGGAGATACGCGAAATCAGCTCACGCTGGGAATTGTCGGCACCCGGCATGACAAAGGGAGACCGCCCGGCCAGTAGGGTGTACAGCGTGGCTCCCAGCGCCCAAACGTCCACCATGATGCCGTCCACCGGACCGTCCCGGAACTGCTCCGGCGGGGACCAGGGAATGGACATCCCGGCGTCCTCATCGGCGTCGCTTCCCAGGGTCCCTGAAATGCCGAAGTCGGTCAGGGCAGGCCTGTTGTAATCAGTGACCAGAATGTTGGCGGGCTTGATGTCCCGGTGGGCGATGCCGGCACGGTGGGCGGTTTCGACGGCGGAGGCCACCTGGATGCCCACGGCGAGGACTTCGTCCACGCTGAAACGCTGACGACGGTACCTGATATCCAGACTTGGCCTGGAACAGTACTCCATGGCCAGATAGGAATGGCCGTCGTCGGTCACTTCTGCTTCGAAGATGGTCACGATATACGGGTGCGAGGACAGCTGAGCCATGAGGTTGGCCTCAGACTCAAAGCGTCGTCGGGCCCCATCAGTTTTCAGGCCGGAAAGCAGAACTTTGACGGCCACCTTGCGGCGGGGCCTGTCCTGTTCATAGAGGTACACATCCGAAAAGCCGCCGGAGCCCAGGAGGCTGACGTAGGTGAAGCCGGGAATACGGGGTGGTGGAGCGGGGGGACGTTTGGAACTCAACGGATCTCCTCAAACCGTAAGGAAATGTCATCACCGAGTTCGGCGATGTCCCCGTCCAGGAGAATGGCCATCTCACCTTGAGCCAGCCGCCGTGGAGATTGCCCCTCGCGGACCAGGACTGTGCCGTTCGTGGCCTTCAGATCGCATAACATAACGTGCCAGCCCTCGAGCCTCACCTCCACGTGGGAACGTGAGATGTCTCCGCTCGGGCTGGCCACCTGGACGAGCCTGGGCATGACTCCGCCCTGAACACGGGAAACAGAAGGCTGCCGCCCCACAATCATCGACTGGTCCAGATCTATCAGCTCGCCCGTGGACACCCGCATCCGGCCCAGCGCAGGCCGCGGAACCTGGACTGCATCATCGGGAAGAGGCTGGTGGCACGTGGAGCATTCGGAATGAGTAGGAGGATTTGCGTGGTTTAGCGGGCAAACGCGGGCGAGGACCCTGGGCCCTGTCCCGCCACCGTTCGCGTCACCGTTGCCGGGGACGGAAGCCTGGCCGGCTGCTGCCATTCCGGCCAGATCACTTTTCATGATGGTCTGACCGTCATGGTCACTGTCGTCCACCAGCGGCAGGACGGGCGCTACCACCGGGAGCGGCTGCTCGGACCGATTGCCGGACGCGGGCATGTTCGGCTGCCCACGGAAAGGCACAATGAACAGTGGATTGGACGGCTGGGGATTGGACGGTGCGCTAAAGGAAGGAGGCATCAAGCCGGAGGCCGCGGAACCGCTGCGCCAAGGCACCGAGTCGATCAAACCGCCCTGCTGGAGCGGTGCGGCTGATGGCTCAGCAGGCTGTTGGGCTGGCTCCTGGACGTGCTCTTGGAAGGAGACTGCCAAAGGTTGGTCCGCTGCTTCAGGGACCTCTTCTGCTGGTTCCTTGCTGGTCACTGCAGGCCCAGCGCTTGTCCCTTGGGCAGCCTCGTCGGCATCCGGGTCTACCCGAACAGCGGCATCCTCGATGTTCCGCATCACTGTCTTTTCCCAGAGGTGATCGTAGCTGCCTGTCATTTCGACGGCCGCGACCTCCTCGGGCACAAAGAGGACTGCGGCGGAATCAGGTTCTTCAACCGGTTCAACAGAGTCGGCGACGTCGTCATTATATTCTTCATCGTCGTCGTGGATGCCCATCACGGTCTCCTGCGAGACCCCGTGATCAACCGCTTCCTTATCGGTTGCTTCCGGCGCGTTCGCTTCCGGCAGGTCCTCTTGCGGCAGGTTCTCTTCGGGAAGGTCCTCTTCCGGCAGGTCTTCTTCCGGCAGGTTCTCTTCGCGCACGTTGTCTTCGGGGAGGACCACGACGGCGGGAGCAGGCACCAGTTCCGGCACAGCCTCTACGGGCCGTTCCGGCACCTGCGGCGTCTGGACCGGCGGTTCCGGCAGTTGCCTTGCCACGAGCTGGGGCTCGGGAACATCGGGTTCCGCCAGCAGCGCGGAGGGCACCCTGGCCAGCGGAACCTGCACAGCAGAAACCCCTTCACGGTCCATCCGCAGGCCTTGCAACAGCACAACGCCATCGGCCAACGGCAACTCGGCGCCTCCGGCATTCCCGCCAGGAGCCTTCACTGTGTACCACTGTGGATCCGCCAGATGACGTTCAGTCCAGGTGGTGACATCACGACCGTTGAGATCAACAGGGCCCTCTGTCAGGTGGGCTGTGAGCTCGATATCGCCGCGGAGGAAAACGCGAAGGGAATGCGTGAAGTCCACAATGCCGAACGACGGGATCTGAGCCAATGATTCGCCGGAAGCACTGGTAACAGCATGGAGGACCTCATGGACCTCGGGGGAATTTCCCAACAGCCCCCAGAGGGAATGGACCAGCGCGGGGTCGGCCTCCGGACGCAGCAATACGGCCATGCCGGACCGGACAACACCGATCCAGCTCCCCGGGCTGTAACTACTGGAGACCATGACCTTGCTCCCTGTCTTCCTGGACGGCGGCAGGGCTGCCTTCGGCCTGTGGCGCCTGTTCCATGTCGGTATCGGACGCCTCTTGCGTGGTCTCCGGCACCGCCGCTGAACCCGCGTCTGAATCTGGCTCCGAATCCGCTCCCGAACCTGGCGACGGATCCTTTTCTCCGCCAGCCTCGTGACTTTCCTGCTGCGAGTCATCCATTCCGGCGTCGATCAGGTTCCTCGGAAGCGTGTCCTCTTCCTCGGCCGCAACCACCGAGCGTGGTGCTGTGGTGACAGCGCCGGCGTCGTTCAGGACGTTCTTGGCGTCAACCACGATGACTGTGACGTTGTCCCGGCCGCCGCTGCGAAGTGCGGATTGGATCAGGGCGTCAACTGCATCCTGGGGGTGGCCCACAGTACTGAGGATTCGGAAGATGTGCTCATCGGTGAGTTCGGCATTGAGCCCGTCCGAACAGATCAGGATGCGGTCGCCCTCTTCAACGGGAAGGAGCCAGTAGTCCGCCTCGGTTTCGTCGCCCGTGCCGAGGGCCCGCGTCACCACGTGCCTCCGAGGGTGGACGGTTGCCTGCTCCGGCGTGATCTCACCGGCGTCGACCAGTTCCTGGACTTCGGAGTGGTCCACGGTGACCTGTGAGAATCCGCCCTGGCTGAGCCGATATGTCCGGGAGTCACCGATGTTCATCACAAGCCAATATGGCAGGCCCATCTGCTCAACCACTACGGCACCCGTGAGCGTAGTGCCTGCCCTTGAGCCGGTGGCTTCCCGGATGCGCTCATCCGCCGTCATCAGGTACTGCTGGACGACGGCGGCCGTCGCGGTACGCTCGCCTGTGGCCAGTTGCGGCATTCCCGCCAAAACCCGAACACAGATGCCGCTGGCGATCTCCCCCGCCTCATGGCCGCCCATCCCATCAGCCACGGCAAACACCGGATCCGATGCAATGAACGAATCTTCATTCAGTTCCCGCCGCAATCCGCGGTCCGTTCCGTAACCGCAGCTCAGCTGTAGTCCGTGTTCGGCGTGCTGAGGAGGCGTGGTGGAGTCCGGCTCGGTGTTCATGCCTGTCCTAGGTGAAAGGTGCGGTCACCGAAGTGGACGGTGGAACCTGGGCTGACGTATGCCGGCTGGCCTGCCTGCAACGGTGTGCGGACGCCGTCGGGGGTGGTGACGGCGCTGCCGTTGGTGGAATTCCGGTCAGTGACCCAGATCCCGTCACGGTCCGAAAGGAGATGAAGATGGGTTTTGGAAATGGAACGGCCCGGATCCTGGATGGCCAGTATTTGCGCTACCTGCTCCCCGGAATGGGCAGCGGGATTCCTCCCGATCAGAACGGTGCGGTCGAGCTCGAAGTCGCGGCCGTCGTCGAGCCGGATCCGGAGGACAGCCAACGGCGCGGGCAGCTGTGCGCCGCCCTTCAGCTGGGTACGCTCGTGGTCGTCATCGGGATGGGCTACGGCGAAATAGGGCTGGGATGCCGGTGCCTGTAGAGCTGGCGCGGCAGGCTGGTTTACCTGTGCAGGCTGGGCCTGCGCCGGCAGCTGGGCCTGCGCCGGCAGTTGGGCCTGCGCCGGCAGTTGGGCCAGAGGTGAAGCCTGCCCGGCAGCCGGGGCCGACCAGGGCTGGGGTGTTGCAGGGGCCTGCCATTTGTTCGGGTCCAATGCGGCAACGCCTGGAGCCGGAGCTTCAGAAGCCTGGTTGCCCTGCAGGTTCAGCTGCTGGGCGTTTATTACCTGCGGTGCCGCTGGGGCAGCGCCGGCAACCGGGGACGGAACCTGTTGGACCGGCGGGAGATCAAGCGGCGCGAAGCTGTAAGGGCCCTGGATACCGCCGGTGGTGACAGGATTCCTGCCCGCCTTGATATCGAACACGAGCGTCTTCGCAGCGGCATCGTGCCACCCGCGGAGATTGCCGTTCTTATCCCAAGTGTTGGAGACGACCACGATGACAGCCCATGCGCTTCCCAGAAGGAACAGCGGAGCAACGATCCAGAGCGCTATATCGAACGCTTTCAGGGCCACCAGCACAATCGCCGCCAGGATGCCAAGGATGATGCCTGCCCCCGTAATAACGCCGCGGAGAAAGACGGGACCAGTGCCAGGTGCGTAGCCATCCTTGTCGGCGCTGCGAATGCCCATGATCTGGTTTCCGAGCGTGTTACCCGTGCGGCCTTCGATGGCCATCAGGACCAGCGCGTACACGAGTGCGAGAGCCGAGCCGATTCCGCCCAGAAGCACCACCGTGGACGTGTCATAGATGATGAAGCCTCCGCTGAGCGTCCGCGTCACACCGGCGAAACCGATGGTGAAGCTGACTGCCAGCACGGCAAAGGCGGGAAGCCAGTCGAGCACGGCACCGCCAAGGCGTTTACCGGCAGCTGCGGGTACTACCTCAAGTCGTGCTGCCATTGCGGCTTCTCCCCCTCGTCCAAGGCCCCCATTTCCGTGGCCGGAGTTGTGCCCCGGTTGAGCGGGCACTATCGGGATATTACCGGGTATTGAGGGGCGGTGCGCGGACAGCCCCTCCACCCGTGACTGCTGACCATGATTCACGTTGCGGATACTCCTGGCGGCCCTGTTGTTCAACGGGGCGCCACATGCTGTGCAAAAAGTGGCTCCGGCGCGGATCAGCTGCTGGCAGCGCTGGCAGCGCTCTGCGTCATGTGTCATTGCTCGTTGCGGTTCTTCCTGACAGTGCCGTCGTCCTCCGGATTGGACTGGCCGCGAAGTCCGCGGCGTCCTCGTGGCGCGTCGCCGAAGGGTGCCACCGCGGATGGCACCTCCCGGGAGGGTACAGAAGCGGCCGGACGGGTCTCTGCCTTGACTGGGGGCTCAGCCCTTCCTTCAGGCCCGGCCTTTCCTTCAGGCTGGCGCCCCGCACCCAAGACCGGCCGCATACCGCGCAGGCTGAGGGCCGTCCTGCCATCGGCAAGGAGGGACCGCGGCGAGAACCTGGCCTGCTGGCGGCGCCAGAAACCCACAGCTCCCGTCATGTCCTTGAGTGATCCTTCCACGATGGTCCAGTATTCCCGGACTTCCGCTTCGCTCGGTTGCCCCGCGCCGAAGATGCTCGCATCGGCGCGGTGTGCCAGCAAGGTGGTAGTCGACTGGGTTGCGGGGAACGCGTCAGCCAGGACGACGGCGGATTCCCGCCGGGTGGCGCGATGATCCACTCCTGCACCCATGTCAGTTGCAAGGCTCAGGAGTTCGTTCCACCCCCCGCCAACACGGCGGGCTGGATCGCCTTCCGTGAACCGGGCCTTTCGACGCCGGCCCTTCAGCAACGCAATCAGAAGCAGGGGCAGCGCAAGGATGCCTATCGGGATCATGGCCACACCGATGGCGGCCAAAATGGGTCCCCAGAAGAGCCAGGGATTGTTCTTCTTCTGATCTGCATCCAATGCGTCCGGGGAGGAGTCCGGCGGCAGCTCAGCCGGCTCCTGTGGCGGGGGCGGCGGCTGCAGGACCTGGGGTTTGGGTTTGGACTTGCTCTCCGGATCCGGAGGGATGGGAACGTTGTCCTTAGGCGGAGTCGGGTCGAAAGCCACCCACCCCACACGGTCGAAAGCGACCTCAACCCAGGCGTGCACGTCCTTACCTGTGATGTTGACTTCCCCTGCCCCGTTTTCAGGGCTCTTGGGATCGGGATAGAACCCCATGACCACCCGGGAGGGGATGCCGAGATGCCTGAGCATCAATGACATGGCCACGGCGTACTGTTCGTCGTCGCCGAGCATCTGCTTTGCTGTCAGGAGGTTCCTGATCCGTGCGGACCCATGGCCGGAGACACTTGGCAACTGGCCCTCGGTGATGAGGCCATTGCTGAAGGCGCCCTTTTTCTGGAAATGCGCTTCGATCTGGCGGACCCTGTCCACGGCGGTCGGAGCGTCGACAGAAAGGTCATTTGCCTGGGATCCCACCACGGGCGGGACTTCAACGGCATCAGGCATGCTGAACTTGGCAAAGTCATATTGAGTGAGCTGGCCGTGTTCGAGTTTGACGGGATCCGCTATCTGGATGCTGTACGAGTCCCCCTTGGACAGCCCTTTCGTGGTCACGGCGGTATCGGTGCCGGAGTTGAAGTACAGCCCTGCGGCTGCATTGCTCGAGGCCTGCGAAAAGCTCAGGCCCGTAGTTTTCCGCCCCCCAGGAACGAAATAGCCCTGGTAGTCCTCGACGGTGATTTCCAGGGTGTAGTCAACCGTGGGCACGATGCCGTTGGTGTCCGCCAGCGTGTTGATGGATTTGGCGTCACCGACCTTGCTGAAGTTCCCTGAGCTGTTGGGATCGATGTTGTAGTTGGTTCCGTTGAACGCATCAAGTGCAGCGAGGCGAACGCGCCCGTCCTTGGGCAGGCCCTTGACCACGAAGAGCTTGTCGTCCTTCTTGTCCTTCACGAAGGTCCGGAAGCTGGCCAGCGGGGTGATGTAGTCCTTGGGGTCGAAGGGCGGAACGATCGTATTCCTGAGGACGCGGCGGTCATCACTGGCGGTGACCAGGGGCGAGACCAGGGCCGTGATGCCGACACTGAGTGCAATGACACCCGCCGCCGTGGCCAACCGCCGGGTCCGTGCCCTGCGGGCGGTTGAGGCATCAGTCTGCGGGCTGTTAACCGAGACCTTGCGGGTATCGCTGCGCCGCAGGGCATCACGCCGGAAGGTAGCCCAGGCAATGGCCACCACCGTCAGGGCGATCCCTCGTTCCACCGTGAGGAAGCTTGCATTGGTGCTGAAGGCGATGCCGGTGACAAAGAGCACCAGGATCGGCAGCAACGGCCAGTATGGCCCCTTCGAGCGCCAGGTCAGAAGGGCCGCGGCCAGGGCCGTGATGAAGGAACTCAGGAAGGGGACGATCAGCACGCCACCGGCGGTGCCAACCGGCACACCTACTGTCAGCATGTCCTTCCAGGAAAAGACCACGCCCAGCAGCAGGGTCCGCAAAGAATCCAGGGTGGGGATGAACCCGGCAATAGCCGCGCCCGGAACCGCAAGTGCAGTACCGAGGATCAAGTAGGCGGCCAAAGCAATCGCAGCCGTGATCAGCAGGCCAAGCCGAAGGTGGGCGTTGAGGGCTGCTATGCCCAGGCCCAGGCCGATTCCACCACATCCGGCCACAAGGTAGTAAGGGTCACCGCCGTAACTGAGGCTGAAGCCCAGCACGCCCAGACCCAGGAGTACGGTTAGCGCTGCAACATCGACAGCGAAGTGCCACACCGGCCGCCCGTCCAGGAACGGGGACACTTGGGCGGGTGGTGCGGGCTGGCGCCGGGGGCGGAGTCCCGTGGCGGAGCTCATGCTGCTGCCTTTCTAAGGACGATGGCCAGATCCGAGAGGTCTCCCAAGGTGAGAACAGTCAGGTCCGCTATGTTGGCCCGTGAGGGCGCGGCGCCGGGCTGAAGGCGAACTGCCAGGCTGCGGACGCCTGCAGGGACGGATGCAGCCGCCGATCGCAGCTGGGCAGGGGTGACCTGGCTGCCAACGATGAAGAACACGACTGAAGCATTGGGGACTTTGTCGGCCAGCGTCCGGGCGAGGTCCACTGCAGTCTTGCGCATGGGGGTGCCAACGATCCTGGTCATGTCGTCAAGCATGTTCCGGCCGGTCTCGCAACGGAGCGGTCCTTTTTGGGTGAGGACATCAAGCTCACGCTGCTCCCTGATGGCTTGGCGCCCAATGGACGCAGCCACTGAGATGGCCATCTCGAATTCATGCTCGGAACCGTACTCGTCCGTGTTGATGGACAGGGAGATGGCCAGGTGCGCGCGGCGCGTCTCCTCGAACTGGCGGACCATCAGCTTGTTGGTCCGCGCCGTCGTCTTCCAGTGGATATGGCGTCTGTCGTCACCAGGCACATAGTCGCGCAACGCGTGAAAGGAAACGTCGGCGCTTGACAGGTCAGTGGTGGGCATTCCTTCGAGGTCACGGATAAAGCCGGCAGCCGATCCGGCCAAAGCCACTGTCCGGGGGTGGACATAAAGGTCCTCAGGATCTGTCCACAGAACCTGCCTCCGCAGCAGGTGCAGGGGATCCGCCCGGACGGAACGCACCGGGCCAACAACGATGACCGCACGCCGTGCCGTAGGAATAGTGAAGAGATCCTCGTGAACCTGGGCGGGTTTCATCCGCGGCAGGTGGAAAATGGCGGTCGCTGCGCCCACCGGCAGTTCAAGGGCAGCCGGCAACAGCGGGCGGGCTGAGGTGTTTGATACTGCGATGCTTCCTACCGCACTGTCGCCAACAGCCACCCTGGTGCGGGTGAGGTCCAGGATCACCCCATAAGATGACCTGCCAAGGACAAATCCCACGGCGATGACGAAGAGCACGAAGGCCGCTATGGCCGCTGCTTTGGCCTCCTGCCAGCCGAAGGACTGCCCAACCACCCACAGCAGGATGGACCCAGCCAGAATGGACCAGCCCAGCACGCTGACGATGGAGAGCACAGGCCAGACGAAGCGCAGCCACTGCGCCCGGACCACGCGCCAGACGGGCTCCACCGCGAGTTGGGCGGTGCTGAGGGCTTCCGTCCAGACTGCGGAGGGACGGAGGAGGTTGCCTCTGTTTTTTGTGGGCAGCAACTGCCCGGCGGGAAGGAACCGCCGGAGGCGTTCAGCAAGCCGGTTTAACGGAGTGCTGCGGAACATAATGAGGCCTTTGGTCGCGTACTGACTGGGATGGTTTTGGAAGGACTCTGGCTAAACGTTGGCGCGCTGCTGCGGAGCTGCCACGTCGGCAAGCACACGCGCCAGAATTGCCTCGGGGGTGGCTCCGGAGAATTCGGCCTCGGGGTCCATCACAAAGCGGTGAGTCCATACGACGCCGGCAAGGTCCTTGATGTCGTCCGGAAGAACGAAATTCCGGCCTTGGCTTGCTGCCCAGACCTTGGCCGCGCGAACCATGGCCAAGGCCCCGCGCACAGAGACGCCCAGGCGGGTCTCAGGGGCGTTGCGGGTCTCCTCGCAGAGCCGGGAGATGTATTCGAGCACGGCGGTGTCCACGTGGGTGGTGGCGGCCAGGTCAGCCATGTCAGCGATCGCCTGGGTGGTGATCACCGGCGAAATGTCCTTCGACCGGTCCTTAAGGTTGTTGCCACCCAGGATCTGGACAGTTGAGGCGTGGTCAGGGTAGCCGATGGAAGTCTTCATGAGGAACCGGTCCAGCTGTGCCTCCGGCAGGCGGTAGGTGCCCGCCTGCTCGATAGGGTTCTGGGTTGCCATCACCATGAACGGGCGCCCGGCCTCGTACGTGACGCCGTCTACCGTCACGCGGGACTCCTCCATGACCTCCAGGAGCGCGGACTGGGTCTTGGGCGAGGCGCGGTTGATTTCGTCGGCGAGGACGATGTTGTTGAAGATCGGCCCCTTATGGAACTCAAACTTTTGGGTCTTCTGGTCATAGATGGTCACGCCGGTAACATCCGAAGGCAGGAGATCCGGGGTGAACTGGATGCGGTTGTTTGAACCTTGAACGGTCGCCGCCAACGCCCGGGCCAGCGACGTCTTACCAGTGCCCGGGGCGTCCTCGAACAGCACATGGCCTTCCGCGAGCATGGCCGTAAAAGTCAAACGGATAACGTGTGCTTTACCGAGCACGGCGTGGCCGACGTTGGCAACGAGCTTCTCGAATGTTCCTGCAAACCAGGCGGCCTGCTCAGTTGTCATGGTCATGTGTAGTTCCTTTTCCTTGCATCGTGGTGGGGCGTTGTATGGGGGGCATTGCGTTGTAGCTGCGTAGCTGCGGCTTATTGCCGCCGGGTCATGCGGTGGGGATGAACGGCGTCAGCATCCGCCGGGCCTCGCACCATACAGATCGACTGTTGTGGACTTGACGTACCAACCACTCTTGGCTGATTCCGTGAGCCGGTACCAAGGTGTTCCGTTTCCATAGATGTCCTTGGTGCAGTCGATGGTCAGCCTCCCCCAGGACCGCTCGACCCAGCCGACACCACAGGAAGCCGGTGAACCGTCCTGATAGGAGTCCGGCCGGCCCGGCTGACCCGGACAGGTCCGCACGCTGGAGGCATCCACTTGGATCTGGGATGCAGGAGGCGGCGGGGTGGGATCCGAGCCGGAAGTTGAGTTTGCAGCGTCAGCCCCGCCACAAACAACCGAGCATGCCCGGACCTCGAGTCTCTTCTGCCGATCCCATCCCCCGGTGTCGCGGCTGTAGCTGCGGTCCATGCCTACGCTGGTCCAATTGCCGTTCTCGTAGCTCACTTCGTATTTGGTAATGGCCCTGCCGTTGTCGTTGTTAGGGGGGCTCCACGTCCAGTGAACGGCAGAGTCACCCTTGGCCGAGGTCCGCCCGGAGACCGCCGGAGCACCCGGAGGTCCGTACGGATTTCCGGTCCCGATGTTCTTGCCGTCACCCGAGACACTGTTCTTGGTCGAGGTGGCAATGATGTTGATCGTGATGTCCCGCCCATTTGGAAGGCCGGTGATCGTGCCGCCTCCGGCTGCGATTGGCCCCGACTGCCCGGTGCTTGCGGAATAGGAGTAGGTGATTTCTGTTTCCTGGGAGCCATTGCGCTGGGACTCGTTCAGTCTGGTGAATGTGACGTCCAACTGCCCTGATCTGCCGTTCGCTGCTACTGTCCCGCTGTTCACGGTGCCTGGTTTGCCCGCGGCCCTGATGGGTGCGGAACGAGCGCTGTCGCCGCTGGTTCCTGCCTTGTTGGTGGCCGAGACGCTGAACGTGTAGTCGGCTTCGGAGTTGGCCACTTTCACGTTCTGGGAAGTTCCCGAAGTCACAGGCTGACTGGCCACGGCAGCTCCCCCGTGCCACGTAGTGAGGGTGTAGGAGGACACTGCGTCACCATTGTTGGCCGGGGCTGTCCAAGTGACCTGCAGTTGGCTCTCGGCCCCTAAGGAACCTGCCTGCGAGGCCGCAGGGGCCGCAGGGGTTGCCGGGACGCCGGCAGGTACTTCGGCGGCCGAATAGGCGCTCCATTCCGATGGTTCCTTGGCATCATTGCGCGCCAGGACACGCAGCTTGTAGGCCACGCCGTTCTGAAGGCCCTTCCAAACATAGCTGGCCGCGGTAAGGTTCTGGATTTGGGCGTTTTGCCCTGCGGGTGCAGGGGAAATTTCCAGGTCATAGGACTTCACCGGTGAACCCTTGCTCGCCGGCGGCACCCAAGTCACCGTCAGTTCCTTGTCTCCGAACTTCAGCGTCGGCGCAAGCGGTGTGTCCGGTTTGACGTCCGGACGGACTTCAGCCGACGCCGGGGACCTGTCGGATTCATCGATGGCGTTGGTCGCCGTCACCTGGAAATGGTACTTGGTGTTGTTGGTCAGCCCGGTGAGGGTGCAGGAGTTTGCAGGGCAGTCCTGCTGGAAGCCGCCTTCACCATACACCGTGTATTTGGTGATGGGTGAGCCGCGGTCCGCCGGTGCCTGCCACGTCAGCAATGCAGTTTGGTCGCCGACGCTTTGGGCCTGCGGTGTGGTAGGCACAACGGGTTTGTCCTTGACAGTCAAGCGGATCCGCGCAGTGGCGTTGCGGGACGGTTCCTCCGTCTTGTCGGCCACGGTGTAGGACACCACCAGTGTTCCGGTAAACCCTGGGGCAGGCGTCACTGTCACCGAATCGCCGTTGGCCACGGCGCTGCCTTGGCCGGTCTCCGTCAGAGCGGAAATGATCTTCAGAGGAGAATCCTGGAACGGATTGGAGTCGTTGCCCAAGACGTTTACGGTGACAGGTTTTCCGGCCGCCGCGTTGGGTTCAAGATCGTCATTGGCCACCGGCTTTGGCCGGTCGGACGCCGTAACAGCAAGCTGGAACGTGGCGGTGGCTTCCAGACCCCTTGGGTCTTTTGCCTTCACCTGCACGGCTCCAGCAGTGCCGATGGCTCCGCCGTCAGTGCCCGAAACCTTCAATATCTTGCCGTCGATGGTGGTGTTGAAACCAATGGGGTTGCCGCCCACAATCTCGTACTTCATGTTTTCGAGATCGTCCTGGTCCGGATCTGCTGTCAGTTTGCCCAGGTCGGTGGTGGCGGAATCCCCCTTGGGTACATCCACGGACCCTCCGAGCAACGTTGGCGGGTTGTTCCGGTTGGGGTCGGGCAGCACCTTGGTCCGGATGCTGAGCGTGGATTTGAGGCCGGCCGGATCGTCGGGACCGGACCCGTCCGTGACTTCAAAGCTGATGGAACCCGGTCCGACGTAGTCCGCCCCGGCCGTATATTTCAATTCTGAGTTGTTACCGACGATGGGGTCACTCCCATCAGCGCCGATGAGCTTGACGCGGTCACGTTGCGTCAGCCGTGGCGTGTGCCCCTCACGGACCTTCACCCACTCATTCAGGTTGACCGTGGCCGACTGCCCGGCGACCACTTCGAGGACTTCATCCTTGGACAGCGTGGGAACCTGCTGGCCAATTCCTGGCACCCAGATGATGGCCGTAGACTTTTGCCCGTCGACGTCCTCCACCTCGTAGGGAATGAGTTGTGGCTGCTCGGTGAGCTGCACAACCATGTTGCCTTCGGTTCCGGGAGCTGCCGTCGCGGCCTGGGCGGTGACTTTCAGGTTTTCCCCGACACCGTCCGGATCTTCATCGTTTTTCAGCACGGGAACGTCGACGGCGGTCTTGCCCAACGTCTGCGCGGAGGTGACACGGTCATCGCGGGCGATAGGTGCCTTGAGGGGTACCTCGTTGTCCGCTAAGACGCTAATGGAGGCTTTCGCCGACGCATCCCGATCGTCTGCAATCGTGTAACCGACATTGACTGTGCCCTCGGCGGAGGGTGCGAGCAGGATGATCCGGCCGCTCTGCTTGCTGACAGTGGCCTGCAGTGCGGGATCTGCCTCGATACCATCGGTCAGGATGCGGATGAGGTCCCCGTCGGGATCACTGTCATTGCCGGTGGCATCAACGGCTATCTGGCGTCCCGGGCGCACCTTGACTTCGTCATCCACAGGCGTGGGTTTCTGGTTGGTGTCCCCTCGCGGAGCAATACCGATGGTCACGGTGCCGGTGTTCACGGCACCCTGGCGGTCCACCACTTTGTAGCGGAAGGTGTCGGTCCCCGCGCCGTCTCCCGCCGCCGTAAAGTCGATGAAGTTGCTGCCGACCGTGGCCGTGCCCATGTTGGGCGAACTGTCGATGCCCGTAAGTTGTACGGAATCGCCGTCGGGGTCTATCCCGTCCAGGGGCACCGGAATCCGAACTGAACCGGCAGCAACCACCCTCGCCGTCAGGTTCCGCGGCTGCGGACGTGAGTTCTCTGCCCCTTCAAGGGGCAGGATGTGGATGGTGACCGCTGCGGCACTCTTCTGGCCCTGGGGGTCGACGGCGTTGTAGATGGCGCGGACGGTCTTTGGCTGGCTCCCGGCAATGAACCGAAGGGAATTCTCCGACACGAAGCTCTTCCCGTCCTCCGCGGGAACCTCTTGCGGCAACACAGGATCAACTGTGAGCTTTTCGCCCTGCGGGTGGGTGTCGTTATCCAGTACGGGGATGGTCACGACGTCGTTGACGCGTACGTTCACTTCGTCCGGCTTGGGCTGCGGTGCTTCAACGACGGCGGGCGCAGGGACAGGAACAACGGAGACGCTGCCCGTGGCAGACTTTTTTCCGTTGGACATGGTGTAACTGAAAATAAAGGGATCCTTGGTGCCCACAAGGTCGGTGATGCGCAGGACGCTGTGGTCGATGACGCTCACTGAGGCTGTGGAGTTTTCGGGCATGGATACCGACTGCAGCACCAGCACTCCCCCGGAAGGATCGGAGTCGTTCGCGAGCGGGTCCAGCAGCACGCTGCCGCCCACGGGCATGAGGGCGACGTCGTGGACAGCCACAGGATTACCGGTGTCCTTCCCCGATTCAACATCGACACGGATCAGGCCCTGGCTGCTTTGGGGACCGTTGCTGGCTATATACGTCAGGTAAACCGGCCCTGGCGTCCCGCTGCGGAAAGTAAATGTGCCACCGTCAGTGACGGGTCCAAGCTCGGCAGGACCGGAAGCCTCCACCTGGGCGAGCCTCAGGGCGCCGCCGTTGGGGTCGACGTCGTTCTTCAGCGGCGCGATCACCAGGTCCTGGCCGACGACGGCGGTGACATGGTCAGCGTTCACCACCGGGGCCAGGGCGCCAGGAGGCTGGACGTTGATCACAACCTTGCCGGTAACTGTGGCACGGCCGTCCCAGATGGTCACCGTAACGTTTTTCTTGCCTGCGGCAGCTCCTGAGTCCTGGTAGGTCAGGAGTCCGTCCCGCCGCACCTTGACCTGGTCCTGGTCGTTGTCCGCCTTCGCATCCATGAGTACGAGGTCATCACCGTCGGGATCCATCCAGTCCGTCAGGATGTTCTGGCTGACCGTTTTCCCCTGTTCCACCAGCATGGTGGTAGGTTCGCCGCGCTTGAAGACCGGGGGACGGTTCTCGTCCGGACCCACAACGTTAAGCGTGATGCTTCCACCCGCGGAGAGTCCCCGCCCGTCCGAAGCGTTGTAGTCAAAGGCTTCCACGCCCGGTTTGGCATCGGCCGGAACACTGACCTGGAATGCTGTTCCGCCGTAAATACTCTCCAGGTTCCCTGTCTTAGGGCCGGACGCTCCAACAGCGGCGGTGAGGACGTCGCCGTCCGGGTCTGAATCATTGTCCAGCACTGGCAGGATGGTGGTGCGTCCCGGCCTGACGCCGAACGCGTCCGGTTTGGTTTCCGGCGGGCGGTTCGGCTTGGTCCGGTCAGGCAGGATGTTGATGGTGTTGTTGTCCGCTGAGTCCTTGTCCTGCTCATCGGATTCATTCTTGGGTGGGACGACGTCGTCCCAGTTGTTCACCAGCTGCATGTTCTGGTTCACCAGCCACACATTGCCCGAATTCACATCATTAAGAACCACCAGATCCCGGTTCACCCGGAACACATACTCCGGCGACGCACTGGCCTTGGGAACATCGATATTGCGGTCATCAGCATCATTGGCGCACTCACGAACATACTTATTCGCCCCCGACCACGCAGCATGCACACAACCACCCAACTGCACAGGAGCAGCCGGCACACCCTCACCATTGAAGGTCACCGTCTTCGCCGTCGAACCGCCCAGCGGCTGCAACAACAACGCCTTCGGAGTGGCCACCGCCACAGCATCAGCAGCAGGACCACTCTGCTGCAGCTTCGCGTCCTTCGCATCCGCCAACGCCAACTCACGCCCACCCGGCAAAAACAGCTTCCCCCGTGCAGCATCCAACACCACCGGCTGATCCCCCACCACAGCCAACTGCAGATCCCCTGCGCCCTTCAGAGCCTCCCACGTGCTCTCCTCAACCCCCGTGGACACCCCCTCAGCATCCACCGACGTCACCGAAACCCTGCCAGTCTTCGGATCAGCACTGTAAATCCGGTCATCAGCCCCCACCGCCGACACCAAACCCTGCGAGCCCACCACCACCGGCTCGCTGGACTCCTCATCAAAACCGTTGACTGTGGACGGCGACAACGCCCACACCGTCCCCTTGCCAGGATCAGTCACTGAAAGAACACCGCGGCCAAAACTGACGTCAGCCGACCCAGGGAGCTGCTTGTCCCCACCCAGACGCATGTTGGCAGCCGACACCTGGTTCAGGGTGGAACCCGTGGGGTCATCGACAAAGACATCCCCGGCGCTCTGCAAAACGTCAAAGGTGGTGCTTGCCGGCGTCACTGCCCCGTCCAGGACCCGCGACGGATAATTCAGCCGCCCCACAGCATTCCGGGACTTGCTGACGACCCATACGCCGCCGTCGTTCAACTCCACCTCAGTGGTTTTAAATCCCGGGTAAACCACAGCACCTACCACCAACGCAGCACCAGCCACCGCAAAAACAGTGCCGGTAAAAAACCCACTGCGGCGCCGACGAGACCCAGACCTGCCGAACAGATGTGTCACAGCTCTACAATTCCCCCGCAATAAGAAGCCACCAAAAGCAGCACAAGATCAACCAAAGACCATAAAAGACAAGACGGACCCGATACAGGGCTCTCCGTTACCCGCCATAGCCTACCCAAGCATTCCAAAGCCGGCGATGGGGAGTACTTCCCCTGCGCCTGACAGACATCGCTTCGGTCAGCACAACGGCACGGATCCGACCATCCTATAAGACCATCAATTGTATGAATAGGACAGCCCGGGCAGGGACCGGCGTTGCCCAGGACCAGACCTAGTCCAGGACCAGGCCGCGGCCGCTTCCCCTCGAAAGCAGTACCGGAAGGATTTCGCCGAAACCACGTACGGTCTCCGCAGGCTGCGGGACCAGCACGAACCGTTCGTCGCTGTCCAAAGCAGCAGCCGTCACGGAATCCACCAGCACAGTACCGGGGTCCGCCAGTGCGGTAAGGCGTGCCGCCAGATTCACAGTCGGTCCGTAAATGTCGCCCAAGCGGGACAGTATCCGGCCCCAGACCAGGGACACCCTGGCTTCCGGCAGAATCTCATCCTGGGTGAAAGCTTCCGCAAGCGCCAGGGAGATTTCTGCGCCCGCGGCCGGGGTCTCGGCGATGTACAGGACTTCGTCGCCCACGGTCTTCACGAGCCTGCCACCACCGACGGAAATGATTTCAGCGCACTTGTTCTCAAAACGCTGCACAAGCTGGGCGAGAGTTTTTTCGTTCATCCGGCGGGAGAGGCTCGTATAGGAGACCAAGTCGGCAAAGCCGACGGCACGGGCCAAGGGCAATGGCGCGTCGTCTTCATCCCCTTCGCGGCCTTCTTCGCTGGCCTGCAGGCCGGCTTCGGCACGGACGGCCAACCTTTGAACGCCGGCGTTGAGCTGGCGGCGCCACGAGTACACCAGCATTTCCTCGAGGGCGTCCACCAGGGCGGGAAGTTCATTGACCAGGCGTTTGCGAGCGACGGCGTCCGGCACTCCCTGCTGATGGACCATGTCTTCCACGAGGGCTTCGATCTGCCAGACCACCATGCGGTCTGTCATCTGACCGATGGACCTCGTCACCGAAATAGCCGCCTCTTCCGTCAGCTTTCCGGTGCGGACAAGATCAACAACGGTGGAGAGGGCAGCCTGGTCCCGTTCAGTAAAGGCGACGTCCTCGTCGCCGAGATTCGGAAAGCCCAGCGCCCTCCAGAGCTTGCGTGCCGACAGCAAGGAGAGCCCTGCACCTGCTGCAACTTCGCGCCGCCGTAGCTTTCGCTCGCCGCCCAGCAGCCGGGCCTCCAAGGCCTTTGCCGCCAGGCGCTCGGCCGAGAAAGTGCCTGTGGCTGGGGGATCCTGCGGGGCGCGGAGAGGTTCCACGCCCATTTGAGGACCCCGCTCAGGAGCAGGCTTGGCGAACGGCGAGTCAGGGGCCGTTTCAAGGACCGCGTCTTCAATGGTGGCAGCCTCCACCACCGGTTCAATGGATTCCTCCGGTTCCCGCGCTTCTCCGCGTTCCTGTGATTCTGCCGATTCAGGAATCTCTCCGGGTGGCTGAGTCTGCGCAGATGCCAATGGCACAGCTTCAGTGTGCTCACTGCCAGCGTTCATCTCTTCCACCTTCTCTCGGTCTCCAGGGCCGGTGTCGTTCACGGCCCTCCCAGCGTCTGTCCACGTCCTCGAGCCCGTCTCCGGGCCTGTCCTCTTCTACCAGGACCGACGCCGGCGGCAGTTCGTCAATGGCCTCAAGGACAAAATCACGGAACTTCCCCGCCTCCGGAACGTCCTCCAGCACCGCTGGATCATGATGCCCGGTATCCAAGGATATATTCCCTGAACGCAATATGCGTTGAAGTACCGACTGAACCACCCAGACCTGCCGAATAGCGGCAAGGGACACCTGCCATTCCCTCCGCCGCAACATTCCATACTTGGCAACTATGCGCTGACTGGTCAGTGTGTAGCGCGTTGACTGCCACCGCAGAGTGCGCGGAAGGCAGTACCCGCAGAGAACCCAGGCGACAAGCAAGATGCACGCAGCCACCAGCCAAAACGTCCAAGCGGACGTGACGACTGGAAACATCCTCGCAGGTTCCCCTTTGACGATCCATGCCATTGCGAAGGCACCCACTGCAGGGACTGCGATGAAGAGTGCGGCCGGGATAATCAAAGTCCTGGGCTGAGGCCGCGTGACCACTATCACCTGTTCACCCGGCAACAGCTGTCTACGCATAACCGCTCTCGGTCGGGCCCCGCGAACCGCTTGACTCTTTCGAACCGTCTTGCCCTGGCGGAGTCCAGGGACGGAGGTGAACGACGTCGCCGGCGGTCACCACATGCTCATGTGAAGCAGCGTCAACCACAAGAAGGGATCCATACTCGTCAAGCCGTGTGGCATGGCCGATAATCTCGTGATCCCCGGGCAGTTGAGCGCGCACCTGCTTTCCTAACGTCACCAGAACGCCCTGCACCCGCTTGTGCAGGGAAGGCCCACCCGCCATCCCTGCAGCGGGGTCGCCGTCGGCGTTGCAGAAGCTGCGGTACAAGGTGGCGAACCGGGAAAGGTAGCCTTTCAGCAGAACCGTGCGGTCTACGGTTTGGGCCTCTTCGAGCAAGACAGACGTAGCGGTGGGAACGGGAAGCTCCTCCTGGGTCAACGTGACGTTGAGTCCGGTTCCCAGAACAACAGGAGGCACGCCCGCATCCCCCATCGGGCCCAGCTGGGCCAAAATCCCGGCGATCTTTCGTCCGCGGACTATGACGTCGTTGGGCCACTTAAGTTCGGCAGGGATGCCGGCCGTCTCCAGGAGCGCCTCGCGCAGGGCCAGGGCCCCGAGGAGCGAGAACCAGGAGTAGCTCTGGGTGGGCAGCGGACGGCCCTCCGCGTTCACAGGCCGGAGGACCACTGAGACCAACACTGAGCTCAGCGGCGGGGCTTCCCAGCTGCGGCCAAGCCGTCCCCGGGCGGCGGTCTGGTGCTCGGTCGTCAATACAGAAAGGTCTGGCCAGGACCGCGGGTCAGCACTGACTGCTTCCAGCAGATCGGCATTCGTAGAGCCGGTGGAATCCACCACCGTGATCCGCGGAATTCCAGTGGCGGCCAGGAAATCCTCATTTACCAGCGCTGTCCGGTCCAGGCCTTTGCGCTCGGCTTCCCGTGCGGCGTGCTCTGGAAAGTCAACGGGTTCCTGGCTGTTATCCGACTGGGGGGCTTCCATAGCTGAATCCTATCGAGTTGCCACCGCGGCGGCGCCTCCGCGCGCCAGGCTCAAAGGAAAATGTCAGGAACAAGCCGGTTCTCAGGCGCACCAAGGCTGTAAGGGGAAAAGTCCGTGACTCCGGCGGCAATCAGGACTTCCTCGTCTGTGTAGAAATTTCCGCTCCGGGAAGCGGAACCAGACACTGAATTGCTTCCGGTCAGCACCGCATGGGCAGCATCGGCGACGATTCCGGGACCACGGGCCGCCTGGACCAACTGGCTGCCACCGGGCATGTTCCGGATGGCAGCGGTATCAATGAGGGTCCGCGGCCACAGTGAATTGACGCTGATACCGTCTGCTTTGAGTTCTTCTGCGAGACCAAGTGTGGTGAGGCTCATCCCATACTTGGCCATGGTGTACGCCAAGTGCATGCCGGCCCATTTCGGATCAAGGTTCAAGGGCGGAGACAGCGTCAGGATGTGGCCGTTATCGGAGCGGCGCAACGCCGGAAGGGCCAGCTTGGACAGCAGGAACGTGCCCCTGACATTGATGTCCTGCATCAGGTCGTAGCGCTTCATATCAATGGCGTCGGTGCTTGAGAGGTCAATGGCCGAGGCATTGTTGATCACTGCGTCGATCCCGCCGAACCGCTCGACGGCGGCATCAACGGCGCCCGCGACGTCGTCGTCGTTCCTGACGTCCCCAACGATGGGCAACGCTTGGCCACCGGCTTCCACCAGCTGATCCGCGGCACTGAAAACAGTGCCTTCCAGCTTTGCATGGGGCGTCCCTGTCTTGGCCATCAGCGCGATGTTGGCACCGTCTCTGGCGGCGCGCAGGGCAATGGCCAAACCGATCCCGCGGCTTCCACCGGACATCAGGATGGTTCGGCCGGAAAGGGAACCGGCGGCCTTGTACGGCTCTGCTGCGGCGCCCGAAGCAACGTTGCTTGAAGTCATGAGAACACTCTAGCCGAAGTATGTTACTGGTGAGTAACATGTTCGACCAAGCCGACCCGAGCAGTGAACCTTGTAGGTTTTCTACAGCCATGCGGGTCCAAAACGTTACTAGACTAGCCAGCGGGGCCCGGATTTTGTGTGGATGCTACTTAAGTTCCGCACCCGGGAGCCAGCGACTAATCAGCTACAGAGCCGGAGACACTTGATGAGCCACGATCTGACCACGACAGCGGGAAAGATTGCAGATTTCCGCGATCGCCAGGCGCGTGCGGAACAGCCCTCCGGCCCCGAAGCGATCGAAAAGCAGCATGCGCGCGGCAAGAATACCGCCCGGGAACGCATCGATCTCCTGCTCGACGAAGGCTCGTTCGTCGAGTTCGACGCCCTCGCCGTGCACCGTTCCACCGCTTTCGGAATGGAAAAGAAGAAGCCGCTTGGAGACGGGCTCGTTTCCGGCTACGGTACGGTGGACGGGCGGCCGGTTGCTGTGTACAGCCAGGACTTCAGCGTCTACGGCGGGTCCCTGAGCCAGGTCAACGGTGAAAAGATCGTCAAGGTCCAGGAGTTCGCCCTTCGCAATGGCTGCCCTGTGGTGGGCATCCTCGATGGCGGCGGGGCGAGGATCCAGGAGGGCGTGGCCTCGTTGGCGATGTTCGCCGATATCTTCCGCAACAACGTCCACGCATCCGGCGTTGTACCCCAGATTTCCCTCATTATGGGCCCATCGGCCGGTGGCGCAGCGTACTCCCCCGCGCTCACTGACTATGTGGTCATGGTGGACAAGACCTCGCACATGTTCATCACCGGCCCGGACGTCATCAAGACCGTCACCGGTGAGGACGTGGACATGGAAACCCTGGGGGGCGCACGCCAGCACAACGCCACCACCGGAACCTCCACTTACCTTGCTGCTGACGAAGCCGATGCCATCGAGTTCGTCCGCGAACTGCTCGACTTCCTGCCCTCGAACAACCTCGCTGAGGCCCCTGTGCTTGAGCACCAGCAGGAGCTCGAGCTCGACGACGACGACCTCGCGCTGGATACGCTGATCCCGGATTCCGCGAACCAGCCCTACGACATGCGCAAGGTCGTTGAACAGATCGTGGACGACGCCCACTTCCTGGAGATGCAGGCCCTCTACGCCCCGAACGTCATGATTGGCTACGGACGGGTCGAAGGGCACACCGTAGGCATCGTGGCCAATCAGCCCATGCAGTTCGCCGGCACCCTGGACATCTCCGCTTCTGAGAAAGCCGCGCGCTTTGTCCGCCATTGCGACGCCTTCAACATTCCCATCATCACTTTGGTGGACGTCCCCGGCTTCCTGCCGGGCAAGGACCAGGAGTTCCAGGGCATCATCCGCCGTGGAGCCAAACTGCTGTACGCCTATGCTGAAGCCACTGTCCCCAAGGTCACCGTTATCACCAGGAAAGCCTACGGCGGGGCGTACATCGTCATGGGTTCGAAAAAACTGGGGGCTGACCTCAATCTGGCGTGGCCCACGGCGCAGATCGGCGTTATGGGAGCGCAGGGCGCCGTCAACATTTTGTACCGCCGCGACCTCGCGGCGGTGGCGGCCGACGGCGGTGACGTTGAAGCCAAGCGGGCAGAAGTTATCAGGCAGTATGAGGAAGAACTTCTGAACCCATACCAGGCCGCGCAGCTCGGCTATGTCGACGCCGTCATTGTGCCGTCCGAAACGAGGGTCCAGATCATTAAGGGGCTCCGGGCCTTGCGGGACAAGCGTGCCAGCCTTCCGGCCAAGAAGCACGGAAACATCCCGCTGTGAGCACTGAACTTCCTGCCGGGAGCGAAGGCGAAGAAACAGCGACACCTCTGGCGCCGCCGCTCTTCTCCGTGACAAGAGGCGATCCCACAGCCGAGGAGCTCGCGGCGCTGACCGCCGTCGTGCTTTCACTCGGTGGCGCAGAACAAGCCGAACCGACGAAGCCCACCATCCGTGGCTGGGTCAGGCGTCAGCAACTTCGGCTGGCGCCCACACCAGGGCCAGGGGCCTGGAAACGCAGCCGCGGCTGACTCGTCCCCACCGCCTCCCTAACCTCGCTGCGCTCGGCCAGGGGACCCTCGGCGGCGGAGGCCCCTGCTGCGGAAACC
>NZ_JAPSHJ010000048.1 GCF_031179985.1 Arthrobacter sp. | reverse complement strand
TCGCCGCCAGCCAACGGGCTGCCGCTACCTTCAAATTAACGTCCTGACCCGCTGACCCCGCAGCGGGCTGGCAGGGAATTCCCTCAAACTCGAAATTTGAGGGCATCAGCTGCCAGTCCGCGCGCGGGTTGGACGGCGCCAGGCAGGTGTGCGCGGGACAGGTACCGGGCTAGGTCTGCAGTACTGCCGCCACGGCGGCCGTACTTTTGCGGATCACCAGTTCGGGAGTAACGACGACGCCGCTCACCTCAGCGCCTTGCTCGATTTCGCCCACCATGGCATCAACGCAGCGCCGGCCGAGTTCCTCGAAGTCCTGGCGCACGGTTGTCAGCGGCGGTACAAAGTAGGCTGCCTCAGGCTGGTCATCAAAGCCCACCACGGAAACATCTCCGGGCACACTGACTCCTGCCTCGCTGAAGGCACGCAATAGTCCGAGGGCCATCTGGTCATTTCCCACGAAGATGGCTGTGGCTGTGCGTTTCTCGGCCAATTTCCGGCCGATTTCGTAGCCGCTGCCCGCGCTCCAGTCACCTTCCGCCATGAGGTCGTCCTCCAGGCCGGCCGCACGCAGTGTCTGGCTCCATCCCTCGGCCCTCGCGGCGCCGTCGATCCAGTCCTGCGGGCCGGAAATGTGGCCGATGCGGCTGTGGCCCTGGTCAATGAGATGCCTGACCGCGAGTTCTGCGCCGCGCTTCTGGTCCACCATGATGCCGCTGACGCTGTCGTTTCCGAGGGAACCGACAGCCACGACGGGAACTCCAAGGTCCATCTCGTCCAAAGCGTGCAGTGTTTCGGAGTGCGGCACCACCACCACGATTCCATCGACGGCCTGGTCCTGGAAATGCCTGAGTGCGTCGGAGATGGTTTCCCGGTTGACCGTTTTAAGGGCGGCGATGCTGACGAAATATCCGGCGTCTCGGGCGGCTTGCTCAACGCCCAGGATGGTGTTGGCAGGACCGTACTGGGACAGTTCGCTCCCCAGCACTCCAATGGTCTGGGAACGGCGGGTCACCAGGCTCCGCGCGGCGGAGTTCCGGCGGTAGCCGAGCTCCGAAATGGCTACCTCCACGCGGGCCCGCGTTGCCTTGCTGACATTTGGATGGTTATTAACCACCCTGGAAACTGTCTGGTGCGAAACACCAGCCAGTTCCGCTACGTCCTCAAGGCGCGGCAGCCGCCGGCCGTTGGTGTTCGCCACGAAAGGGCCTTTCCACTGGGAGAGTATTGATCCATATCATATGGCCCCCGGGTGCTTACGCAGTATCTATTTCCGCCGCGCCAGTAGTGCGTCAGCAAAAACACTGGGGATATCCTGAGGCGCCCTGGCCACGTAGCTGGTTCCGCCCGTTGCCGCAGAGATTTTCTGCAGTGTTTCGGCGTCGGCATCCTCGGTGATGCCGATGGTGACGATCACCACCGGTTTCGCGGGGTCCCGTTCACGCTGCAACGTCTCCAGCAGCTGATCAAGTTCGAGTGACTCAGCGTCGTCGTTGGCGCCATCCGTGAAGAGGATGACGCTGTTGATCGCGCGGGAGTCGTAGGATGCCTGCACGGTCCGGTAGGCGGCCAGGGTGGAGTCATAGAGTCCGGTAGCTCCCCCGGTTCGCTCAGAGAGCCCTGCGATGCCCGCTACAAGGCGGTCACGCTGACTGACACCTTCCACCACCTCGTCCATCTTGCGGATGGGTTCAAGCTCCAGGTAATCCTGGTTCCCGCCGCCAAGACCAATCGAGAAGGCCCACAGCCCCAAGGCAGCCGTGTTCGGGAACAGCTTGCTACCTGTGGTGGCGGCCTGCTGTGTCAGCTGCATCCGGGTCTGTTCACCGGCCGGAAGCTCCATCGAGCCGGATACGTCGATGACCACCAGCGACCTGAAAGGGATGGCCTGAACGGCCCACGCGCTTAGCGTCTGGCTGACGGCGTGCGCCGATGCAGGTGCCAGCGCAACGACCGCACCCACGCCCTTCTGGTTCAGGAGGTTGCTGCTGTCCGCCGGCCGCAAGCCTTGTTCGGCCAGGCCCGCCTTGCCTTCGTCATTGCCCATGGCCTCGGCGAGTGCCTGCGCTCCCCTCTTTATCGCCTCACTGCGCGAGCCGTTTTTGGCCGTAGCAACCAGCGGGTAGTCCAGGGACACTGCTCCGCTTTTCGGCACCGAGGCCGTCAAGCGGGCTCCGGAGGTCGTCTTGGAGAACTTCAGCCAGGCTTCCTCGGTCACGATAGCGAAGCCGCCACTTGCAGCGACTGACTCGAGCTGTTCGGAATCCGAGAGTTTCGCCCCCGAACGCTGGCTCTCCTTCTGGGCCAGCTGTGCAGTGACCCCCTGGAGTGCTTTAGCGTCCGTGAGACCGGCCTGCACCTCAGACACTGCCCCCAGCAGTGCCACTTCCCCGCTCCCGGTCACCAGCGGATCACCAAAACGCACTCCCTGCGACTGCAACACACTGAGCCAGGTTGCGAAAGCCGGGACCTCCCCGGTGCGCCCCACAATGACTCCCGGCGTTGAGGCCAGCGAGGGCACAATGACCTCCGGAGGCGTTGCCGTAACCACTCGTTGAACGCGGACGGTGGAATCTGCCACCCACAAGTCCGGTGCATCTTTGTCCGCCGCCACCTTGGCAGAAAGTTCCGGCTGGGTCAGCGTCTGGAAGGTGAATGCGACGCAGGCGTCGGCAGGAACCCTTGACGCAGCCTTCTCCAGCGCCGGTGCCATGTTGGGATCTGCCCCAACGCTCACTTCCGTCGTTACGCTTTGGCACTTTGCAGTCTCAGCCTCAGCGGGGGTCCTCATTCCGGTGATCCAGACGACTGCCCCGGCTGCCACCGCAATAGCGACGATGGTTCCGAAAATCATGGCTATCCGGTGCCAGAAAAACGGCGACCGGCGGGGGATTTTGCCATGACGCGCACGGCGGGCGGCTCGACGAGCTGACATGGGCGAGTACCTATCTGCTGGGGGGGGGATTCCCGCAGTGCGCCGGAGGGGGCCGGACAGCGCATTTGCCCGAGCCGGGAATTCAGGCGGGCGTACGGAAACGAGTTCAGTATACGTAGGCAAGTGCGCTCTATCACATTCGAGACCCGAGGTGCGACTCATCTCGCGGCGATTCACCAGCACTTCAGATGAATTCTCAGGCACAGAAGCAACAAAAAACCCCCGGCCTCCTGCTGACAGGATGCCGGGGGTTTTCCACTCTTCGCTAAAAGAGTGGGCCCTGTGGGGCTCGAACCCACGACCCACGGATTAAAAGTCCGATGCTCTACCAACTGAGCTAAAGGCCCCAACCAACAACCGCAAAACGGTTATCAGCCCATTCCATTTCTGGACGTTAACACTGTACCCCAGACTCGTGGCTGCTTTGACGCGGCCGCGCGCACCGCCGTCGTGCTTCCCTCCTGCGCCATGCTCGATTTCCCATACGCCACAGGAGTAGCGTGGGGGGCATGAACGAGCAAGCGGGATCCAGCCACTACGGCGGAGCGAACAGGCATCATAAGCCGAAGCCCTTCGCTCCCATCGATTTCGAGCCGTTCGCTGGCGGCGCCGATCCGGCGCGTGTCTCCGAAGCGGCCCATCTCGCTGCCCAGGCGCTGGTGCAGCATGGCAGGGACAGCGATGACCCCCAGATCACGCGGAGACTGGTCAAACTGGCCGATGAACAGGGCCTGGAAGCCATCGCTGAGATGTGGGCGGAAAGCCCCGCTCGCTCCCTGCCGGGAGCCTTGTGGCGGCTTTATGCCCTCCGAGCGGCCACCATACAAGATCCGGAGAGGATCTCCCTCTACTTCCGGGCGGGCAAGGACACAGCGCAGGTATCCAATGTTGTGGCCGGCCCCGCCGAACCTCCGGGAGCCCAGGAGATGAAGGAAATGGCTGACGCCATCCTGTCGGGAGCGTTCGACGGCGAGTTCGACGTCGCGCTGGAACGTTCCGCCGCCTTCTGCCGCGTGGTAGCTCTTGGTCAGGCCACCCTGGCGGACAATGCCGAGCACAGCAACGAGGGGCATGCATCGAAACTGACCAAGAATTCACATTTGCTGGTGAAGACAGCAGAAGACCTCGAACACGCCGCGAATGCCTGGCGCCTCGGCGAACTGGACTGACGGCGAATGCCATTGCAGGTTAGCTGAAAGACCTCGATTTCGAGGCTGTGAGCCTGCCACGGCACGCCCTCACTGTCAATGTTGACTTGGTTGGGGCAACGTAGAACACTGAGACTGGTGCCGAACCGCGAAACCCCCGGGCTTCAACATTCAGCCGCCTAGAGCGGCCTACCGCCGAGAGGCGTATCCGGTTCGGCGCCACTTTTGTGTCCGCATCCGCCACTATGTTCCACCCCCAGATAAACAGCCCTGTCAGTTCCTCCCCAAGACCGGAAAACCCACGTGAAACTGCGCCTTTTCCCCCAGGAGCCCGCCGGGCTGAACCTCCTCGCACAGATGGCACGCCAGATCGTCCTGGCGACCGGAACCATGGCGGAAATCCTCGGAACGCCAGCGGCGGAGCACGGCCGGCTTGTGGAAGACATGCACAATCACGAGGCAAAATCAGCGGAACTGCACTTCGCGCTGCTGACCCACATGCGAACCAGCTTCGTGAACCCGCTTCCCCGTGAGGACATGTACGCCCTCTCCCGGTATCTCAATGAAGCCATCGAAAAGCTCGACGCCGCCGCGGACCTCGTGGCTCTGTACAAGCTTGAGCGCTTGCCGAAGCGGGCTGCGGACCAGTTGGAGATCATCAGCCGGCAGGCCGAACTCACCGTGGAAGCCATGCGGGGACTAAACAACCTCGACGATCTTGAGGACTACTGGATCGAAATCCTCCGCCTGGCAAAGCGGGCTGAACGCACCCACCGCGTCTGGGTGGCCGACATGCTCAAGGATATGAAGCCCGCCCAGTACGCCCGCAACCGCGACGTCGCTACCCAACTTGTGGACGCCACCAAGGACATGCGCCGCGTCGCCACCCAGGTAGGCAGCATCATCGTCAAGGAATCCTGAGGTGACGGGAGTCTTTTTCACTCTGGTGGTCCTGTTCGCAGGGACCTTCGCCTTTCTGAACGGCTTCCGCGATGCATCTGCCTCTGTGGCGCTGGCCGTCCGTACCCGGGCACTGACTCCCACTGTGGGGGTTCTGCTCGCTGCCTTGTTCAACTTCATTGGTGCCGCCTTGAGCGCCGCTTTCGCCCTGACCGTAAGCCACGCCTGGGTGACAGTCCCCAGCGGGGACGGCGGACTGACCATCCTGCTCTCAGGACTCATCAGCGCCGTCCTATGGGGCCTCTACACCTGGCGGCGAGGCATACCGTCCTCATCCACGCACGCACTGGTGGGAGGGCTGGCCGGGGCAGGGCTGGCCAGCCTCGTCCTGGGTGGCCCCGGTGTCGGCGGGGTGGACAACTCCATGCTGTTCCAGGTGGTGCTGCCACTGCTGATTTCACCCATCATCGCGTTTGCCGGCGCCTACCTTCTGGTGTGGCCGGCAACCTGGACCGCCCGCTACACTCCGCCAAATGTGGTCAACAGCCGCTCCCGCCGGATCCAGGCCGTTGCTGCCGGAGCAGTTGCCTTCGCGCATGGCCTTCAAGACGGGCAGCGCACCAGTGCCGTGCTGCTCCTTGCGCTGCTGGCTTCGGGGATGTCCGACGGCACCACCATGCCGGTTTGGGTGGCTCTGCTGACTGCCGCAATGCTGACAGCCGGGACACTCGCGGGAGGTTGGCGCATCTCCCACACCATCGGTTACCGCCTGGCCAGGATTGACCCTCTGCGGGGGTTTGTGGCCCAGATCTACAGCTCGCTGATCCTGCTGCTCGGTGCCATTGGGCTCCACTGGCCTATTTCCACCACCCACACGGTGACCACCGCGACCCTCGGCGCAGGAAGTAACCAGCCGTTCCCGGACACCAACCGCCGTGTGGTTTTGAGAATCTTGTCCTTTTGGGTGCTCACTCCGATTGTTACCGCCGCCGCTGCAGTGGTTCTGGCCCTGGCGCTATCCCCGCTTCGAGGCAGCTAGCGCCCTTCAGGATGCCCCCGAAAGCGTGTTCTCAATAACCGCTATTGACGGATCCAAAGTCTTCATAAATACTCTAATCCAGCCGATGTTAGCCCTAACAATTTTTATCGGACATCTGGATTGTCCAATAACTGATAGTGAACTTGTCTCGTAATCCGAGACAGGATCTCTTGAAGAACGCCTTCTCGACGACGACGGGCGCAGGCAAGGCGGCAGGCGCCGTCGGCCCTTCCGTTCAGTCACGGAGCCCTTTCGGTCAAGGGCTCCCCATCAGTTAAGGACTCTTTTCAGTCAACGACTGAAACCCACGGCACCAGCCACCCATGCCTGGCTGCCGCATGCTCAAAAGTTTTTCCCCGCCGCCCGGACCACCGTCCGGTGGGCGCCCACCCCTGCGGTCTGGCCCTTCCCCCTCACGGTCAGTCCGCAAAGCACGGAAAGAAGCAACGGAATGCGACAAAGACGACGTTTACGCTCCAGCCTCGCAGGAGGCATCCTGCTGGGGCTCCTGGTCCCCGGAACTTCCTTGCCAAGCATGGCCACCGCGGCGGACAGCCGCCTGGTCCTTGAATACCAGCTGAACGAAACAGCGGGCACCCGGGTGATTGACTCGTCCGGCAAAGGAAATGACGGCACGCTGGTCAATGGTGCTGTCCCGTCAGGCCCTGCGGGAGTGAAGCTCGACGGTGTAAATGACTACGTCCAGCTTCCCAATAACATTCTCTCGAGCCTGAGTGCCGTAACAGTCAGCAGTGAAGTCCTGATCGATGCCGACCAGCAAAATCCCTACTTTATCTATGGCCTCGGGAACTCCACCAACGGAGCAGGTAACGGCTACCTCTTCACCACCGGAAACAACTACCGCACCAGCATCGCCACCGGCAACTGGTCAACAGAACAGACCGTGACAAGCTCCCAGGCCCTACCTCGCGCCGCCTGGAAAACCCTCACCTACACACTGTCTGCCGGTACAGCCGTCCTGTACCTCGACGGAGTGGAAGTCAATCGAAAGACCGGGGTCACCATCACGCCTGGCTCAATCGGCGGCGGCACCACCACCGCGAACTGGATCGGACGGTCCCTGTATTCTGCCGACAAGTACCTCAAAGGCAGCGTACGGAACTTCAGGATCTACAACACAGCACTGACCCAGCAGGAGGTGACTGCGCTTTCTCCAACGGACCAAAGCCGGGCAACGGACGCAGCCAGTTCGATCACGGTAGTCAACGCCAATGATGTGCGTGGGAACCTCACGCTTCCCGAAACTTCCCAGGGGCTGCCTGTCACCTGGACTTCGTCAAATCCATCGGTGGTATCCACCACGGGCGTGGTGACCCGCCCTGCCACGGGCACCGACGTTACACTGACGGCCAAAGTTACTTCCGGCGCTGCCCAGGCAACCAAGACGATTGTGGCCCACGTGCGGGCAGCGGCAGCCCTTGCACCCTTCGCAGGTTATGCATTCAGCTACTTCACCGGAAACTCCATTGCAGGCGAGAACATCTACTTCGCAGGCAGCAACGGAAACAATGCCCTGGACTGGACCGAAACCAATGCCGGCGAGCCTGTCCTGACTTCAACCATGGGAACCAAGGGCCTTCGCGACCCCTTCCTGATCCGGTCCCCGGAAGGCGACAAGTTCTACCTGATCGCGACGGACCTTTCCATTGGCAGCGGGACCACCTGGGATGCTTCCCAGCGCACGGGAAGCAAGTTCCTGGAAGTCTGGGAATCCACTGACCTTGTCACCTGGTCCGCCCAAAGGCATGTGAAGTTGGCACCGGACACTGCCGGGAACCTTTGGGCTCCCGAAGCTGTTTACGATCCTTCCCTTGGCGCCTACGTGGTCTTCTGGGCCTCAAAGCTTTACGCCGAATCGGACGTGAACCATACAGGCAGCACCTACAACAAGATGATGTATGCCACCACACGCGACTTCGTGACGTTCTCCGCTCCGCAGATCTGGGTTGACCCGGGGAGCTCCGTCATCGACTCCACTGTGCTTAAAGAAGGCAACTTCTACTACCGCTTCACCAAGGACGAAGGAAGCGCCTCGGGCTGCACTGACATCATGCAGGAGCGGTCAAGCAACCTCACCGCGGCCGACCTTCCCACCACTTCCCCCAAGAACTGGACGCTGATGGACTCCTGCATCGGCAGGGACGCCGGCACCAAAGCGGTTGAAGGCCCCACCGCCTTCAAATCCAACATCGAAAACAAGTGGTACCTGTTCGTCGACGAATTCGGTGGCCGCGGCTACATTCCGCTGGAGAGCACCAGCCTGGAAAACCCGAACTGGAAGATACCGGCGTCCTACAGGCTTCCGGCCAGCCCCCGGCACGGGACGGTCATCCCGGTCACGCAAGCCGAACTGACAGCGCTCAAGAAGGAGCCCGCCCCGAAACCGGCCAACGCCAACGGTGAAATCCTGCGGTACTCCTTCAACCAGACCACCGGAACCACCGTCACCGATTCTTCAGGCAACGGCCTCAACGCCACGACTGTCGGTGGAACCACCTGGCAGACCGGGGGATCCCTGAAGCTGAACGGCACCGACGGACACGTTGACCTTCCGGATAACCTGCTGGCCGGCATGGTGGATGTGACCGTCGAAGCGGACGTCTTTGTGGACGCTGCCCAAAGCGGAAGCTACTTCCTCTACGGAATAGGCAACACCAACTCTTCAGGCGTCGGCAACGGCTACCTCTTCGCGACAGGCAACTCAACCTACAAGAACGCGATCGCCACCGGGAACTGGGCCACCGAACAGAGCGTCAACGGCACGGCAGCGCTCCCCCGCGGAACATGGCAGCACTTGGTCTACACCCTTAAGGGCGACGTTGCCACCATCTACAGCAACGGCGTCCAGGTTTCACAGGCGAGCGGTGTAACCATAGATCCCCGTGACATCGGTGGCGGCCTCACCAAGGCGAACTACATCGGCCGTTCCGTGTACTCGGCCGACAAGTATTTCTCCGGCCAGGTCAGGGAGTTTGCCATCTACAACCGGGCACTTACCGCTACTGAAGCAATCGCGCTCTCAAGCAAGTAACCACCCCCGGCCCAACCACCAAGAACGAAGCACCAAGCACCAGAAAGAAGTCCCATGACTACTCCTCAGGGAACACCCCAGATCAGCCGCCGGGGAATCCTCACCGGCCTTGGCGCAGCAGCTGCTGCCGCCGCCTTTCCACCTCTCGCCCTGGCAGGCGCCACAACTGCTTTCGCCGCTGCTGTCAGCCAGACCAACCCGTTGATCCTTAAGCGGGCTGACCCGCACATCATGCGCCACACAGACGGAAAGTACTACTTCACGGCTTCCGTACCGGAATACGACCGCCTGGTGATTCGCTCGGCATCCACGCTCGCCGGCCTCGGCTCTGCCACGGAAAAGGTACTCTGGACCCGTTCCGCAGGTTCCATGGGCGGACACATCTGGGCACCCGAACTGCACTTTTTCGATAACCGCTGGTACATGTATTTTGCTGCCGGGACATCCGCTGAGCCTTTCCGCGTCCGCCCCTATGTGCTGCAGTCCAGCGGTCCCGACGCCATGACGTCCACATGGTCTGTACTGGGACGGATTTTCACCGCGTGGGATACGTTCTCCCTGGATGCAACGACGTTCGTACACAATGGCCAGCGCTACATGGTGTGGGCCCAGCAGGAGGCAGCGGTCGGCCAGGGCACCAACCTCTACATTTCGCGTATGAGCGGCCCCGCCACTTTGACCGGACCGCAAGCCCGTATTTCCGTTCCGACGCTTGCCTGGGAACGGGTGGGTCATGTTGTCAACGAGGGGCCTGCGGTGATCATTCGCAACAACCGCGTCTTCTGCACCTACTCTGCCAGTGCCACCGATGCCAACTACTGCATGGGCCTGCTGACGGCATCGGCTACAGCGGACCTGCTGGACCCGGCGTCGTGGACCAAATCACCCAACCCCGTCTTCAAATCATCGGAGGCGACGAGTCAGTACGGGCCTGGACACAACTCGTTTACAGTCGCAGAAGACGGAGTGTCGGACATCCTCGTGTACCACTCCCGGGATTACCGGGACATCAGCGGGGAGCCGCTTTACGACCAAAACCGGCACACGAGGGTGCAGAAGGTTTACTGGAATGCAGACGGTACGCCCAACCTGGGAATTCCGCTGAAGAACGGGCCCTTGCCCGTACGGCTGATGTCGTTCAACTTCCCGAACCGTTGCGTCCGCCACTACCTCAACGAGGCTCGCCTCGACGCGGACGTCACGCTTCTTGCAGATTCGCAGTTCAACCTCAGCACCGGCCTTGCGGGAGGCACTTCAGTTTCACTGGAATCCGCAAACTTCCCGGGCAAGTACCTGGTGGACAGGGGAACCTCTGTCCGGTTGGAGGCATCCGACGGCAGCGCGTCCTTCGCCGCAGCTGCATCTTTCAACAGACGCGCAGGCCTTGCCTCCAGCTCGGGCGTTTCCTTTGAATCTGCAGCCAACCCCGGGCGGTACTTGCGCCACTACAACTACAAGATGCTGGTGCAGAGTGTCACGGCTGGTCTCGGCTACCAGGACGCGACCTTCACGCTGGACTAACTGCTCCTGTATCAAACGCTCTGGTTGACCGCGCTCACTGCCCGTCTTGGGCCGGGAAGGCACGGGCTGCTGCAATTGCAGCATCCCGTGCCTTCCCCTTATGCAGCGACTGGGCTACACCTTCAGGGGGTTGGCACCTTTGTGTAGTTAGTCGTGAAGGCTTGGATCTGGGAGTCTTCGGCCGAGTAGATGACCTTTGTCTGCGTGGTGCTCGCATCGAGAACCACTCGGCTTGGCACATTGCTGACGATATTGTTGGAGGCCAGAAAGTTGCGCGTTCCGCCCCTCACAAGGATGATGGTCGGCACCGCGCCGGCCGGTCGAATAAACTGGGTCGCCACACCATAGGAAAAGTGGTTCGCGGTCACCGTGTTGTTGTTGCCGTTCAGATGAACGAGTCCAAAGTAGTCATCTTTTCCGTTGTTGATGGAGCTTTCAGTATCGGTGCGGAAGAACTGGTTGCTTGAGATCAGATTCTCGTCGCTGCCGGGTTCCAGGATCACCATTCCCGGCCAGGAACTCACAAACTTATTGCCCGTGATCGCTGAGCGTTTGGTGTTCAGAAGCCGGATGGAACCGTACCAGAGCAGTGAATTTCCTGAGATCAGCATTCCCTCCGCGTTCTCAGCGAACACCGCCGAGCCTGCCCACGCACTGATGAGGAAGTTGTTGGTAATTCTCGCAACTTGCGAAGCGCCAAGCAGTTCAATACAGCTGCTGCATTCGGCGATGAAGTTATTGGTGATGTACGGGGCATCTGCACCATGGATAACCAGGGCGTGGGTAAGATACACAAAGCCCATACCTTCAATCCGGAACGCATCGTTGTCCGTTTGAACGAGGATTCCCGTTTTTCCGTTGCCCGGAATATAGGGTTTGGAGCTGCTGACCCCGTCAATACAAAAATCCCTGAACTCGACGGAATTCAGGCGTCCCACTGTGGCCGGGCTGCCACTGCGGGCCACAAGGAATGCTTCTGCGTTTCCGTCGGTGTTCTTGACGCGAATGTGGCTGGCGCCGGGTAGCGTTTCCACCCATTGCGAAGCGTTGCTTTCGTCTCGAATGGCTTCGGACAGGAATCCGTGGCCCGAGCCCTTTATTTGAAGATGGCTGATGTCGATTGTCACCCTGGTAAGGAGGTCGAAATGTCCCGGAGGGATATAGATGACGGCACCAGGCCTGGTGGTCTGGGTGGTTTGCGTCGCCTTGATGTCGGCGATGATCTCGTTCATGACCTTGCCGATATCGACATAGGGCGAAACGCTGGCTCCGGGCCAGGTTGTGACGTCGTAAACAGTTTGGGGCATGGCTGACCTTCCATTTTGCCCTGGTGGGCAGAGTTGAGTAGTTGGGTACCGAAGCGAAACTGGCAGCTAAAGAACGCCAACTATTGAGGCGTGTGTCAGATTGGCCGGCGTCTGAGCTGGTATTTGCCCCTGTTCCTTGCTGGCGCCATTGACCGTCCCGGCTAAGGCTGGCTGGATGGATATGAAACCTTGGGCTAGAGCAGCCAGAGCCAGGCCTCGAACCACGGCTCGCCTGCTGACAACCTTCTTTGGTGATTCCAAAACGAGATACGCCTCCTTTGTGACGTAGTAACTGGTGCGGGCACCTTCAGCTGCACCCGGAAGTGAGAAAAACGTTTGCGCGAACGTTTGTATGAGTAAATGTGATTTGGCTAACAGTGTCAAGGGGTGCGAATTCAGACATTGCAAAGCAGATGCCGAAGGGCTATTGCGGTATTTGCCACTTCATCCTAGGATTCGTACGTTTGCGCGAACGTTTAGTAGGGACGGCTTTGTGTTGCCGTGACGGTTCCGGATGACTTTCCGGGACCAGCATGTTTCCTGGCCCCGCCGTTCCGGCTTCGCGCGCTCCACTCCTTCAGCCCTGGCCTTCCCGCCCTCTTCGGCGATAAGCGCCCGGTGTGGGCAGGCATCAGCTCAGCCTGCAGCCGCGCGTCTTTGCAAGCACATGCTTTGCCGCACGCTGCAGGCACGCCGGGAAACCGACCGCAGCGGGCGGAAAGCCGACGAAGGGCAGACATCAACGATGATAAGACGCGCGAAATCTCTGACGGCATGGGCGGTGACCGCAGCCTTGGTTGTCTCTGCTCTGTCGCTGGCGGCAGCCCCTGTCCACGCGACCGATCCGGACCCAGCCACTCAGCAATACAGGCCATATCTGCATTACACACCGGAAGAAAATTGGATGAATGATCCCAACGGCTTGGTGTATCACAACGGCAAGTACCACATGTTCTACCAATACAACCCGTTCGGGACTACGTGGGGAAACATGAGCTGGGGCCACGCCAGTTCTGCTGATCTGCTGCACTGGCAGGAACAGCCCCTGGCCATCCCCCAGACCTTCAATGGAGTTGGGCAATCGGTGGAGGACATTTTCTCAGGGTCCATCGTGGTGGATTCACAGAATTCCAGCGGCTTCGGCACGGCACAGGACCCGCCCCTGGTAGCGGTATACACCAGCAACTACACCGGATCCCACCCCACGCTCGCCCACAAGCAGGCGCAATCGCTTGCTTTCAGCACCGACGACGGGCAAACGTGGACCAAGTACTCCGGCAACCCGGTCCTGAACAGGAATTCCTCAAACTTCCGGGACCCCAAGGTCTTCAAATACGACGGTCCGGCAGGCTCCTACTGGGTGATGTCAGCGGTCGAGGCCACTGAGCATCGTGTTGTGTTCTACAAAAGCAACGACCTGAAGTCCTGGGACTATCTGGACGACTTTGGCCCGGCCAACGCGCAGGAGGGCATCTGGGAGTGTCCGGATCTGTTTCCGCTCGCAGTGGACGGCAACCCGGCCAACATTAAGTGGGTGCTGGTGGTCAACCTGAATCCGGGGTCAGTGGCGGGAGGAAGCGGAGGCCAATACTTCGTGGGTGATTTCGATGGGACATCGTTCACTTCCGACACAGCCGATGCCGTAGATGCGCTGCCGGCGGGAACCGTCGTCGGAGGCTTCAATAACGGAACGTACAACGGCTGGACCGCCCAGAACGACGCCGCGAACCCGGCGGGTCCCTGGGGTGCAGCCCCCGCTTCCGGATCTGTGGTCGGCCAGAACCAGGTCACCGGCCATATCGGCGCCGGATTGGTCAATGGTTTCCACGGCGGGGACACGCCTGTGGGGACCCTTGAATCGCCAGCCTTCACCGTTGGATCCGACTATCTCAATTTCCTTGTAGGAGGAGGAAGGCATCCGCAGCTTCCAGGTGAGCAATCCGGGAATGTTCCGCCGCCCGGCTACCTGCTGTTCGACGGCTTCGACTACCCCGGCACCTTAACGGACGCCGGGTGGCAACTTACCGGCGACTTCCAGGCGGCCCGTAACCCCTCCACCAGTGGCGGGGAATTCGCCATCGGCAAACGGATCAACACCTTCGAGGGCGGCATCCTGGCCGACGGCAACATGGGAACTATCACCTCACCAGAGTTCTACCTCACCAACAACAACATCGGCTTCCTCCTGGGCGGCGGCAACCGGACCGACGGGCAACTCCAGGTGGAGCTTCTGGTGGGCGGTACGCCGGTACGGACCGCAACCGGCACGAATTCGGGTGACCTCAACTGGAAAAACTGGGACGTGTCCCAGTACTTCGGCCAGATTGCCCGGATCCGCGTTGTGGATAACGCCACCGGCCCGTGGGGACACCTGACCCTGGACAATATGATCCTTGGCTCTGTTCCTGCAAAACCCCGCAGCGCTGAAACCACCGTGAACCTGATGGTCAACGGTCAAACCGTGCGGACGGCCACTGGAGCGGACAGCGAACACCTGGACTGGGCCGCATGGGACGTCAAGGAATTCCGGGGCAGCCAGGCCACTATCAGAGTGGTGGATAACAACCGCAGCGGGTGGGGACATCTCCTGGCGGATGAGTTCGTCCTCTCGGACACGGAAGCGCTTCCACGCATGGAGGAACATGACTGGCTGGACTGGGGCAAGGACTACTACGCCACCGTGTCCTTCAACAACACTCCCGACGGCAAGCGTGTGATGCTCGGCTGGATGAACAACTGGGACTACGGTCAGGCCACCCCCACGTCAACCTGGCGGGGAACCATGACACTGCCACGTGAAGTTACCCTTACCCAGACGCCGAAGGGACCGAGGCTCCGCCAGAAGGCAGTCACGCAAACAGATACCCTGAAAAACACTGCCGCCACCTACACCGCCCAGGGGCAGGACATCCAGCCCGGCAGTACAACCCTTCCCATCTCCGGAGACGTGGTGCAGATAGACGCCGAATTCTCCCCCGGCACGGCATCCTCCTTTGGTCTGAAAGTCTTGGGCAGCGGCACTGAAGCAACGCTGATCGGATACACGCCGTCTACCAGGCGTGCGTTCATCGACAGAACGAACTCAGGCAACGAGGGCTTCCATCCGGCCTTCGCCTCCATCGACGATGCTCCCGTGCAGCTTGTCAACGGCAGGCTCCGTCTGAGGGTTTACGTGGACCGGGCATCAGTAGAAGTCTTTGCACAGGACGGACTGGTAACGCTGACGGATCAGGTCTTTCCCGCAGCCGGTGCCCAGTCCATCTCGCTGTTCTCGGAAGGGGGAACCGCCCGGGTTGAGAGCCTCACTGTCACCCCGTTAAACAAGGCCATGTGGTGACGCGGAACCTGCACTTGGGAATCCGGCAACGAAGCCACCATTAGCCGTTGGGTGCCGTTCTTCCTGACTGATCAGCCGCCGTCTGCCAGCCGTGCGACAGGAAGAACGGGGCCTTCGCCTTCGGCCGCGCTCCTCTCTGTAGACTGACCGGGAGCACGCGAAACGTTCGCGCACACGATTCACCGAAGGCGGCGACGATGACGACGATGGTAAAAGTGGCGAAGCTTGCTGGCGTGTCGATCTCCACTGTTTCTCACGTCCTGAACGGCACCAGATATGTGGGCGATGAAACGCGGGAACGCGTGCTGAAGGCCATCGAGGAGACCTCCTACCGACAGGACGCACTGGCCCGTGCCATGCGTCGCTCCAGGACTGACAGCATCGGCCTCATTGTTTCCGACGGCGGGGAACCGGCCTTCGCCGAAATGATCCGAGGCGTGGAAGAGACGGCTGCAAGCCAGGGCATCACACTGCTCCTGGCCAATTCCGCTGAAGACCCGGAACGTGAGGCGCGGGCCGTCGAGGCCCTACTGGAGCGCCGGGTGGACGGCCTTATCCTGGCCCGTGCGGCGGGCTCCGGCCCCGGGGCCCTCTCCGAATTCGCCAACCACGATACGCCTCTGGTGCTGATGGACAGACTTTCCGATGACCCGTACGACCAGGTGGGAGTGGAAAACCGCGAGCCCGTCAAGGAGCTGGTTGAGCACCTGGTATCGCAGGGCCACGAAAGGATTCTGCTGGTCGCCGGAGACACCAGGGTTGCCACCCTGCGGGAACGGCATGAGGCATTTTCGGAAGCTATGACCGCCGCTGGTATCACGCCATTGGACCACCTGATGGTCATAGCTTCCGAAGCCGGGAAGACCAGCGCCGGAATTGATGCAGCGCTGTCAGCAGCCGAGCCTCCTACGGCTGTGATCGCCTGCAGCACCGTCCTCGCTGCAGCCGCACTCCAGCGAATCCAACAACGCGGGCTGCGGATGCGGGAGGATATCGCCTTCGCCACCTTCGACGGCTTCGCCTATGCGGACCTTTTCGAACCCCAGCTCACCACCGTCCGCCAACCGGCGTTCCGGGTCGGCGCCACGGCAGCCGAGCTGTTAACCAAGAGAATCGCCGACAAATCCGGGGACCCCACGACAGTGCGGCTGGCACCCACGATCGAATACCGAGCGTCCACGGACGCGGGGCCTTCCTCCTAAACCCTCAGCAAACTCCCTCAGTATGACTGCTGGATGAAACGGAGAAGACTCTTTTTTCTGTGAGCTATTGCACATCGAAACGTTTGTCTCTACCATCGAAACGTTCGCGCAAACGTTTCGCTGGAAGGAGTCGATGTGGCAACCATCGTCGATGTCGCATCCCTTGCTGGTGTTTCGACGTCAACTGTCTCGCACGTCCTCAACGACACCAGGCACGTTGAACCGGAAACCAGAGCCCGGGTCATGACGGCAGTCCGGGCAACGGGTTACCGGCGGGACGCACTGGCCCGTTCGATGCGCCGTACGAGGACCGACTCCATTGGCCTTGTTATCTCCGATGCCGGAGAGCCGGCATTCGCGGACATGGTGCACGGGGTAGAAGAAGCCGCCGCGCAGCACGGCCTGTCCCTGCTGCTGGCCAACTCGGCGGAAGATCCCGCAAGAGAGCTGTCGGCGGTAGAGGCTCTGCTAGACCGCCGCGTTGATGGGCTGATCATTGCACGGGCAGCCGGCTCGGCTGCGGGGCTGCTCGAAAGAATCCGCGAGGAGAAGAAACCCTTCGTCCTCCTGGACCGGCTCGCAAACCTGGACGTGGATCAGGTGGGGGTTAACAACCATTCCGCTATGGCAGCCCTCGTTGACCACCTCACCACAGGCGGACACCAGCGGATTCTGCTCGTCTCTGGGGACCTGCGCGTTTCGTCCCTCCGTGAACGTTATGACGGCTTCCACACTGCCATGCGCGAACGGGGATTCGAGGTCCCGGAGGGCTTGCTCTGCGAAGGCACCATCACGGCGGCATCGACATTTGAGCAGGTCGGAAAACTGCTGAGCTCTTCCGCAGAACAGCCCAGCGCGATCCTGGCCTGCAGTACGCTTCTGGCCGCAGGTGCCTTGCGTGCCGTCCAGCACAAAGGCCTTCAGGTGCCCGGGAACCTGGCCTTCGCAGCCTTCGACGGTTTCACCTACTCGGACCTGTTCGAGCCCCAGATCACCACCGTCCGCCAACCGGCTTTCCGGCTCGGCGAGAGCGCCGTCAATCTGCTTATGCGACGCCTGGGCAACCCCTCGGCGCCGACAAAGATCCTCAGACTCGACTCCGAAATCGAATTCCGCCGCTCCACCCAATAGCCGCTCCATCAGAAACCTGCCTCTAAACCACATCGCATCCAACCGCGCACCTTCCTCCGGTCGCAGAATGCAAAGGAGCATCACATGAGAAACGCACTATGCACCACCATCGCCGCAGGGGCAGCCGCTGCCCTGCTGGTCCTCACCGCATGCGGGAGCGCCACGGAGTCTGCGGCCCCGGCAGCGGATGGGCCCTACTCCGCACCTGCAAGGGACATCACGGCCACAATCTCGGTCTCGAACTGGGGCGACCCGGGCGACAAGGCCGTGTACGACGGCGTCGCCGAGCGCTTCAAGGAGAAGTACCCGAACGTAACCGTGAACAACAACTTCACCCCCATCACGACGTGGACAGAGTACGTCAACAAGCTTGTCACCCAAGCTGCCGCAGGGCAGGCGCCGGACGTCATCAACATCGCCACCGAGGGCGTGGAGCTGGGCCTGGCGAATGAGCTGTTCACGCCGATGGACGGTTTCCTCAAAAACGACCCCGAGGCGAAGTCCCTGCGTGAGGACATCGATCCGAAACTGCTCGAAGGCTTCAGCAAGGACGGATCCACCTACCTGATGCCCAATACGTTCAACACGATGGTCATTTACTACAACACGAAGATGTTCGAAGCAGCAGGAATTGAGCGGCCGAGCGACGACTGGACCTGGGATGACTTCCTTGAGATCTCCAAGAAACTGACCACAGGAACCGGTGGGGACAAAGTGTACGGGTTCGCCATGCCGTACTACTCCTTCGGCATCACCCCCTGGCTGTATTCCAACGGCACCTCGATGATGAGTGAGGATCTGACGACAGCCCAGCTGACTGACCCGAAGGTCAAGGAGACCTTAGGTTGGGTACGGGACCTTGTCACCGAGCACGGGGTGGCACCGCAGCCTAAGGGATCAGACCCCTACCAGCTGTTCCCAGCAGGCAAGGCAGCCATGACCGGAGCTGGCCATTTCGTGACCGGCGGCTTCGAAAAGGCCGGCTTCGCCGACTACGACATCCTGCCTTGGCCGAAGGGAACCACCAAGTCCACCGTCTTCGGTGCCGGAGCGTTTGCCATCTCCAAGACCTCCAAGAACCAGGAGCTGTCCTGGGAGTTCATCAAGATGCTGACGGACCAGCAGACGCAGAAGAAATGGGCCGACGCCGGTGCCGCCGTACCTTCCACCAAGACGGCTGCTTCATCACCCGAGTTCCTGGCCTCCCCCGAACACGCTGAAGAGTTCTACAACTCACTGTCGTATGCGAAGCCCGTGGCCGCCCCGGGGGCTTACAACGTGCTGGATCCAGCGTTCATGCGGGCCATGGATGAAATCATGTCCGGCCAGGACATCGGTTCCTCGCTGGAGAAAGCCCAAAAGGATGTCGAGGAGGCGTTGAAGCAGTGACCCTGACAGCCCCCACAACCGAACTGCCACCCGCGCCCCCTCAGGGGCGCGGGGGGCGCCCCGGGCAGCTCACCGCCACCCGCCGTCGTGAAGCACTGACGGGCTACCTCTTCACCGCACCGACCATCATCGGCTTCCTTGTTTTCGTCCTTGGCCCACTGGTCGCCGCCATCTATCTGAGCCTCACAAAGTACAACATCCTGACGGCCCCGAAGTTCGTGGGGATCGAGAACTACGTCCGAATGTTCAGGGACGAACGGCTCGCCACAACCTACGGCAACACCGTCCTGTATGTCGGGGCAGCCGTCGTCCTTATCAACGGCTTCGCGCTCCTGTTCGCGGTCCTGATCAATCAGCGGCTTCCCAGGGCCCTGACGTATGTCTTCCGCTCCGCTTACTTTTTCCCCTACCTCGTGGCTCTGGTGTACGTATCCATCATCTGGCAGGCACTCTTCCAGAAGGACACGGGCATTCTGAACTACTACATCACCGCGTTGGGAGGAGAACGCATCGACTGGCTCAACAGTTCAGAGTTCTCCAAGGTATCGGTGATCATTGTGGACACCTGGCGGAACGTCGGGTTTGCCATGTTGATCTTCGTCGCTGCCCTGCAGGAAGTCCCCAAGGACATGGTCGAGGCCGCTCGCATGGACGGGGCCAACGAATGGCAGATCTTCCGCCGCATCACGGTCCCGATGATCAGCCAGGCCACATTCTTCAACATCACCATCACCATCATCGGCGCATTCCAGATCTATGAATCCATCATCGTGCTCACCAGAGGCGGCCCGGGCGACGCCAGCCGCAGCGTGGTGATGTACATCGCCGAAGTTGCGTTCAATAAATTCGACATGGGCTACGCCTCAGCCATCGCAGTGACACTGTTCCTCATCATCATGCTGGTGACGCTGGTCCAGTTCCGTCTCAGGAAGTCATGGGTGAACAATGAGTAACACCAACGCCCTGAGCGCAGGCGGGGGCACCGCCAGGCGCAGCAGGCCCCGTCCCGGAATCGGGAAGAGTATCTCCGTGGCGCTGCTGGTCCTCGGAGCCATCGGCATGGTTGCTCCCTTCCTGTGGATGTTCACCACCTCGCTCCGCGACGCCAGCCATGCTTACGACCTGCCCCCGCAATGGTTGCCCACAGAATGGGACTGGACCAACTACACGGATGCGGTCAGCGGGCCGGTCCCCATCCTCCGCAACATGCTCAACAGCGCCGTCATCGCCATCGCGGTCAGCATCGGCATGATCGTCACGGCACCCATGGCTGGATATGCCTTCGCGAAGCTCGACTTCCCTGGACGCAACTCAATCTTTGTCGCCTTGCTGTCCTCGCTGATGGTACCGGCGCAAGTGACCATCATTCCGCTGTTCCTGCTGATGCGCGCCTTCGGCCTGCTGGACAACCCTTTGAGTCTCATCTTGCCCGGTGTCACCGGTGCCTTGGGCGTCTTCCTGCTGCGGCAGTTCTTCCTGGGGCTGCCGCAGGAAATCATCGACGCCGCCCGCATGGACGGTGCCACCGCCTGGCAGACCTACCGCCTGATCGCACTGCCGCTGGCAAAGAATGCCGTCAGCACCCTCGGTGTGATCACGTTCCTGGGCAGCTGGAATGCCTACTTCGCACCGTCCATCTTCCTTAACAGTACGGATACTGCCACCCTGCCGCTGGGCCTGGTCCTGATGCTCGGGCCGTACGGTGCCGGAAATGTGGCCCAGGTCATGGCAGCAACCACCATCGCCATCGCTCCCGCACTCATCGTCTTCCTTGTGGCGCAGCGGTGGATCATCGCCAGCCTCACCCAGTCAGCCGTCAAGGGCTAAACAACAAGCACTCTTTGAAAGGACATATACCCATGGCAACATCGCCGCGCTCAGGCCTGCTCTCAAGCCTGACAAAACTCTCCACCGCCCGCACAGCCCGGGCGTCCAGCTGGGACCAGACCGGCCGCAACAGGGACAACTGGATCATCATGCCCGGCGAGGAACGCGTCCTGGCGGATATCGAAGGACCGGGCTTGATCACGCACATCTGGATGACCCAGTCCTGCCGCATCCAGCCGGGTCCCGGGCAGATCTCCCCGGAACTGGTTGGCGTGCCAATGCTTGAAATCCACAACGCCCTCGGTGTCAGCTGGGAAGTGGTTGACCCGGACTACTACCGGAAAATCGTCCTCAAAATGTACTGGGACGACCAGGAAACCCCCAGCGTTATCGCCCCTCTGGGTGACTTCTTCGGCCTGATGAACTCCCTCTCAGGGTCTTACGACTCACTGCCACTGTCGGTCTCCGCAAAGGAGGGGGAACTGAACACCTTCGGCGGCAGCGCGGCCTTCAACAGCTACTTCGAAATGCCCTTCAACTCCCGCGCCCGGATCGTCGTTGAAAACCAGAACGACATCCCCTACCTGCAGTACTTCTACATCGATTACGAGCTCTACACCGAGCCCCTGCCCGAGGACACCGCCTACTTCCACGCCCACTGGCGCCGGCAGAAGCCCAACGCCGGCTGGGGCCCTGACCTGCAGACCAACAGCATTGAAGTGGCCATCCCCAACCTCACAGGCGATGACAACTACGTGGTGCTCGAAACCGAAGGCCAGGGGCACTACGTGGGCTGCAACCTCGCCGTCCGCCACTTCCAAGGCTCATGGTGGGGAGAAGGCGACGACATGATTTTCATCGACGACGACACCTGGCCGCCCAGTCTTCATGGCACAGGGATGGAGGACTACTTCGGCCACGCCTGGGGCATGCAGCACAACGCTTTCCTCATGAACGGCACCATGGTGCACGAAGAGAACGTACCGGGCTTCCACCACAGCTACCGCTTCCACATGACCGATCCCATCAGGTTCCAGAAACGCATCAAGGTCACCTTCGAACACGGCCACGCCAACCACCTCTCCGACGACTGGTCCTCCACCGCTTACTGGTACCAGAGCCTCCCCTCGCCCATCCTGGACATCGATGCTGTCGAAGATCGCCTGCCGCTGCGCCCACGTGACCAGGTGGAAGAGATTCCCCTGCCGGAACTCAGTCCGGCCCAGACAGCCGCCCGAAACGCCTCCGCTGAACGCATGCAACGGTTTACCGAAGCGCGGGACGCTGTCCGGAACGACCGCCGGTCGGAGATCGACGAGTGGGAGAAGGCCAACGCCGAGCAGGCCAGGGATGTCCGGCAACGGTTCCTGGCCGCAAACAGCGTCCCGGCCCGGTAATCATCCAGCAGACAAGGATCAGCATGAACACGCAGGAACCCCGCCCCGCCTTCCACTTCACAGCTAATGAAGGATGGATCAACGATCCCCTCGGCGTGACGTGGAAGGACGGCCAGTACCACCTCTTTTACCAGTACGTCCCTGCCCGCACCACGTGGGCTTCCAACTGCCACTGGGGCCACGCCACCTCCCTGGACATGATCGCCTGGAAAGAACAGGGCATTGCCGTCGCACCCGGAGAAGGGGACGACGGCGTCTGGTCCGGTTCCATCGTGAACGGCCCGGACGGTGACGCTACCATGTTCTACACTTCGGTCACCGAGCCGGATATCGGCATTGGGACAGTCCGGACCGCCACCCCGGACGATGCCTCCTGGAACACCTGGACAAAGGGAACCAGGCTGATGACCGCTCCCGATGCCACAGTCGTGGCCTACCGGGACCCGTTCGTTTTTCGCGACGGCGGACAGTGGCGCATGTTCGTTGGCGCAGGGCTGGAAGGCGGAACCGCGGCCGCAGTCTCTTATAGCTCAGCGGACCTATCGAATTGGATCTTGGACGGTATCGCCGCGCAGCGCCCAGGCACAGCGACGGACCCGGTCTGGACAGGCACAATGTGGGAATGCCCGCAGCTCTTTGAGATTGATGGCTCCCACATCCTGGTCACCTCCATCTGGGAAGACGACGTCCTGCACTACGTGGCCTACGGCATAGGAAGCTACTCCGACGGTCACTTCACTGCCCGCTCCTGGGGCCAGCTCACGTACGGCAAGAGTTACTACGCCCCTTCCTTCTTCCGGGACAAGGACGGCGCCCCCTCCCTTATTTTCTGGGTACGCGGTGTCATTAGCCCGGAAGGGCATTGGGCCAGCGCGCTGAGCATCCCGCACACCCTGACGCTCGACGGCGATACACTGGTGGCCGCCCCGCACGCCGACCTCGAGGCGTACTCCCAACCGGGATCCCTGGAGCAGATTAGCGATGTGGTTTTCGAGACGGTGCTCGAGGACGGCGGTGACCTGCGGTGCGCCGTTACCACTGGGACTGTTATCAGCCTCGCCACGCTGGATGGGCCACTCGCCACGCTCCGGTACGAGGGAGACGGCTTACGGGTCACTGTGGCAGGGAATAAGGACTTCGACGACGTATTCTTCCCGGCCGCCGAAGGCTCCGAGTTGCGGACCATCATCGACGCCGGCGTACTGGAGATCTCCGGCCGCCAAGGCATCATGGCCCTCCCCCTCCCCATCGTGGCCTCACCGGTCACGATGACGATAGCCGATGCCGCCTTGCCGCCCCGACTCCACGCTGTATCGAAGCCGACAGCCCACAACGCGGGAACAGCCCATCAGGCCGCGCTTTCCGGCCAGCCATAATGCCGACGCCTTCCCCTCGTCACGTTAAGTGCAGTGGGGGTAGGCGGGCTGGGTCTATCCGAACCGGCCGGAGACGTAGTCTTCCGTGGCCTTCTGAGTCGGGTTGCTAAAGATGGTGTGGGTGTCCCCGACCTCGATCAGCTTGCCCGGCTTACCTGTTCCGGCGATGTTGAAGAAGGCGGTCCTGTCCGAGACGCGGGCTGCCTGCTGCATGTTATGGGTAACGATGACCACGGTGTACTGATCCTTGAGGTCGTTAATGAGGTCCTCAATAGCCAGGGTGGAGATGGGGTCCAACGCCGAGCAGGGCTCGTCCATGAGGATCACCTGGGGCTCAACAGCAATGGCGCGGGCGATGCACAAGCGCTGCTGCTGCCCACCGGAGAGGCCCGATCCCGGCTTCTGGAGCCTGTCTTTGACCTCATTCCACAGGTTCGCGCCACGCAGGGAACGCTCCACCAGGGCATCCGCCTCGCCCTTGGAAATCTTCTGGTTGTTCAGCTTGACGCCGGCCAGGACGTTGTCGCGGATGGACATGGTGGGGAACGGGTTGGGACGCTGGAACACCATGCCGATCTGGGAACGCACGGTCACGGGGTCAACGCCTGCGCCGTAAAGGTTGTCGCCGTCGAGCAGCACTTCACCTTCAACGCGGGCACCGGGAATGACTTCGTGCATCCGGTTCAGGGTGCGCAGGAAAGTCGACTTTCCACAGCCGGACGGGCCGATGAAGGCCGTGACGGATTTGGCTTCGATGTTGATGCTGACGTCTTCGACGGCAAGGAACTTGCTGTAGTAGACGTTCAGGTCCTTGACGTCGATGCGCTTTGACATGTTGTTCCTTCACTAACTGAGGTACGGATTGAAGTTTAGTTCCAGCAGGGCTGCAGTGCTAGCGTCCGGCCTTGGGCGCGAAGACCCTGGCGATCAGGCGGGCGCCGAGGTTCAGCAGCATTACCAGGATGATCAGCACCAGGGCCGCTCCCCAGGCACGCTGGGATGACGGATCCGGGTTGGAGGGCGACGTCGGGTTCAGGATCTGCGTGTAGATGAACGTGGGCAACGAAGCCATCCAGCCGCTGAAGACGTTGGCGTTGATCGCCGTCGCAAATCCGGCAGTCACCAGGATAGGGGCCGTTTCCCCGATAACGCGGGCGATAGCCAGGGTGACGCCTGAAGCGATACCGGAAATCGCCGTCGGGATCACCACTTTGAGGATGGTGCGCCACTTACGAACGCCCAGGGCGTACGCCGCCTCGCGGAGCTCGTTGGGCACAATCTTCAGCATTTCCTCACTGGAGCGCACCACCACGGGAATCATCAGGACGGAAAGCGCGACGGCGGCCACCGCGCCTGTTTTGGTTCCCGGCCCCACGATGGCGAAGAAGAACGCGGCAGAGAAGAGCCCGGCGACGATGGACGGGATCCCGGTCATGACGTCCACAAAGAACGTGATGGCGCGGGCAAGCGGCCGGTCGTTGCCGTACTCTACGAGGTATATGGCAGTGAGCAGCCCGACCGGGACGGACATCGCCGTGGCCAGGAGGGTAATCTCCAGAGTGCCGAGCATTGCATGGTAAATGCCGCCGATAATTGGCGCGCCCTCTTCGGCAGCCCTGTTGTCATAGGCCCCGGTCACGCCGTTCATCGAGTAAGTGAGGAAACCTGGCGTCACCAGTCCGGGGATACCGTTCACCAGCACGGTCCAGATCACGGATACGAGCGGCAGGAGAGCCACGATGAATGCGCCACTGACAAGGCAGGTGGCCAACTTGTCCTGGGCCTTGCGGCGGCCTTCAACAATCGCGCTCCAGCCCACCAGACCGGCAGCGAAGAGGATGGCGGAGACGATTCCCCAGCCGAACGCATTGAAGCCGACGAGAGCCAGGATGGCCGCGCCAATGACCAGGGCGAGGACGAGGACAATAAATGGTGCCGCTTTAGGTAACTGGCCCTTCGTGAGGGCAGACCGTTTGCGGACCGGGTTGGGGGTCATGGTGGCGGTCATTTAGTTGGCTCCAGAGAATTCTTTGTGCCTGCTGATGATCCAGCGGGCCACGATGTTCACGGCGAGGGTGATGAGGAACAGCACCAGACCTG
>NZ_JAPSHJ010000086.1 GCF_031179985.1 Arthrobacter sp. | reverse complement strand
CGGCGGAACCCCGAGCTGGCCGTTGTGCCGTGTTCAGAAGTCGCGAGGACCTGTTCCTGGGTCACGGGCGGTTTCCTGCGCTTTTGCCCGAGCCGACTTTGACTACGGGGCCGGGAAGCTGAGTCGGCGCCGGCGCGGCGGTACAGGCGGCAGGGCCGAGGGCACGGTCTGCTCAGGAGAGCCATTGTTCAGGACGAGCGGGGCCAGCTGGTTGGCGAAGGCCCACCCCCGGTCAGAGTCGGTCTTGTGCTGCCACAGAAACGCCCCTCGGATCGTTGGGAACTCCTCCTCAATCGCCTTCCAGGCAGTGAGGATCTGCTGGATGGAGGAGTAGTTTGGCATGCTCTCCATGCCGAAACCCACGACGATCTTGCTCGCGTCCCCTCCAGCCACGTTCTGCACCCAATCGCGCGTGGTCTTGATGATATACGCCGGGTCAGCCAGCCCCGGGCCGTCATAAAACTGCGGCCCTGCGTAGGCCATGAGGTCTTTCGACAGGGCCTCGCGGATCATCGCCTTGTCCTCGGCCTTCGATGGGGAAGGCGGGGACGTGATGCTGAAGTCCTGGCCGAACCTGCGCTTCAGCTCTGCGAACATCCACAGATACTCTGCGGTGTTCGGTGTGGCCTCGGCCTCGAAGGTGTTGAAGTCCACCCCGTCAATCATGGGGCTGGCTGTGGTCCCGCCCAGCTCGGTGTTGATGCGCACGACACTGTCCACGAAACGCTGGCTCACCTCCCGGGAGGAGAAGATGATCCCCTGGCCCGCGCCGCCCGCCGAGAGCAGCACACGCTGGCCCCTGGTGCGGACGGTCCTGATGTCGGCGGAAATGCCGTTCATGCCCCACCCGATGCCCCCGACGTCACCGGAGCGGCCAGCGGCGAACAAGTAGAGCACGTTGTACGCCTGCGGTACCTGTGTTAGCCGGATGCCGGCGTTCCAGCGTGTCCAGTAGGCGGCGACGACTTTGCCGGGCAACCTGGCCACAAGTGCCTCCTCTTCGTTTCCGCTCGGACGGGCGCCAGGATCTCTTCAACCGGACAGTTCCAAGCCGCGGCCGGTAGCATCTTCAGGCAGCTTTGTGGTGGCGCACAGGCCCTTCTCGTTCATTGCGTCCACGATCGCCTGGAGGGCGTCGAGGGACTCGACTCCCGGGCCGTCGTGCATCGTGATAATCGAGCCGTCTCGCATCGAGAGGATCGTGACGTCGACTATCTCCTGGGTGGTCGCGCCCTCGTTGTCTTTGGTGTTTACAATGTTGTCGTCGGCGTGGTTTCCCCAGGACATCACGAGGCGCAGGCCGAGCTCCTGGGCCACCCCGTCCACCTGCCTGTTGGTTGCACCGTAGGGCGGGCGGTAGAGGGTCGGGCGAGGGGCGCCGGCAGCTATCAGGGCCTCGTTTGTCCGCTCCAGCTCACTGTGCACCCATTGCTTTCCCCAGCTTTCCGTGCTGCCGTTGGGCAGCTCCCCGGTCGTCAAATTCGCGTGGTCCCAGGTGTGATTGCCGATAACATGACCGTCGGCAAGGGCGCGAGTCACCGTGCGCTCACGGCCCTTGACCCTCTGGCCGTTCCAGAAGAAGACGGCATCGATGCCGAATCCGTCGAGCGCATCGAGTACCCTCTCGGTGTTCTCGCGCGGGCCGTCATCAAAGGTGAAGGTGACATAGCCACTCGAGCAGTTGTTGTTCAGGGGGCGCTCCACGATCGGAGCGCTCTGAGTTGTGGCGGTGGTGACAGTAGATGTCGGGGCTGAGTGATCCTGAACGACCGTCTGGATCGCTCCGGCGAGGGCGACAGCGGCGGCAGTCGAAGCGGCCACCGCCGTCGCCCTGCCACGGGTCCAAGTCTTGCTGCGAAGCCCTCGACGGGTGTTCATTCTGTCTCTTTCTTGGTGAAGACGAGCCACATGTCGGTCTCACTGTGCTTGCGGGCAGGCATGGTTGCGGTGAGCTCGTAGAACGAGCTGTCCCGGAGGGCTTGGAGCAGCACAGCCTGTCCTGCGTCCTGATCCGGCGCCCCGGTGCTGGCAGAGCGAAGGATCACGGACTCGAACCGTAGGTCCTCCACGGCCACCCTGATGGCTTCCTCCCCTCGGGGATAAAGGGTGAAAGTTGTCTCCCAAGTGATCTCGGGGTGGTCGCGCAGGTGGTACTTCAGGGAGTCTGTCGCCGAGGAGATGTAAATGCCCGGCCTTGGCTCGTCCTCGATCACATCCAGGACGGGCTGAATGTTGACCCAGGAGTTGTACATGGCGCCCGAGCGGGAAACTCCGAACAACAGGGCCGTCAGCAGCAGCACCGTCACCGGGAGCAGCTTCCATGTGCGCCTGGACAGCTTCGCCAGGGCGTAGCCAGCCAGAGGAGCCAGGAAGAGCGCTGAGTAGGCCATGTACTTGTCGAATGGGAAGCCCTCGCCGAGGATCAGTTGCGCGGCGGGCAGAGCAATGCCGACGCCGAGCAGCCCCAGTCCCAGCACGGCATGACCCCGCCCGCGCCGGGCCATCAACAGTCCGCCCGCCAGTGCGATGAGGATGAGGATGCCAATGTCGAGCGCCACCCATGCCACGAGCTCACCCGTGGAGCGCGGGCTGAGCGCGGGTCGGTCGGAGGTGGTGAAAGCGATGCCTGCGGCAATCTGATGCGACCACGCGAGCCAGGCGGCAGCAGAGATCGCTGCTGCGACGACGCCGGCAAGGACTGCGCGCCAGCGCGGCAAGGTCAGGAACACCACGCTGAGAATCACCGGGATGAAGATCGCGCCGGTGTACTTCATGACGGGAACGAGGCCGAGGAGCACCCCGGTTGCCACTGCCGACGGTGCGCCCTTCTGGACGCCTGTCCAGAACGCGCCGGCCAGCATGGCGATGACCAGGGCGTCGAAGGTGGCCAGGGCACCGGCGATCACGACAGGCCCGGTCAGACCGAAGACGGCAGCGGCGAGCATACCCTCACTCCGATACCCCAGGTCGGCCAGCGCCCGGTAGACGAAGATCGTCGCCGCCAGCACACACAGCAAGCTGAACGCCCTGACCAGTACGAGCCCCCCGAGGGTGTCCAGGACGGCAGCAAACACGGGGTAGACGAACGGCACGCCGGAGAACGAGTCGCCGTAGGCTTCGACGCCGTCGCCGGTCAGCCAGTGCGTGAGGTAGTCGTGCCCTGCGTTGATGTAGAGCGCCTCATCGATAAAGGCCGTGTTGGACAGCCGCAGGCTGAGTGCAGCCAGCAGGGCGAGCAGCGCAATCAGCGGTGCGCGACCCACCCAGAGAGGTGTGCTCTCGACCTGGAGCTTGGCTGGCAGGGCTTGGCTTACGGCCTCATTCCAAGCGGGGCGACGGTACGTGTTGACAGGGCGAATGAGGGCGTCAGTCATGTCTGCTCCCTCCTCGGAGGCAGTGTGGTGTCGTGCTTGTGCTTGGGCAGGATGCGGCGTACCGCGATCCCGAGAATCACCATCGTGAGAGTTGTCAGCCCGGTGACCCCGGCCATGAAGCCGTCATGCGTGACCTCCTCCAAAAGGCCCAGGAAAGTCTCCATCAGGTCAGCCACTCCTTCTCTCCACCACGCAGCGCAAGGCGCAGAGCCCTCCAGTACGCGACCGACTGGTATGTCTCGTAAATCCACAGCGGGATGATGACGGTGGCGTAGATCCGCGCCTTCCAGCCTGCGTTCCAAGTGGCGACCAACTGGTCGAGCATGAACACCGGGATGATCAGCAGCCAGAACGGGTGGAACGACACACCCTCGAAGGCCAGGGCATAGCCCCAAGTCGCCAGCATCAGCAGGGGTATGACGCTGCGGAAGTACGTCCACGCCTGCACGGCCCAGGCCTTGCGGGTATGCTCCACGAATCCATAGGTGAACAGGGTCTCCAGCGTCCCCCGCTGCCAGCGCAACCGCTGGACCATCCAGTCGTGCCACGTCGGCATCACGTCCGTGACGACGATGCAGTCGACGGCGCACCGAGGGTCGTAGCCCACCCGCTTCAGCGCCACGGTCAGCTCGTAGTCCTCCGTGAGTGAGGACTCGTCGTAGACCAGTCCCTCCACTCCGGGGATGACACTGCTGCCTCGCATCTCGGCTACCTTCCGCAGCGCTTCGACTGTGAACATGGTGGCCGCCCCTGACAACACATGGATGCGCCCGGCACGCCGATGCACCGTGCGCAGCCCCTGGGTGTACTCGATTTTCTGGAGAAGGGCCACGCGTGAGGGTTGGTCCGCGGCAAGGTAGGAGCCACTGATTCCTCCCCGCAGCGGCCAGCGCTCGAAGTAGGCCATGCCGGCAGCCACGAAGTCATGGTTCAGGCGGCTGTCTGCGTCCATCATCAGCACGACGTCTTGGGGCTGAAGAGCGGGGAGGACCATGGCGAGTCCCTGATTGAGCGCGCCGGCCTTTCTGGCGGTGTTGTCCCAGGTCTCCAGGACTTCCACCCCCATGGCATTTGCGATGGCCACGGTGCCGTCTGTGCAGTTGTCCGCCGCAACGAGGATGTGGTCGGGGGTCTGGGTCTGGCGGCGCAAGCTATCAATGGTCTGAGCGATCCCGATCTCTTCGTTGTGCGCTGGGATGATCGCGATCACCCGTGCCGGCGGCCGGGGCTTCTCAACGGCCTGCGCTAGCGGGCTCTGGCTGAGGTAGTTGCTTAGTTTCACCACCAACCTCCCCGCCGGACTTCGGCGCAGCGGGGGCTGCCCACCTTGGTGCGCTCCTGCTGCTTTATGTCAAAAGTCATGGTGCTCCCGGTGAGAATTTCGAAGTTTTGTTTCTATACAGGCGTACTGCAATGGCGCGCAGGTCATGATCATGTCCTGCAATGCAGGCCTTCTTAGACGTGTCAGGTTTGAAGTACCGTCCGTTATTCACGGACCTGCCTTGAGGGCGTCAGCCCCAAACTTTGGTATGAACCGGCGAGGATGCCATTTGCCCCGAACGAGCGGTTGTGACCACTGCCGCTTCGGGACTTCTAACTACAGCGCCGCTTTCTCGACGATGAAGTCAGCCTAGGTTGCCGCCAGCGGACTCTACCTAAAAGCGATTACCTGTTTCCGAAGTATGGGGCTACTTGGACTACTCCCTTTTGAGCAGCAACCTGTGGCGGTGCCTCTGCCCTCCTCGGGGCCGATCTTTGTGCTGTTACCTAACTGGGGTTCGGGCATCGTATTGACGATGTCAGGTAATCGCCTTGCTGATCAGCGAAGATGGTCGGAGGCAACCGTTGTGACACATACAGAAAGTTGCTGATATTTCTGTCACGCAGCAATGGCCATGACGAAAGTGCCCGCCACGTTGATTGGCGAAACGGCTAATACTGTCCCTTGTGGCACTCTTGAAATAATCGACTTATTTCGCAGAGGGACGTAATTTTCGTCGTTTTCATATTGTCAGCCGTGGCCAAACCATGGTTGGAAGCTCTGCCCGCGAAGGGTCTTCGACTGACCCGCGTCCCCGCCCTCAACTTCGAAGCCCATTTAGGTTGCGCTCGACTAAGACCGACGCAGGCCTCGGGGTTTTACGACTTCCCGTTCGTCACTCCTGACAGGACAAGTGGGCGTACGACGGCGGCCGCGTGCCGCCGTCGTACGCCGTTCATTCACCCCGGGTCAGCAGGGCTTGGGTGGCCCGCTGGGGTCGTCTGCGCCGGCGATGCGCCAGATGGTCCCGTCCCAGGTCATCCGGTATTCGATGGTCCAGTCGGAGCAGGTCTGGCCGTCCCGGCCGTCGGCTGCAGCCTGCTCGGTACGCAGGACCGCGTCCACAGTCAGCTGATCGCCGGATCCATTGATGGCGTTCACTGTCAAAGCCCGCCAGAACGACGTTTTCAGGCCGGCCTTCCACGTTTCAAACCCCTCCACCTCCGCCTGCAGTTCAGGCGTCATTACAGCGAAGGCCGCTTCGTACGCGGCGCGGTTGATCGCTTGGCCGTGCCGGAGCAGGCTCTGAATCACTCCGGACGCCTGCTCATGGTCCGCATTGTTGGTGGTGATGATGTTGCTGGTGGTGGTTTCCGCATGGCTCCTGCAGTCCGCGGAAGGCAGGGGCGTGTTGCGCTGGGCCCAGTCCGTTGCGGCTGCTGCGGCCGTGGACGCCTGCACGGCGTACCCTACGCCCTCGGCCCCGAAATCGTTCACATCACGGGTCCCGAGCACCCACGCCCTTTTGGCACTCACCACTCCCGCTACGCGGCCTTCCATCAACACCAGCGGGCCGCCGCTGTTGCCGGGATTGATCGCCGTGTCGGTTTGGATCAGCCCGCGGCGTGTCCCTGTATCGCTCTCCAGTTCCTGGTCCAGGGCGCTGACCCGTCCTGACGTGAAGGTCAGGCCGCTGTCCAAGGGGAATCCCAAAGCAGCTACCTCAACTCCCTGGGCCGGCAGGGCAGTTGCGAACTTGAACTGATGGCCCGTGAGCGGAGTTGGAGTCTTGAGCAGGGCCAGGTCGTGGGTGTCATTGATTCCCAGGACCCGGGCGGAGGTGAACTGGTCATTAACGGAGACGTTGATCGCTACTTCATTCTTGGCCACGTGGGCCGCTGTCATGATCAGGTCCTCTCCGACGAGGAACCCCGTACCCGACCCGCCACCTTCGCACAGGGTCACAGCAAGTTCGGCCACCCCGGACTTGACCAGCTGGAAGGTTTCGGCCCAATCTTCTGGCGCCGGGGTACCCGTCGGAGTGGGCGTCGCCGACGCCGTCGCTGTCTGCGTTGCTGTTTCTGGTGGTGGCGTTTCCTGGGGAGGTGCCTGCTGTGGCACGCAGGCTGTCGCCAGCAGCAGCACCAGGAAGGCCGGGGCAACACGGACTATTGTCTTAGGGGCTGTGAACGTCATATAGGGCATCCTTTTCCACGGGTTTCGTCCCGCCCAGCCCAGCCCCGGTGCAGTAGGGTCACGCTAGCAACAGCCCGCAGCTCAACAAGCGCGACACGCGGACAGTCGGCCCGCTGGGCCTGACCTTCGTGGCCGACCCGCTTGGAAGGCCTTCAGGCGTGATGAATATACGGGGCCGGTAAGATGTGCCGGTGACCAGAAACAGCGGGCGGCGCAGGATAACCAGGCAGGAGTGG
>NZ_JAPSHJ010000013.1 GCF_031179985.1 Arthrobacter sp. | reverse complement strand
CCCGGGTGTTCCCAGCCTACCCCTGCGCAGGAGCTTAGGCACCCGGGCGGTTGCTGCATTGACGTGGTTGGCCAGGTGGGAGCAGGGGACGAAGCGGCATTATGCGTAATTGCTGGCGGGCGTCTGCGGCACCCATGGCCTACCGAGGTCACGCGATCACGCTTCCCGCCGCCGGAGGGACGGGCAAGACGAGTACAGCCGCCAAGCTGATGCGGTGGAAGGGGGGCGTTCGTGGGAGACGACTGGGCCTTCCTTGCCGAGGACGCCACGCTGCTCGGCTACGCGAAGCCGATGTTCCTCAACCCGATCCGTCGAGGTCGCAGCTGAGCCGTGCCGGTGCCGTTGCCTGGGCCTGTCTGGCGTCCGAACTGGCGGAACGCCGTGTCCGGGAGCCCGCGTACGACGAGCTGTTGCAGACCGAGTCGCAGCGGCTTGCGCTCGAGAGGGTGGCCGTTCGGGATCTGGCGCGCCTGTCCCGGTTCCGGGCGGTGTCGGCATTACCTGTCGCCGCGACGCGTATGGTGCTCGCGGCAGCCGGGCGAAGCATCGCCAGCGAGGAGGCTCCTGCTGCAGCTGGCCGCTTCGCACGCACCCTCGACGCGCACGGTTCCCGCGTGGACTGGTACGTCTCCGCCCACACCCACCGGGCCCTCGAGTCTGCGCTCGAAGGGTGCCCCACCAGGTACATCAACACCGGCACGTGGTGCTCGGACGTTCGTGGTCGCGGACCTGACCAGTCGGACCGACTTGTGTTCCCGTATGCCGTGATCGATGTCGCCCCCGACGGTGTTACCGGCGGCGGACTGCGGTATTTTCGTCCGGATGGTGGCTGAAAGCCCTACATATTTCCCCGCAATATCACGGAACATCACGGGAAGCACAGGCACTCGCCGATGCGGAGGAGCGCCCGCAAACACCGTAGGATGTGGAAGGCAAAAAGCGATGACCACCCCCTTTCCTGACACACGGAGGAACAATGGCACTGAGTGCTTCCACGACCCTGCCGCACAACGTTGAGCTCGTAGCAGCTGTTTTCGTCAACGAGGATTTCCAGCGCCATACCAGCGAACTGGTCGGCGGGACCCTGGAATCCTTTACGATTGACGGCGACGTCGCCGGCTCGTTCAGCACCACTTCCGTCCGGACGTTGCCCACCACCCGCCTGCCGGAAATTGCCCGCAAGTTCGTCGGCGACACGCTGAAGGTAACGCAGCTGGAAACCTGGGATGCCCCTGCCGCTGACGGCTCCCGCCAGAGCAAAATCAGCCTCAAGATCGCGGGCGCTCCCCTCGACGTCACCGCCGTACAGCGGCTGGTTGCCGATGGCGGCAGCACGCGCGTTGAGCTCGAAGGCAATGTGACGTCGTCGGTTCCGTTCCTCGGTGGAAAAATCGCCGATGCCGCTGAACCGATGGTGGGCAAGGCCCTCAACATCCAGTCCCAGCAGGCACAGGCCTGGCTCGAAAGCCACTGATCCCGTGCAACTACCGGTACTGCTGTCGGTTGTCCTGATCATCTCGGGCGTGTGGTCCCTGGCCGTCTGGCCTCAGTTCCTTCGCCGCGTAATGAAAGACCCCCGGGCACGCGATGAGGCGGGGAAGGCCACCAAGTTCCTCACAGTCCACGTTGTGCTGGTGACTGTCTCCATGGTCCTCGGAGCCGCCACTGCCGCGATTGGAATTGCTGCGCTGGTATAGCCGGCAACCGGAACAACAAAAAATGCGCCTGCCCCGATTGGGCCAGGCGCATTTTCTGTTGAGCTGCCGTGCAGACTTCGTTGCGAGCGTGGTCCGAAAGTGGGTCCGGAAGTACTGGTGCCCGGACTTATGAGGCCTGCTTGAGGGCGTCCTCGGCCGCCACCCAGGAAATCATGGCGCACTTGACCCGGGCTGCGTAACGGGCCACACCCTCAAATGCGGCAGCATCGCCAAGGATTTCCGGATCAGCATGGACCTTGCCCCGCGATCTGAGGACTTCCCTGAACGCCGCTATCGTCTCGTGTAGCTCATCAACGGACATTCCTTCGGCCATTTCGCTGAGCACAGAGGCGGAGGCCATCGAGATGGAACACCCTTCACCGTCCCAGGAAATTTGGGCCACCTTTCCATGATCGACGGCGACACGGAGAGTCACTTCATCGCCGCAGACGGGGTTTAACTGGTGCGATTGCCCCGTTGATGCACCCTCAGGCGCCGCGGTGGCGGAAAGCCCGCTGCCGTGCCTGGTCTTCGAGTGATCAAGAATGATCTGCTGGTAAAGCTGGTCGAGGCTCATGTTCAGTTCCTTCGGTGGTCCGGTGATCAGACACGGAAATAGGAGCGAACCCCGGAGACGGCGTCCAGAAATTGATCAATGTCGTCAGTGGTGTTGTAGAGGTAGGCGCTGGCCCGGGTTGTCGCAGTAAGGCCAAGGCGCCGGTGGAGCGGCTGGGCACAGTGGTGACCGACGCGGACGGCGATGCCGCGTGCATCCAGAAACTGGCCGACGTCGTGCGCGTGGACTCCGGCCACGTCAAAAGCGGCCAGACCGATCCGTTCCACCCCTGCCCCCGGACCCAACACCCGGATCCCTTCAATCCGCTCAAGCCCCGCCACCATCCGTTGACCGAGTTCAGATTCCCACCGGTGCAACCGGTCAAGGCCCGTTTCACTGAGATAATTGACGGCAGTGGCGAGGGCGACAGCCTGCGAGATGCGCTGAGTTCCCGCTTCGAACCGCTGCGGCGCGGGCAGGTATTCCGCCCGTTCCATTGTCACCGTGGTGATCATGGAACCGCCCGTGAGGAACGGCGGCAACGCATCCAGGAGTTCCTGCTTCCCGTACAGCACGCCGATGCCTGTGGGCGCGAGCATCTTGTGGCCGGAAAAGACGGCGAAATCGACGTCGAGCGTTTTGACGTCCAACGCCAGGTGTGGCGCGGACTGGCAGGCGTCCAGCACCACGAGGGCGCCTTGCTTCCTGGCCATGGCAACCAGGTTCTGAACCGGATTGATGATGCCAAGGACGTTTGAGGCATGCGTGAAGGCCAGCAGCCGGGTGCGTTCGCCGATGATCGCCTCAGCCTGCTCCAGGTCCAGGCTTCCCGAATTGTCAATCGGGATGTAGCGCAGAGTTGCCCCGGTCCTGAAGGCGAGTTCCTGCCAGGGGATGAGGTTGGCGTGGTGCTCCATCTCGGTGACAACAATGTCATCCCCCGGCCCCACTGCGAGGTCTTTCAGCCGCCTGTCCCCCCTGCCCTGGGATGCCCAAAGAGCAGCGTTGGAAAGCGCATAACTGATCAGGTTCAGGCCCTCGGTGGCATTTGAGGTCCACACCGTTTCCTCATAGTTGGCACCGATGAAATCCGCGACAGTCTGGCGGGCGTCCTCGAAAGCATCTGTTGCCTCGACCGCCAGGTGGTGGGCGCCGCGGTGGACAGCGGCATTGCGCTGTTCGTAGAACTCCTGCTCGGCCTCAATCACGCTGAGCGGGTTCTGCGATGTGGCCCCGGAATCCAGGTAGATCAGTGGCTGGCCGTTAACCGTCTGGGAAAGGGCTGGAAAGTCATTTCTGATCCGCAGGACCTCCGCGTTGTCCATCGCGGGAACAGCGTGCTCCAGCGTGGTCGGCGTTGTTACTACAGCCATGAAACTCCTTGAAATGCCAATTGGAAGACACTCAATTGTCCCATAGCGCCTGTCCCAAAGCGCCGCTGCCTGGCTACTGGCGCCAGGAGGGAATTGTGCCGGTCAGCTCAGCCAGCCTTTGGTCAGAGGGGACAAAGTGTTCCATCAGGCGGTCCCTCAACCGCCGATCCAGCTGTTCACCGGGTTGCTCGTTCCACGGACGGACAGTCTCCGGTTGCCACAGCGGCAGGCCCAGCCAACGCTGGATGCCTTCAAACTCCTCATGCGGCGAGGCAAAAAACCTGTCCGCATCCACCACCCGCAGCCGGTCCGGCCCCAGCAGCCGGTGGATCCGCTCCACTTGTTCGGCGTACTGGCTCCGTCCCAGATAAGCGTGGTGGCGATGCTCGTAACTTTGGTACAGGGGATCCGCCAGCATGCGCTCCACCTCGCCACGCAGCCGTTTCGGTTCGAGTTCCAGCGCCCGCTCAAACGTCTCCGTTTCAAAACCCCGATTGAACTCGTGCCGGTAGCCGGAATAGGCACGGTTGACCGGATTCCGCACCATCATCAGCAGTTTCACGGCCGGCATATCCTGGGCAAGCCGTTCGATAGCCAGTGGGTGGAATGAGTAATATCCGCTGCTCTCAAACGTGATCTTTTGTCCATGCGTATCGCCTGCTGCGAGCGCGGCCAGCGGAAAATGTCCGCGATACCAGCTGTGCCCGCGATGGTAGTTCAGGTCAAAATAGCCCACACCTTTGGACGCCGTGGGACGGATCACGCCGGGATGGTCGGAAAGCAGACGGTACAGAGTAGTGGTTCCGCTGCGCTGGGTTCCAACGATTATCAGGGAAGGCATCATCCGGAGCCCCGCCGTGACAGTGCCGGCCGCTTCGGCTGCAGCCCTGGCAGCACCGGCCACCCCGCTCGGGAGGTGACCGCTCGCCCAGTGGGACAAATCCCGAAAAGTATTAGTGGACACGTGCAGCCTTCTCCCCCTGGCTTGTGACCAGTTCCAGTGCTTCCAGCATGAGCTTGCTCTTGGTGCTGATGGCGTCCCCGCCTTCACCCTGGGCACCCAGCAGATAGCGCAACGAAATGGCAGCCAGGTAGGCCCCCAGTACTGCATGTGTCCCGCGCGTCTGCCGGTGCGGGGTCCGGAAGCCCGGGGCGCCCAGCTCCAGTCCGTCAAGGATGGCGGCCAAGGTGGTGCCGGCCCGGCGGAGATGCAGGTTGAGCGGATAGTGCAACTGGTCCAGCCCCACCGGGACACCTTCGTCAAAGCGTTCCCAGTCCCACAACTGCAGCCTGCCGCGACGCCTCGCCATGTTCCAGGGGGTGAAGTCCCCGTGCCACGCTCCGACGCGCAACATCTGGTCCGGAAAAGCCGTCACCAGCCTGTCCAGGCACTCGCCAAAACGACGGCGGACTGAGTCATCAGTCAACTGCAAGTATTGAGTCCGCAGGCCCACCCATAAGGGTGTCTGACCGAGCGGTGATTCCCCATACGGAAAGGCCTCATTCAGCTCCAGCAATGCGCGTTCCCTGAGCCCTGCGAAGCGGGGCCCCCGGGCTGCCGGGACGGTGTTCAAGGCGGACATCACCAGCACGGCCATGGAACGCCACGATCCGAAACTGATCACAGCCGGCAGTTCCAGCGTGGAAAAATCCTTTGTGGAGAGCAGTGCGAGGTTCTCAGCTTCCCGGCTGACATGGCTGGAGGCTGTTGCTGTATCGCCGACCTTGACGAAGGCGAGGCTTCTGCCTTTCGAATCGAAAACCTGCAGCACGGGTTTACGGTTGGCTCTTGCAGGTCCGATGCTCAAGCTGACCGACACCGGCTCGCCCAGGACGCCCTCCAGATAGCCGAGGATGCTGCCCTCCCCTGCTTCGCCCGGCTGAAGCCGGCCCAACTCCGCCGTGTCCAACTGCACTCTGTCCGGAAGAAGGGCCCGCCCGGCTCCAAGGCCCAGGGCTGAAGCCAGAACCAGCCTCTGCACCGTCTCCGAAAGTGAAATTGCGGCGCTGTAGCGATGGAGTGCTGAGGAGGCGGCGCGGGCACTGCCGGCTGGAATGAGGATTCGGGGAGCGCGTGCGTGCGGTACCACCCAGAAACCTTCACCGTTCGCAACCTCAGTGGTGGGTCCGTACGGGCTGCGGGCGGATATCACCCTCCCGGCTGATCCGGGCCACAGGTCACTCAGCGTTGCCAGCAAAGGTTTCATGGTGTCAGTTGGTTCCACTGTTCCCCCAATCTGACCGCCCGGGGCGGTCACCTTTCGTCGTCGGAGCCCTGGCCGGGGTGGCGGCAGTTCTTCCGCAGGAATTAGAAGCTGTCTGATGTGCCTCGGGCTTGTCGCTGGAGAAATGCCTCAATAACCCCGGAAATGAACAAGGAGTCCTTGGGGCGCATCTTGTAAGAGTTCAACCTGTTGTTCTGGATCATTGAGACGAATTCAGCAATCGCGTAACGCAGTCCATCTCCAGCGAAGGGAAAATGGAACGTCTGATTGCGGCTGGGCTCAGGAAACCGGACAAAGATGTCCGTTGTCTGCCACCATGGACCGGGGACGTAGATGGTGCCCCGGGTACCGGTAACCGTTAAGTGCCCCTCGCTCTCCACTCCCAAGCCAACAGTGATGGAGGAGATTGACGAATCGAAGCGCAGGTTGATCCGGCTGAATTCGTCCACTGCATCGTCAGGATGGGGGTAGGTGGCAGCCTGCATATCCTGAAGCGGCGAATCAATGATTTTCGAAATGGCCAGCAGCGGCGTACTCGCCAACTGCGACACACTGCCACCAAAAGGAGCGTTCATCCGCGGACCCTCCGTCAGCCTTGTGTAGGTGGCGTCGACACACTTGACCGTTCCAACCAGACCGCTGCGGGCGAGCGCAACGAGCCTGATGAATCCTGGACAGTATGCCGTCTTGATCTCTTCGAGAAGAACCTTGCCACGCTCCGTTGCAAGGGCGTAAAGCTCCGCCGTTTCCTCCTGGCTCAGCGTCAGGGGCCTCTCGCACATCACATGGACGTCGCTTTCGAGAGCTCGCTTTATCTGGCGGTAGTGAGACTGAGCAGGACTTGCTATGAACACTGCGTCCACCGAGACGAGGAAGTCGTCGTAGTCCGAGAAGTGGTTTTGAATAGAGTTACTCTTGGCAAAGTCGCGGGCGATGGCGGCATCCGTGTTGAAGACAGACTCAATCTCCAGGCCGCTGACCTTGAGCGCCTCGTCGGTGAACCAGTTCGTTGCGCTCCCCGTGCCGGTAATCCCTAATCGGACGATGCCCAGCTTCTCGGCACGTAACTGTGTGCTGGAAACGCCGGCCGTCCGCTCGAGATAGATCACTTTGCAGAAATCGTTGAGGTAGTCGAACTTCCCCAGCCAGTCGGAACCGATAGCGAAGATCTCAGCACCATGTTGCTGGATGTCATTGATCTTCTGGCCCTCGTAGTCTTCGATGATCACCTCGTCCGCCAGGCCCGTGGCCTGCACGTTGGCAATTCGGGTCATCATGCTGTCACGGACGTTCAGCTTGCCGCGGGTTTCGTCATAAGAGCTGGTGGTAACCCCGACTATCAGGTAGTCACCGAGTGCTTTGGCCCGGCGCAGCAGTCTGAGGTGTCCCTCGTGCAACATGTCGAAAGTGCCATAGGTAATCACTTTCACAGGTGCTTGCGTGGTGTTCATCAGCTGTATTCCCCTCGATTGGCTGTGGTGTTCCGGGACGTCCAAGGCCCCTTCGGTATGGTTTCGGCCCACACTCACGATGTACATTTCAGGGAGTCCCTGGCTGTCTGCAGGGATGCCTGGGCTTCCTGGGACGCTTTGTCTGCTTCAGCTGTTATGCCTGCGTCGTGGGCGGACAAGGCCGAGCTCCACTGCCGGCGTACGTCAGAGAGCTCCTGCATCACCGGCTCGTACTGCTGATCCGAACTGGCGAGCGAACCCACCATGCCCTCCAGATTGTCCAGTCCGACTAAAAGCATCCGATACCCCGTCGGCCCCACACTCTTCGCTGTCTCCTGGTACTCGGTCAGGGAGGACTCCAACGAGGTGCAGTCGTTGACTGCTGCTTGAGGCACGTTTACCGGGACATCCAATGGAACGTTGGCGGGTGGTGGATTGTCCGGCTGCTGCTCAGGTAGCGGCTCCTGTCCCGGCGCTTCCGGCCCCTGTGCAGGTGGCGCTGGTGCTGCTTCATCCGGCGTCGCCACCGGTCCCGGAACCGGAATTTCCGGTGATGTGGCGGTGGAGGAACTTTCCGTCGCCGATATTCCGGCAGGTTCCTGCGCAACAACAGCTTTCGGGGTGCCCTGGGAGCCCGCCCAGATGATTCCGCCGATGGCCGCCGCTGCAACGGCCACCATCACGATCCGATACTTGCGGAACACGTCGTTCCTCCCTGCCTTGACTTCGTTTACCGGGAGCACGTCAGGCTCCCGGCTGGAGCACGACGGACCACATGGCTACCTTGCTTGCGGCCAACCCGGCGGTCGCCGTCACGCCTCCGGTGGTTCCTGCCGCGATGGGCCCGGTGTCACTCAGGGCGGAGTTGATCGCGCCGCCGCCACTTCCAACTGTGGTGGAACGCATGGTCTGCGGCGCCGTTACCGTCCAGGTGTCACTGGCACTGATCTTTTCCGCCCAGTAGGACACCAAGGTGCTGCCTGCACTTGGGGCCTGCACTTGCGGGGTGGTGTGCTTGGTGGTTCCCGACACGTCAACGGCGGAGGCCTGTGCGGCTAGCCAGTTGGGGCCGGTAACCCCTTGGTACACCACGAGCTGCAGGGCCGTCTTGGACAGCAACGATATTGGCACCGTGACGGTCTTGCCGGCGTCCCCTGTCTGTACGCGCCTTGCCCAGAGGAAGGACTGGAGGGTGTCCTGGGACTTGGATCCCACCAGCTGCCACCCGGTGACTCCCGTGGGGCTGGAAACTGCACCGTCGGTATTGTTCACCGTTGCAAACAGCAGCATGGCGTCTCCGACCTGGGCGGAAGTTGGAACCGCGACGGCGGGGGCGGTGCTGTTGGTGTTCGACTGCGACGCTGCCCTGAACGTCACCGACCCGGCAGGTGTCTGGCTCGGAACCGTCACCTGCTGCGTCTTGCTGTTGGTGGCACCGGCGTTATCCGTCACTGTCAGGGTAATGGTGTAGGTTCCGGCCGCTGCGTAGGTGTGCGACGCCGTCGCCCCTGTTGCAGTTCCGCCGTTGCCGAATGCCCATGCATGGGATGCCACCGTCCCGTCCGGATCCGTTGAACCACTTCCGTTCACATTGACAGTGAAGTTCGAAACGGCTGCAGTGAAGGATGCCACCGGCGGCTGGTTCGCCGCCGTGACTGTCACGCTCTTTGACACCGAATGAGTGGCACCGGCGTTGTCTGTGACCTTGAGCGTCACCGTGTAGGTTCCGGCCGCTGCGTAGGTGCGCGACGCCGTCGCGCCCGTAGCGGTACCGCCGTCACCAAACGTCCAGGTGTGTGATGCGATGCTGCCGTCAGGGTCAGTAGAGCCGGAGCCGTCAACGGTGAGTTTCAAACCGGCTGAGGCCGAAGTGAAGCTGGCGGCGGGTGCCTGGTTCACAGGAGGAGGCGGTGCCGCTTTGTCCCCCGCGTACATGAACGCTTCGGTGGCGCTCCAGTTTTTCCCGTCCACGGTGGGTCCGGAGACTGTGGCAGGGGTACCGCCGGCAACAGCCGTGTTGGCGTTCCATGCCCAGCGTTTCAGCGTTCCGGTGGAGTCGGCAACATAGAGATTAGCGCCGTTCAGCATCAGCGATCTGGTGGCCGTCCATTGGGGTCCGGCAACGTTAGTTGGCGCTACGAAGCGGACGGCACCGATAACGTTGATCTCAGTGCTGAAGTACCGGTAGAAGAGCCGCGAATCACCGGTCAGGGTGTAGTACATCCTTGACGTGGCGGCGTCGTAGAACATTCCCGTGATTTTGGTGACGTCAACCGGGAAATCTGTCAGGCCGCGCTGATCAATGATGGACGCCGTGCCGAAGGTGGTCCCGTCGAACGACTGGACCCGGAATGTTCCGTCGGTCCGCCCGCTGTAGAGTTTCTTGTCAATCATGAACGTGCCGCGCATTGAGCCGAACGGCTGGCTGGTGGCCATCACCGAGGAAGCCGTAACTGCCGTACCGCTGAAACTCCTCTTGATGAGGGAGGTGGACGGCAGCGCATTACCGCTGTCGTCGGTAGCTGCACCTGCCAGGTAGACGGTTCCCGGGAGTATGCCCGGATAGTCCGGAAGCAGCGGGGTCCCGCCCGCGACCGGCATGAAAGCCAAGCGGCCGTGATACTGGTAATTGGAGATCCGGTCCGTGTCACTGCCGATCCAAAGGCCGGTATCTGTGGCCACGAAGCTGTAGACGCCGTAGCCGCGCGTGCGACCCGGGTTCCAGGCGAGCGGCAGGCCGTTCCGTACGTCGACGGCTGCGAGCCCCATGCGCTCCACCGAGCCTGGCCCAGCCCGGTCGGCGGCGAACGGGTTGTTGAGGCGACGCTGATGGCCGCCCAGGTAAACGGTTGTTTGGGTGACGGCGACGCGGGTCAGGGTATCACCGCCGGTGTAGTCAACCCAGGTGGGCTTGATATCCGACCCGCTGGCCCCTATCTCGAACCGGGCCGCCGTGTCGCACAGTGTGTTGGCGTAGTACGAGCCGGTGGTGACGATGACGAAATACTTTCCGTCAGGCGAGATATCTACGTCCCTCATGTAGCTGTCGAACACGAGATTGCAGGTCGGGGCATACCCCTCGGTGGACCAGTTGGCGAGCGATGTCGGCGACGTGGTGAGATCAGCAACCAGAACCTGTTTGCGGGACTGGCCATTGGCCATGGTGAAGTTGCCGATGCCCACCATCCGCGTTCCATCAGGGGTGATGTCCATGCGGGACATCTGCAGCGCACCCTTCCGGGGAACGCTGATGTTGAGGGAGACGTTGGGAGCCAGGGCTCCGGTGGTGGGATTCACCGCGGCGAACAGTGACCGGGCGCTCTCCCCCGCCTTCATGAAGCGTCCGGCGAGGTACAAGAGGCCGTTCCGCAGGCGGATCTGGTTCACGCGTCCGTCAAAGGCAGGAGGCGCGAATGACGTGTCGCGCTGCCCTGTGAAGACATTGATCTTGGCAAGCCCGCGTGCCGTTGCCCCATTCACGGTGTTGAACGAGCCGGCGATCCAGACATGCTTTCCATCGCCCACGGCGAGGACGTCCATTATCTCGCCGCTGACAGCCACGTTGAGGGAGGTGATGGTGTTGGCGCTGGTAAAGGCGAAGATGTGTGTGCGGGCTATTTCCGTGGTGCTGGAATCGTTGCGGACCCTGGTGAAGTTTCCGGTGGCCACGGTCAGATCGCCCACCTGGGCGAAGCCGGCCACGTAGCCATCCAGTACGTGCGGAGTTCCCCGCTTGGCGTTCGCGCTGACCACCACATTTTGGGTTCCCGGCTGGACGGCCGCAGCTGGTGATGGCGGAACCAAAGCCAGGAAGCCTGCACACAAAGCGGCCGCTACCACTGACCACAGCGCAACCAGCCAGGGCGGCGTTTCGGAACGACCGTAGAGCAGTCCGGGCTGGTTTGTGGTGGGTCGGTGCACGTTTCCTACTTTCCGTAGCCCTAGCTGCTAGGACTTCCTTGCCAGGTTTCAACGTGGCGTCTCTAAAGACGGCACACGCACACGAAGTATCTGAAGTATTGACCCCTTGCCCAAGCCGGGAAAACAGGTAGTTGGCGGCACTTCGCGGGCATCAAAACAGGTAGTTTCCACGGTGTTTGCGCCGTACGCATGTGACTAGAGTCGGTCTCAATGCGATGCACTGCGGCATTGACTGCTGCACGCAAGTCTCGGGTCGTACAGGTTAGGGGAATACGCCCATGGCAACAACAGCTGAGTATTCGGCTCGGACGGCAACTGATCCGCTTCCGGGCGGCCAGATCCTGCCGTCCAGGCGAAATGCTTGGCCGTTGGTTGTCCTGCTGGCCGGATTTCCGCTGTGGTGGGTTCTCGGACTCAGCGCCCTGCTGCCCTTGGTTTTAGCGGTGCCGATGCTGATCCAGTTACTGCGCAATGGGCGGATACGCGTACCGCGCGGCACCGGCTGGTGGTTCCTGTTCCTGCTCTGGGTAGTCGTCAGCGTTGTTGCACTCTGGGCTGATGCCCCCGGCGGCGTTCCCGGTGGAGGAGGAGCGGAGCGCCTCATGGTGTTTCTTTACCGCCTCGCCTGGTACGGAACCTGCACCATCGCCTTCCTCTGGATCGGAAACGCCCGTGAGGAGGATGCCGCAACCCGCCGCGTAACCGGCCTGCTCGGTTGGATGTTCGTTTTCACTGTGGCCGGCGGCGTTCTTGGTATGCTCGCACCAAAATTCGAGCTGACCTCACTTGTAGAGATTCTCCTGCCAAAGTCCCTCAGTTCGAACAGCTTTATCCATCCTCTGGTGCATCCGGCAGCAGCAAACCTGACCACGTTCCTTGGCCGTGAAGAGTACCGGCCCATTGCCCCCTTTGAATTTGCCAACTCGTGGGGCAGCAACTTTTCCATGTATCTGCCCTTCTTCCTCATGACATGGTTCGGCAGGGCGGCAGCGTGGAAGCGGCTATTGGCCCCCGTCGTCCTGGTGGTGGCAGCGTTCCCGGTGGTCCATTCGATGAACCGTGGGCTGTGGGTTTCCCTCGGCGTGGGAGCAGGTGCCCTGATCGTTTACCTGATTGCAAAGCGTCGGATACGCTCGCTCGTCGCCAGCCTTGTGGCGCTCGGAATTGGCGCCGTTATCTTTGTCGGAAGCCCCTTGGGAGCACTTTCAGCGGAGAGGCTGGAAAACGCCCACAGCAACGAACGCCGTACAGAGCTGCTCGTCGAAACAGTAAACAGCACCGTCGAAGGATCGCCAATCCTTGGATTTGGCAGCACTCGGGACGTGAAGGGAAGCTTTTCCTCGATCGCGGGTGGTGGAAGGCCGGACTGCGATGGCTGCCAGGTTCCCCCTCTCGGAACGCAAGGTCACATCTGGCTGGTTATTTTCTCGCAGGGCCTGGTGGGGATGTGCTTCTTCCTGCTTTTCTTTATTTCCCGCTTCGGGGCACACTGGCGCTCACGAACACCGCTTGAATTTGCGGCGACCGTCATTTTGTTGTTTTTCGCCATCCAGATGTTCGTCTATGACACCCTGGGTATGCCGTTCTTCACCATCATGCTGACTCTGGGGCTGGTGTGGCGCCAACGGATGTCCGCCGGCGCGAGTAACGATGTACGCCTGCTGCGTGATTTCACCCGGAATGGCCGCCGCTACCTTCCGGTGCTGCTGATAGGAACTCTGGCCGGCACTGCCGCCGGCGCCGCTGTCGCTGCTTCCAAACCTACCGCCCATGAGGCCTCCGTGACGTTGCTGCTGGCGCCGTCGCCGGTCTACCTGACCTTTGAGGGCACAGAGGACCCCCGGTCCGGCCGCATGACGATCGATACCGAGGCCGCGTTGGTATTGTCCCAAAGCAGTATTGATCCCGTGGCCAAGGCAGAAGGAATCGCTGACCCGGAAACCCTGCGATCCCGCGTCGGCATTTCAGCGGTAAGGAATTCCCAGGTACTGACTTTGAGCTACTCGGGAACGTCCGATGAGCAGGCAACAAGAACTGTCACCTCGTTGGCCGAGGCCTATCTCGCCGTGCGCAGTGAGGGCTTGAAACAGCGCCGGGAGCAGGTACTGCTGGCCCTGCGTGATCGCCTTGCGCGGCTGCAGGCCTCCATCCCTTTGTCGACACCCCTGTCCCCGGACAGCCGGGTCGAGTCGTCATATGCGTCGGAAGTTTCGGCAAATATCAGGGCAGCAGTAGTGAGCCTGTCGGTTACTTCGACTGTGGCGGGCGAAATAATCCGCGCTCCCCGGACACAGACCCTCCGAGGACAGCCTGAGGTAGACATCGCCTCCGGTGCATTGTTGGGTTTTTTGGCGGCAGCCGCACTATCGCTTGCGATCGCTTTTGTCCGCTCCTTTAGGAGCGGGATGGACGGCCGACGTCGGTGGCTGACTAACAAACGCAAGGAACCTGGGCCTCTCGTCCACGGATATCCCGGCCCTGCCGGATAGGAAGGGGAGGAAGCCATTAAGTCCCTGACCACGCCTCCCGCCACTATCGCCGCGGCCACCCCGGGCGTCCCAAGAAATTCCCCGCAGTACTGAAAGAACCGGAGAACGTCTCATGTCTCATCACTCACCAGAGCCCACGGTCACACGGTCCACGCGCGAGCCGGGCTTTGAAACCCGAACAGCGTTGTTCCGCACTACAGTGGCCCGCACGTGGCCGGTCATCCTCGGCCTCACTGTGATAGGCGCTGTATTGGGAGCAACTGCCGGGGTTGCCGCACGGGAGCCGCAAATAGCCACCTCTGCCATCCTCCTCAGCCCTTTGGATGGCAACGCGTTCTATCCAAGCACGCGGGGGGAACAGCTGATCAACCTGAACACTGAGGCCCAGGTACTGCGCTCCGACGCCGTTGCAAAAACCATCCCCGGCCGCCAGGACGCCAACGTCGAGGATCTGTTGGACCAGGTCACCGTGGTGGTTCCGGTCAACACGCAGATCCTGCAGATCAGCTACACGGATCCGGACCCGGCTGTCGCAGTAAGGCGGGCACAAGCCTTTGCTGACTCCTACCTGGCTTTCCGCGAGGCTCGGGCGACTGATTCGGTCAATAGCCGCTTGGAGGGAATCAAAGCCGAAGTCGCCAGGTACCAGAAGGATCTTTCTGACTTGAGTTCGCGGTTGACCCGGGCTGGAGCCGGATCTCCAGAGGCGAGCCTCCTTCTGACCCAGGTACAATCCGTATCAACCCAGGTCAGTCAACTGAATGCGCAAATGGGTGATATCTCCACTACGCCGTTGTATCCGGGACAGGTCATTACGCCGGCAAGACTCCAGGGTGGTAGCTTCCTGAACCTGCCGCTACTGCTTACCGTCGCCGGGGGGCTTGCCGGCCTGGCCTTGGCCCTCGCTTTGGCCCTGGTACGGTCCCGCCCCAAGTCGGGCAAGGTAATCCGATCGGCAGCGGAAATTAAAGCGTTCAACGTTCCCACCATCGCGTCCCACCATGGGCACGACGGCTCGCCTGCACCCCTGTTCAGCAAGAACCCGCCTCCTGCCGTTCCAGGGCTCCACCGGTTGAATGCCAACGTCCTGGACTTCACCAGGCTTCACCGGAGCAATGTCATCCTGTTGAGTACTGCCGGTAAAGACGCAGCGCAGCCGCTCTCTGCAGTCTCAATCGCCTGGTCGCTTGCAGAGGCAGGGATCAAGACACTCGTTGTAGACACGACGGGCCGCCTGGTCATGCCACCCTTGGTCCGGGCAGATTATCCAGGCCTGGCTGACCTCCTGGACGAGAATATCGCCGTTGACGAAACATTGGTGAGCCTGTCACCCACGCTTCAGGTCCTGGGCAGCGGTTCCCGGGAAGCAGGCTCTGCACAGCACCGGGTCACCCCCCGGCTCATCGGGGTGATTGGCTCGCTGGCGCACCGTGCAGACGTTGTGCTGGTCGTCACTGGTCCTATGCTCAGCCCCAATGCCCAGCTGTTGGCGAGTACTTTCAAATCCGTCATTGTTGAGATCGCCTATGGCTCTACCAAGGTCACGGACCTTAACAGTTCTGTTGAAGTCTGCCGGGAGCTATCCGTGAACCTGCTTGGAGCCGTGGTTTTGGAACCGGCCAGGACGCGTCCCGCCAAGACTTCCGGCAATCTGATGGCGGGCAGCAAGAAGAATGGAAATGGAGCAGAGGGACCCGCCGCTGCCAAAGTTCCAGTCGCCTCCAGCAGTGCCAGTGCTCGTGGGCAGTGAAGCGGCGAACACTGAAGCGGTCGACGCCCAGCTATCGCATATTGCACGCAGTGGAGTGTTCAACCTCCTCGGGGCAGCCGTTTCCGCGGTTTTCGGCTTCGGTCTCATCGTGGTGGTCACCCAACTCTATGACCAGGCCACTGCCGGTATGTTCTTCGCAGCATCATCTGCGTTTCTGATATTGCTGGGTGCCGCCTCCCTGGGTACTGAAAGCGGGCTGGCCCGCTTTATGCTCCGGTACGAGGCGACTGGCCGCACTGCTGATATCTCCCAATGTCTGTCAGTCGCCCTCCGTCCGGTCCTGCTGACCAGCCTGGTGCTGGCGCTGGGAACTGCCCTTCTGGCCGGCCAACTGGCACCTTTGATCGGCCTGGACACTCCCCAAGGCTCCCTGGTCCTGCTGATGTTTGCCTTGCTCCTGCCGGTGGCCGCCTGGGGTGATTTTTCGTTGGCAGGTGCCCGCTCTTTCGGAACGGTACGCAGCACCGTCCTGATCGACAAGTTCCTGCGCACTATGCTGCAGCCGCTGAGCGTTTGGCTGGCTGCCCTGGCTGGCGGCGGAGTGCTCCTGCTCTCCGCCGGATGGGTTGCCCCGTACGCCATTGCAGGCGTGGTATCGGTCCTGATCTTCCGCAGAATGCTTCGCCGCCGCGGTATTGATCACCACACGGCGCCGCTGAATGACCGCGCGATGGTCCGTCGGGAATTCTGGGGTTTCACCTGGCCGCGGGGAATTGCGCGTCTTTGCCAGATCCTGCTTCAGCGTTCCGACATCATCCTGATCGCCGCCCTGCTGTCTGTGCAGGATGCGGCGCTCTACACAGCGGCAACACGGTTCGTGGCCCTGGGCCAGTTCGCCACCCAAGCAATTCAACAGGTCCTGCAACCCCGGTTCAGCCAACTCCTTGCAAAAGGGCGCCATGCGGATGCGGCTGACGTCTTCCGGATCTCGACAGCGTGGAGCATGGCCGTAGCCTGGCCGCTCTACATGGTCACAGGGGCAGCGGGCGGCTTCTACCTGATGATCTTCGGCGCAGGCTACAACGTGGAAAGTGCCGGAGCGGTGGTGATTCTGATGAGTATCGCCATGCTTGCAGGCGTTGCTGCCGGGCCATTGGACACCTTGTTGTTGATGGCAGGCGGCAGCCGGACCAGTCTTTGGATTGCATTGACTACTTTGGCGGCGGATATCGGTCTTTGCCTGATCCTCATTCCGCTGTGGGGAATTGTCGGTGCTGCGGTTGCATGGGGCATCGCCGTTTTACTCAAGAACTTACTGACTCTCGAGAGGGTCAAGAAGCTCCTCGCCATGGACCCATTCGGCTGGCGGTCGGCACTGGTAGCGGTGGCCAATGTGGCTTGCCTCGGAATCCCGCTGCTGACCCTGAGTCTGCTGCAGCGGACGCACCTGGGGGAGTTCTTCGGCGTCCTGGCAGCCGGCTGTGCGGCGTATGCGTTTCTCCTGTGGCTCTGGCGGGGGAAGCTGCGCCTGCCGACACTAAAAACCATTCTCTCGAGAAAAGACTCCCCTTCCCCTGAAAGGAACGAGATATGAAACAGAAAACCGTTCTCTTTGAAAGCTGGCGTGGAAAATACGCTGACAGCCCCCGGGCCATTTCCGAGGCCCTGCAAAAGCTCCGCCCCGATCTGAAACTGGTTTGGGTGGCGGACGAATCAACCCGCTTGCCTGACGGCGTAGCCAGGGTGCGTCGGCACACCCCGGAGTACTTTGCGAGGCTGTACAGCTGCCACTACCTCATCAGCAATGATGTCGTCAGCAAACACCTGGTCAAAGGTCCAAGGGTCAGGTATCTCCAAACCTGGCACGGTACCCCGTTCAAGACCATTGGTTTCGACGAGGAGTTCAGGACTTACCCAGGCGCTGCCGCCCATCAGAAGCGGCTTGAACGGGACATCAAAAAATGGGACTACCTGCTCTCCCCAGCTCCCAGCAGCTCCGACATTCTCAGGGGTGCGTTCCGATTTGATGGGGAGTTGCTGGAAACCGGCTACCCTCGTAACGACATCCTTAAGTCGGCCGAAGCGCCAAGGATCAGGGAAGAAGTACGCAAGGAGCTTGGGCTGGATCCTTCCGCCCTGGTGGTCCTGAACGCCCCCACATGGCGCGATGATTCTCCCCATCCAGACGGGAAATTCACGGATCCCGGGGTCTTGGACCTGGATCTGCTGCAGAAGACAACACCTGCCGGAACAGTAATCCTCAACCGCATGCACAGCGTGGTGAAGAGCGCGCCGCCTGGCCGCGACGGCTTTACTCTCGACGTCAGCAATTACCCGGATATCGCCGAACTTTATTTGGCGGCAGATGTGATGGTCTCGGACTACTCCTCAGCCATTTTTGACTTTGCAGTCACCGGAAAGCCAATAGTTCTCTTCCCCTACGACCTGGCCCGCTACCGGGACAATGTTCGTGGGTTGTACTACGACTACGAGGAGTGGGCGCCAGGAACCATCGTGACGGACACCGAATCCCTGGGCGCCGCCTTGAGCAATCTGGAGGAGGGCCACCGCGCCAATGCAGAGCGGTACCGGACCTTCGTCTCACGTTTCTGCCCGCTGGACGATGGACAGGCCTCGATACGTGTGGTGGAACGGGTGTTTGGATACTGACTGACAGTTGGCTTCGTGGACAGGGAAGAGGCGGCCGGAGCAATGCTCCTGCCGCCTCTTGTAGTCCGCCGCGAAGATCCTGCCACGTCTAAGATTCCGCGTTTTAGATTCCCCGCCCCCGCTTGTGCAGCTCAACCATCACCCTGTCCGGGGACAGCACCCCGGCGGCGACGGCGATTGCCAGCGGCGCTCTCAGTTCAAGGGGGTTGCGCCTGAAGGCCGACACTGCCCACAGGAGGGCAATCCGCCGGTTCTTCAAAGCGGCGTTCGCGAAGGCAATCTGCCCCCGGATCCTGGCAGAGCCGGCAGGTGTAGTTTCAAATTCCGGGAATCTGTCGAGCAGGCAGGACAGCCCGTCGGACATGGTCTGCCAGCGCCTGAAGAAGAATGACTGTCCACCCCAGCGAACCACCGCCAGAACCTCACGAACATGGGCAATCGAGTGGGATTTTGCGGCCCGGAGCAGAAACTCGTAGTCTTCGCCGAATCCGCCGGGAACCTCTTCGTCCACAAGTCCAAAACCAGTGATTGCCGCTGAACGCCGCATCAAAAAGGTTGAGGGGTGCAGCTCCGTGTGCCGGTCCCGCAGCAGTTCATCGAAGGTCACGATGTCCCTGCCCAGCGGGCGGTCGTGAGTGACGCCGTCGTACTGTACTGAAATTCCACACGTGACAAACTCGACGCCGGAATCGGTCTCCATCCGTTTGACCTGGGCCGCGAGCTTTCCGGGCTTCCAGTAGTCGTCGTCGTCGCAAAAGGCCACATAGTCTCCGGTGCCAGCAAGGATTCCGCTGTTGCGGGCCCCTGCCAGGCCGGGGGTGCGGGAGTTGCTGATCACCCTGACACGCCTGGTGCCCTCTGATGCTTGGAGTGAGGTGTCCGGGGCTGACTGATCGTAAACCACGATGATTTCAATCTCGCCGTCGAAGGCCTGGCCAGCGACCGCCGCGATCGCCTCCCTGAGCATCTCGGGGCGGTCCCGCGTGGCTATGATCACCGACACCGTGCTCACGGCAGGTCCTCTCGCAGAAGGGGATGGAACTCCTGGGGAGCGCCTTGAACGGGCCAGGAATCGGGGAGCTCGAGTTTTCGGCCCACCGAGTGCAGTGCTTTCAAGGGGTCGTTCAGATAACGCTTGCGCCCGATGACGGCGCGGGGAACGTGACGCATCCTGAGGAATTGTGCCCCCATCCTCGAGGACAGCCATCTCGCGGCTAACGAACCGGGGACGTCGTCGCTGATCACTGGCCGGCCCGGCCTTCCAGCCAGATACAGAATCCGCACATCAATTTCACGGTTGTGGCTCAAGGCGAAAGCCAGAACAGGGTCCGCACCGCAACACACCAGCACCTTCCCGCCGGTGATGTCCTGCACTGCCCGGAACAGAGCAAGGTAGTACGACGAGTGCTCAGCGAGCTGTCGGCGGAGCAACGGAGGTTCAAAGGGCAGGACCCCCAGCATCAGTTTTCCAGCAGACCTGACGGACTCCCCCAGCCGTTTGATGGAGCGGACGTCCACATCATCCCAGCCTCCAAAGGCCTCCTTCCCCACTCGAAGCCAGAACTGACAGGAGGAAAAAGGCGCCCCGCAGGCGCAGCCGGCGTTTTTGACTATGCCCTGCTCCCATAGCTGCCCGATATCCCCCAGCATCACGGCGCCTTCTGCACGGCTGAGGGCGGAAAGGTACGACGACGTCGCCGCACTTGCGCCGGAGACGTACAAAACCACGGGGGCGCCTGGAGTGGCTCGGTTGGTTGCAGTCCTCGCCTTCGCCAGGAGCAGCGGAAGGTGGCTTGCCGCGTCGTCGCCCTGCCGCGCTCCATCGAGGTTTCCGCTCTTGGTCCCTGAACCTTCCCCTGCCAAGGCCGAGACCCGTTCCTGCAGCTCCGGCACCGATACCACCTTGGTGACCAACGATCTCTGGGCGGACCAGCTCGCGAACCGCTGCTGATGATCGTCAACATGCTCTCCCAGGGCCGGATCCCTTGGCAGCACCAGCGGTACGTGCCCCGCAGCTCTCGCCCCGGAGATAGTGGCAGGTCCGCCATGCGCAACAACGATGTCGCTCGTGGCCATGAGTTCGGCGAGCGCGGCAGGAGACATGAAGCTGTGCCCCTCGGCAGAAGCGGGTGCCCGGCTGTGGCCGAACTGCACCGTGACTTTGTCCTGCGGATGTTCGGTTGCCCAACCATCAGCCCAGTCGACCAACCGGGAAAACTCGTGATGGTCAGTACCCACAAGAACACTGATGCTTCTCGGAGTGGAGGCATTGTCCGGCTGGCCATGTACTGGAGCCTCGTTCACAGCAGTCTCCCCAGTACATGGGCGTCACGGTAGAGTCCCAGCTGGTCACGCCACTGGACCAACATCAGGTCGGTAAATGGCCGGCACAGTCTTCCGGTGAGCGTGGGGCTGTCTACCCGGTCATAAACTTCTATGTACACAGTTGTGGTGGACATCATCTTCGCAAGGGCAAAAAAGGGCAGGGCGCTTCCTGCTCCAGTCGAGATCACCACGGTTGGACGGAACTGCCGCATCAATGACCACGCCAGTTTTGAGTTCCGCAGCAGGTTCGGGATGTTCCGGGTGGTTGGGGAGTATGCCCAAGTGACGTCTTGCTCATTCCGCAGGCCGAACTCGGCGTCGGGCGTTTTGAAGGTTACCCAGGCCCTCGATTGGTGCGCCCACCAGGGTTCAAGGGCCAGCAATTGCGCGAGATGGCCGCCGCTGGATCCAACCAGCAGAATCCTCTCGGTTCCGGGCGCAACGGGATGATTGCGGACACCATACCTGGCTGTTCTCATCGTCTCGTTTCTCCACGTTTCTTTGACGAGCCGGTGACGTACCGGCGGATGCTTCAGACGGACAGGATCATCCCCGCGCCTACTGTTCGCAGGGAGTGTTCATCAATGAGGATGAAGCCGCCTGTTTCCCTGTTTCGGTGGTACTCATCCGCAAGAAGCGGAATGGTGGTGCGCAGCCGAACCCTCCCGATGGAGTTGAGCTTGAGCTCCTCCGCCTGTTCGTTGCGGTGCAGGGTGTTGATGTCCAGTTCGTACTGCACGTCCTTGACGAGTGCCCGCGCCCGCCGTGTGGTGTGCTTGACCACCAGCTTCTGGCCCGGGCGCAAGGGCTCCTCGCTCATCCAACAGATCATCGCGTCAATATCCTGCGAGACTTTTGGCTGGTTGTGCGGTCTGCAAATCATGTCCCCGCGTGAGATATCAATGTCGTCCTCGAGCCGCACGACGACGGACATTGGAGCGAACGCTTCGTTGACAGGTCCGCTTGCGGACTCGATCGAGGCGATGCGCGACGGAAGCCCGCTGGGCAGGACCACCACCTCATCGCCGATGCGCATGACTCCGCCGGCGATCTTCCCCGCGTACCCGCGGTAATCGGGGAAGCGGTTTGAATGGGGCCGGATCACGTATTGGACAGGGAACCGGCCATCCACCAAATTCCTGTCACTGGCTATGTAAACGTTCTCCAGATGGGTCATCAGCGACGTTCCCTGGTACCAGGGCATATTCTCTGAGCGGCTCACCACGTTGTCACCGGTGAGGGCGGAAAGCGGTATGACCGTCAGGTCAGGAATATCGAGCTTGGCGGCGAATTCCACGAAGTCATGCCGGATATCCTCAAAGACGTCCTGAGACCAGGCAACGAGATCCATCTTGTTTATGGCAAGCACCAGGTGCGGCACTTTCAGCAGCGAGACAAGGAATGCATGGCGCCGGCTTTGCTCCTGCAGCCCCTTCCGCGCATCGACGAGCATAATAGCCATGTCGGCGGTGGATGCCCCGGTCACCATGTTCCGTGTGTACTGGATATGTCCGGGTGTGTCCGCCACGATGAATTTCCGCTTAGCCGTAGCAAAGTATCTATAGGCGACGTCGATGGTTATCCCTTGCTCACGTTCTGCCCTTAACCCGTCAGTGAGCAACGCCAGTTCCGTGTAGTCCGAACCCATGGCCCGGCTGGTCCGCTCAATGGATTCAAGCTGATCCGTGAAGATGGATTTCGAGTCATAGAGCAACCGTCCGATCAAGGTGCTCTTGCCGTCATCTACGGATCCCGCCGTGGCAAATCTCAAGAGATCCATTAGAAGTAGCCTTCTTTCTTCCGGTCCTCCATGGCCGCTGCACCGACGCGGTCATCTCCCCGGGTCGCACCGCGCTCCGTGATCCGGGTGGTTGCTATCTCAGCTACCACCTTGTCCACGGTGTCGGCATCGGAGCGGACAGCAGCCGTCAGGGTCGCATCGCCGACTGTCCGGTACCTGACTTTTTGCACTGACGTGGGCTCGTCGTTTTTAGGCCTGCAGAATTCGTTGGCCGCAAACAGCATGCCCCCGCGTTCGAAGACTTCCCGCTCGTGCGCGTAGTAGATCGACGGAAGATCAATGCCCTCTTGGCGGATGTAGTCCCAGACGTCCAGTTCGGTCCAGTTGGAGAGCGGAAACACCCTGATGCTTTCACCTTGGTGGACCTCGGCGTTGAAGATGCTCCACAGCTCGGGGCGCTGGTTTTTCGGATCCCACTGCCCAAACTCGTCCCGGAACGAAAATACACGTTCCTTCGCACGGGCCTTTTCTTCATCCCGGCGTGCGCCGCCCAGCAATGCGGTGAACCCGTTCTTCTGCGCAGTTTCGAGCAGCACAGGCGTTTGGATTCTGTTGCGCGAGCCGTTCGGTTCTTGGTGAACTATGCCGCGGTCCAATGCGTCCTGGACAGAGGCCACCACGAGGTTCAGCAAGTACTTACCTACACAGCGGTCCCTGAACTCCAGAACTTCCGGAAAGTTGTGCCCGGTATCCACGTGAAGGAGGGAAAACGGCACGGATCCTGGGGCGAAGGCCTTCACGGCGAGATGGAGCATCACCATGGAGTCCTTGCCTCCGGAGAACAGCATCGCCGGATTGTCCGTCTCGGCGACCACTTCGCGGATGATGAAGATCGCCTCCGACTCCAGCACTTCGAGCTGCGTCAGCCTGCGCTTGGGCCGATCTTTGGGAGTCATCAGCCTCTCCTGTCCTGTGCGTTCCCATAGCGGGACTGTCCGGACGGACGCTGTCCTGATGAACGCTCTCCTGATGCGCGCTGGGCCAAAGAACCTCTGCCGGACGGATCTTTCAGAACGTCCGCAATGGCCACCAGCAGTATGTCGCGAATATCTGGGTGGCAAATCAGCAGATCAGGCAGGCTCGGCGACTTCTGGTTGTACAGCAACTCCGAACCGTCCACCCGGCTGGCGTGCAATCCAGCCTGGCGCGCAGCGAAAACCGGTGCCGCTGAATCCCACTCAAACTGGCCGCCCGAATGCAGGTAGGCATCTACCTCCCCGCTGATAACGGCGCAGGTTTTGTACCCGGCTGACCCCATCGGCTCGAGTTTTGCGCCAAGTCGTCCAGCCACGGCTTCCGCCAGTTGGGGAGGCCGGGACCGGGAAACAGCGATTCGAAGCTGCCGGCCGGGTTTCCGTACCCATAGCCCGTCCTTGCGGCCAGTGACGTAACCCAATGCGGGAACGGCAACCGCTCCAGCGGTCAACCTCCCGTGGGAGTGCAGCGCAACATGCACAGCCCAATCGCTTCGACCCTCAGCGAATTCCCTGGTTCCGTCCAACGGGTCGATGATCCACACCCGGTGGGCGGACAGGCGGGCCGGATCGTCAGGTGCCTCTTCAGAGAGGACGGCATCATCTGGCCGGTGCTGAAGCAGGGCCTTGCTCAGCAGTTTCTGGGCGCGTGCGTCACCCTGAGCACGCAGTTCATCTGCAGCTAAGCCGGCCCCATCCGCGGATTCCCGGAAGGCGAGCAACATCGATCCAGCGACGGTGGCCAGCTCGCGCGCCAGCTCTTCATCGGCCCTGGACCCGGCAACGGCTGCGATTTCCCCGAGCAAAGTCAGCCGCGTCACATCGATCGGAATGCCCTTCATCAGTACGCTCCCTGTGGGTTGATGAGCATTTTGACGGTCCGCCACAGGATGATGATGTCGCCGGCAAGTGACCAGTTTTCGACGTAGTAGAGGTCCAGTCGGATGCTGTCCTGCCAGTTGAGCTCGGACCGTCCGTTGATCTGCCACATTCCTGTCAGGCCTGGCTTGATGTAAAGCCTCCTGTGGACACGGGCCTTATAGCCATCCACTTCCCGCTGCAGAGGCGGCCGCGGGCCTACCAGGCTCATGTCCCCCAGCAGCACATTCCAGAATTGGGGCAGTTCGTCGAGCGAGTATTTGCGCATCCAGCGTCCGACATCCGTGACGCGTGGGTCATGACGCATCTTAAACAGGACACCGGAGCCCTCGTTCTGGTCCAGAAGTCCGGCAAGGTCATCCTCGGCCGTCTGCACCATTGACCGGAACTTGTACATCAGGAACTTCTTGCCGCCCTGGCCAATCCTTTCCTGACGGAAGATCACAGGGCCATCACTGTCCCGCTTGATCAGGAATGCGAGGACCGCGAAAACAGGAAGCAGGACGATCAAGGCCATAGCGGAGAGAACAATGTCCAGGAGCCTCTTGAGGACGTGCTTCGCTCCTGAGTAGCGTGGAAGCTCCACATGCATCAGCGGAAGTCCCTCAACCGGGCGGGAATGGATTCTGGGGCCGGCCACGTTCGTCAACCCGGTGGCCAGCACCAGTTCCGTCGCGGATTCCTCCAGCTTCCAACCCAGCCGTTGAACGTACTTGCTGCCGCCCTTGACCGGTCCTGCCACAATCACGGCGTCCGCCTCAAGGCGCTCAACCGCCTCCACGACTGTGCCCACGGTGGCCACCACAGGAACCGGACCTGATCCGGTAATGAGGAATTCCCTTTCCTCCGCGTGTGGCAACGCTGCGCCCACCACTTCATATGCAGCGCCTGATTTTTTCTGGATCTGGTTGATGACGTAGCGGACGTCCTTTCCACGGCCCAGGACGATGACGCGCGACAAATAATGCCCGAATGTCCGTTGCTTGGTGAGCCACTGGCGCAGAATCCAGCGCGAGGAGATCAACCCCACGATCCCTAACGGGAAGGCGAGCGCGAAGTAGCCTCTGGCCACGTCAATTTTGAGGACTGCACAAAGAATTGCCACAAGCCCCAACAGGGTGACGGTGGCGCTGATGACGCGCTTGTACTCTTCGGCGCCAACCCCCACTACCCGGGGATCACGTGTGCGGTAAATACCAAGCACCACCATCCAGGCGGCTGCGATCCCGATGGAGAGGTAGGTGTAGGCGACTTCGAAAAATCCGACCGTAACGTCTCTGTCGTCAAAGCCAAATCTGCCCACTTGGGCGGCAGCAGCAACAACGGCCAGCACCAGCGCATCCGACAGGAACAGAATCCGCTGGTAACGGCCGGCCCATCTGAGGCCTGTGGTTTTGGTCTGCTGGCTCGATTGCTCGAGGCGTGAACTGCCACGTTCCGGGTAGCTGTGCGGGTGTGGGCCCAGTTTCAGGCCCGGGCCCATGAAAGCGGATTCGTCCAATGGACTCATGGGGGCCGTCCTAACGGGCCGGGTAAAGCTTGGGGGGCCGACGACGACTGGGGGGAGAAGTCTTGGTCTCAGAAGACTTCAACGCCGTCGGCCCCGTCCTGGGGACCCGCAGATTGCTGTGCGGGGCGATTTCGGGAGTGACCGGAAGGAAAGGGGAAAAAGGGTTACTGGTGCGCATTGTGAGACCTGCTTCGGACCCGGTGCGTGGATGACTTGATACCAAAAGCGTAGGCGGGCCGGCGTTGGCGCACATGGGTAGCCCATACTCGTCTTTGGGGGGCTGCTTACGCACTCGGGGGCCGCTATTACCTGTCTGCCGGCACAGTGGATCCGGGAACTACCTGTTGGTTCTGCCGAGCTTCTGATTTAGTGTTTCGAAGCGCTGTGAGCGGGTCTGCCCGGCGCCGCCCGGGTTGTGGAAAGCGCTGCAGACACTACTTGTTCCCCCGCCGAAAGTACTGCCTTTCCCTACCGCCCCTACGCATTTCCGGCGGGTCCCTGCAGTGACAAAATCTGCTCTTATGGACATGATGCTGGTGTTCGCCGCCTTCGGCGTGGGAATAGTGGTCGGTCTTACCGGCATGGGTGGTGGCGCGCTGATGACTCCTGTACTCGTGCTGGTTTTTGGGGTTCCGCCCCTGGCTGCGGTATCCAGTGATCTGGTGGCGAGCGCTGTCATGAAACCTGTTGGATCGGCAGTCCACCTCCGCCGCGGCACCGTCAACCTTGAGCTCGTGAAGTGGCTGATAATTGGCTCTGTCCCGGCAGCCTTCAGCGGTGTGTTGATCCTGAAATGGCTGGGACCAGGAGATGCCGCTCAGACGACAGTTAAAACAGCTCTGGGAGCGGCCCTGCTGCTTGCCGCTGGCCTCCTGGCAGTCCGGGCGTACCTGAGGCTCCAGGAGCGGGCTAAAAGCCGGAGCGGACAGGGCACCGGTCTTCCGCACGCACGTCCCTTGATATCCGCCCGCCCCCTGGTAACCATAGTCCTGGGCGTGTTCGGCGGTCTGGTGGTCGGGATGACGTCAGTGGGTTCCGGTTCACTCATTATCATCGGGCTGATGATGATTTATCCGGGGCTGAAAGCCGGTCAGCTGGTAGGAACGGACCTTGTACAGGCTGTCCCCCTGGTGGCCGCCGCCGCCGTCAGTCATTCCCTTTTCGGTGAGCTCAGCCTCGAACTGACGCTTCCCCTGATCCTCGGAAGCGTGCCGGGCGTCTTTTTGGGTGCACAACTCTCGAGCCGACTTAACGGCGGATTCATTCGCAGGGCGCTTGCAGTGGTCCTGTTTGCCTCCGGCCTGAAAATGCTGGGAGTGGACACGCTCCCCACAGCCATATTACTGGCAGGAGCAGTCCTGGTGGCGCCGTTCGTCTGGATGGCCATTCGGCGTTCGAAAGGATTTCCCGCCCTGGCCACGAGCGAGATGCGCCAACGCCGCAGCGCAGCACCATCGGCAACTCACACCCTCCACTCGATGGAGAGGCAGCCATGACCCCCCATGCGGGCGCCCTTCCGTGGCACGTACTTTCGGACGGTGCCTTGGATGAGCTTGAGCTCCTTCTGGGTGGCTTGTACGCTCCCGCCCACGGATACTGCCTGCCCTCCAGTGTTCCGGTCCGTTGGCCCACCGCGGTGACCTTGTTGCTGCCCCGTTCGGTGGGCGAACGCGCCGTACGGGAATCTGCGCTGCTGCTATGCGATCCGGACGGCACCCCCCTGGCCCTCCTGACAGTTTCCGGCTTCGAGTCAGCTCCGGGGACGGGAATCTACCTCGCAGGGGCCTTGAGCCCGCTTAAGGCAGCAGAGCATCCGCCTCTCAGACACTTGCGCATAACAGAACCACTGGCTTCCGCTGCTGGCCGGAAGTTCGTTGTGTCCGCCTTCTCCAAGCCCCCGCTGGCAGCCCAGATGGCCCGCGCAGTTTCCGTCGCCGCAAGCCGCAACGCAGACCTCTGCCTGGTGGCTGTTACCGGTCCGCAGCAGCACGGGCGGTATACAGCGCTGGAGTTGATGACTGTCCTTGAGCAATGCGCCGCTGAAGTTCCCGGTTCCAGTTCCAGGCTGTTGGTGCTCCGGTCGCCGGCCCGTTCGGGCAATCGGGAGGACGAGCTGATCCAGGAGCTCGTCTTCCGAAACCTTGGCGCCAATGTACTTCTGGACTTCACAGTCCCGGATGAGCCACAGGCCGGCATCGACCATGCGCGCTTCGGCCATCGTCCAAGCCAGGCAATGCCAAACCAGTCAATCCCAAGCCAGTCACTCCCCGCCCACCCGGTATCGGGCAACACGGGGGCAGGCAGCACTACGGGTAGCGTCGTCTTCTTCACCGGGCTCTCAGGATCGGGAAAATCGACCATCGCCCGAGCCCTCGCGCAACGGCTGCAGGCGGCAGGTGAGAGGACTGTGACACTACTCGATGGCGACGATGTCCGTCGGTTGCTTTCGTCGGGGCTCGGCTTCTCAAAGGAGGACAGGGAAACGAACATCCGCCGTATCGGCTGGGTCGCTTCGCTGATTGCTGCTTCCGGGGGCGACGCCGTGTGTGCGCCCATTGCGCCGTTTGATTCCACCCGACGGGAAGTGCGGGCGATGGCTCCGGCGGGCTCCTTCATCCTGGTCCATGTGTCCACTCCGCTGAGTGTGTGCGAAGCGCGGGACAGGAAAGGACTCTATGCACGGGCCCGGGCTGGCCAGATTCCGGAATTTACCGGAATCAGCTCGCCCTATGAAGTGCCGGCTGATGCGGATCTGGTCATCAACACGGCTGAAGTCGGCGTGGATGCAGCCGTTGCCGCCATCATGGATGCCCTCAGTCTCCGTCGGACTCCGTCAGCTATGCAAATGATTCCCTGAGTTCGGCCCGTGAGGTCACCTGCAGCTTGCCGTAAATCTGGTAAAGATGGCCCTCAACGGTACGAACCGAAATATGCATTTTGGCTGCGATGTCTTTGTTGCTCACACCGGCGGCGGCCATGGCTGCCACCTCATGTTCGCGGGCCGTCAGTTGCCCCTCCCCCAGGGACGCGTGTCCGCCTCCAGCTGCTGCCGGCGCACCTCCCCGGATCAGCTGCTGCGCGGCCCTGATAGCGTTCCTGTCAGAAGCATCGTTCGCAATTTTGAGGGCTGCCCGAGCAGCGTCCCTGGCGAAGACCACATTTCCTGCGGTAGCGGCCTCCCTGGCTACCTCAAGGAGCGCGGAACTGTTCCGCTTGATAACTCCTGTTCCATACGCTTCGCATTGCCGGCCAAGAGTGCTCTGGACGCTGGACGCAACCGCCACCAGGCGCTCAGTCCCGCCGTTACTGCCCAACCGCACGGCTGCGCTCAGGAACATCAGCTCCAGGGCGGTGGCGTGCCTGCTGCGGGCTTCATCCGCGAGCCCGAACAGGCGCACGATTGCCTTTTCCTTCGAAGCGAGTTCAGCGGAGGTCAGCAGCTGGAAGTAGGAGCAGACGCTCAGTACCCATCTCGAGGTCCGTTTTTGCTCCCGCTGGCTCGTTTGCAGGTATTCCAAGGCAAGGTCTTTTTCGCCCAGCAAAGCGTACGCGTAGGCAATGGAGGCTGCTCCCAATGCGGACGTGCTGTCCGGATCCAGTTGCTTCAGCTGGCTCAGGGCGGGGATCAATCGTTCCAGAGCCTGTTCGGATCGTCCGCAGTAGGCGTCCAGAACACCTGTTCCAAGCTCCCGTGAGGTGGCGCCGTGTGCCGCCAGGAAGATGTTGGACCCGGCTGCAACTGCCGCGGCGTCGTGGGCTGTAGACGCTGCCGGCAGCAACCCCAACAGGGCAGAGGCAGGCAAGGTGTGCATAGGCAGCGGTACGTCGATTTCTGAGCGCGACGCCCGTACCGACCTCATCAGCGATGATGCCTCGGCCCCGCGCCCGGTCAGAGCCAACAGGGCGGCAAGCAAGCTCGCGGCCAGCGTGCGGCCTTCAGTGCTTGGCGCACCATCAACGAGACGCGTCAGGCCTGAAAGAGCCTCCCGGTACCGGCCATCATGGACGGCAACCTGCGCCTGGGCCAATGAAAGCTCCTCGCGCATATCCAACAGACCGTGGGCATCAGGGTCTGAACCCGATTCCTCCGCTTTTAGCCGGGCATGGACTTCGTCCAGCGGCGCACGCGGATCTGCCTCCGGTCTGTCATCGGAGCACAGCAATGCGCTTCGGAGCAGCATGATGTCAACCCAGCGCCTCAAGGGCGCTTCGGCGACGGCGGCAGGGTCCAAAGCGAGGTTCCTCGCCTTCACCAGCTCACCCAACCCGATGAGTGCCCTGATCTTTTCCGCCACAGCTGCAACCCGCCCTGCCGGGTCATGGAGCAAGTCGATGAGGCGGAGGGCCAAGGCCGGGTTTCCTGCACGGTTGGCCAGCCCTGCAGCGTAGAGAGCCTTATCTGCCTCCAGTTGCATTCCGCAATCAGCTGCCCATGCGGCCAGGGATAATTCTGCTGACGGGGGCATAACGGAGAAATCTGCACAAGCAACGACGCCGGCGAGGAGTTCCCTGCTCCGGCCTGCCGGTACTTCTTTGCGGACAACGTTGGCCATCAGCGCATTCGTGAGGGAAACCGACGATGGATCGCCGTGCACTACGGTGAGGTACCCGCGTTGCTGCAGGGCATCAATGGCCGCCGGATCGCTGACGCTGATGAGATGGTCAAGGGTCAGGGTTCCCGCCAAGGCCAGCACTTCGGTCACGTGCTTCTCAGCAGCGGAAATGGAACTGAGGGCAGTGAAGACCGTATCTGTCATGGTCCGGCTGTAAGCAAGCGGCTTGCCCGTCAGCACCCAGACGCCGTCGGAATGCACCAGAGTGGCCGCCCGGGTCTGCTCGTGCAGGATGGCTTCCAGAAAGCGTGGGTTCCCGCCGCTGGCGTTGTACAGCACCTCGCTGCAGGCCAATGATACGGGTCCGCCAAGCGTTGCTTCCAGCCACTGCGCTACGTCCGGCTGGCTGAAGGGGCGTACATCCACGCGGTGCAACAATCCGTCCTTCCACAGCCCCACGATCCCACGTGGAGCCTTGGGCAGATCCTGGCAGGTGACGACGAGCTGCACCGTTCCGTTGGCCGCCAGCTGGGTGAGGACCACTGCGGCAAGTTCATCGAGGTCCTGGACGTTGTCCACAAACACGAGGATGCTCTTTCCGTCCGCCCTGCGCCGCAGAAGTTGCGTTATTCCCCTGAGTACGGCCAATGGGCTGGTGACCAGGTCTTCATCCAGTTCGCACAACAACGAACTCAGGGCGCCGTATGGCATGGCATCAGCGGCGGAACTCCCCCGGATTTGAACAACGAAGGCCTGCCCGTCGAGTCGATCGAGCGCCTGCCGCGCCAGATAGGTCTTTCCTGTCCCGTAGGTCCCCACCAAGACCACGCCGAGGTTCTGGCCCTGCGCCAGAGCCGCCAGAACCTCATCCACCAAGGGCTTTCTGCAGTACGCCGACATGCCGTTGGGGACGTGCTCGCCCTGCAAAACCTGTGGGCGTCTGAGGCCGGGGAGAGTGGCGGCGTCTGAATGAATCATGGTGAAGTCCTTCGTATCCCGTTAGGGGCCCGTGCTAACCCCCAACTTACGAAAGTCCTTGACCATGGACACGAGTACGAAGTACTCCATTTCCCAGTAGTTGCCGAAGTAGGAAGAACAGGTGTACTCATGCCTCGCTTGTTTGCCACCGAAAAAAACAAGTAGTTGTGAACATTACTGTCTCTGCATGGACAGGTGGTTCCCGACCTGATGACGGGTCAGAGGCGAACGGCAGAAGCGAGCTGATCCCGGCCGCGAATGCCAAGTTTGGCATAGCTGCGGTAAAGGTGCCCTTCAACGGTTCGGACCGAAACCATGAGTCTGTCCGCGATTTGCCTGTCAGTCAGCCCCTCGACCGCCAGGACAACGATGTCCCGCTCACGCCGCGTCAGCTGGACTCCGGAGGACGACTCGGAGGCCGCCCCAATGTCAATAGTGACTCGAAGTTCCCGATCACAATCATCCCTGCGGGCCGCTGCCTCCCGTGAGCGGGGCCGATCGCCGGCAGTGCCGTAGCGGTCAGCTGCAGCTGCAAACAGGTTCCGTGCAACCCGTATCAGTCCGGCCGCGTGCACAGCTTCTCCTGCTTCCAGGTAGTCCGCAGCGGTGCCTGAAAGATGCGCGGCGGCAAACTTATGCCAAGCACCGGCCCAGGAGCCTTCCATATTCTCTGTCAGGCTGGCAATCCGGGAGTAGTCGCCGTGATGGCCCAGTTCCGCGGCCACAGCGTGGATCAAAAGCTCCGCGCCTGGCGACGACACCACCGAGGGGTCATCAAGAAGTGCCAGCAAAGTAATCGGGCCGCCATCCCCGCCCCGTAGAACGTCAGTGCTTGCAGCAGAAAAAATCCGGGCGTACTCGGCGTCGAAACCCCTCCCGGGGGTCTCGAGGTAATCAAAATCCTGAAGGAGACGCCGGGCTTGCACTGTGTCTCCCGTCCTGGCAGCGGCGTAAGTCGCCGCCGCGAGAGTCACCGGCAACAGGCCAAGCGGGTCGTTCTCCCGCAGGGCTTCAACGGCCGGAAGCAGATATGCCCCCGCCGTATCGAGCGTATCCCGCAGCAGGAGGGAAAGGCCGCGCCAGCTTTGCACGGTCCCCCCGAAGGTGACCAATGCATGGCTTCGCTGCCTTGTATACGCTCCGAGGTAGTCCTCCACTGCTATCCAATGTCCGGCGGACATTGCTGCACCCAGCTGGCGATGGAGCACAAACTCAGGGAAGAAGAAGAGTTCGCTGCCGTCCGCGGTGAGGAGTGCATGAGCTTCAGCTGCGATGTTCTCCGCCGACTGGGGCCGTCCCTCCGAACGAAGCACTTCTGACCGCATGGCCAGCATAAAAGCCCGTCTGGCCGGCGACCCTCCACTCAGATCCTCTCCTGGCCGAAGGGATTCGAATTCATCCAGGTATTTGCCCAGCGACCGGTAATCGGCAGCAGCACTCAGAGCGAAGAGTTCCAAGACGATCCAGTGCCGCATCTCGCTGCCCGAGGTGTCCGACAGTTCCCCCGTTTTGGCAGCATGGCCGTTAATGTCCAGGAGTCGCCGGGCATCTTCGAGGAACGCCTCCGGAATGTGCCCCAAAGCGGCGTGGGTGCAGGCCCAGAGGAGCACATCCCCGGGGTTCCGTGCAGGTTCCCCGTCCGCAGCAAAATGGAGATCCAGCTGCCTGGCTGCCTCCTCATAGCTGCCCCGATTGTAGTGGGCCCTGGCCATGGCAACCTGCCCGCGTTGGCGGAGATCGGGGTCACGGATCCGGGCGGCCGCATCCAGTGCCAGCGAGTCCTGGAACAGTCTGGCGGCCAGGACGGATGCCTCCAGCAATTCCGCATCGGGCACTTCGGCTCCGCATTCGAGTGACCAGCTGACCATCCGCAGCATTCCCTCGGCCGTGGCGGGGTGGTGATCTGCATGCTGAAGCAGCTGTTTGCGCAAGTGGAGGCTTCTTGATGCTGAGACCATGCGGCGAATGGCTCCGCTGTAACTGGGATACCACAGCCTCAGCTCGGCCGACCCCCCTGTTGACTCCCGGACCAGCTGGTGTTCCAGGAGGGAACGGACAGCCGGAGCACCGCACACTTCTTCGATAAGTCCTCGTGGAACGGGCTCAGAGAGCGCAATCAGCTTCAGTGCCTCCTGCTCCTCAGCGCTCCTGCGCTGCAGCTGCTTCGCTACGACGTCGGTGAGCTTACGTCCACCCGACGGCCAGGAGCCCAGGAGCAGCCAGATGCTGTTCCGCTTCACCAAGGATCCAGACTCGATAGCGTCATTCAGCAGGCAGTCCAGCAATAAGGGATTACCCCCTGATTCTGCCCAAAGAGCCTGCACAGTACTTTCAGGGACGATGCCTTCCAGGGCATGGGCCACCGCTTCCGCCACCTGCTCCTGCGTCAGCGGCCGGAGATCGATCCGGTCCGCGAGTCCGTCGTACCAAAGCTGGTTCATCGCAGCAGGAAGGCCCGGCCGGGAACGGCCAGTAGCCAGCACACTTGCCCAGCCCGCAGAAACCATGTCAACGACAATGCTTGCAGTGGCGTCATCAAGGTGATGGGCGTCGTCGACCACCAGCAGGAGCGGGCCGTCCTTGGCTGAGCGGAGTTTTTGGAAGTAGGACCAGACAGACCTCAGAACAGCGACGGGAGACACGGCGTCCTCCGCCGACAGTCCGGAGGTATAGGGCGCCAAAACGCCGAAGGGAACCTTGGCCAGCGACGAACTTCCATGGATCCGCAGGACATTCATGTCCCGGGTAAGCCGTTCACTGATTGCTTCGACCAAGGCGCTCTTACCGATCCCGGGGCCGGAGATCAGAAAAACTGCCTGGCTGGTTTTGTTGAGGATCGTCTGGCAGACGCGTTCCATCGTCTCCCGGCGTCCGGTCAGCTGCCGGTTCACCGAGCCTGACTTCGGAACGCGGCCGCTAGACGAGTCCAGGCAAATCACCCCGTGAGGTTACGCCAAGCTTAGTGAAAACCTGGTAGAGGTGACCCTCGACAGTGCGGACCGAGACGCCCATCTCCTGGGCGATGTCACGGTTGGAGGTGCCCCGCCCCGCCAGGCGCGCTATCTGCCGTTCCCTTGCGGTAAGGAGTGGACTTCCGCTGCTGGGGACAATGGGCAGGCTGCTGACCGTGGAGGAGAGATGGTCCAGCCGTGCCTGCGCAGTCCGGGCAGAGGTTGAGTCGCCGGCCATCCGGGCAAAATCAACAGCAAGGGCCACACAACGTGCCTCGACGACGTCGAGCTCCATTGATGCGGCGAGCTCACCTCCGGCGAGCAGGACTTTTGCGTTCTTTGTCCGGGTGCCCACTGCTATGAGCCTCGACATTTCGGCCATCGGGCCCTGCCGATGCCCCGCTACGGTTTCGAGAAGGCGCAAGTCGTCCTCTGAACCGTTCACAGTTGCACCGAGGAGACTGATTCCGGCCAGCGTAAACCTGCCCTCGACAATGTCCTCGCGTGCGGAGGCCAGTAGCCTGTTGGTTGCATCGCCGTCCCCCAGCCACCGGCCTGCCATGTCTGCACAGAAGTTGGTGACTGTCCTGATGGCGAAGGTACATTCGCCCCGGGACGTGCGGAGCTTTTCAAGGTACTTGCGCGCCTGGCCGGCGTCGCCAATCTGGGCATAGGCAAAGGCCGTTGCCGCATAGGCAGCCTGGAGCGTGTTCATGACGGGCCGAAGCTCAAGCTGTGCAACGGAGGAAAGAAGGGACTCCAGGGCAATGGCTCCGCGTCCCGAATAGACGTAGGCAAGTCCCGTGGACAACTCTGAAGCGGACGTCCGGAATGCGAGGCCACGGGCGTCCTGGGACCTGGGAGGGTTGACGAGGTCGAGGCACTGCCGCCATCTGCCTGCCTGAAGCAGCACGGTAAATGCCCGGATCGAGAACTTTTCGCGAAGACCCACGATGTGTCCGGCGTCAGAGAGCTGGCCGCCGAGCATCCGCATGAGCTGCAGGGCATCCATCTCACGGCCCATGGTTGAAAGGGCTTCCATGAGGATGATGGCCGACTGCATCCTGAACCAGAGATCATTGTTCAGCTGGGGGTCGGCCGCCTCTTCGAGGTCCTGGACGATATTGGCAAAATTTCCTGTGAAGGCATGGTATTCGAATTCACTCAGGCTGATCCTGTTAGCGGCCGCTGCCAGCGGATCGGGCCAGGACAGCCTGGTGCCGCGCTTCACTCCGAGGCGCTCCCGTGCCTGCCCCAGGAGTTCGGGCACCTTGCTCTTATGTTCGGGCAACCACACCATCACGTCGCATTTGGCAGCAACAACTTCAGCGAAGTCCAGGTCAGCGAGTTCCTGCAGTTGAGCCGGAGTGATGTCGTCGAGGGCCGCCATGGCTTGCAGCGGAAGATCCAGGAGCAGACAGGACGCCGCCTTTTGGCGCTGCCCCGCCACCCATTCGTCGTCCGATTTTTTCAGGCTGCCGGCACAGGTGAGAGCAAACCTCGGATCGAACAGCTGATTGGCCGCCTCAGCTGCCGCCAGCGCGACGGGCGGCCGCAGTTCGGCCTCGCATTCATGGGTCCACGCCGCGAACCCTATGAGCTCTTCGAGTGTCATATGCGAGACGTCCGGCTCACGGTCGCCCAGGAGCTTGGTCCGCAACTCCCTTCGCCGCGCGACGCTCAGCCACGACCGCACCACATCACCGAGGTACTGTTCCCTGAGGGTCACCCAGCGGTTGTCGGAACGGGCCACGCTCAACAACCCTGCGTCTTCCATGTCAGCAATGATGTCCGTGCCGAACACGCCCGTCAGCCTCGCCAGGGAAACAGTCCGCGCGCAGGACAACATTTCAATGACTGCCCGTGTCTCGGGGGTTTCGCGCATCCAGCGGGAGCGGACGATGTCATCGAGCCCGGTGCCGCCGTCGAGAACCACTTTGTCCCGCAGCGTCCATACCGAGTCGGAAAGGATAAGGTTCCCCGCCAGTTGCTGCTCGGCCACAAGTGCCTTCAGGAGCATGGGGTTGCCGCCAACGATGGAGTGGAAGGTACTCACGAGCGAGGAGGAAACACGATGGCCAAGCAAGGAGAGCAGCACCTGCTTGGTCTGCAGTTCGTTGAGGTTCTCGAGGCGGACCTCGGTGAGCCGCCGCTCCGTCAAAAGCCAGTGGAAATCAGCCGGCAGATCGCTGATGTTCGGGGCAATCGCGATGATCCTCGCAGTGCGTGTCAGCAGGATGTTCAGCAGCACCCCGGCACTCATGTCATCCAGGCTGGCTGTACTGTCCAGCGTTATGACGCACTCCCGTCCACCGGCATCGTTCCGGATGAGGGAAGTGATGCCTTGGAGGATAGCGGTGGGCGATCCCATGGCGGCCTGCGGCAGGCGGGCGAGGAGAAATGCAAGGCAGCCATACGGAGTCTTTGAGCCGGCCAAAGTGTTGCGCAGCTGGAGGGTAAAGACTTCGGAGCCCAATTCCATGACAGCGGTTCTGGCCAGTGAAGACTTCCCCACCCCGCGTGCCCCGGTGATGACAACGCCCAGGGAATCGGCGTCTGTCAGGGCGGCGCGGATGTGGCCGAGATCAGCGCTTCGTGCCGGCAGTGACCATTTTTGATGCTCGTCCGGACCGGCAAACGTCACTGGATCAGCAAGCGCGCTACCAGTAGACCCACGTCCCCAGCTGAGTGGCTCGATTGACATGAACTTTTCCTTACGTCCCGCGTGGCGGGTATAAGGCTTTTCTGGCCTTCCCCCGCTTACGAGCAAGACTACCCCGTGGCCCCGACTGTAAAACAGGGCAGCTGGCACCTAGATTTCATCAAGAATTGCGCATTCCGACGCCGTCCCGTCACGCCCCTGAAAGGGACGTACTCCTTGCCCTGACAAAGGCCGCTCCGCGACCTGCCGGACGTCATGCTTTGGCCGGATGAAATTTCTGCTGGGCGACTGTCAGGCCGTCCCTGACGAGGAGTTCGACGGCGTCGGCGGCCTCATCCACGAGGAAGGGGAGATCCTTCTTTTCCGTCGTCGAGAAATCTCTCAGGACGTAGTCTGCCGTGTCCATGCGACCCTGCGGGCGGCCTACGCCTACGCGCACCCGCAGATAATCTTTGGTAGCCAGCGCCTTCGAAATGTCCCGTAGGCCGTTGTGCCCGCCCTCCCCGCCACCGAGCTTCAGCTTGACTGTATTAAAGGGAATATCAATCTCGTCATGGACAACAACAACGTGCGCCGGATCCACTGAGTAGAACGCGGCCAGGCCGGAGACAGGACCGCCGGAGACATTCATGTAGCTCAGGGGCTTGGCCAGCACCACTCGCGGCCCCCCGGGGCCCAGCCGGCCCTCCAAAACCTGGGCTCTCGCCTTATGCGTCTTGAAGGTGCCGCCCAGACGGGCTGCAAGTTCGTCCAGGACCATTTGGCCCACGTTGTGCCTGTTGCGGCTGTACCCGGGTCCCGGGTTTCCAAGGCCTGCTATCAGCCACGTCTCAGTCATGAAATCCATCCTAGGTTGGCGAACGCCCTGTTTTTGCAACGCAAGCCAGAGAGTGCCCGCGAAAGCAATGCAGGGTCAGGACGGCGCCGGGAAACGGCAGTGGCCGGGTCCGCCCGGACCCGGCCACTGTTTTTAACTTGCCTGTGCTACTCGGCGGAAGCGGCGGATGCCTCGCCGGCTTCAGCCTCTTCGCCTTCAGCGGACTCGGTGGCCTCGGAGATGTGGACCACGAGTGCGTCGGCGTCGGCCAGCAGGACGGAGCCCTTCGGCAGAACCAGGTCCGATGCGTGGATGTGCTCGCCGGCCGTGCGGCCTTCGATGTCGACCTCGACGGCGGTGGGCAGGTGGGTTGCCTCGGCCTCAAGGGAGATGACGGTGAGTTCCTGGTTGTAGACGTTGCCCGGAGCCAGCTCGCCGGTCACGTGGACGGGGACGTCGACGGTGACCTTTTCGCCCTTGATGACGGTCAGCAGGTCAATGTGCTCGATGATCTGCTTGATTGGGTCGCGCTGGATGTCCTTGACCAGGGCGAGGTGAACGTCGCCGTTGATGTCCAGGGAAAGCAGGGCGTTGGCCTTGCGGACAGCGAGCGTGGTGGCCTTGCTCGGGAGGGTGATGTGGATCGGCTCTGCACCGTGTCCATAGATGACGGCGGGAATCTGGCCGGCCATGCGTGCGCGGCGGGCGAAGCCCTTGCCGAATTCGGTGCGTACTTCTGCTGCGAGCTTCTGCTCAGACATGTCGATCTCCTTGAAGGCTAAATTGTGTTCAGCAAGGGCGGAGGTCTGTTGCGACCTTCAACGCCGGCCAGCCTTTTGCGGCTACCCTTCACGAAGGAGATTCAGACCCAGTCGATAACGGAGACTGCGGTATTGATCCGTAAGTTACCGGAACTAACGGCCGCTCTCCCTCGCCAAGGTATCGTCAAGAAGTTTACCAGCGTCGGGCCCGATTCCTGAAAACGGGCCCGCCGCCGGCTTGTGCCAATAGCCGGGAAATTGTTGCCGACCGCGCTCAGGCGTTGCCGTCGAACAGGCTTGTCACCGATCCGTCGTCGAACACTTCGCGGATGGCCCGGGCAATCAACGGTGCGATGGAGAGCACTGTGAGTTGCGGGAAACTCTTGTCGGCGGTGATCGGCAGGGTGTTGGTGACCACAACTTCACGCGCCCCCGATTCAGAGAGCCTGCGTGCGGCCGGATCAGAGAATACGGCGTGGGTGGCTGCGATGATGACGTCCTTGGCCCCGGCGTTCTTGAGGACCTGCACTGCACCGGAGATGGTACCACCGGTGTCGATCATGTCATCGATAAGGACGCACGTCCGGCCCTCAATCTGGCCCACGACGGTCTTGGAGACCGCCTGGTTGGGCACAGTCAGGTCGCGGCTCTTGTGGACGAAAGCCAGCGGTGCGCCGCCGAGGCGTTCCGCCCATTGCTCGGCAACGCGCACGCGTCCGGTGTCAGGGGAGACCACCGTAATGTTCTCAGCGTCGACGCGGGTGCGGATGTAGTCGGCCAGGAGCGGGATGGCCATCAAATGGTCCACAGGGCCGTCAAAGAACCCCTGGATCTGGGAAGTGTGCAAATCCACACTCATGATGCGGTCGGCACCGGCCGTTTTGTAGAGATCTGCGATCAGGCGGGCCGAAATGGGCTCGCGGCCGCGGCCCTTTTTGTCCTGCCGTGCATACGGGTAGAACGGGGAAACCACGGTGATGCGTTTGGCGGAAGCCCGCTTCAGCGAATCAATCATGATCAGCTGCTCCATCAGCCAGTTGTTCAGCGGAGCGGGATGCGCCTGGATAACGAACGCATCGGTACCGCGAACGCTTTCGCCGGCGCGGACGTAGATCTCGCCGTTCGCGAAATCATAGGCGTCAACTGGCAGCAGTTCTGTGCCGAGCTCCTTGGCGATCTCGCGGGCAAGGTCGGGATGGGCCCGCCCAGCAGCGAGTACCAGCTTCTTCTCGCCGCGCGCCGTAATTTCGGTCATGGTTGCTTGCCCTCTTCTGTTGATGCCGGAGTGTTTGAGGAATCTTCGCGGTGGGCTGCTTCTTCCGCCAGCTTTGCCGAGACGCTGCCTGGCCTGTTTGCCGCCACCCAGCCTTCGGCGTTGCGCTGCTTGGCCAGCGACAGTGCCAGTGCGCCGGCGGGAACGTTCTGCCGCACGACGGCACCCGCTCCGGTGTAGGCGCCGTTGCCTACCTCGACAGGGGCCACGAAAACTGTATTTGAACCTGTCCGTACACCGGAGCCGATCACCGTGCGGTGCTTTTTCTCGCCGTCGTAATTTGCGGTGATGTTCCCGCAGCCGATGTTGGTGTCTTCACCGATCTCAGCGTCACCGGCATAACCAAGATGGGAAAGTTTAGAGCCGCGTCCGATCGTGACGTTTTTGGTTTCGTAGAACGCGCCGATCTTGCCCGTCTCACCCAGGACGGTACCAGGACGGAGGTAGGTAAACGGCCCGACGTTCGAACCGGCTCCAAGAACCGCCCCGGAGCCGTGGGTACGGACGACGGTGGCGCCCTCCCCCACGGTCACGTCGGTCAACGTGGTATCGGGGCCGACCACGGCGTCCCTCGCCACGTGCGTGGCGCCGTGAAGCTGGGTGTTGGGCAGCAGCCGCACATCTTCCTCAATCATCACGGTCGAGTCGATCCAGGTCGTCGCGGGGTCAACAACGGTGACTCCTGCGCGCATCCACGCCTCGACAATGCGGCGGTTGTGCTCCGCACCCAGCGCGGAGAGCTGGACCCTGTCATTCGCGCCTTCAACCTGCCAGCGGTCAGAGGTGACCACCGCCGCCACGCGTCCGCCTGCAGCCCGGGCCAGACCGAGGACATCGGTGAGGTACTTCTCGCCCTGGGCATTGTCCGTGGTGATGTGGCGCAATGAATCCCGCAGGACCGCAGCGTCGAAGGCGTAGATTCCGGAATTGATCTCTTTTATGCCCAGCTCGACGTCGGAAGCATCTTTGTGTTCGCGGATCCCTGCGACTGTGCCATCGAGGTCCCGGAGAATCCGGCCGTAACCTGTGGCGTCCTCGAGTACAGCCGTCAGCACAGTGACAGCATTTCCCTCCGATTCGTGGACCGAAATCAGGTCGGAGAGCAGTTCCCCGGTCAGGAGCGGGACATCCCCGTAAGTGACTACAACAGTTCCGGTGAGCGGCGCGGTGCTGTCCAGGGCCTCCAAGGCAACTTCGACTGCGCGGCCAGTGCCGGGAAGTTCGTCCTGATCCACGATCAACGCGGAAGGATCCAGCTCATTCAGGTGGGAAGCGACAAGATCACGTTCATGGCGGACCACCAGAGCCAGCTGCTTCGGGTTGACGGAGCGGGCCGTGTGGAGGGCGTGCCCCACAAGCGAACGTCCGCCAATTTCGTGAAGGATTTTTGGTGTGCGCGATTTCATCCGGGTACCGGCACCTGCAGCCAGGACGATCACGGCGGCGGGACCAGTATTTACGGGGCTCACGTACAGAGTCTCCTTGCTAGATTGCTCAGTGGATCGCGCGTTCAGTGTGCTTCGTGCTGGCCTATGATGCGGCATGCGATCCGGAGCTGCAGTCCGGTCGCGGCATCAAGATCATCCTACTGGACACGCTTTCATACCGGCCCGGGTTTCCGGTAACCCGGCTACTGCGGCAGTTCCGCCCATAGGATTCGAACCTATACTCCACGGCTCCAAAGGCCGGGGTGCTGCCATTACACCAGAGCGGACCGCGCCTCGGGGTGAAGCCCCGCGGCACGAGAATCAATTCTGCCATGAACGTCGGCGCACACGCGACTCAGCACCCCAAACCCTCCCCCGGCCACCACGCCTTATAGGGCATGATGGAGCAGTGAGCAAGAGCGCAGGCATGCCCCGCGGGGCGCAGAACCCCACCGGCACGCCGGCCGGGGACCCCCGCCACACCCCGCGCTCCCGAATGACAGGTCTGCAGCGGCGCACCCAGCTGATTGAAGTGGGACGCGGGCTTTTCGCGGTCCGAGGCCTTGATGGAACCACGATTGAGGAAATCGCTGCGGCTGCAGGTGTATCCAAGCCGGTCATCTATGAGCACTTCGGATCCAAGGAGGGCCTCTACACGCAAGTGGTGGAAGGTGAGTTCCGCATCCTCCTGGCGTCCATCAATGAAGCCCTGACCGAGGAAGCCAAGCCCCGGGTTTTGGTGGAACGTGCCGCATTGGCCCTCCTTACCTATATCGAGGACCGGACGGACGGCTTCAGAATCCTGATGCGCGACGCGCCGCCGTCCCAGCCGGAGGGCGCCTTCTCCACCTTGCTTTCCCATGTCACTGCACGCGTGGAGCATATCCTTGCCGACGAATTTGCCCGCCGCGGCTTCAGCTCGGCGGATGGCGCAATGTACGCCCAGATGCTGGTGGGCATGGTGGCAATGACCGGGCAGTGGTGGCAGGACAGCCGGCAGCCGGACAAACGCGAAGTAGCCGCCCACCTCGTGAACCTGGCCTGGAACGGTCTGACAGGCCTGCAAAAGGAACCAGAGCTCCACAGCGAGGACTAGCCCGCCCGGGCCCCCGACGCTTGCTTACTCTCCGAGGACTTCCAGGGCTTCGAGCCATTCGAGCTCGAGGGCTTCCCGGTCGTCGGCCAGTGTCTTCAGCTTCTTGTTGAGCTCAGCCATGGAGTCGAAGTCGTTATCGGACGTGCTCTTAACCATCTGGGCGTGGATCTTTTCCTCTTGCTGGCTGACTTTGCCCAGCTGGCGTTCGATCCTGTTCTTGGCCTTGCGGGCGTCCCGCTTCTCAGCTTCGGACGCACCGGGGGCCGCCGGAGCGGTGCTGCCGCTTGCAGCGATCACGGGATTGCCGCCTCCTGTGATGGTGGAACCTGCAAGCGCCGATTCCCGCAGTTCCAGGTACTGATCCACGCCGCGGGGCAGGGCGCGGATCTTGCCGTCGCCCAGCAGTGCCATCTGGTGATCGGTGGCGCGTTCCAGCAGGTAGCGGTCGTGGCTGACCACAACCAGGGTACCCGGCCAGCCGTCGAGGACATCCTCGACGGCTGCAAGGGTATCGGTATCGAGGTCGTTGGTGGGCTCATCCAGCATGAGCACATTGGGCTCGCCCACCAGCAGCCGCAGGAGCTGCAGACGTCGTCGTTCTCCACCCGAGAGGTCGCGCACTGGTGTCCACTGCTTCTGGTTGGTGAAGCCCAACTGCTCCACGAGCTGGCCGGCTGTGAATTCCTTGCCGCCCACGTTGAAGGAGCGCTTTTCGCGCTCAATCACCTCAATGACGCGAAGGTCGGCGACGTCGTCGAGCTCCTTGACCTCCTGGGTCAAAACAGCCGTGACAACTGTCTTGCCGCGCTTGACCTTTCCGGACGTCGGCTGGATCTCTCCATTGAGCAGTTTCAGGAGCGTCGTTTTTCCGGCGCCGTTCACGCCCACCAGGCCCAGCCGCTCGCCGGGAGCCAGCCGCAGGGTGATGTTGTCGAAGAGTTTCTGGCCGGGTTGCCCGCCCAGGAAGTCCAGGGTGACATTCTCCAGATCCAAAACGTCCTTGCCCAGGCGGGCGGTGGCCATCTTGCTCAGTGCCATCGAATCCCGGGGCTCAGGGACGTCGGCGATCAGCTCATTGGCCGCTTCGATCCTGAACTTGGGTTTGGCGGTCCGGGCCGGTGCACCTCGCCTCAGCCAGGCAAGTTCCTTTTTAACGAGCTGCTGCCGCTTGCTTTCCATCACGGAAGCGGACCGGTCGCGTTCGGCGCGGGCCAATACGTAGGCGGCGTAGCCGCCGTCAAACGGATCCACGATACCGTCGTGGACTTCCCAGGTCTTGGTGCAGACTTCGTCAAGGAACCAACGGTCGTGGGTAACCACCAGGAACGCGCCCTGGTTGACCCGCCACCGGGTCTTGAGGTGTCGCGAGAGCCAGGCGACGCCTTCGACGTCGAGATGGTTGGTTGGCTCATCAAGCATGATGACGTCGTGGTCTTCGATCAGCAGCTTGGCCAGCGCTACCCGTCGCTTTTGGCCGCCGGAAAGAGCGTGGACGTTTGCGTGCCAGTCGACGTCGGAGACGAGTCCTCCCATGACTTCGCGAATCTGGGGGTTGCGGGCCCACTCGTAGTCGGCCTGATCCCCCACTATGGCGGCCCCCACCGTCAGGTCGCCGTCGAGCACATCACTCTGGTCCAGATAGCCCACATTGACGTCGCCCCGCTTGGTCACCCGGCCTGAATCGGGGGTGGAGCGCATCGAAAGAAGCCGCATCAGGGTCGATTTGCCGTCACCGTTGCGCCCCACCATGCCGATCCGGTCGCCCTCCTCGAGGCCGAGGGTAACGCCGTCGAGGACGGTGCGGGTTGCATACGAGACCGAGAGGTTCTCGCCGCCGAGCAGGTGTGCCACTGGGAACTGCTTTCTTAGGAAAAGGTCAAAACTGTCAAAAGCTACTAAAGGAGCGTATCGGAGATGATGCGCGCACCGTGTACAGGGCCATGGACAGCCTGGGCATTGAGGCCATGGTGGCGAAGATCTTCCGCCAGGCCTTCTGCCGCAGCAGGATTATGTGCCAGCAACGCCACCGTTGGACCGGAGCCGGACACGAGGCCGGCGATGGCACCACGGGATTCACCGAGTCCAAGGATATCCCGCAGCCCGGGCGCCAGTTCAAACGAGGCGCGCTGCAGGTCATTGACCATTACGCGGCTAAGGGCGTCGGCGTCTCCGCTCCGCAGTGCCTTGAGGATCTTTGGATCGACGGCGGTGGGCTCCTCAACCGGAAGTCCTTCCGCATCGCGCAACTTATCCAGGGTCCGGAAAACCTCAGGAGTGGGCAGGCCAAAATCCGCTGTTACAAGCACCCAGTCCGTTTGCGCCTTGGCGAGGGCGGGAGAGAGTTCATCGCCCACCCCGAGCCCCACAGCCGTTCCGCCGAGCAGCGAAAACGGTACGTCGGCGCCAAGCTCAGCCGCCAGATGAGCGAGTTCGTCACGGGAAAGTCCGCTGTTCCACAGAGCGTCGCAGGCCACCAGGGTGGCTGCGGCATCGGCAGAACCGCCTCCCATTCCGCCCGCAACAGGTACCCGCTTGGTGATTTCCAGATGCACGCCGGTAGAGTGCTCGGACACATCGGCCATGATCGCCGCAGCCTTGTAGGCAAGGTTCTGCTCGTCGAGGGGAATGTCCACGTCGTCAAGGTCCAAAGTGCTGGCCGGGGCAATACTGACTGTTATCCCAGGGGTTGCCGTACTGGTGGCAGCTACTTCTTCATAGAGGGAAACAGCCAGATAAACGCTTGCGACTGAGTGATAGCCGTCTTCCCGCAGGGGTCCTACACCCAGTGAGACGTTGACCTTGCCCGGAGCCTTGGCCCGAACAGTACGTGCTGCAAAGCGCCCTCTCACTGCGTTCATGAGTCCAAGCTATGGCATTGCAGGGCGGCGCTCCAAGAAAGACCGGGGCACAGGGACTCACACTCCCTGGATCGCATGGGCTTCCGCGATCCTGGCAAAGGCGGTGATATCTATGACCTCGCCGCGCGCTGAAGGGTCGATGCCTGCCGCCCGCAAGCACCGTTCGGCTTCCGCCGCGCTTCCGGCCCATCCGGCGAGGGCAGCTCGCAGGGTTTTGCGGCGCTGCGCGAACGCTGCATCTATGACTGCGAACACCTGTTCCCGGGTGGCCGTTGTCACGGGGGCTTCCCGGCGGGTGAAGGAGACGAGGCCCGAGCTGATCTTCGGAGCAGGCCAGAAAACGTTCATGCCGATCACGCCGGCCTTCCGCATGCTGCTGTACCAGGCAGCCTTCACGGACGGCACGCCGTAGGTCTTCGAGCCAGGGCCGGCAGCCAAACGGTCTGCCACTTCATCCTGGACCATCACCAGACCGTGCCGAAGGCTTGGGAAGTGCTGCAGGAGGTGAAGCACCACGGGTACCGCCACGTTGTATGGCAGGTTGGCCACCAACGCGGTCGGTTCCACCGGCAGGCTTGTCACCTTCATGGCGTCCGCAAGTACCAGGTGGAAGTCATCGGCCGCGTGGGGACGCCACGCATTCACGGTTTCCGGCAGTTTTCCCGCCAACACAGGATCAATTTCGACGGCGACAACGGCTTTGGCTGCGTCCAGCAGGCCCAGGGTCAATGAGCCGAGTCCCGGGCCAACCTCAAGCACTGTTTCATCAGCATGAATACCGGCCACAGAAACGATTCGGCGGATGGTGTTTCCGTCAATGACGAAGTTCTGACCGAGGGTCTTGGTGGGACGGACCCCGATCTCCTCAGCAAGCCTGCGGATGTCGGAGGCGCCCAAAAGGGGTGCGGGCGCCGCGGTGCCGGGCGTAGCGGGAGTCGGTTCAGTCACCTAGGTATCCTATCCCGCCAGGCCAGGCCGGCCGTGGCCGTGGAGACGGGAAAGGCCGGGCCCGGATGGATCCCGGCCCGGCCTTGAGTCCATTACCACTGTGGTCAGCTGCGGTAAGGGACCTGCCTTCTTTACTTGCTTGAGCTCGTCAGCTGGAGGCTGCCCAGCCGCAACCCCAAGGCTGGAGTCCACGCTGCGCATAGACGCGGTTGGCGATGTCGATCTGCTGGGCTTTTGTTGCCAGGCTTGCATTTGACGCGTAGGCCCCGCCGCCTGAACCGATCCAGGTCTGGATATCGAACTGAAGTCCGCCGTAGTAGCCGTTCCCGGTGTTGATGGACCAGTTTCCACCGGACTCGCACTGGGCGATCTTGTCCCACATCGCTTCATTCATCATTGCCGGAGCCGCTGCCCCGGTGCTGGTGCCGGCCGGGGCCGCTACAGGCGCGGCCACTTTGGTGCCTACAGTCACTTTTTCAGTGACGGGCTGGGAAGTGACGTTCTCGGAGACGAGGGTCCGGGAGGCTTCGCGTCCATCAACAAGAACCAGCTTGAAGGTCTTGTCAACCTTGCCGGCGGCGCCGGCCTGGGTGACCTTCCTCTCTCCCTTAGGCAGGTCAGCGCTTTCCGAAGACAGGGTCTCGAAAGGGATCTCTTCGGAGGTGGTGGCGGTCTTGCTGGCGTCAACCCGGGAAACCTTGATGACCATGTCGCTTACAACCGGCGCGTGAGCGGGCTGTGAACTGCGGTCGCTTGCGCCGAGGACGATGCCGGCATCCTCGAGAACGTCAGCGACGGTGGGAGCTGTGGTGGTGGTTTTGCTCGCTTTGCCGTCTGCCACAATGCTCACGTTCTTCGGCGTGGAGATAGTGACAATTGATCCCGACACAGCCAGTTGCGAATCCTTCGGAACAGACACGGAGGATGAGCTGGCAACCCCAAGCTCGGTGACGAGGCCTTCCACGTTTGCAGAAGTGGTGCTGACAGTCTTTTCCGCGCCGTCCAGGTTGATTTTCACTGCCTTGACGCGGTTGATGTTGATGACTGAGCCGTTTTCAACCATGGCATCCGCCGAGGGGGATACACGGTCTGCTGCCTGCAGTTCCACCTTGGCGGCCTTTACCACTTGACCAACGGTGCCTCCGAATGTCTGGACGGAGCTTACCTGGCCGTCAACGTTCAAGGTGATTGTTTTGTTGTTGCCGACAAAGGCCACGAGTCCCAGAACGAGTGCAACAAGCACCACAAGCTGTGTACCGACCTTGACGACGCTTAGCTTGCCGTCGGAAGTGAATAGTTTGACCACGATTGCCCGTAACTTTTGAACCATCCGGGCACGGGGAATAACGCACACGCCTGTTGCAAACTCGATTGCCCTCAGGGCAAAGCCGGACGATGTCCGAAAGCTTGCAGCACGCCTGTGCGCCGCCACACTTGAGCTCCCCGCGCGCGCGAACGGTGCGGCGCGGAGACCAGTGAATTATCCGAAGGCCTTCCCCGACCCCGGCTAATAATTGTCCACTGTAACCGAAGCGTTATAAAGCCACCAAGAATTTTGCATACTCGGTATAGCCAGCGTCCCCTCAGGAAGGGCAGCCGTTCACACCCAGGAGCCGTAAGCCCGTAGGGTATTTGCAGCAATTCCGGAGCACAGTCCGGACAGCTCGGAGCCTGTCAATTCCGCCATCGCGCGGACGGTGTAAGGAATCATGTAGCTCGCATTCGGGCGGCCACGGAACGGGTGCGGGGTCAGGTAAGGGGCATCGGTTTCAACCAACACCCGGTCCGGTTCGGCTATGGCAAGGGCGCTCCTGAGATCGCGGGCGCTCTTGAAGGTCAGCGTCCCGGCGAAGGACATGTACCAGCCCTCGTTGTTGCAGATTCGCGCGAGGTCCTCGCCGCCGGAAAAGCAGTGGAAAACCACCCGGGACGGGGCCCCTTCTTCCTTCAGCACCTGAACGACGTCGTCATGGGCGTCGCGGTCGTGAATCTGCAGCGTGAGGTCCAGCCGCTTGGCGATATCAATGTGGCGCCGGAAGGAGTAGCGCTGATGGGCAAGGCCTTCCCCCTCCGTACGGAAGAAATCAAGCCCCGTCTCGCCGATGGCACGGATTCTGGGGTGCGAAGCAAGCGTTTCTATTTCCGAAAGGGCATCCTCGAGTTCCCCTTTTCGGGCATACTCGGGTGCGTCATTGGGGTGAATCGCCACGGCGCCCAGGAGGCGGGAATCCCGTTCCACTGCCTGAACCGTAAACCGTGAGGACTCAAGGTCGCATCCCACTTGGACAGCCCCTTGGACTCCAACGGCTGCAGCCGCATCCAGGGCGGCAGAGGCGTCCACCGTCAGGGATCCGGAACGGAAATCCAGATGCGTGTGATTGTCCATGACAGGTACGGGGAGCGGTTCGGGCGCGGGCGGATAGCCGTGCCTGCCGGAACCGTCGCTGCCAGGCTCACGGAAGGGCACGGGAGTCAGCGGGTTGAGCATTCCTCTACCTTAACCGGGCGATGTCCCCAGATTTACCCGGAACTCTCTGTTAGGCCCGGCAGTTGTGTTAGTAGTCTGGTACCAAGACAGGCACACACCCGTTGGCGGGCGCCGGCTGTCCCAGCCGTCCCGTCGAGTTCCCCCAGGGCTGAAAGGTTGCCGATGGACCCCCAGCGACACATCACCGTAGATGAAGCGCTTGCCGAAAGGCAGGGCCTGGCTGTTGCTGCGGCAACTGCCGGGCACGTGAACGGACACCGGCCCGCAGCGATGCGGGCCGAGGCCTTCCACGCTGCCAGCGAGCGAATCCTGACGGCGATCAACACTGTGATCGACGGGAAGGCAGACGCCGCCAAGCTCGCCCTGACCGTTTTGTTGGCCCAAGGCCACCTGCTGCTGGAAGATGTGCCGGGGGTTGGCAAGACGCTCCTGGCCAAGACGCTGGCGCGCACCATTGACTGTTCCGTCAGCCGCATTCAGTTCACCCCGGACCTACTGCCCTCGGACGTCACGGGCGTATCCATCTACAACCAGGCCTCACGGCTTTTCGAGTTCCGGCCGGGAGCGGTGTTCGCAAACATCGTGATCGGCGATGAGATCAACCGGGCATCAGCCAAAACCCAGTCGGCACTTCTGGAGTGCATGGAAGAGCACCAGGTCACGGTGGACGGGGATTCCTACCATCTGGATGAGCCGTTCATGGTGGTAGCCACTCAAAATCCAATCGAGATGGAGGGAACTTACCCCCTTCCCGAAGCGCAGCGGGACAGGTTCATGGCACGGATTTCCATGGGATACCCGGATAAAGACTCCGAAATAGAGATGCTGGAGACGCATCAGGCGACCTCTCCCCTGGCCAACGTCTCAGCTGTGGTTACGGCGGCTGACGTCGCTGCAATGATCACCACCGTGCAGCAGGTTTACGTTTCCCAGGCGGTGAAGGAATATACAGTTGCCATCGGGCGGGCCACCCGGGAAAGCGCCCTTCTGCGCCTCGGCGCGAGCCCACGCTCCCTGCTTCAGTTGCTGCGGGCCGCCAAGGCCACAGCCGCGCTGGAAGGCAGGGACTTTGTTCTTCCGGATGATGTGATGGGCATTGCCGAATCGGTTCTCGCGCACAGGATCATCCTGGACCGGAAAGCTGCCAGCACGGGCGAAAGCCCGCAAAGTGTGATCCGGGGAATCCTCGCCAGAATTCCGGTCGAACAGAATGTTGCCCTCTCCGCGCCGAGGCTGGCTGGCCAACGCGGACTGGATCCGGGGCAAACCCTGCGGAACCGCAGTTAGCAGGTACGCACGTTGGCTGTCCTTGATCACCTTCCCAAACACATTTTCAGTACCCGCGGCTGGGGCCTCCTGACCGCCGGCGTTCTGGCGCTCCTGCTCGCGCAAGTGATGGGGCGGCGCGATCTCCTCACCTTGGCGCTGCTGCTCATCCTGTTGCCGCTGATGGCGCTGCTCGGAATCAGGATCCTGAAGCCGAGGTTCCAGGTCTACCGGGAGTTCAATCCCTCCACGGTTGAAACTTCCGCCACCTCAACCGTCAGGCTTGCCGTGGCGCGGACCGGGGCAGGCGCGGGTGTTGTGATGATGGAGGAGAAACTTCCGCCGCGGTTCGGGGAGTCCCCGGCGTTCCGGTTCCCTGCCCGCTCCGCAGTCGGCGGAACCAGCCGCTACGAGTACCATCTGCGGTCCGGGAAGCGCGGCCAATTCACCATCGGCCCGGTCACAGCGGAATTCAGTGATCCCTTTGGACTCTCCCTCCATCGCCATTCCATAGACGACGGCGACACGCTCACTGTGACGCCCGCCGCCGTCGAACTTCCCATTACCGGACTCGCGGGTGCGCGCGGCAGCGACGGAGTGACTGCCACGCGGATCCGGGCCAATCCGAGTGACGACGACGTCATGACACGGGAGTACCGCCACGGTGACCCCATGCGGAGGGTGCACTGGGCAGCGACAGCGCGCCATGGCGAGCTGATGGTGCGGCAGGAGGAATCAGTCACGACGCCGGAAGCCACCATCATTCTCGATCAGAGGTACACCGCTTTCCACAACGCTCTTAGTTCGGTCTTCAGTGGAGCACACGGAGACTCCGGCCAGGAACTCGTCACCAGCGACAGCTTTGAATGGGCCGTTACTGCGGCAATGTCCATCAGCACGCACCTCGCTGAGCGTAACTATGTGCTTCGGTTCCTTGATGCGCACGGGGATCCTGCCTTCCTTCACTCCCCTTCGGCACCTGAACCGGAGTCTGAGGACTTCAACGGAGCCGCCGGACTGCAATCCGTGGCGGAAAGCCTCGCAGCAATCCAGCTTTCAGGTTCCCACCACATCCGCCGAAACTCCGGTCGAGGGGACACCGAGAGAAGAAATGGTGACCGCAGGGAGAGTGACACGGATGGCGAGAAGCGGGAAAACCGGGACGCCCGGGAAAACTCTCTCCTGGCCGAGTCCGGTCCCCGCGCATTTGACACCAGGCTGATCGACAAACTTTCCGCCCACCGCCTCCGGGGACCCCTCCTGGCTATCCTGGGAAAGGTTACCCTGCAGGAAGCCCGATCGCTGTCGCAGGCAGCGGCCTTCGGCGCCAACGCCTTCGCCATCGTCATCACCGATCATCCCGAGGCGTCCCATGATGCACTGGAAGCCCTGCGGCTTGGCGGCTGGCGGGCCATCGCGGTCAAGGCAACTACGTCCCTGCCCGCAGCCTGGGTCTCATTCGATGAGGGCGATGCCGCAGGCTCCACCGCGGCCGCTGATGTACGGCGTGGAGCAGGAGTAGACCGATGACCATGACGCCCCAGCGGACAGACACCTCAGCACCTGCACTTGTCCTGGCTCCAACCGACCCCCGACAAGGTGCCCCCCGCCGTGTAGGCCCTTACCCGTGGGCGATGGCGGCAGCCGTGGCGCTGGCCGTGAGTGGCGCCGCGTTATCACTTAATGGGGTGTTGCGTGGCTGGGCCTGGTACATTCCCGTCGTGACCACCGTGGTTGTTGTGGTGGCTGCCATGGCGTTGCTGCGCGCGGCCCGGGCCCAACCGCTGCTGGTTGCCGCAGGCGGCTTCGTCTCCCTGGTCCTTATTCTGACCTTCACCTTTTTCCGCAGGAACAGCATCGCAGGATTCATTCCATCCGGCGAAACGATGGATATGCTGGGCCTGTACGTGCGCAGGGCCACGGAAACAGTCCTCGCCGAAAGTGCCCCCGTCGCCCCCAACGTTGGCATCGTACTGGTGACCTGCGCTGTTCTGGGGCTGGTGGTAATTCTGGTCGATGCGCTTGCCGTCCCCCTCGGAATGCCCGCCACGAGCGGTCTCGGATTGCTTGCGGTCCTGGTGGTTCCGGCAATGATCAAGCCCCAGAGCGTCGGGCTTCCGGCATTCATCGTCACCGCCGTTGGCTACCTGATGATCGTGGGCTGCAGCCAGTGGTTCTCAGCCAACCGGCTGCAGGCGGGAGCGGGCAGGAATCCGGGGCAGTTCAAACGGGCGGCCATGACAGGCGGTGTGGCGCTCCTTGCCACACTCCTGCTTCAACCACTGATTCCAGGGTTTGAGAGGGGCACATTCCCCCAAGGCTCGCGCCTGAACCCATGGGGTTCATCAAGCGGCCTCAACCCCATGATCAGCCTGGGCAACAGCCTTCGAAGCCCGACCGGGGAGGGACGGATTACGTATGCCTCCACGGCCACCTCGCCGCTGTACCTCAGATCAGTAACGGTGGATCGGTTTGACGGAGAGTCGTGGGCGCCTGATGACCGGGATGACACGCGCCGGGGAGGCGTAGCAAGGCTGGATCCGGGCTACGAGATCAGCGCCACCGAGATGGCCCGCAGCATTACGGTCATCAATGCAGGGCAATTCACCAGCCCGTATCTTCCTGTGCCGTATGCACCTGCCGGTGTGAACGGCCTGGATGGCAGGTGGAGCTGGGATCCTTCCACACTGAGCATCAAGGGCGTTGACACCAATTCCCGGGGCCAGCAGTACGTGGTGGTCTCCAGCATGCCCACCTTGACAGTAGACCTGCTGGCCAGGTCGTCCGCTCCTGTACGGGGGATTTCAGATGATTTCATCCGCCCGCCGGCAGGGGTTCCGGACATCGTCCGGACCACGGCCGACACAATTACCAGGGAAAGCAACACATCGTATTCCAAGGCCCTGGCAATCCAGAGATACCTTCGTTCATCAGAGTTCACCTATTCCCTGGAATCTCCCGTCCAGGGTGGCTATGACGGCAACGGGCTGTCCGTCCTGGCCGATTTCCTCGCCCAAAAGAGCGGCTACTGCATCCACTATGCGTCCGCGATGGCTGTCATGGCCCGGCTTGAGGGTATCCCCAGCCGTATCGCCGTGGGTTATGCCCCCGGCAGGCCAACCGGACAGACAGTTTCGCTGGCAGGGCAGGGTGCCGTGCCTGAGTATGAGGTGGACGCCCGGGATGCGCATGCGTGGCCAGAGCTGTACTTCGAAGGCCTGGGCTGGGTTCCCTTCGAACCGACTCCCTCACGCGGAGTGGTTCCCGCTTACGCCTCGGAGACAAGCATCTCCGGCGGTGCCAGTACGAACCAGAACAATGACGACCTGATTCCGTCAGGCGCTGCCAGCGCCGCACCGCTTCCCAGCACCGCACCCGTGCCTCTTCCCGGCGGCGGGGCCGCTGGGGCTGCCGGCTTCCAGCTGCTGCCGGTTCTCTATGGTGGCTTGGGCGTACTTCTGCTCGGCTTGCTTCTGGCTTCGCCGCGGCTGATTCGCACGGGGCTGCGGTCCCGCCGGCTGAGGCCGGGACCTGCGGCCAGCGACGACGCTGCACTGCAGTCCTGGGCCGAGCTCCGCGATTTGGCAATTGATTACGGTGTACCGCCACGGCCCAGTGAGACTCCCCGGCATTTCTCCGCCCGCCTGCGCCGGTCAGGAGCGCTGGGCGAGGAAGACGGCAGGGACGGTGCAGCCCATCGGGCAGTTGATTCCCTGGTGCAGGATTTCGAGCGCCGGGAGTATGGGCGGCCCCTGCGGTCACAAGCTGCACCCGGCGAGTCCCGGCCCGGCGGAACTCCTGCGGCAATAGCCGCCGCGCGGATAGACCTGATCATCGCTGCCCTGCGGGCTAATGCACGGCGGTTGGTGAGGTTCCGGGCATCGTGGCTCCCGCCTGCCGTGATGGATCGCTGGCTGTCCACCCTCGGCACGCCGTTCCGTGCAGTCTCCCGGAACGTTGGCGTCTGGCGGCGGGCCGCCGCACGAACATTGGTAAGGACGCGCGACGGCCTGCGCCGTGTCAGGGAAGGCTAGCAAAGGAAGGCTGGCTGGAACGCCAGGCACGTGAAGCCGGCGCGGAAAGGGGCTATCCGGCGTAGGGATCGGCAATGCCGATGTACTGGGTGTAGAGGTACTCCTCGATGCCTTCGAGGCCGCCTTCCCGCCCGAGGCCGGACTGCTTCACACCGCCAAAGGGAGCTGCGGCATTGGAGACGACGCCGGCATTCAGGCCCAGCATTCCCGTCTCGAGGCGTTCTCCCATCCGAATACCGCGGTTGAGGTCCCTCGTGTATACGTAGGCCACGAGTCCGTATTCGGTGTTGTTGGCCAGACGGACGGCTTCGTCTTCGGTATCGAACGTGATGATCGGGGCCACCGGTCCGAAGATTTCCTCGGACAGGATGCGGGTGCCCTCCGTGACGCCCTTGAGGATGGTGGGCTGGTAGAAGTAGCCGGGTCCATCTACCGGTGCGCCGCCCGTTACCGTGACTGCTCCGGCAGCAACAGCGTCGGACACAAGTTCGTGCACCTTGTCCCTGCTCTTGGCGTCGATGAGCGGGCCGACCTTCGAGTTTTCTTCGGTTCCACGCGCTGTGGTCATGTCGGCCATTTTTGCCGCGAACTTTTCCGCGAACTCATCAGCCACTGACTCGTGCACGATGAAACGGTTGGCTGCAGTGCAAGCCTCACCCATGTTCCGCAGCTTGGCGAGCATTGCGCCAGCGACTGCTGCGTCGACGTCGGCATCCCCGAACACCACAAAGGGTGCGTTCCCGCCGAGCTCCATGGACGTCCTGAGGACGTTCTCCGATGCGTCCGAGAGCAGACGGCGGCCAACCTCAGTGGAGCCGGTGAAGGAGAGCTTCCTGAGCCGGGAGTCCTTGATCAGGGGACCTGTGGTCGCGCCTGCCGTCGAGGTGGGGATGACGTTCAGGACGCCTGCCGGGAGCCCTGCCTCCATCATGACTGCTGCAAAGAGCTGGGAGGTCAGCGGGGTAAGGTTTGCAGATTTGAGCACCATGGTGCAGCCGGCAGCGACCGCCGGGGCGATCTTTCGGGTAGCCATGGCCAGCGGAAAGTTCCACGGCGTGATCAGCAGGCAAGGCCCTACCGGCTTCTTCTGGACCAGGAGCCGGGACTTTCCGTCAGGGGAGACTGAATAGCGTCCAAAAGCCCGGACTGCTTCCTCAGAGAACCAGCGCAGGAATTCTGCACCGTAGGTGACCTCGCCGCGCGCTTCGGCCAGTGGCTTGCCCATCTCGAGGGTCATCAGCAGTGCAAAGTCATCGGCGCGTTCCGTCACAAGCTCGAACGCGCGGCGCAGAATTTCGCCGCGCTCACGGGCAGGAACCTTAACCCAGGATTCTTGGGCAGCGGCGGCGGCATCAAGTGCTGCCGCGCCATCCTCGGGACCGGCGTCAGCGATGCTGACGAGGGTATTCCCGGTGGAGGGATCCTCGACGTCGAACGTCTTCCCGGAAGCAGCCGGACGCCACTCGCCATTGATCAGAAGACCAGTAGGAACAGAGGACAGCAACTCGCGCTCACGCTCCGCGGTTACAGTGTGGTGTGCAGTGACAGTCACGATGACTCCCTCGTCAGCAGTTGGGTTTGGGTGGTTCAGCCAGAAGCTGGATTACTGCCACCGTACTGCCCGGTTCTCAGGGGTGTCTACGAAATTGCGCACTGTGCGAAGCGGCTACTGCTGTGCATCTGCACAGCAGTCAGCGCGCAGCCAACACCGCCGAATACAGCTCACGTTTACTGACCCTGGCGTCCTCAGCAACAGCTGCCACTGCTTCCTTGAGACGGATACCTTGGGAAATCAATTCGTTTACTGCGGCAACATGGTCTTCGGGCTGTCCGGGCGTTTTTTCCGGTGCCCCGCCCACCACCACAGCTATTTCCCCCCGGACGTCCTGGGTCTCGGCCCACTCCAACAACTCGCGCAGGGTCCCGCGAATCACTTCCTCATACGTCTTGGTGAGTTCACGGCAGACGGCCGCCTGCCGTTCAGCGCCAAACCGCTCGTGCAGGGCACGGAGCATTGGCTCAAGCCGGTGCGGCGCCTCGAAGAACACCATGGTCCGGCGCTCCTGATCGAGCTCAGCGAGCCGGGACGCACGCTCCCCCGATTTGCGGGGCAGAAAGCCTTCAAAGCAGAACCTGTCCGTAGGCAACCCGGACAGGGCCAGCGCAGTCAACACTGCGGACGGGCCTGGAACAGCCGTCACGGTGAGCCCTGCGGCAACCGCTCCCTCCACCAGCCGGAAGCCAGGATCTGAGACGGACGGCATGCCGGCATCCGTAACCATCACCAGGGTTTTACCCGTTTTCACATGGTCAAGAAGCTCTGCTGTCTTTGTGGCTTCGTTGTGCTCGTGGTAGCTGATGATCCGGCCGGCGACGGTAATGTTCAGACTCTGGACGAGACGGTGCAGGCGCCTGGTGTCCTCAGCAGCGACGATGTCCGCGGTACTCAGCAGCTCTATCAGCCTTGAGGATGCGTCCCCCACGTTTCCGATGGGCGTGGCCGCCAGTACGACACGGCCTGCGCCGCCGGCTCCGCCCCCTGGTTCGTGGGCTGCGTCAGGTGCGTCCGTTGGCGCAGGGCTGAGGGGAGAAGTGCTGAGTTGAGGATCCACATCAACCAGCGTACTGCCGCCAAGGAGTACAGCCGTAAAAGGTAGCATGGGCACGTGACTCAGACCTCCCTGCAGCAGCCCGTCGAGGCCGAACCGGCGGCTCCACCAGCCGCAACACCCCTTGGCAGCGGCCGCAACCTGGAAGGTCACCGTTGGATCGCCCGCCCCTCGGAAGCCTTTACTCCTGATTCCTTGAGGCAACGGCTGATCGGGGAGATCCAGAGCTGGCGGGACTACCCGCCGTCGCTCCGCCTCTGGTACTGGCTGATTCCCGCCCTGACAGCAGCCATTGCCGGGGTCCTGAGGTTCGTCCGCCTGGACTCACCCCGGAGCCTGGTCTTCGATGAGACCTACTATGTGAAAGACGGTTATTCATACCTGATCAGTGGCTATGAACGGAGCTGGCCGGACAAAGCCAACGATTCCTTCAACGCCGGGAACCCGGGAGTGCTGCTGGACACCCCCGAATATGTGGTCCATCCGCCGGTCGGCAAATGGATGATTGCTGCAGGAATGTGGCTTTTCGGCCCGGATAACCCCTTCGGCTGGCGGTTCGGTGCCGCCCTCACGGGAACCCTCTCAGTGTTCCTGATCGCCCTTATTGCACAGAAGCTGTTTCGTTCCCTGGCCTTGGGAGCTGTGGCGGGAATCCTGATCGCGGTCGACGGACACCACCTCGTCATGTCCAGGACCTCACTGCTGGATATTTTCCTGATGTTCTGGATCCTTGCCGCTTTCGGCGCCCTGCTGATGGACCGCGACGACGGCCGACGACGGCTGGCGGTGCGGCTGGGAAGGCAGGCGGCAGCCACCAAAGACGGCAGGCCAACCACCATCGATCTCTTGTCCGGTCCCTGGCTGGGTGTCCGCTGGTGGCGCGTCGCTGCCGGCGTATGCCTTGGGCTGGCCGTGGGCACCAAATGGTCGGGCCTCTTCTTCGTTGCAGCCTTCGGCTTGCTGACGGTCTTCTGGGACCTCAATGCCAGGCGCGTCGCGGGAATCCGCGGCTGGATCAGCGGCGGGATCATCAAGGATGGCATCCCTGCCTTCCTTGGCACCGTCCCCGTAGCGGCAGTGGTGTATCTGGGAACGTGGGCGGGCTGGCTGCTCTCCAAAGACGCCTACTACCGCCGGTGGGCGGACACCCATCCTTCCAGCGAGTGGGGCTGGCTGCCGGGATGGGCCCGGTCACTGGCCCACTACCACCTTGAAGCCTACAAATTCCATCAGGGACTGAGCTCGGATCATCCGTACGAGGCCAGTCCCTGGACATGGCTGGTCATGGGACGGCCCACTTCGTTCTTTTACGAGTCGCCCAAAGCCGGAACGCCCGGCTGTGATGGGCCGAATTGCACCTCAGCCATACTCTCCGTGGGCAACCCGCTGATCTGGTGGGGTGCCGCAATCGCCGTCGTGATTCTGCTGTCCTGGTGGGCGGGCAGACGGGACTGGAGGGCAGGAGGCATCCTTGCCGGCATTACTGCCGGTTATCTTCCCTGGTTCCTCTACCCGGAGCGCACCACGTTCTTTTTCTATGCGGTGTCCTTCGAGCCGTTCCTGGTTCTGGCCCTGGTCTATTGCCTGGGCCTGATGCTCGGCAAGCGCACTGACAGCCTGCTCAGGCGGAGGTCGGGTCTTTACTTCGTGGCGCTGTTCCTCGTCTGCGCCGTGCTTTTGTCCGCCTTTTTCTATCCGGTGTGGACCGCCGAGGTCATTTCCTACCAGCAATGGCGGTTCCGGATGTGGATGCCGTCCTGGATCTAGGAGACCACCGAGGCGCCTTTTCCTGACGCTTTGGGATCCGCCGCCCCCGCCGTGTCATCCACTTCGCTTGCAGCGGGCTTATCTTCCGAAACCAGTCCGCGGCGTTTGCGGGTCGGCCACGTCAGGATCAAGGTGATGATAGCTGTCAGCAGGACCAGGGCCGCGATGACGATCCCTGCATCTATCCAGAACTGGCCGGGGAACAACCGGATGAGTGTGTCTTCCAGCGCGAACGTCCAGGATCCGCTGGCGAAGAATATCCGGTGGAACTCGGTGAAGAACTGTTCCCAGCCCAGAAACGCCAACACGCCGAGACCGATGATGATCACCAGGGTGACGATGGCCCCTGCAAACAATCCGCGGCGTACTCCCCCGGTGCTGCGGCGGCGAAGGTAGATGATGGCGATGATGCTCAGCAGCGTCAGCAGAATCCCGGCACCGAAAGCTGACAGGATCACGAGTTTGACGTCGGCCATGTGGCTGACCTCGCCATCTTTGAACAGCTGGTCCCCGCTGCGGTTTACCAGTTCGCCGAGATACCTCGGGCCGGCCCAGTTCCCCAGGTAGTCCACAGTGTAGGAACCGTACGTCATCCGGTCATCAGTGCTGAAGCCATATCCGTCGCCCGGGAACCCGGGCCTGTTGTACTCCACCCACAGGAACAATGGGCTAGTGACAGCACGGACAGCGAGGACCAGGAGAATGACGGGGTAGAAAACTGCCAGTGCCACCTGCATAACGCGGGGCAACACGGGCTTGGACTTCGCCGCCTGTTCCCGCTCCGCATTCCTGCGCTGTACTTCTTCCTCAGGAGGACGGACGTGCAGTGCGGAGGTGGGCAGGGGCTCCCGGAAATGTGACCCGGCCTTGCTTGGCGCGCCGCCCTTGCCTGATGCCGCGCCGTTGGCAGTGGCCGCGCCGTTGGCAGTGGCGGCACCGTTGGCAGGCGCGCTGCCCTTACCTGGCGTGGCAGGCTCGGCAGCAGACTCGGCTGCCTTACGATCGGCCCTGCTTCCCGCTTGAGGCAATCCGCCCGTTACGGGGTCGCCGGTCTTTGGTGTGCCACTGGCTCCACTACCGCCAGGAGCCTTTGCCGGATCTGCGCTTGCCGGCGTTGTCCGGGCTGGAGATGCCTGGGCCGGAGTTGCCTGCACTGGAGATGCCTGAGCGGCCGGCTTCATCCAGTCGAACGCGGGCTCGTCGGAATCCGCTGAGGGATCAAGATGGTGATCCTGGCGGTTAGGAGGGGTGGGTGTCTTTTCAGTCACTGCTGCATCGCTTCCGTAGGGCTCCGCGTTACCTGTCGGGGGAATGGGCAACGCTACTTATCTCCTGACGAGCCTACCGTTAGGGGCTTCCGCCCGGCGAGATGCCACCCCTTCCGAGACCATTACGCTCCGGCAACGATTACGCCCCGGTGGCGGTCGCGCCCTGCTGCAGGCCACACGCCAAAAGGATCAAGCGGTAATTTCGGAGTACCCGGCATCCTGATCATTCAGATCCCCGCGTGCGCCCGACTGGTAAGCCTTCTTCCCAAGCAGAAGGGCGTAGAGCCAGTAGCCGGCCAGTACTGCAGCACCGATTCCCAGTTTTGCCCACACAGGCAAGAAACTCGGCGTCACAAAACCCTCCACTATTCCGGAAACAAACAGGACCAGGACAAGCCCGAGTGCCACCGTAATCAGCGAGCGGCCTTCCCTGGCTACCGCCTGGCTCCGCGTGCGGGGACCGGGGACGATCCAGGCCCAGAAGATTTTGAGACCGGCCGCTGCAGCTATGAAGACCGCCGTCAGTTCCATCATCCCGTGCGGAAGAATGTAGCTGAAAAACACGTCCGATTTTCCTACCGAGGCAAAAACGCCGGCAGCGACTCCGACGCCCTGGGCATTTGCGAAGAGAATCATCGGCACCCAGAAGCCCGTAATACCAAGTGCCACCGCCTGGGCACAGATCCAGGCATTGTTGGTCCATACGGCACCGGCAAAGGAGGCTGCCGGGTTCTCGGAGTAGTAGTTGATGAAGTCCTCCTCCACGTACTGCCTCACCCTCTCGTCGTTGCCAAAAGCAGCCCGGAGGGCTTCGGGCGAGGAGCCGATCCACCAGGCGTAGGCCGCGGCCACCAGACAAAAGGCGATTCCGCACCAGAGAGTCAACCAGCGGAGACGGTAGAAAGCTGCTGGAAGGGCAATCACAAAGAAGTTCGCGACGTCGTCCATAAAGTTCGAACGTGCACCGGTAAATCTGGTGCGTGCCTGGGCGAGAGTCGCGGAGAGAGTGGCGGACAGCCCGCTTTCCGGGGCTACCGAGCGGAGCAGGGAAAGATGCGACGAAGTCACCTGATAGAGGCGAAGAAGTTCGTCCGCCTCCTGGCCGGTCAAACTGCGTTTATACGCCAGATCATAAAGTCTTGACCATTTGTCACTGTTGACCGCAGAAAACGCATCAATGTCCACGGGACCACCCTAGCGTGCGCAATAGACTGTCAAGATCAGGATCTTTGCTGAGTCAGGATTTGCTAATAGGGATGGGGCCCGGCTTTGAGTTCAATCATCACGGGCGAGGCAGTCGTCCTGGAGTTGCGTCCGGCGTCCTTCGCAGCCCGCTCCCTGGGCTTGCTGCTCGACGTTCTGGTCAACGTGGTGCTGTTCATTCTGATCCTCATCCTGATGTCCTCCCTCTGGAGCGAAATCGACGAAGCTGCCATGCGGACCATCGTTCTGGTCAGCGTTGTGTTTTGCTTCGTGATGGTCCCGGTGGCCATTGAGACGGTGACGCGCGGTCTGTCGCTGGGTAAGTTGGCGACTGGACTACGGATAGTGCGCGACGACGGCGGAGCCATCCGCTTCCGGCACGCCGTCATCCGTGGATTGACCGGATTCATCGAGATCTATTTGACGTTTGGCGGCCTGGCAATCGCCGTCGCTCTGTTCAACGAGAAATCCAAACGCCTCGGTGACATTCTTGCCGGTACCTATTCTTTGCGTCGGAGAGTACCTGCCGAGCCGGCTCTGCCCTTGTTTATTCCACCTCATCTGCGGTCCTGGGTGGCTCTGGCTGATATTGGCCGGATTCCCGATGGCTCAGCTCGTCGGGCTGTCCAGTTCATGCGGCAGGCCGGAAGAATGGCGCCGGCCTCGCGTATTGGCATGGCTGCCTCCCTCGCAACGGAAATTGCAGAGCATGTGGCGCCGGCCCCTCCCCCCGGAACATACCCGGAGGACTACCTCGCGGCAGTCCTTGCCGAGCGCCGGGAGCGGGAGATGAACCGCCTGGTCAAGGCCCGGGAACGCAGTAACAGGATCGGAGAACGGCTTCACCGCTTGCCGTACGGACGGGACAGCAGCTAGGAGCGCGGTCAGCGCTGGGCGTACTGAGCCCAGGGGATGTTCCAGTCGCCGTAGCCCTCAAGCGGTTCCACTGCCGGTGCCCCGGTGTTGAGCGTCTGGACAACATCGCCGGTCTTCATGTTGTTGAAGAACCAGGCAGCGTCATCCGGAAGGAGACCCACGCAGCCGTGGGACACGTTGGATCGCCCGACAGCTCCCCAGGCAGACTCAAGTGCCTGATGGACATAGACGCCGGAGGACGTCAGCCGGTTGGCGTACTCCACCGTGAGCGGCGGGTAGTAGCCCTTGTCGCCCGGCTTCAGCCCGATGCTTCCCGCGTTGAACTTTGAATGGCGCTCCTGCTCCATGATGACGGCAAATCCGGTGGGTGAAAGCCACTCGGGGTCGCCCAGGGTCACGGGAGCCGTTTTGACCAGCTGCCCGTCAAAGTAGACCTTCATGGTTTTGGTGATGTCATCGACGACGGCGAGACGCTGCGGCCCTGTAGTGAAGGAAACCGTGGAGTTAAAGTTGCCGATCATTCCGTTCCCGAAATCCACGCCGAACAGCTTCATGTCCACAGAGACCTTGCTGTTCGAGGCCCAGAAGGTTTCCGGCCGGATCCGGACGCGCTGGTCCGAGTACCAGCGCCAGGCAACTGCCTGCCCGGAAGAGGCCGTCACGGTGACTGCCTTTTCCATGGCTTCTTTGTTGATCACAGGTTCGCTGAACACGATTTCAATGGGCTGGCCCGAACCCACGGTGGCGCCGTTCTCCGGGTACACCGCTGCGTCGGCTTCATTCGCCTTCGCTACCGTGGTGAACGTCTGGGTTTTTTTGGTCTCGCGGCCGGCTTCATCAACAATCGTGAAACTGTAGTTGTAGGCAGTATTGAAGGTAAGGGGGTCAACGGCCGTCCACGTGGTGCCGTCCGCGCTCAGGGTACCTTCAAGAGGCGTCCCGCCGTCGGCGGGGACCAGGACCACGTCCTTTACCTGCCCGTTGATGGCCTTCACGGACGGGGCCGCAGCAGGATTGACGCTTTGCGCGCCGTCGGTGGGAGTGACGCCAAGCTCAACGGCCTTCACCACAGGTGCGGCAAGGCCTGGGGTGTTGCGGACGGGGCTGGCGGATTCGGAGGCTATAGCCTGGCCGGCCCAGCTGGGAGCGGTTGCGACTCCTATGCCTCCAGCGGCAACAGCCGCGCACATCGCCACAACGGCAATGATTTTCCCGGTCTTCCGGTTCCTGGTCTCAGTCATGCCAAATTCTCCGTGTCCCCCGACAGGCCGATGGTCAGCCCCCGTTTAATCTGTCCAGCGTGCATTGCCGACAAACCAATTTTATCCCACGTCCAAACAGCCCAAGACCACGGCGTTGATCCGGCACCCGGCGTGGCGCCGTTCCAGCAATGGCCCCGGATCGGTCCGGGGCCATTGCTGGAACTGGCATCAGTAGCGGTAGTGCTCAGGCTTATACGGACCGGCAGCGTCGATGTCCAGGTACTCAGCCTGGTCCTTCGAGAGCTCGGTCAGTTCAACTCCCAAGGCATCAAGGTGGAGCCTGGCCACCTTTTCGTCAAGGATCTTGGGGAGGACGTACACCAGGTTCTCGTATTCCCGCTGCCCGTCGGGCTGATCCTTCTTCGTGAAGAGCTCGATCTGCGCGATGGTCTGGTTCGCAAACGAGTTGCTCATGACGAAGGACGGGTGGCCGGTTGCGTTGCCCAGATTCAGGAGCCTGCCCTCGGACAAGACAATGATCGACCGGCCCTTCTCTTCCCCTGAGGAGTCATCAGCGAAAACCCACTCGTGGACCTGGGGCTTGATTTCCACTTTACGGATGCCTGGTATCCGGGCCAGTCCGGCCATATCGATTTCGTTGTCGAAATGGCCGATGTTTCCCACGATGGCCTTGTTCTTCATGCCCGCCATGTGCTCGGCCATGATGACGTCCTTGTTGCCCGTGGTGGTAATGAAGATGTCACCCTGTGCCAACACGGATTCAAGCCTGGCCACCTGGTAGCCGTCCATCGCAGCCTGGAGGGCGCAGATGGGATCAATCTCGGTGACAATGACACGGGCACCCTGGCCGCGCAGGGCTTCCGCGGCACCCTTGCCGACGTCGCCATAACCGCAGACGACGGCGACCTTGCCGCCTATGAGGACATCGGTGGCCCGGTTGAGTCCGTCCGGCAGGGAGTGGCGGATTCCGTACTTGTTGTCGAACTTGCTCTTGGTAACCGAATCATTAACGTTAATGGCCGGGAACAGGAGCTTTCCCTGCTCCGCCAACTGGTACAGCCGGTGGACCCCGGTGGTGGTCTCTTCGCTGACGCCATGGATCCGGGCAGCCATCCTGGTCCACTTCTGCGGATCCTCGGTGAGGGTCCTCTTGAGCAGGTCCAGGACAATCGCGTATTCCTCAGGATCGTCCGCGCCAGCCGACGGGACGGCTCCGGCAGCCTCAAACTCCACACCCCGGTGAACCAGCAGCGTGGCGTCACCGCCGTCGTCGAGAATCATGTTCGGTCCCAGTTCCGGATCAGTGTCCGCGCCAGGCCAGGTGAGGATCTGCTCGGCGGTCCACCAGTACTCCTCGAGGGTTTCACCTTTCCAGGCGAAAACCGGGACGCCCTGGGGATCATCTTCGGTCCCCTTGCCTACGACAACAGCGGCGGCGGCTTCATCCTGGGTGGAGAAGATGTTGCAGGAGGCCCAGCGGACCTCGGCACCCAGCGCCGTCAGTGTTTCGATCAGAACGGCGGTCTGGACCGTCATGTGCAGAGAACCGGCGATCCTGGCGCCCTTGAGGGGCTGAGTGGGACCGAATTCTGCGCGCAGGGACATGAGCCCGGGCATTTCATGCTCCGCCAGGCGTATTTGGTGCCGCCCGGCCTCAGCGAGGGAAATATCAGCAACCTTGTAGTCGAGAGTCATGTGGATCCTTTGGTAAAGCCGGAAAGATGTACTGGAAAAGTTGGTGGCCGGGCGGGGCCAGGACGCGCGGCGTTCTGTTAGTGGTCGTCCAGGCGCCCAGTCGCAGTGTGAAGGACTGCGTCATGCTGGTCCGACGATGCCGCAGTCGCGGCTGGCAGAAGTTCGGGCGGCAAGAGCAGCGGGATGCCATCCTCGATGGGATAGTGGAGCATTTCGCCGGTTTCCCCTGGCATCGTCGACACGAGTTCGTCGCCTTCTTGTACGAGCGAAGATCCCGTTACGGGGCAACGCAGGACAGACAGCAGTTCAGCACTGATCTTTGGCATGGTGGATGCTCCTGGCGGGCGCCGCAGCGGGGCGCCGTTAGCTGACGGATTTGCAGCTTCAAGCGTACCGCCAGTTGCCCTCAGGACGGTTCGCGGAGGATTCGCAAATGTCCCCGGCGGGTGCCCTCGGTGGGAGCGGGAGCTTCAAGGACGCCCGGGGATGAACGGTGGCCGGGCGACGGCTCCTTTTCTGAAGGGCGGGAAGCCGCCTCCCGAACAGCGTGTGCCAGCGCCAAGAGGTCATCCGGACCCGGCTGGGGTGGATGGGTGGGCATTGCCAGTCTCAGTACCTCCCAGCCGCGCGGAACGGTCAAAGATCCGGCGTGCTGCTCGCAAAGGTCGTAACAATGCGGCTCAGCGTAAGTGGCTAAAGGACCCAGGACGGCCGTTGAGTCTGCATAGACGTACGTCAAAGTGGCCACCGCGGATTGGCGGCAGGCTGATCTTGAACATTGACGAATTGCACCCACGACATCACAGACTACTCCCCCTTCAGCCCGGCTCCTTGCATTGCGGCGCCGTGCCTGCCGCGTGCCTTGCCAGCCGTTCCGCCTGATAAATCCAGTGGCCGTGGCTGCGACGTTTTTGTCGCGAATTTCATTCCGCGGGTTTACAGTCAGTGTATGCAGTCATCGAACCACGATCCGGCTTTTACGGTCCGGTTGGCTGACCAGGCCGCCAGCCCGCAGGACGCCAGCCTTCAGGATTCCAGCGCCACCAGCGCAAGGGGCAAAACCAAGGGCAAAACCGTCGTGAGCAAGGGCTTCAGGCAGCGGCGCAGGAACCGGCACGGGCGCGGCCTCCGAGGGGAACTGATGCTTCCAACCCTGCCCGGTTACCGCACCCGCTCCGAACGCTTTGATGAGCTGGTCCTCGATTCCGCCCAGCGTCTGCATGATATCTGGGGAAAGCCGCTCGACGGCGTCCGCTTTGCCGTGGATGAAATCCCGCCAGGGCTCGAACAGCTTGTAGCCGATTCTGCTCCCGCGCCCATGGGCTCCTACGAACCCGCCGCAGAGGACGAAGGTCCCGTTATTACTGTTTACCGTCGGGTTGTGGAGCAGGCCTGCACCAGCAGGGAAGAGCTGCAGGATCTTGTTCACGACGTGGTGGTGGAGCATACGGCAGAAATGCTTGGCGTGGCGCCCGAGACACTGGACCCCGTTTACCGGCGGCGGTACTGAGCCGCCAGGTCTAAAAGCTCGCAGCTGATGGCGAACGCCGGCAGCAATAATTCGGTGTTCGTGCCAATGAAGCACTAGTAACCCAGGGTTACCGGAACCTCTTCCTGGCCGGCAGCACCCGGGGCAAAAGCCACCACGGAGACGTCAGTACCTTCATCCTGTCCCAGCAGGACGGCGCCGTAAGCAGGGTCACCGGAAGCGGAGATGACGTAACCCAGCACCGCGGCCCCGTCCACTTTGTCGGGAACCTTGATACTCGCCGTCGTGCCCCCTGCAATGTCCGCGGTGCCGGCTTTACGGATTTTTCCGTCCTCGGTGATGGGCGTGTAGGTGATCTTTGCCCGGTCCTCTGGTGCCCCGAACACGAGAATCCGCTCCCCTGTACGAGGGACGGGTACCACATGCTCGCTCCCAAGCCTTGCTGAAGAGGGTGACCATGCGACGTCGGACGCTCCACCCGATGCTGTTCCCCGGGTTACCCGTGCCGCGGCGGCAAACGTGACATCAGAGCTGGCTGACACCGTGTACTGGCCCGCCGGAACCCCGGCGAGGGAAACTTCCGTTACTGAGCCGGCCTTCGCGGTGACCACACCTCCGTTGGGAAGGGCTTTTTGGCCGTCACGTCCAAAGAGCTTGACCTCCACCACGGCGTCCACCGGTCCGGGAACGGCCAACTGAAGCGCAGGTCCGGCATCCGCATAGCCGCTCTTTGACGTCTGGGATTTGATGTCGGCGGGGTCCTGAATGGACAATCCGGACACCACCTGCCGCGCTGACGGCGGCGCCCCTGGCGCTATGAAGTCCACACCACCCGGGGTCAGTCCACGGAGGACGCTTTGTTGGATGACTGCAGTGACGGGACCGCCCACGCTTCGGACATGGACGCCAAGCCTGTCCTGTTCAGCGGCAAGTCCTGCAAGGACGATGGCACGGGTGCTACCCGGGGGAACCAGCAGACCCCGGCTTCCAGGAGCCTGGATTTGCCCTGCCTTGCCGTACAGATCCAGGCTGACGGTTGCCGGAGTGCTGGAAGCATTGCTCAGGTTCAGGACCGCTGTCCTGCCCACCGACGTATTTGCCCCCACCAGCCACAAATCATTGGCCGGCTCCTGGCAGGCTGCAGCGGCGGACCCTCGGAGGTCTCCGTCCGTAGCTGTGTAGCTCATGACTGCGCTGGCGGTCGCCTGCTGGTTGTTGAGTGCATCGGCGCTCAGAACGCTGACCGCATCGACGTCGCGCTGGGAAACAACACCGGCCGCGAGAGCGGCAGCACCCGTTTGCGCCAGAGCGCCCTCCGCATCTTTCGAGACCTCTGTCAGAGTTTTTCCGTCGAGGGCTGCCAACCGGCTTTCCGGAACTTTCCCTGCGCTGGTGCTCAAAACGGCAGCGTCAACCTGGCTGTTTGCAGTACCGGATTCAGGGCTGAACTGAGGATCGGTTCCAACAGGTGTCCCCTCAAGGAGCCGGGCGGGTCCCGGGCAGATTTCCACCTTACTTCCTGCCGGGACCGCCGTGAGCGGCGCGTCAATGTGCCTGCCGCCTGAGGCGGAAGGAACGAAGGACGCGGCAGTCACCATGCCGGCAGCACAGGCCAGAACGCCCACAGCCGACAGGACACGTTTCACAGTACTGGCGGAGCCCTTCAACCGTGACCCTTTGCCGCCCCTGACCGCTTTAGCCGGCTTCTTCGTGGGCCTGCCGGGCTTGCGGGGCGGTTTTCCAGGTGCGTTCCCGGACGGCGCAGCCCTGCTGTGCAGCGCAGGTTTGACGCGTGGTGCAGCGTCCCGCTTGGGCAGCAGGGGCGGAAGTTCCGGGGCTTCCGGGGGCGGCACCACGTCGTCGTCATCCTTATGCATTCTGGTGTTCCTTACGCAGCGAGCCTTCGTCCCGTGAAAGGCCGGAGTTCAGCCTTCGGGCAGGTACGGGAATGGCAAGAATGATGGTCAGTCCGATGACAATCGCCTGGATCAGGCCTGAAGGGAATGCCCACGGATTCTCGTAGCGGATGGTCAATTGCCCCCCTTGCGCCGGCAGCGTAAAGGCCTGCGCCCAACCGGAGGTAGTTGACGTGAGGCGTCGTCCATCCAGCCACGCAGTCCAACCGGCATCCGCTCGTTCCGCCAGGACAACCAATCGTCCTTCCTCGCCCGCAGATACCGGAACGTCGACGGACTCGAGTCCGGAGGGAACCATCCCGACGGTTGCGCCTTTTCCGTCAACGATGCGGACCCGGTGGGCGATGTCGGCGGCATCGATGACTGGCTGGTTCAGCGGACTGATCCGCCACAGCCAGCCGACGTCCGTTTGGCCTACAGTGACAAGCCCAGGAACGGCATCCATTCTGCTGGCCGTGAGCTGCGCGGCAGTGTCGGCCGCACGGAGAACTACAAAACCGACGCCCAACTGCTCCAGCTCAGGACGGGGGTCCACGCCCTGGGCAGCAACTATGGTGGCTACAGCTGTACGGAGGGAGGCTGTGGCGGCGTCGTCGTCCCTGACTGTTTCCTCCCCCGGCTCCCCCATGATGTTGCGGGCGGCCGCGATGGTGGACAGGTCATCAAGGGTGGTCCCCGCGCCGCGCATCAGGGTGGCATCGAAGGACCCGTCCTGCTGCGTACTGATCAGGAGAGTCCGGGTCTGTTCCGGTCCCACACCGCGGTCGATGGCAGTCGCAGGCAGTATCCGTGGTTGGGTTGCCGCTATCAGCATTGGCGTGCCCAGCGGCTGGCCCTGCTCAGGATCGTCTTCACCGGCGGCCTGGGGGATGACGTTTTGAGCCGTCCATGCAGTGAGACCGGCAAGCGGACCGGCGAGAAGCATAGTAGCTGTCAAAATGGCCAGCGAACGGGTGGCGACACGCCTCCCCTGCGAATCTGTGACCCGTTCCGAGACGGCCAACAGCCTCTCCGCTCCAATAACCGCTGCCCCCAGAAACGCAATGGAAGCGGCAGAAACAAACGGGCCGGTGAAGGGTGTCACCAGAGTGCCGGTGGACTCTCCGGTGGCAACCTTGCCAGCCAGCCAGCCTCCCGCGAGAATTATCAGCGCAGCCACCCACAGGGTTCGGGCTGTGGCAGCGCCGCGACCGCGCACAAAGAGGGCCGCCACGGCCAGCAACAAACTGGGCAGGCCAACAAGGATGGCCAGGAGCAGAGCCCAGGGAACGCCGTAGCCGGAAAAAACGGGAAGGCCTGACAGTCCGCCAAAGACGTCAAACGCCAGGGGCTGTCCCAGAACTTGCTGCCACAAAGGGGCAGCATCAAATGCCAGGGGCAGTCCCGGGTCAGCCAACAGGGCACGCGGACGGTCCAGCAAAGAAAGTCCGAAAGGAACGAAGAGGACAGCACTCGGCAGCAGAGTCCACCAAAGGGTTCTCCCACGGCCGCGCAACATGATGCCCAGCAGGACTATCACGGCGCACGAAGGCAACAACAGGGATGGCGCAGCGGCAGTTACAACTGCCAAAACAAGGCCCGCTGCAGCAGCCGCGGTCCAGGAGGGAGTTCCGTTGATTCCTGGCTTGCTGGGCGGATTTTCGCGGAACCGCGACTCCCCCTCTGCGGGAAGACTGAACCGGCCATGACCGATTGCCGTGCCTGTGGCACGCAACAGCGCAAGGACCAGCAAAGGCAGCATGACGTGTGCCAGAAGAGCGCCCAGACGGCCTTGGTTCAGCGCAACCTGCACGGCCGGAGCTCCGGCCCAGAGCAGCGCCGCGACGAATCGAATCCTTCGGCGTGCTGTAAATCCCCCGGACGCAAACCAGGCCGCCAGGCCAGAAAGCGGCATCGCGAGGAAAACGAGCCAGGTAATAACCACATTGCCGTTGCCACCGCCGAGGACGCTGAGCACCCACAGGAGGAAAGCGAACGGGTCACCGTGGCCGGGCATACCGGCTCCCAGTCCTATCCACCAGCTCGAGGCGTGGTGCCAGACCTCGGAAAGACCTGACGAAACGGGCAGGAGGGCTCCACCGGAAACGGCTTCGGCCTGGAACAGGGTCAACAGCCCCGTCACTGAAGCGACGGCGGCCAGGATGACCGCAGCCAGGGCGCCGGCTCCCACCCACCCTCGTTTTGTTGTGGTCAGAGCGGCAAAGTCATCACTGGAGTCTCCACTTGGCTGCTCGTCCAAAGGATCATTGGAGAGGGAGTCATCGGAATCGTGGGAGCCAATCGCTTCCATGAGAGAACGCCGGTGGGACCATACCTCGCGGCGGGGCGTCTGGAGTCCCTTGATGACGGAGCGACGGATACGCCTGGTACGTGCAGCTTCGCGCCGGCCCCGGAGTACAGCAGCCGGTCGACTCAACGAAACCAGGGTGGCGAGCAGTTGGGAGAATCCGTGACCGGGGTCCTTCACTGCAAGGCTTAACACCACCTTGAACAGGCTGCCCAGCAATGCACCGATGGCGTGCCCCGGGACCTTCCACAGTTGTGAATGCTTGAGCCGCAGGTAGACCTGTGCCTTTCTCGCCGCCGCGGCATTACCCAAGGCATGCGGGCGGTGGGACACATGAAAGACCTTCGCTGAAGGCACAACCACCACCCGGTGACCTGCCAGCCTGTTACGCCAACAGAAGTCGACGTCGTCGCCTGTTCCCGGAAGTGCCGGGTCGAAGCCCTTGAGGTCCTCCCAGACATCGCGGCGCACCAGCATGCCGGCCGAATTGACCGCGAAAGTATCGGTCCTGCCGTCGTACTGGCCCTGATCGAGCTCGTCAACCTCAATGAGCGTCAGCCGCTCACCCCAACGGCTCGTAGAAAGCCCGACGTCGATGAGGCGGCGCCCGGCGTCCCAGTCCAATTGCTTGCACCCCGCTACCGTCACCGAGGGCGCACGTTCGACGGCGTACAACAGCTCGGCAAGGGCGCCAGGATGGGGTGCGGCGTCGTCGTGAAGCAGCCAGATCCATTCGTTGACCGTTTGGCTCTCCGGATTCCACGGCGCCTTAGCAGCCAGGCCGGCCCTGATAGCTCCTCCCATACCGGTTTTTGTACCGTTGAAGGAGACAACATTCGCCTGCCCGAAAGCTTCTTCCAGAAGCGCTGCCGAATCGTCACGGGAACCGGTGTCCACGCCAATAAAGGCATCAACAGGCCGGGTTTGCTGCGTCAACGCAGCCAAGGTCCGAGGGAGATAGCCACCGCCGTTGTGGGAAACCACAACGGCCGTGACCAGTACGTCCTGATGAATCAGACCGCTCGCTTTCTCAGCCGGCGACGCTCACGCTCGGAGAGGCCTCCCCAGATGCCAAACCTTTCATCGTTCGCCAACGCGTATTCCAGGCATTGAGAGCGAACATTGCATGCTCCGCAAACCTTTTTGGCATCACGGGTTGATCCGCCCTTTTCAGGAAAGAACGCTTCCGGATCGGTTTGGGCGCACAACGCATCGGTCTGCCATCCGAGTTCGCCTTCGTCGTCGAAGCCTTGCTCTAAGGGGAGGCCGATCCAGACAGGCTGGGCGGTGGTTCCCGAATGGAGCGTCTGCAGCTCCATAGGCGGGTCAAGAGGATCATCGTCCTGCTCCTGGGTCCCCTCCAGAAGTGCCTCGTGTGCGGCCAGAAATGCTGTGGCCTGGTCCTGCAGTGAATCCTTAGTGCTCTGGTCGTACCGTTCCGCGGCATCCGGATCAGCCGGATCCACGTACCAGTCGCTTGGTACCCCCCTTGAACGGTATTTTGCCGTTGCCTGACCGGCTACGACGGCATCTTCCTGGATACGCTCAGCTTGCCCCATGGCGTCCCTTCCTGATGTTTCCGCCCTTGCCTGCATCCTGAGACACTCGGTTGTGTGCCACGTAGTCGCGCAAGGGCTTTCGATAACTAATTACACGTGTGTAAGTAGCAGTGCGTCAAGCGGTGTCCGGGATAATAATCAACACAAGGCGCGATTCGGTGCCGCGCCACGCCCGGGAATTTTCCGTTAAGGCCGCGTAGCAGCAACGATTTTGACAGCATGCTGACTTTTTTTCTTGGCATTTACCCAAATCCCGGGGAAAGTTGCGGTCTGGGTCAAGTAACACCACCAACGTTAGTAACGTTGAACGTGTCGGAGATCACACAGCAGGTTCCCAGCAGTTCGGGCAGGCCCGGAAAGCCTTCCGATCAAACCCACAGCAGGTCTCGATTCAACGCCCGAGGTCCCGGTTCTGCGCCGTGAGGGCTCGTGGCAAGATGGGAACCATGAGCATCCCGGCGACTGAACTGATGACAGCCCTGCGTTCCGGACATTCCACCTCACCGCGGCTTACCTGGTACGGACCCGACTCAGAACGTGTGGAGCTCTCGGGCCGGGTACTGGACAATTGGGTCGCCAAAACCAGCAATCTGCTCCAGGACGAGCTCGACGCCGGCCCCGGCTCCCGTCTCAGGCTTGACCTGCCCCCGCACTGGAAATCGATCATTCTGGCCTTGGCTGCCTGGCAGCTCGGGATGACCACAGTATTGGACGACGGCGAAGCGGACCTTCTTGTCACCGGCGAGCCCGGAGCGCCACGAGGTTCAGCCACCTACGACGCGGTCATTGCGGTTCCGCTGCCGGCATTGGCCATGCGCTGGCCCGGTGAACTGCCACCCGGCGTCGTTGACTACGCTGCCGAGGTCCGCTCCCATGGTGACGTTTTTATGTCGCACACCGACCCGGATCCGACGGACCCGGCCGTCACATCCGCTGATGGAACCACGTACCGTCACTCTGATCTGCTTGACGGCTTCGCCGTAAGTCATCAAGACGGGGCCCGGCTCCTGGTGAAGGCCGGCGAGGGGCTGGAGCAGGTCCTGATGCAGTCCCTGGGAGCCTGGCGGCAGGATGGGTCAGTCGTTCTGGTGCACTCCGATGTGGAGATTACGGACAAGCTCCTCGCCAACGAGCGCGTGCAAGGCAGCTGACACTGCAGCTCAACTCACAGACGCTCAACTCTCAGAGCAGGTCAGTGGACGGACGTACTCAGAGAGCTTTTCCTGGTCCGTCCGAATCCTTGACAGCGTTTTGGATCCCCGCTTCCGAGGCATCGTGCCCGGGCACAGTGACTGCTTCCTTCTCGTGGGCGTGCGGGTGGAGTTCAATGAGCTCGTGGTCGTGGGAGAACTCCGGCTCTTCATCGAGTTCCTTGTTGAAAACGAGGAACCGGTAAGCGAAGAATCTCACTACCGTTGCCACCAGAATGCCAAAGACTCCTGCCAGGAAGAGGAGGTTCTTATCGGTGATGTTGAGGCCGTACTGTGCCGCAGCCGTCAAGCCGGTGGAGATCCCGATGCCGATGCCGTTGATAAGCGCGAACATGATGAACTCGCGTGTCACGTTGTCCTGCCGGCGGTGGCGGAATGTCCAGAGTCGGTTCGCGATCCACGAGAAGATGGTTGCGACAGTGGCTCCAACCAGCCGTGCCTTTGCATTGCTGTCGATCATTGGACCGTGCATGAGGTAATAGGTCAGCCCGTTGTCGATGACAAACGCCACACCGCCCACAGCACCGAACTTGGCTACCTCGCGCCAGAAGAGCGAGGCAAGCCCCCGGATACGCTCTGCAACTGAGTAAAACATGACCCTCCATGGCTAAATGAACATTAGGCCACTGGGCCGAGAGTCCATTTTAGCCCGGCAGGCTGGGAGACTACTCCGAATATCCTCCATTTACGCGCAGGGAGCGGACGAATGAGGCGTAAAACACGTTCCTGGCGGGGTGGAAGTCCGCAACCGGCCCCCCATTCTGTAGGCTGGCACATGTGACTTTTCCTGTAATCGGCGTAGTTGGCGGCGGCCAATTAGCGCGCATGATGGCCCCTGCAGCTACCGCCCTCGGCTTCGAACTCCGCGTTCTTGCCGAAGGAGAGGACGTTTCGGCAGTGTCAGCGGTACCCACCGCTCCCGTCGGCGACTACAAGGACCTGGACGCCCTCTTGGAGTTCTCCCGCGGCCTTGACGTTATGACTTTCGATCACGAGCACGTCCCCACTGCGCATCTCCGCGCCCTCCTGGAGGCAGGAGTCAACGTTCAACCCGGACCGGACGCCTTGGTTAACGCCCAGGACAAGCTGGTCATGCGTGCCGCCATCGACCGTTTAGAGCTCCCGAATCCGGCGTGGGCGGCTGTGCACGATGTTGCGGAACTTACTGAGTTCGGCGACAAAACCGGCTGGCCAGTGGTGCTGAAAATGCCTCGCGGCGGATACGACGGCAAGGGGGTGCGGATTGTCGCAACACCGGAGGAAGCTGCTGCCACCAGCGATTGGTTCGACGCCATGAACCCCCTCCTGGCTGAAGCCAAGGTCGATTTCAGCAGAGAACTCTCAGCTCTCGTAGCCCGGACGCCGGATGGTGAATCCCGGGCCTGGCCTGTAGTGCATACGGTGCAGGTGGACGGAGTGTGTGACGAGGTTATCGCTCCAGCCCAGGGCATGTCCCTCGATGTGGCGGCGGCCGCCGAAGAGGCGGCGGTTCGCATCGCCAATGAGCTCGGAGTGACCGGCGTTATGGCTGTAGAAATGTTTGAGACGCCAGGGGTAGGCGCAGGTTTCCTGATCAACGAATTGGCCATGCGCCCGCATAACACCGGCCACTGGACCCAGGACGGTTCGGTGACCAGCCAGTTCGAACAGCACCTGCGTGCGGTCCTCAACCTTCCCCTCGGGGCCACCGACGTCCTTGGCGCCGTGGCGGTCATGAAAAACTTCCTGGGCGGAGAGAACCAGGACCTTTATTCGGCCTATCACCTCGCCCTCGCCGTCGAGCCGGCCGCGAAGGTGCACTGCTACGCCAAAGCGGTGCGTCCGGGCAGGAAGATAGGCCATGTCAACCTGGTGGGCGCCTCGGCGGCGGATGTTGAGTCCCTCAGGGAACGCGCGACGACGGTCGCCGCCACCATCCGCGACGGCCGGCGTCCTGCCCAGACGGCAACTGCAACTTCCGAGGAGAACTCATGACCAGCGAAGCTGCGGCTCCTTCCGGCACCGCACAGCCCGTTCCCATTGTTGGCCTGGTCATGGGCTCCGATTCCGACTGGCCGGTCATGGAAGCTGCCGCCGATGCCTTGGCCGAGTTTGGCATCCCCTTTGAAGCGGACGTTGTGTCGGCACACCGGATGCCTCTCGAAATGATCCGTTACGGCCAAACCGCCCATGAGCGCGGCTTGCGCGTCATCATCGCAGGTGCAGGCGGTGCCGCCCACCTGCCCGGGATGCTGGCGTCGGTGACGCCCTTGCCGGTCATCGGCGTTCCTGTTCCCCTGAAGACCCTTGACGGCATGGATTCCCTGCTTTCCATCGTGCAGATGCCGGCGGGAGTGCCGGTCGCGACAGTCTCCATCGGTGGGGCCCGCAACGCGGGGCTGCTCGCGGTTCGGACGCTCGCCTCCGGGACCGATGAACTGGCGCTCCGTCTCCGGAGTGAGCTGCTGGAATTCGCGCAGGAACTCAATAACGTCGCCACCCGCAAGGGCGAGGCCCTCCGCCAGAAAGCCGGCGAAGTGTTCTCCGACGAAAACGTCATCCGCCGGGGCAGCCGTTAGGGAGCACAAAATGTCCAACACCCAACTACACAGGGATGAGCAGCAAGGCGGTGTCCTGACGGACCCGGTACGTCATCCCGCCAGTGCGGCCGCCCCCGTCAGGACGAAGCGTGCCTTCGTCCTGATCCTGCTCACATTGTTCGCACCGGGCAGCGCGCAGATTGTTGCCGGTGACCGCAGACTTGGCCGGCGTGCCTTGCGTGTGACCTTGGCGGCCTGGGTGCTTATTGTGCTCATGCTGGTCCTGGTAGCCACGAACCGGACGCTGTTGATTGGAATTGTCACAAACCCGGTCTCTTCCCTGATTCTCATCCTGCTCCTGGTTGCCCTGGCTGTGGGATGGGCCATTTTGTTCGTCAATACCCTCAGGCTGATCCGTCCGGTCCTTCTTGAGCCCCGCGTCCGGCCCGCTGTCGGCGTTGCGTTGGTACTTGCCATGGTCCTGAGCAGCGGTTCCCTGGGCTATGCTGCCTACCTGCTGAACATCGGCCGAAACGCCATCGGCAGTATTTTCAACGCAACAGGGCCCGCCATCGAACCCTCCGAGGGCAGGTACAACTTTTTGATGATGGGCGGTGACGCCGGTGCCGACCGCACGGGACGGCGTCCTGACAGCCTGTCGGTGATCAGCGTCGACGCCGAAACCGGCAAGACAGCCATTATCTCCATCCCTCGAAACCTGCAGAATGCACAGTTCAGCGAAGACTCACCGATGCGCCAGATTTACCCTGACGGCTATGACTGCGGCAATGAATGCCTCATCAACGCCATCAACACCGAGGTCACCAATGAACACCAGGATCTGTATCCCGGTGTCGCCGACCCAGGTGCACAGGCAACTCTCGAAGCCGTCTCGGGCTCCCTCGGCATCAAGGTTCAGGCATACGTCCTCGTGGACATGGAGGGCTTCTCCAAGCTCATCGATGCCATGGGCGGCATCAGGATCAAGGCCGGAGGGTGGGTTCCCATGAGCGGTCTGATGGTGGACGAGGCGAACGGGATCCATGGCATGCCTGAGGGATGGATTCCTGCAGGTGAACAGCATCTGGATGGTCACCACGCGCTCTGGTATGGCCGGTCGCGGGAATTTGTGGACGACTATTCACGCATCCAGCGGCAACAATGCGTCCAGCAGGCCATGCTGAAGCAATTGGACCCGGCTACTCTCTTGTCCAAATTCCAGGACATCGCTGAGGCCGGAACCAAGGTGGTGGACTCCAACATCTCGGCTTCCCAACTGGGGAGCTTTGTGGATCTTGCAGTGAAGGCCAAGGGGCAGGACGTCGCCCGCCTGACCATCGGCCCGCCCGACTTTAATGCCTCCTTCTCCACCGTCCCGGACTTTGGCATCATCCACGACAAAGTCCGCCAACTGCTCGGCAGCCAGGCGTCCCCGACGGCTGGTGCCCTGGACGACACCATGGTCGAACCTCTCGCCCGGCAGGCAGCCTCGGGCGGTCAGCCCATGGCGGCGGGACCGCTGACCGGGGTGCCCCTGACGCAGCCCGCGCCGGCGCCGTCGGACTTCACACCGGTGACCACGACGCCCGATGGGCAACCGATCACAGCGGAACTGCTGAATGAGTTCAAACGCAACGGCGACGAACAGTCGATCCGCGAGCTCGTAGCCACTAACGGCCAGTGCGCACCGTTGTAGACCCTTCCGGCCGCCGACGTCAGTGAGCCGGCCACACGATGCAGCCATCACGAAGCAGCAACAGATAGGGATTTCTGGTTTTGTACGAAATTGAGAATGTCCTCCGCCCTTACGCTTGGGGTTCGAAGACGGCAATAGCAGGTTTTCTGGGACGGCCGGCGTCCGGCGGACCTGAAGCCGAACTATGGCTCGGCGCCCACCCCGGCGCCCCTTCCGTCGCGAAGACGTCCGACGGCGGTATGCAAAGGCTGGACTCCCTCATCGCGGACGACCCCGTGCACCACCTCGGCGCTGCCAGCACTTCTGAGTTTGGACCCCGGCTGCCGTTCCTCCTGAAGGTGCTGGCGGCCGACAGCCCGTTGTCCCTGCAGGTCCATCCCACGCTTAGGCAGGCCAGGGAAGGTTTTGCCCGGGAGGAAGCTGCCGGCGTGGACCGCAATGCCGTGGAACGCAACTATAAAGACGACAACCACAAACCCGAAATGATCTTCGCGCTGACGCCGTTCGAGGCACTTTGCGGATTCCGTCCGATTCCCTCCACCCTCGCTTTGCTGGAGCATGTTGCGCGTTCCATGGATCAACTGTCGTTGGACGTTCCGGCTGTTCTGGGCCTCGTGATGGAGGACTTGAAGGGGAACCCGGAACCTGAAGGGCTCAGGGCAGCATTTACGCGCCTGATCAGCGGAGGCCAGGACGTTTCCGACGCCGTCGGGGATCTTGTCGGCGCCGTAAAAGCCGGCTTGATCCAGAAGCCCTACGAGAAGGAACTCACCACGGCCCTTGAGCTGAACGATCATTACCCGGGCGATCCTGGTGTGCTGATTTCTTTGTTGCTGAACCGCATTTCGCTCAGCCCTGGCGAGGCGATGTATCTTCCTGCCGGAAACATCCACGCCTACCTGCACGGGTTGGGAATCGAAGTCATGGCGTCGTCAGACAACGTCCTCCGCGGTGGCCTGACGCCGAAATTCATTGACGTCCCGGAACTGCTCAATACCATTGACTTCTCGGCTGTTGCGGTCCCCATGCTCGCGCCCGAGGTGTCGGGTTTGGGGCAGGAGCTGTACTGCCCGCCGTTCAAGGAGTTCCAGTTGCAGCATGTCGTGCTTGCTCCAGGGGCCGAGCCGGTGCCGGTGGCGCAGTCCGGGGCGGCCCTGATCATCGTAGTTTCCGGCTCTGTATTGCTCGACTCCCCCAAGGGAGATCTTCACCTCGGCCGAGGCGGGAGTGCATATGTGCCCGCAGCGGAGGCGCCTGTGAACATCCATCCAGTGTCCGGTGCGACGGAAACTGCCCGTGCTTTTGCCGTGACCACAGCATTGAGGGCGTGATCGTGAAGTCGTTCCTGCAATCCGCTGCGTGGGCCGGGTTCCAGCGCGCCCTCGGCAGGGCAGTGCATGAGGAGTCCGGCCCGGGCTGGAGCTTCCTGGCCATCGAAGAGAAGAATCCCGCCGGGGCGGTGCTGTACACGCCGTACGGTCCGGTGGCTGATTCTCTGGAGTCGTTCGACAAGGCCTTGGCCTCGCTGGTGGCGCTGGCCAAGCGCTGCGGTGCCGTCTGTGTCCGGATCGAGCCCGTCAACGCGGGGCTTCCGTCCGATGAAGCGGACGCCCTCCTGCGGCGTCGTGGACTCGAGCCGGCGCCGTCGAACCAGCAGCCTGAACTGAGTTGGATTATTGACTTGGAGCCGGATTTCAAGGACATCCTTGCTGCCATGAAACCGGTTAACCGCAATCTCTACCGGAACATCCACAAAAAGGGTGTGACCTTCCGCAGCTCGCAGGATCCGGAGGACATCGGAGTGCTTCTGAACTTCCTCCACATGACGGCCAGGCGGAACGGCTTCAAGCCTCAAAGCGATGAATACCTGCGGCAGGTGGCGGCTTCCCTCATGCCGGCGGGCGCCGCCACGCTGTACATTGCCGAACTCCATGGCGGGCCCATCGCAGCTGCCTTGGCCTATGATTCCGCAGACACGCGGACGTACGCCCATGCCTCCCTGGACGACACTCATCGGAAGCTCAGCGCCGGGATCCCCTTGCTGGTGACCCTTATTGCCGAGGCCAAGGAAAAAGGGCTCAAGTACGTGGATCTCTGGGGTGTGGCCCCCTCGGACGAACCTGACCATAAGTGGGCGGGCTTTACCGCCTTCAAGAAGTCCTTCGGCGGCTACGAAGTTGCCTACGCCGGCACGTGGGACCTTCCGGTCAGGAAAATCCGCTACTCCGCCTACCAGCTCGCGCGCAAAGCCCGGGACAAGGCGAAAGCAATCCGAAGCAAAGTTCCGGCGCGAACCGGGAGCTGATCCCCCCTCTCAACGCCCTTAACGCGAACTGGCAGCCAATGACCGCAACCGGTGGGTCGGAGGTCGTTAGCTGCCTGTTCGCGGAGGGACGGAGCGTGGCGCCTAGCGGCGGGCGTAACCTTCCCACTTGCTCGCCTGGTGCTCGCCGTCTACGAAACGGATGGTGCCGGATTTGGAGCGCATCACGATGGACTGGGTGAGGACCTTGTCCTTGGCGTAGCGCACGCCCTTGAGAAGGTCACCGTCCGTGATGCCCGTCGCGGCAAAGTAGCAGTTGTCGCTGGTGACGAGATCGTTCGTTGAAAGCACGCGGTCAAGATCGTGGCCGGCGTCGATGGCCTTCTGCTTCTCATCGTCGCTGGTGGGCCACAGCCGGCCCTGGATGACGCCGCCGAGTGACTTGATGGCGCAGGCAGCAACGATTCCTTCAGGGGTTCCGCCAATACCCATCAGGGCGTCGACACCGGTGCCGGTGCGGACAGCGGCAATCGCCCCTGCAACGTCACCGTCCATGATGAACTTGGTGCGGGCTCCTGCTTCGCGGATTTCCTCCACGAGCGGGCGGTGCCGGTCGCGGTCCAGGATCATGACGTTAAGCTGGTTGACCTTGACACCCTTGGCCTTGGCGATCAGGTGCAGGTTCTGCTTCACCGGTAAACGCAGGTCAACCATATCGGCGGCTTCCGGGCCGGTGACCAGCTTCTCCATGTAGAACACGGCAGAGGGGTCGAACATGGAACCGCGCTCAGCAACGGCCAGAACGGCGAGGGCGTTGTTGATGCCCAGGGCGGTCAGTCGCGTTCCATCGATGGGGTCGACGGCGACGTCACATTCGGGGCCCGTGCCGTCACCGACCTGCTCGCCGTTGAAGAGCATGGGGGCTTCATCTTTTTCGCCTTCACCGATAACCACAACACCATTGAAGTGGACGGTCTGAAGGAAGGAACGCATGGCGTCGACGGCGGCGCCGTCCGCTTTGTTCTTGTCGCCGAAGCCAACCCAGTGGCCGCCGGCAATTGCTGCAGCCTCGGTGACGCGGACAAGTTCAAGGGCGAGGTTGCGGTCAGGCTCGTCCAGCCCGACAGCGAGCGACGGAGAAAGTGTGGAGTACTTCTGGGTAATAGACGCAGGTGACACGTGGACCTCTTCTTCGAGTGGCGATCATTGAACCCGTCCGGCCGGAAGTCCGTACGGTGATTCCTCTGCTTCGATCATAGTCGCGGCCGCAAGCGAAGGTCGCGAAATGACTCGGCCCGGAAATACGGCGGCATCTCACCGCTAAAGGCACCGAGTGTGAGAACGTCCTGCGAATAAGCGACTATAGAGGGGTGAGTGATATGCAGGACAAGCCCGTCAGCAATGCCCCGGCACCAGCCGCCGGCACGGCTCCCGGCACCCCCGTCCAAACCCAGGTCAAGCCCGTAATCCCCGCTGCAGCAGCGAAACGGGCCAATGCATCGGTTATCGGAATGATCATCGCGCTGGCCGTGAGCATTGCCGCGTTCCTTCCCATAGTCCTGATGAACCCTGCTCCGAAGAGTGACGGTTTCCGGCCCGACATCAACGTCAGTGCAGTGGCACAGAATGCTGCGGATGTGGCTGGATTCACACCAGTGGCTCCCAATCCCGGCGACACATACAGCCCCAATTACGCGCGGTGGGAATCCGGAGCGGAAAGCGGAGTGCCCACCTGGGAAGTCGGCTACCTCACCCCAAAAGAATCGTTTATCGGCCTGGCCCAGACGGCACGAGCCAATCCGACCTGGTTGGTGCAGCAGGTTGAGAACGCCCCGGTAACAGGAAAACGGAACGCCGGAGGCCTGGACTGGGAGTTACGGGATTCCGGAAAAGGAAAGAAAAGCATGGTCCTGGTCCACCGTGGAACCACAGTGGTGCTGACCGGGGCTGCGCAGCTGGACGAGTTTTCGGTGCTGGCGGCCGCCGTCGTCGAGTCCCTGAACAGTAATCCTCCCGCAACGGTTTCACCTTCGGCCGTACCTTCGTCGTAAGGTAATGGCCGTGGCTACTTATCTGACTCCCGCGCTGGCATGGCGCCGCCTGCGCGAAGGCAACGAGCGCTTTGTTACCGGTCAATCCTCCCACCCCAACCAGGATGCGTCCCGGCGTTCCTCGTTGGTGGAGAACCAACACCCTTTCGCAGTCATCTTCGGCTGTTCCGATTCCCGCCTTGCCGCTGAAATCATCTTCGACCTTGGCCTCGGCGACGCCTTTGTGGTGCGCACCGCCGGTCAGGTCATCGACGACGCCGTCCTCGGCTCGCTGGAGTACAGCGTCAGCGAACTGGCCGTGCCGCTGATCGTGGTCCTGGGCCATGACAGCTGCGGCGCCGTCAGCGCAACCAAGGCGGCCGTGGAAACCGGAAAAATGCCGATTGGCTTCATCCGCGACCTCGTGGAGCGGATCACACCTTCAGTGTTGACATCACTCCGGAACGACCAGCATGAAGTCAACGACATGGTGGTTGAGCACGTCAAGCAGACGTCCCAACGGCTCGTGGACAGTTCACGTGTGATTTCCACCGCAATTGAGACCGGTCGGGTGGCGGTCATTGGACTCTCTTACAGTCTTGCAGAGGGCCGCGCTCAGTTTATTTCCGGAGTGGGAGACCTCTAGGCGGGTTCCGGCGGGTCCAGCGCGACTCTTGGGAGCAGCGGAGGGGGGCCCTTCATGGTTTTCAGTGCAGGGCCCTATCGACCTAAGCTAGCCCCATGACTTCCACTACTGAAGAGTTCCGCATTGAACATGACACGATGGGCGAAGTCCGCGTCCCCGTGAACGCCCTGTACCGCGCGCAGACGCAACGTGCAGTGGAGAACTTCCCCATCTCCGGCAAAACCCTGGAACGGGCGCACATTGAGGCGCTTGCCCGGGTCAAGAAAGCTGCAGCCCTGGCGAACGCAGAACTGGGAGTGCTCGACGGCGAGCTTGCCCAGGCGATTGCCGACGCTGCCGATGAGGTCGCTTCGGGAAAGTACGACGGCGATTTTCCCATCGACGTCTTCCAGACCGGTTCGGGTACGTCATCGAACATGAACACCAATGAGGTCATCGCCGAGCTCGCCTCTCGTGCCCTCACCTCCGCCGGAAGCGACAAGGTTGTCCACCCGAACGACCACGTCAACGCCTCGCAGTCGTCCAATGACGTTTTCCCGACGTCCGTCCACGTCGCCGCAACTTCGGCGCTCATCAACGACCTCATCCCTGCCCTCGGCTACCTGGCCGATTCGTTGGACCGAAAGGCCGTCGAGTTCAAGGACGTCGTCAAGTCCGGCCGCACCCACCTCATGGATGCCACGCCTGTCACCCTGGGCCAGGAATTCGGAGGCTACGCGGCGCAGGTCCGTTACGGCATCGAGCGGATCAACGCTTCACTCCCCCGCGTTGCCGAGGTTCCCCTCGGTGGCACCGCTGTTGGCACGGGAATCAACACCCCGGCAGGTTTCCCGGAGCGCGTCATTGAATTGCTTGCCGCAGACACCGGGTTGCCCCTGACAGAGGCCCGCAACCACTTCGAGGCACAGGCCAACCGTGACGGACTCATCGAGGCTTCCAGCCAGCTGCGCAACATCGCGATCTCGTTCATGAAGATCAACAATGACCTCCGCTGGATGGGTTCGGGTCCCAACACGGGCCTGGGCGAAATCGCCATCCCTGACCTGCAGCCCGGCTCCTCGATCATGCCCGGCAAGGTCAACCCGGTCATCTGCGAAGCGTCCATCATGGTGTGCGCCCAGGTCATCGGCAACGACACCGCCATCGCATGGTCCGGCACTAACGGCGCTTTTGAGCTGAACGTCGGCATCCCGGTTATGGCTGCCAACCTCCTGGAATCCGTGCGCTTGCTGGCCAACACCAGCCGCGTGATGGCCGACAAGATGATCGACGGCATTACAGCCAACGTTGAGCGTGCCCGCTTCCTCGCGGAAGCTTCCCCGTCCATCGTGACCCCGCTCAACAAGTTCATCGGCTATGAGAACGCCGCCAAGATCGCCAAGAAAGCAGTCGCTGAGGGCCTGACCATCCGCGAAACAGTAGTGGCCATGGGCTTCCTCGAGCGCGGCGAACTGACCGAGGAGCAGCTGGACACAGCCCTCGACGTGATGTCCATGACGAGGCCTCCGCACAAGGCATAGCCTTCCCTGCCAGTTCGACTGCTTTAACCAGTTCGACGGCGGCCCGGCACCTTTCACACGAAAGGTACCGGGCCACCGCCGTTATGGTCAGGGACGGGGACTGTTTCCTGACTTGGGTCAGAATCTGGGGACTACTGTCGGGTCAAGTGACTGATATATCAATCGTCGGCGCAATGTTAGGATTGGAATCAGAGCAGAGTCAGCAGGCTTCACCAAGATTCCGCTTCGGCCAGATACCGAGGAATGGAGAGTCCCTTGAACGCACTTCCCGTCCTGCCTCCGGCAGAGGAGGCCGTCCTGTCCCAGGCAGAGGCAGCCTACCGGCAGTTGCGCGACAAGCTGATCATGCTCGAAATCCGTCCCGGCGAGCCCATCAACGACGGGCAGTTGGCGGCTGAGCTTGGCTATGGTCGCACACCTGTAAGGGAGGCCATCAAACGTCTTGAGATCGACCATCTGGTGGTCTCCTACCCTCGCCGAGGTACGTTCGCCACCAGCGTGGACTTTACTGAACTTGCCGACGTCTCCGAGATCCGCGAACTCCTGGAGCCGCTCGCAGCACGTCGCGCGGCAAAGAGGGCAAGTGCCCAAATGCGTCAGGAACTCCTGGCCACCGCCACAACCATTGCCACTATGGACCCCAGCCCCGCGGAGTCCCGGGACCTCATGCGGTATGACCTGACAGTCCATCGGCTGATCTACAAGGCGGCTGCAAATCCCCACCTCGAAGACACCCTGATCCGCTACGACAATCTCGCGACGCGTATTTGGTGCCTGGTGTTGGACAAGGTCCCGTCGGTCAGCGGCCACATCACTGAGCATGTGGACTTACTCAAGGCGGTGGCTGAGGGTGACGCCGACAAAGCAGGCGAGCTGGCCCTTCACCATGTTACGAGCTTTGAGCAGACCATCCGCAAAGTTCTATAGGGAGTCCCTGCCTGCAGGGAGTCCTACCTGCGTTTCCAGAGTTTTGGCCATTTCACGTTGAGCAGCACCAGTGCAAGCAAGAGTGCGTCCACGGTCATGATTCCGGCTATGAGGTACGCCCATCCAGCCACAATAATCTCCTGACTTGGTCCCCCAGGCCGATCGATTTCTCAAGTCTCGCACGGCCGGGGCCGGGACGGAATGGCTGGTCGGCGACGCGAAGAAACCCCCGATCTGACCTCGCCGTCCAACCGCGTAATCTGGAATGTCAGCTTCGTCACACTTCCCGGTCTAGGATCGTCACTGTGGAACTAATCGAGAGAACCCTACCGGCGGTTATCTGGCAGGTATGCGGGCCGCAGAAACTACTCGAGAGCGTGGATGATGGCTTCGAACATTGACCCTGAATCTGGCATTGAAGCTGAGGGAGCTGACATTGAGGCTGAGGGCGGGCAGCAAGGTGGCGTGCAGTCCGTAGACCGGGCACTTGCTGTCTTGGAGATCCTGGCCCGGGACGGCCATGCCGGCGTAAGCGAAATCGCTGAAGAGATGCACATTCACAAATCCACTGCTTCACGGCTGCTCGGCTCTCTGGTCAGCAGGGAGATGGTCCACCAGAACAGCGAGCGCGGAAAGTACCAGCTGGGCTTTGGCATCCTGAGGCTGGCCAGCTCCATTCCGGGCAGGCTGAGCCTCGTGCGGGAGGCCCGCCCGGTGCTGGAGAGCCTGGCCGAGCAATACAAGGAAACAGTAAACCTCGCCGTTCTGCGATCCAACTACGCCGTGAATGTGGATCAGGCAATGGGTCCCTCAACATTGGCTACCTACGACTGGGTGGGCAGTCTCACGCCGCTTCACGCTACGTCCAGCGGAAAAGTCCTGCTGGCGGCGCTTACGGCCGAAGAGAGGGACCGGATCCTGAAGGAGACCGGAACGCCAGCCAGGACTCCCCGGACCATCACCAACAGGGGAAAGCTGGAAAGCCAGCTGCTGGACGTTTCGCGGGATGGCTACGCGGTTGCCCGGGAGGAGTTCGAGATCGGGCTCAACTCCATGGCTGTTCCGGTCTACAACCACGTCGGAACGGTAATCGGGGCCGTCAGTATTTCCGGGCCGGCTTTCCGTTTCGATCCGGAGCAGACGCCTGGACTCGCTGAGGCGCTGAAGCAGGCAGGGATGCAGGTCAGCGCGAACATGGGCTTCACGCGACGGTAAAGAGCCGGCGGCATTTACACAGAAGTAGCTGAACTACGCCCCGGGTCGTCATCTGACCCGAAGCACATTTTCCGGATCCCGAGGCGCCCAATCCGGCCCGGGGCTGCCCTGCCGGGGAGCTGCCGGCGTCGCGGTTCCGTATCAAGGCCCGCACTTGGCGCGAACGCCATCACGCTGACGCGTCCTGATCGACCCCTGCGACGGTGCGCCGCTGGAGGCCGGCAGCACAAGCTATCGGCTCACCAAAGCCATTCGCACTGGCTCCGGCTGCGCGTAATGTCGCCCCCTCGGAGAGCGGCCCCTTGCCCCTATCTGTCACTGGTGATTCCCTATGAGGATGGCGAACAAAGAATCTCCAGAGAGCCTGCCTTCGGACGAACACCTGCGGAAGGACGTGGCCCCCGACGCCGCGGGCGACACCCAAGACGGCGCCCGGAACGGTTTTACGCCGGGACAAACAAATGCAGGTCAGCAGGTGGCGGGTCTCGCTTCAGCCAGTGGCTATGGCAGTGACCTGGATCCGGATAAGCAGCCCGAAGGAAACAATCCCGTGTAGGAAAGGCCGCTCAGCCGGCTCACTCTCCTTTGTTACGGGCGTGACTAAGGCGCGCCAGGTATTCCCGGCGCGCCTTAGGGCAGACTCTGTTGGGTTCGCTGGCTACTGTGAAACCTTCGCCAGCGTCTCCTGCTCCGCTCGGATCGTGGTGTTGTCGCCATGTCCGGTGCGCACCACGGTCCCGGGAGGGAGTGTCAGTAGCCGCTCCCGGATGGACGTGAGGATAGTCGGGTAGTCGCTGTAGGACCTCCCGGTCGCACCAGGTCCGCCGTTGAAGAGGGTGTCTCCGGTGAAGACCGTGCCTTCACCTTCCAGGTAAAAGCAGGTGGAGCCGGGGGAATGACCGGGGGTGTGGATAGCCCGCAGAGTAGCACCCGCCACCTCTACGACATCGCCGTCGGCAAGTTCCCGCTCCGGCCTGTCGCCGGGATAGACCTGCTCCCACAGCATCAGGTCGTCAGGATGCAGGTGGATGGGCGCGTCCACTGCCTCAGCTACTTCCCTGGCCGCTCCGATGTGGTCGTTGTGCGCGTGGGTCAGGAGGATGGCCAGGACCTTCCGGCCGCGGACCTGGCTGATGATCGCGGCAGCGTCATGCGGGGAGTCGATGACTACGCATTCGTCGTCATTCCCCACGATCCAGACGTTGTTGTCCACGTCCCAGGTGCCGCCGTCGAGCGAAAAAGTTCCCGAGGTGACCAGGTTCTCAATGGTCACGCCCATCAGAGCTTCACCACCGAAGGGAGCTCAACAACAGACCGGAGGACCTTGCCCTCATGCATCTTTTCGAAGGCCTCCTCCACCTGGTCAATGGTGATCCGCTCCGTGACGAACGCGTCCAGGTCCAGATTGCCCTGCTTGTAGTGCTGGACCAGCATCGGGAAGTCGCGTGACGGCAGGCAGTCCCCGTACCAGGAGGACTTCAGGGAGCCACCCCGGCCAAAGACATCCAGCAGAGGCAGTTCGAGCTTCATGTCCGGCGTCGGGACGCCTACCAGCACCACGCGGCCGGCAAGGTCGCGGGCATAGAACGCCTGCTTATACGTCTCAGGACGGCCGACGGCGTCAATCACCACATCGGCACCGTTGCCACCGGTCAGGGACCGAATAGCTTCGACCGGGTCCTCCTTCGAGGAATCAATCCCGTGGGTGGCACCCAGGGACCTGGCCAGCTCCACCTTGTTGACGTCGATGTCGACGGCGATGATCGTGGTGGCACCTGCCAGCTTCGCGCCGGCGATCGCAGCGATACCCACGCCGCCACAGCCGATCACGGCGACAGACTCGCCGCGTTTGACCTCGCCCGTGTTGATTGCGGCCCCAATTCCGGCCATCACACCGCAGCCAAGGAGCCCAACGGCGGCGGGATCGACGTCCTCATCCACCTTCGTGCACTGTCCGGCAGCCACAAGGGTCTTCTCTGCGAAGGCGCCGATGCCGAGGGCGGGAGAAAGTGCAGTACCGTCCTCCAAGGTCATCTTCTGTGTGGCGTTGAAGGTGTTGAAGCAATACTGGGGCTGTCCCTTCGCACAGGCCCGGCAGTTGCCGCAGACAGCACGCCAGTTGAGGATGACACGGTCTCCTGCCGCCACTTCCGTCACGCCGGGACCAACGGCGCTGACGACCCCCGTGGCTTCATGGCCCAGCAGGATGGGAAAATCATCCGTGATCCCGCCCTGCTTGTAGTGCAGATCGGTGTGGCAGACTCCGCAGGTGAGGATATCCACCAGGGCCTCACCTGGACCCGGATCCGGCACCAGGATGGTTTCCACCGTAACCGGAGCGTTCTTTTCCTTGACGATGACTGCCTTGACTTTGTGAAACATAATTCCTGTGTTCCTTTCGGTGGTCGGACGAATAACGCGACCGACTTACAAATACTAGAAGCTGGGGCGCCTGCAGGCCGCTACCCAAAGGGATGGCCTGCGACGTCCAAACGAATGGCTACCGGGCTGGTCGAGGTCATCATTCCGGTGTCACGGGAAGCCCAAATGGCTCACGATGGGTTTCGGGAAGCCCTTCCGAAGAAGACTATGACCAGTGCCATGATCGGCAGCTGAAAGGTCATGGGCAGTCCTCATCCCCGCGCCCCGGTTCCGCGTCTCTCAAGACAGGCTCCAAGGCCTGGGCGAAACGTGTGCAACCGCTCGAAGGTTACTCCGCCGCCGGCCTGCCTGACTGCGCGGCCTTAGGGTTCGAAGTGAACGGCCTCTGCAGGGTCCAGTGCGAGATGGATACTCGCCAGGTGGCCTGGCATAAGCTCCGGCAGCCCGTCCAGATTGAACCAGCCCACGGCAAGGGACTCGTCGTCATTAACTCGAGGCTCTCCGGAGACATGGCGGCAGCGGAAGGCTACATCGAGGAACTCGCAAACGTCGCCATTGGGGAAGGTCACCGGTCCCACGGTGCCTACGGAGACCACGCGCTCGGGTTCCGCGATGATCGCCGTCTCTTCGAAGATCTCGCGAACGATACCTGGCGCGGGGTGCTCGCCCGGTTCGAGCATTCCCGTAATCAGCGCCCACTGCCTGTTGTCTGCCCGCTGACCCAGCAGCACCCGGCCTTCATCATCGAAGACGATGCCCCGGACGGCCGGCAGCCATAGGGGGTCGTTGCCAATCTTTTGACGGATCTTGAGAATGTAGTCCGGAGTCGCCATCAAGCCAGCCTAGCTGAGGATCCACAACAGAAAGGGATAAGAAAGGTAAACGGCAGGGACAGATTCAACGCACTGGCCTAACCGTAGGGATTGGGCCCGGAATCCTTCAGCTCCACGGTGGCGTGGCTGTTCCGCAGCACCAGGGACTCCCCCGCCAGCTCCCAGGTCACCGCTTGTTTGAAGAGCTCCTGGGTCCAGTTTTCATAGCTGCCTTCGGGGCCCTGGCAGGCCATCGCTGTGGCGATGATGGTTCCGGGAATCAGTTGGTTTCCCTCAACCGTCACGTCCACACCCAACGAATTACAGGGTGTTCCCACTCCAATCGTCCAGCTGCCATTCACGAAGATGGACGAAACCACAAGGGGCTGGGCCTTCAGCCACTCAAGCTCGCCGGAGCCATCCCTTCCGCCAACAGAGGTGAACGTACGGCACCCGAACGGTCCCCCCTGACAGCTGGGTTGCGGATGCAGCGTATTCGTACCGGCGGGCATTGTCTCCTGGGGCCCGCCGGGTTCCGACGGCGAATCAGGAGGCACCGGGGGTTCGGAGAGTGTGCTGGTTACCGGCGCTGTGGGCTTCACAGCAGGTGCCCCTGGCAGATCACCGCATCCTCCCAGGGCAACAGCCAACGCCACCGCAAGAGGGAGTACCCGCGCCGTCCTGCTCAAAGGCTGCCCGCCACTTTCACAGCCTCCCCCATTTCACCCTTAGGACCTTGTGTACCGGTTCCCAGTGTCCGCCCAAAGAGGTGTGGAGGAAAGGCGCGCCGGTTACGGAATGGCGGCAATTTCAGCAGCGATAGTTTCCTGCAAGACCCACGATTCAAACGCGCCACGCCTGGCAGATCAGGCCGGAAGAAACACCATTGCCATCGCAGTCCCGGCCAGCATAAACGGGCCAAAAGGGATGTCTGATTTGAGGGTTCCGCGCCGGGCTGCCAGCAGTCCGAGACTCCACAACCCACCAAAGAGGAAGGCGGCAAAGGTACCGGCAAAAACATGCGCCCAGCCAAGATATCCGAGGTAGATTCCCAGCACCCCTGCCAGCTTGACATCACCAAACCCCATGCCCGGCGGGTACACCAGCCGGAGAATGAAATAGAAGAGCCACATGACTCCGGCACCTGCCAGAATGCGCAGTCCTGGTATCCCCCAAAGGGAAGCTCCGCCGTCGGGCGCTTCCGAAGTCGCAAGCGCCCCCGACACCGCATACACGGTCGTGGCTCCCAGCAGGAGTGCGCCGGCCACACCATAGGAGGGAAAAACGATCCTGTTCGGCAGCAGGTGGTGTTTCACGTCGATGACAGTGAGCCACGCCGCCATGACCAGAAAGTAAGCGCATGCCGCCAGCACCAGCCAGAAGGCCAACGGTGTGACTTCCCACAGTTCGTCCAGTCTTCGGATCACTCTCCGGATGCTACCGGCTTTCCCGGCCCGCGGCGGACACCCACGCGTAAACTGTGGATATGTGGTCGTGGGACACCCAGCACCAGGCGGAATCCGCCCAGCAGAATGTCAGCATGGACGCGCCTACACGGTTCCGGAACCTGTGCCGGTCCTCGCCATGGAAGTGGCAGACCCTCCGCTTTGAGTACCGGGAACAGCCCCTTGGTTCCCCGGCAGGGGACGAAGCCCCTGAGGCGGTTATGGTCCGCGCCTGGCTTCGGCGACCGGGCGCGTTGCGCCTCGAAGCAGCAGACGGCACGGTCCTGCACAGCACCACCGGCATCAACGACTCCCGGGACGGCCTTTATGTCAGTTCCACCAGGAAGTCCTGGTTGCTGCCGCCACAGCTTGTCACACCCGTTTACGACGACGGCGGGCTGGTCCGGCGCCGTCCCGAGGCCGCCTACGGTGAACCCTGTTTTGGCAACGGCCGCTTCGCAGCCGCCTTGGACCCCGTCGAGCTGGCCGGAAATTCCCCGGTTCCCGCGGAATTTCCGAACCTGAATGCGGTGGAGCTGCATTCCATCACTGAAGTTGATCATGAGGGACGGCCGGCAATGCAAGCCATAGTTGTCCCTAATGCTGCTTATCGGCCAACTGATCCGTCGGCGCCGCTCTGCCATGAAGGCCGCAACCTGGTGAGGGTCGACGTCGGCACGGGAGTGTGCGTCGCCGCCAGCTGGCTGGATGGCCCTGCTGAAGGTCATTTACTGAAGATCCTGGCAGCGGACGAGTACATGCTTGATGATCTGTTCCTGGCCGAGTCCATGAACCTGACGGACGTCCGCCGGCACATCAGCTGGGATATCCCCGACGGCGGGTGACTCCCCGGCACACTGGCATTGGAACTAGGCTTCGTGAATGACTGCTCTCAGCACCGTCTGGCCCGCGTTCGGGCTCACCCTTACCACTCCACGGCTTGAACTGAGGCCGATCAGCGACGAGGACATCCCCCACGCAGTGGAAGCGGCCGCCAGCGGCATCCACGATCCGGGCCGCAGCCCGTTCAGCAATCCCTGGACGGAAGCTCCGGCTGATGAACTGGGTGCAAACATGGCCCGATGGTATTGGCAGTGCCGGGCCGGAACCTCTCCGGAGTCATGGACGTTGCTCTTCGGCATCTGGCATGAGGGTCAATTTCTTGGATGCCAGGATGTTGAGGCAAAGGACTTCGCAACGCTGAAGTCCGTCTCTACCGGGTCCTGGCTCAGACGCAGCGCGCAGGGCC